>JBBRTF010000010.1:0-105499 GCA_038244725.1 Burkholderiales bacterium
CCGCCTTCGCCTTGAACTCCGCTCCGTGATTCCTTCTCGACCGCTTTGCCATTCTCGACTCCCAAAAATCGAGCGGTGCCGCCGCCCATTCGGGCCGAGATTACACTTAGCGGACTGCCTAGATTTCTGGGACCACCTCTTACGCAACAGCGTTCTTCGAGGACAATTTTGACGTTAATCGCTATTACGTGAATCCGAGCGGCGCGTATCCAACCCTAGATCAGGATTTGTGGATTGACGTGCGCGCAAAGCTCACGAACCATCGCATCTCAATTGACCCCGCAACCTACACCAGCAAGGGGCCGATGGCAGGCTTTCCAAGCGGGGCAGGCATGAGCCGTCTAACTGTAGGAGCGACAATCGAGTGGAACGGCTTGTTGCGTTTTATTGAAATCGTTCTCTGGCGGGACTCGACCTACGATGGATGTACTTCGTCCGCAACGTGGTGGGGGGCCAGCAACTTCTCGCCCTGTGACAGCACGGGGCTTTATGACCGCCGGCTCGCGGGCGGATTCGGCGAACTTGTTTACTTTACTGCGCCGTCGCTCGGTCAAGTGTTTCCAGAAATACCCACTCTCCCTCGAATGCGCGAGCCAGATGTCATAAGCGTCGGGGTTCCGAAAAGCTATCGACTGCCACTGACGGCGCTCCTTCAGTGCTACTTCGGCAATCATTCGGAACTCGGCGCACCGACCAATTGGAGTAGCGCAATTCTGAGAGGCACTTACATCGGCATCGAAACGTGGGGGAAGGCTGAGACTGCAGCGGAGTTGGATAACTATCGCCTGTACGCATTGGAGCGATAGTCGCAGTCAGCAAAGATTACCGCCGGCTGCGCTGGATAATCGGCGTCAGCAGTTTAGGTGCTAGACAAAGGAGTTAGACCGCCTTGGCTAGAACCACGACTTGGTTAGTAAGCAGCGCGTCGTGGTGATAAATGTCCAGCAGATCTGCGGGTGGCGCGAAATCCTGCTTACTTGTAAATGTTCGAACAACCTCGAAACCATTCGACGCAATCCGAGCGATCAGCGATTGGTAAGTGATTTTGTTCAGAGTGATATACGTTGACCACAACGCTTGGGCCTCGACGGGATCGCTCACTGCTATGCGTAATTGATGCTCCAATAGATTTTGTTGGACACGCAAATGGATCCATGGCTCTTTAAAGACATGGAAAAGGTGGGACCCTTCTGCCGAGTAATAGAGCGGCGCTATCTGCGCCAAAAACAGGCCATCGCGTCTCAGGGCTGAGCGGATCAATACCAACGATTGGTCAACCAACGTCTGATCGACGTGTTCGAAGACGGACCAGCTATAGGCCACATCAAACCGGTCGTTAGTGTCGTGCAACACCCCTGGCGCAACTCGATAGAGCTTTAAAGAGGGCGGTAGCGTTTCGAGACCGAGATTGGCCCTTGCCACCGACAAGCATCGCTCTGGATCCGGCATGATGTCGATGCCGACAACTCGCTTGGGCGAAAATGCCATGGCCATGCCAAGTGCAGAAACACCCTCGCCACACCCAAAGTCCAAAATATCCGCACCCTCGATGCGCGACGCGCCACACCAATCCCGCACGATTGCGGGTACGTCAATAAATCGGCCCTTGAAGTGTGGATCTTGCATCCCAGTCGAAAGTGGACGCCCCGCAGCGTAGTTTTGAAAAGCCATTTTCATTGCATGATAGACGCGTGCCCTCGGTGACACCCGGCGTCGCACCAGTGCCCCGAGACTCCGTACCCTTTCTCGCAAATCCATGGCTTGAACAGCTTTGAACGGTGTTCGAGCCGGTAGTTTGCCATCCTTGATGGACAGGGAGCAGAGACATGGCCGTAGGCACGGCCGCCGACCCTGTGTTGGCGGCTCTGTGGCAGGAGTACAAGGCGAAGCCCACGGCGCAAGAGGGCGCGGTGCTTCGCCACGACGCGCCCGGACGAAGTACTCGAGGCCGGTCGCGAGAACGTTGTCATTCTTGACTCATATACACTCTTCATTGCCGGTCGCGAGAACGTCGCTCTCCCTTCACCTCGGATACCCCGGACGACGAGCTTATCGGGTGGGCGCGGCCGGCCGGGCGACCGCGACCATTGCCGCCGTTGCCTTTTCCATTGCGTGACGAACAGGGTCAAGCATGAGGCGTGCGTAGATGGCCGTCGATTGGGGGGACTTGTGGTTCAGGGAGCGGCCAATGATGGGTAGGCTCGCTCCGGTGCTGGCTTGCCACGATCCCATCGTCCTTCTGAGGTCGTGCACGCGGAGATCGCGCATATCGAGCGGCTTCAATTCGATGCCGGACTCGGCTGCCATTGCGGCGAGTCCGTGGATTGCGCCGCGATAGTCTTGCAGCTTTGCCCGAAGAAAGCTCAAGGCGTCAGCATCGCTCCACCGCTTCTTCTCGGCGATCTTTTCGACTAGTCCCACGATCGTCGCTCGCGTTGTAACCCGGACCCAGACCTTTTTCGGCTTGACCAGCACGCCAGTCTTGCTGTCTGCCGGAAAGACGTAGGCGCTGGCTTGTGGTTGGTCGGTGTGCCGGGCTTTCAAGATCGCGATGGCCTCACCCGTGAGGGGCACGGATTGAGGCGTCCCGTTCTTGGTGCGCGGAATCTGCCAAACGCACCGATCGAAATTGACTTGATCCCATCGCATCCCCATCACGTTGCCACGCCGAGCTCCGGTGAAGAGGCACATGTAGAACATGTCGCGAACTTTGATGTTCTCTTCCAGTTCCAGCGCGAAGAAAAGGCGCGGGAATTCGTCGGCTTGAACGAACCGTTCTCGTGCGAGCTCGGGGAACTTAGAAATGCCGCGGCACGGATTTTCACCTTCGACAAAGTCCCACGAGATTGCCCTGTTGAACATGCTCCGGATCAGTGCCAGGAGGTGGTTCGCGGCGTAGGGATGACGGCGACCAAGGTTTGAATGCAGCTTCACGATGTCTGCACGTCGAATCTGCGACAAGCGCATCTCCGACAAATTGAGGCCGTGCTTTGCCGTCGCAAGGTGGCAGTTGTACTTCATGAGGTCCTCAGCAGCGGTTCGATTGCGCGGGAGGCTGTGGAGCTCGTAGTACTTCTGGAAGAATTCCCGCGAACGTTATTTCGGCATCGCGCTCACGTTTCTCCTTGGCGGGGTTGCTGCCGCTAGCGATGTTTCCGATGAGCGTCAGCGCGCGATTGCGGGCTTGCTCTACCGTCAAGCCAGGATAGGGTCCGATAGGAATTCGCTCCGGACGCGATTCGATCCTGCGATACAAGACGAAGCTCTTTCGGCCCGTTCTCCCCACACCGACACATAGGCCATTCACCTTCGTGTCGTAATAGTACCGGTGGCCGTTTTCTGCTGAGGGCAGTTCGTCGAGGGCGGCTTTCGTGAAATTGATCCGGTCGGGACGCTTTGGGGAGCGTGAATTCTCTTCGCAATCTTTCATGGGCGGCCAATAGAACGGTGCGTGGCAGCCGGCCTAATTTTGCTACAACTTTGCTACAGCCGGCGTTGATTTCGAGATGAATGAATCATCTGCCGTTAACCACTAGGCCGCAATCAAATCATTGATTTCAAGAGCATAAATGCTCTTGATTGGCTTCGGTTAACTTGCGTAGATTATGATCAAAGCCGATCTCATAATCCCTTGGTCCCTGGTTCGAGTCCAGGCGGGCCCACCCTTTCCCTCGTCATTGTCGCGCAACTTCGCCGGGGCGGGCGCGCCCCTCGCAGGCCTCGATGGTGGTCGGGCCAGCGGCGGGAATGACTTCGGCCATGGGGCGGCAGCGAGCGTCGAAGCACAGGTCGTAGTCGGGCGTGAAATCCGATCGCGCGAGCACGATGCGGGCGAGCGGCGCGCGCGCGGGGCGGTAGTGCCACACGCCGTTGCGCAATATTGATCCGGGCGGAGGCTCCATGCCCGCTCCACTACCGCGAATGCGTGCTTTCTCCAGCGTGAGCTCATGGCCGTGCGCCACGTAATCCTCTTCCCAGCGGATCTTCTCGATGGAATGCGTCCAGGCGAGCGTGAAGCTGGTGGTCGCGACGAAGGCGTGCAGCGCGCCCGCGGCGAGGCAGATGCCCGGCGTCATCCCGCCGCGGGCTGCGCGCGCCGCGCGCGGCTGCGCCAGAAATGCCAGGCGACGAAGACGATGGCGAGCGAGAAGCCCGCGTAGTCGGTCCAGGTGATCGCGACCACGAGCATGAACGCGGCGGCCGCGGAGACCACGCGCTCGCCCATGTTGAGCGGCGAGAAAAGGTAGCCGATGGAGGCGGCGCCCCACAACGCGATCGCGATGAGCGCCTTGAACACCATGTAGACCGTCGCGACCCAGGTGCCGCCCTGCAGCATGAGCGATGGATCGTAGACCGCCATGTAGGGGATCACGAACCCGGCGATGGCGATCTGGGTCGCCTTGAAGCCGATCTTCATGAAGGGCGCCTTGGCGATCGAGGCGGCGGCGAGCGCGGCGAGCGCCACCGGCGGGGTGAGGTCCGCCATGATGCCGAAATAGAAGACGAACATGTGCGAGACGATGAGCGGCACGCCCAGCTTGAGGAGCGCGGGCGCGGCGATGGAGCTGGTGATGATGTAGTTCGGGATGGTGGGGATCCCCATGCCGAGCAGCAGGCACACCAGCATCGTGAGCACGAGCGAGAGGAAAAGGCTCTTCGCGCCGACGCTCACGATGAAGCCCGCGAAAGTGGTGGCGGCGCCGGTGAGCGTGAGGATGCCGATGATGATGCCGACGATGGCGCACGCGACGCCCACCGGCAGCGCCTGCTTGGCGCCGTCCACGAGGCTTTCGCGCATGACGGTGAGCGTCGCGCGCCCGCCGCGGATGAAGAGGAGCGAGAGCGCGAGCAGCGCGATCGGCACGATGATGACCCACATGCCGAACTGGTCCCAGAGGCCGGCGCGATACGCGGCGCCCGCGGCGAGCCCCAGCGCGACCCAGAAGAACACGCGAAACGCCGTTCCCCCGAGCGAGGCGGCGATGCCCGCGCCCAGGATGAGGACCGCGGTGAGCGCGAGGCCGGTCATGCCGGCGTACATCGGCGTGAAGCCGTCGAAGAGCATGAAGACGAGCGCGGCGAGTGGCAGCAGCAGGTACCAGCCCTCGGCGATCGCCTTCCACGGATTGGGGCACTGGTCCTTCGGCATGCCCACGAGGTTCGCGCGCCCCGCCTCCAGGTGCACCATCCAGAAGGCGGTCACGTAGTAGAGCACCGCGGGAATGACGGCCGCCTTGCAGATGTCGAGGTACGGCACGTTCAGCGTCTCGGCCATGATGAAGGCCACCGCGCCCATCACCGGCGGCATGATCTGCCCGCCCATGCTCGAGGTGGCCTCGACCGCGCCCGCGAAGACCGGCGAGTAGCCGAAGCGCTTCATGAGCGGGATGGTGAACTGCCCCACGGTGAGCACGTTGGCGACGCCGGAGCCGCTGATGGTGCCCATGAATCCCGAGGAGATCACCGCGACCTTCGCGGGGCCGCCGCGCGCGTGCCCGACGAAGCCGAGGGAGACGTTGTTGAAGAGCTGGATCATCCCCGCGTGCTCGAGGAAGGAGCCGAAGAGGATGAAGAGGAAGATGTAGGTCGCCGACACCAGCGTTGGGATTCCGTAGATGCCCTCCACGCCGAGGTAGATCTGCGAGACGATCTGGTCGTAGCCGAAGGGACGGTGGCCGATCACGTCCGGCAGGTATTGCCCGAAGAGCCCGTAGGCGAGGAACGTGGCGCTGATGAGCGGCAATGCCAGGCCCAGCACGCGCCGGGCGCCCTCGAAGAGGAGCACGATCACGGTCGTGCCCACCACGAGGTCCGCGGTGGTGGGATCGCCCGCGCGCTGGATGAGATCGGCCTCGTAGATCCAGTGGTAGAAGGCGAGCGCGAAAGCGACGATCGCGAAGATGGCGTCGTACCACGCGATCGAATGCCGGTCCGCTTTCTTCGAGATCGGGTGCAGCAGGAACGCGAGCGCCAGGAGGAAGCCCACGTGCACCGAGCGCATCACCTGGCTCGAGAGCGGGCTGAAGGCCGCCACCACCAACTGGTAGGCGGAGAACGCGAGCGCGACCGCGATGATGACGTGGCGTGCGGTGCCCGCCAGCTCGCGGCGCGCACCGTGCTCCTCGAACTCCTCGACCGGTCCTGTGGTCGAGGTGTCGAGGATGGGATCGCGCGATTCCATGCGCCGGACTACTTGAGGACGCCGGCTTCCTTGTAGTAGCGGATGGCACCCGGATGCAGCGGCACGGGCATGCCCTTGGGCCCGTCCTCGCGGCGGATTTCCTTCGCGGCGTTATGCGCGGCGGCGAGCGTGTCGAGGTTCTCGAAGAGCGCCTTGGTCATGCGATAGACGGTCTCCTCGGGCACCGACTCCGATGTCACGAGCGCGTTCTTGATCGCCACGCCCGGCACGTCCTGGTCCTGGCCTTCGTAAGTCTTGGCGGGGATGGCGGTGGCTTGGTACGCGGGATCGCCCACCTTCTTCACGATGTCGGCGGGAATCGGCACCACCACGATCTTCATCGTCGCGGCGAGGTCGCGCAGCGACGCCACGCCGAGCCCGGCGGACTGCAGCGTCACGTCGAGCTGGCGGTTCTTCATGAGCTCGACCGACTCACCGAACGGCAGGTACTCGACCTTGGCGAAGTCGCTGTAGGAAAGGCCCGCGGCCTTGAGGATCGCGCGCGCGTTCAGCTCCGTGCCGGACTTGGGCGCGCCCACCGAGATGCGTTTGCCCTTCAGGTCGGCGAGCGTGCGGATGCCGGAATCGGCGCTCGCGACGATCTGCACGTAGTTCGAATAGATGGAGGCCACGCCGCGCAGCTTCTTCAGCGGCGCCTTGAAGCCGGCTTCGGCATCGCCCTTCCACGCGTCGGACAGCGCGTCGCCGAGCGTGAAGGCGAGCTCGCCGCGGCCGGCCTGGATGAGGTTCAGGTTCTCCGCGGACGCCTTGGTCGACTGCACGGTGACCTTCGCGTCGGGCAGCACCTTGCCGTAGATCTGCGAGAGCGCGACGCCGAGGGGATAGTAGATCCCGCTGGTTCCGCCGGTGAGGATCGTCACGTACTGGACGGCGAGGGCCGGCAGGGCGAGCACGAGGCAGGCGCCGGCGATCAAGCGAATAGCGGTTCGGAACATGGTCTCTCCTCAAGAGTGCGCGGGCGGCCCTAGGGTATGGCCGAGACGCAATCGAGCGCACGACGCGGTGGGAATCTCGACCCCGCGCCTCCAGCGCCCCGTTGTGTGATGGGCCCCGACAGTCTATCGCAGGGCGTGCCCGCCCGGAAACCAAGCTCACGGGCTACCCCGACGTGAAGGGGGTTGCGAGCCGATCGCGGCGCGCTCGGCCGCCTCGAAGATCCCATGCACGATGAGCGCGAGCCCCGCCGCAGGCAGCGCCCCCGCGAGGAGCAGCACGTGGTCGTTCAGCGCGAGGCCTTGCGCGATGCGCTCGCCGAATCCGCCGGCGCCGATGAAGGCCGCGATGGTCGCCGTGCCGACGTTGATCACGGCGGAGGTCTTCACGCCCGCGAGGATCGTGGGCATGGCGAGCGGAAGCTCGACGAAGCGCAGCACCTGCGAGGGGACGAAGCCCAGCGCCGTCGCCGCCTGCCGCACGCCCGCGGGAATGCCTAGGATGCCCGCGTGCGTGTTGCGCGCGATCGGCAGCAGCGCGTAGAGGAAGAGCGCGATCATCGCCGGCCATACCCCGATGGTCCCGGTCGCCGGAATGAGGAAGGCGAGGAGCGCGAGCGACGGGATCGTCTGGATGAGGCCCGTGGAGACGAGCACCGGCTGCGCAACCCAGCGCACCTTGGCCGCGAGGATCCCCAGCGGCACGCCGATCGCGATCGCCGCGAGGAGCGAGCCGAAGACGAGGCTCGCGTGCTCGACGAGGAGCCGGCCGAAGTCGGGCGCGAAGAGCGCGGACCACAATGTCCGGGCCTTCGCGGACTTCTCCCCGCCGAGGAATTCGCGCGCCACCGCCGCGAACTCGATGTGGTCCAGCTCCGCGCGGGCGTTCAGGCGAATCATCGTGGCTTCGTCGAGCTTTCCCGCGAGTCGCGACCACGCGGCGAACGCCTTCGGATAGCGCGCGGGCGCGTCGATGCGATGCAGGATCACCGCGTCGTACCGGGGAAAGAAATGGCGATCGTCCTCGAGCACCTTCACGCCGTAGCGCGCGATCTTGGCGTCCGTGGTGTAGAGGTCGATCGCGTCGACCTCGCCGCGCGCGAGCGCCTCGTAGGCGAGGCCGTGATCGAGCCCGCGCGGATCGGGCTGCGGCAGCGCGTACGCCGCCTTCAACCCGGGCCAGCCGTCCTGGCGGCCGAGGAACTCGTGCGAGAGCCCCAAGCGTAGTGCAGGGTGCGCGGCGAGATCGGAGATCTTCGCGACCCCGTGCGCCGCCGCGGCCTGCGCGCTCATGCCGAGCGCGTAGCCGTCGGAGAATCCGAGCGGCGTCGAGGCGGCGAGTCCGAGGGGCGCGAGCCGCGCATTGATCGCGGCAAGGTCGAGCGCCTCGCTGCTCTTCAGGATCTCCCGCGCGATCGTCCCCGTGTATTCGGGATAGGCGTCGATGGCGCCGCGCGCGAGCGCCTCGTAGAGGATCGCCGTATTTCCCAGGCCGGGGCGGTGCACCGCGTCGACGCCTTCGCGCGCCGCCGATTGCACGAGGATCTCGCCGAGGATGTACGACTCGGTGAAGCGCTTGGAGCCCACGCGCAGCGTCTCGGATCGCGCCGGGCAGGACCAGGACGCCGCCGCCACGAGAACCACAGTGGCCGCGAGGACCGCCGAGCGCCTCAGGGACGCGAGCACATCACCATGCCCTCGTAGGTCCATCCTTCGCGCTCCAGGTCGCGCACGGCCGAGTCGCTCGTGGTGTAGCGGTGGCTCGGGTCGTTGCGCACGTGACCCTGGTTATACGCGCGATTCACGCCGAGGTAGCCGTCGGGGCACTGTCCCACCGAGCTCACCGGCTGGATGTAGAAGGGCGTGCCGCGGTAGACCCAGAAGCGGTTCGCTTTCGTGGCGGCGCATTCGGCCGCGCTCGCCGTGTAGAAGGCGCTCGCGGGGCCGCCGCGCCGGTAGGCGTCGAAACGGCAGACCGGGACCGCGGTGGCAGGCGTATCCGCGGCGCGCTGCGGCCAGCCCTTCAAGCCCTCGCCAGTGAGGAACCACGACGTGCCGAAGACGCCGTTCACAAGCGCGCCGTACTCCGCCGGGTCTATCGTGATGAAGTAGTGGTTGATCCGGGTGTTGTAGAACTCCACCGCGGTGGCCTCGCTCCCGGCATTGGCGAAAGGCACGTGCACGTCCACCGTGAGCGTGTCCTGGCGCCCGCCGGTGACGCTCGCCATGCGCACGAGCCGACCCATGGCGCCGTGATCGACCTGCACGTCGAGATAGGCATTGAAGAACGTGACCATCCACGTGAAGAGGTCGCCCACGTCCTCGGGGCGCAGCTCGTGCTGCCCGTCGGTGAGCTCCACGAGGTAGCGCGAGGAGCCGAAGAGATTCAATGCCTGCCGGAACTGCGTGAGCGGCGCGGTGGTGTCCGCGGTCCCCGCCATCGCGAGGTACGGGCGATTCACGCCAGCAGCGCCCACCTGGCCGTCGCAATACGCGGGGAGGAAAGAATAGCCGCCGAAGGGAACGTAACCCACGACCGCCCGCAACCTCGGATCGTGGACCGGATCGGAGCAGTTGTGGTCGAGGCTCGTCGTGACGCGCGCGCCGGCGAGCATGCTCATCGCCTCGCCGCCCAGGCTCGCGCCGAAGCCGCCGATGCGATCGGGGTCGATGCCGGGCGCGAAGCTCGAGGCGAGCAGCACGTCGGTCAAGGTCTTGAGGGAGAGCGGACGCATGAGCTCCATCTCCACCACGCGGTCGAAATTGCCGAGCAGGTAGAACGCATCGCTCAGATCCTCGACGCGCACTCGCGAGAAGCGCGGGTCGCCGTGGAAGATTCCGGCCACCATGAAGCCTTGCGCCGCGAGCTGCACCAGCACGTCGACATAGCCCTTGCTGATGGGGCTGCCGGTAAGGCCGTGCGAATAGACGATCATCGGGAGGCGCTGCGGGAAGAGGGGCGGCGGGTCGAAGACTTGGGCGCCGAACGCGCCGAGGTATTCCTGCGCCGTGATGAGCCTGGGCGCGGCTCCCGCCGGCTGCATGTGCGGGACCACGCCGCCGCTGGGGCCCGGCAACGTGTACGAAGGATCCGGGTTGGCGCGGGGCGTGGGATGGCAGACGATCGCCACGTAGTCGACCGAGTCCCCCGCGTGCCCCACGTAGAGGCTTCGCTGGTCGGGCACGAGAGCGCTGAAGCGGATCGCGGAATTGGGCTGCGCGAGGATGTCGCTCACGTAGTGATCGTTGCGGCCTTCCCAGTAATCGGCAGCGCTCGCGCCCGGCGCGATGCGCGATGCGTCCTGCGCGATGTTCGAGCAGGCGACCTCGAAGGGTCCCGGGGCGATCGGCGGCACGATGTTCACGTGGTTGTAGGCCGACGCGGGGAAGACCGCGCATGCGGCAACGAGGGCGGCGGCAAAGCGCGCCAGGAAAGTGCGGCCGGGCATCAAGGTAGAATCCATCAATCCATTATAGGTTTGGCGACGCCCTCATGGACGACAGCGACAAGCTCCGGCGCATCCTGAAAGGCTCCCGCACCATTGCCGTCGTGGGCCTTTCGGCGCAGTGGCACCGGCCGAGCTTCTTCGCCGCCAAGTACATGCAGGAGCACGGCTATCGCGTGATCCCGGTGAACCCGGCCTACCCAGAGATCCTCGGGGAAAAATGCTACAAGCGGCTCGCCGACATCCCGGAGAAAGTGGATGTGGTCGATTGCTTCCGCAAGAGTGCCGAAATACCCATGCTCGCCGAGGAGGCCATCGCGATCGGCGCGAAGGTATTGTGGATGCAGCTTGGCGTGGAGAACGCGGCGGCGCGCGCGCGCGCCGAGGCCGCGGGGCTCGAGGTGGTCGAGAATCGATGCGTCAAGATCGAGCATGGCAGGTTCTTCGGCGGCCTGGGATGGGCCGGAGTCAACACCCGGGTGATCTCGGCCAAACGCGCGAGCGCCTGAAAAGGAGGACACGAACATGGAATTGTGGCTCGTCTGGATCGTGGCGGGGTTCGCGCTCGCCATCGCGGAGCTCCTCACCGGCACTTTCTACCTGCTGGTGATCGGCGCGGGCGCCTTCGCGGGCGCGCTCATGGCGTGGATGGGCGCCGGCATGATCGTCCAGGCCGTGGTCGGCAGCCTCGTCGCCCTGGGCGGCATGGCCGCGGTGCATCACTGGAATTCGCGCCAGAAGGTCGGGGATGCGCAGTCCAATTTCCTCGACCGGGGGCAGCCCGTCGTGCTCGAGGGCTGGGCCAACGAGTCGGCCGACATCGCGCGCGTCAAGTATCGCGGCACGTCGTGGGATGCGCGCGTGGCGCAGGGCTCGCGGCCCGCGCCCGGGACCACGCTCTACATCGAGGGACAGGAAGGCAACACGCTGGTCGTTGTCGCCGCCGCCCCGTCGCCGCGCTAGACCCAGACGCACAACAGGGAGAAGACCATGTTCTTGAAAGTCGCCATCGCCGTCATCCTCACGGTCGCCATCGCGTATCTCACGCACAGCACCGGCGCCACCGTTGCCACGTTCCTCGTCGCGATGGTGGTGGTGTTCATCTTCGAGGGGGTGCGCATCGTCCCGCAGCAACAGGCGTGGGTGGTCGAGCGCCTGGGCAAGTTCCATGCCGTGCTCCAGCCCGGCCTGAACCTCATCGTGCCCTTCTTCGACCGGGTCGCGTACCGGCATTCGCTGAAGGAAGTGCCGCTCGACGTGCCCGAGCAGATCTGCATCACCAAGGACAACACGCAGCTCTCGGTCGACGGGATCATCTACTTCCAGGTGGTCGATCCGCGGCTCGCCTCCTACGGGTCGTCGGACTATATCCAGGCGATCACGCAGCTCGCGCAGACCACGCTTCGCAGCGTCGTCGGCAAGATGGAGCTCGACCGCACCTTCGAGAGCCGCGACGAGATCAACCAGCACGTGGTCGCGGTGCTCGACGAGGCCGGCCGCACCTGGGGCATCAAGGTGCTGCGCTACGAGATCAAGAGCCTCACGCCGCCGGAATCGATCCTGCGCTCGATGCAGGCGCAGATCACCGCGGAGCGGGAGAAGCGGGCGGTGATCGCGACCTCCGAGGGCAAGCGCCAGCAGGAGATCAACATCGCCGACGGCCAAAGACAAGCAGCCATCCTGGAGTCCGAGGGCCAGAAGCAGGCGCAGATCAACAAGGCCGCGGGCGAGGCGGGCGCCATCGAGCTCGTCGCCAACGCGAACGCCAACGCGGTGCGGGCCGTGGCCGCGGCCATCGGGTCCCCGGGCGGCATGAGTGCCGCGAACCTGAAGGTCGCGGAGAAGTACATCGAGGCGTTCCAGGGGCTCGCGAAGACCAACAACACGCTCATCATTCCGTCGAACCTCGCCGACATCGCGGGCCTGGTCGCCAGCGCCATGACAGTCCTCGATCGCACCAAGGCGGGCGAAGGCGCGGTCACCTAAGTCAAGGTCAAAGTCAAAGTCAAAAGCTTGACGCAGATTGACGCCGATGTCCCCCTTATCTGCGTCCCCGCCCTAATTTTCTAAAGAAAAAATAGACAGAAATGGCGGATAGGGAATTCGGCTTCGAGACGTTGTGCCTGCACGCGGGCCAGATACCCGACGCGCAGACGGGCTCGCGGGCGCTGCCGCTCTACCAGACGACGTCCTACGTCTTCGAGAGCGCGGAGCACGCGGCGAGCCTCTTCAACCTTCAGACTTTCGGCAACGTCTACACGAGGCTCTCGAACCCGACCACCGCGGTCTTCGAGGAGCGCGTCGCGGCGCTGGAGAACGGCCGCGCGGCCGTCGCGACCGCGTCGGGGCAGGCGGCCGAGATGGTCGCATTCCTCAACATCCTCGAAAGCGGCGACCACGTCGTCTCGTCGGCCAAGGTGTATGGCGGCACGAACACGATGCTCAACGTGAACTTCAGGAAGCTCGGCATCGAGTCCACGCTGGTGGATCCCGACGATCCGGAGAATTTCCGCCGCGCGCTGAAGCCCAATACCAAGGCGATCTTCTCCGAGACGCTCGGCAATCCGGCGATCAACGTGATCGACATCGCCGCCATTGGCGCGATCGCGCGCGAAGCGGGCGTGCCCTTCATCGTCGACAATACGGCGGCCTCGCCGTACCTCTGCCAGCCGATCGCGCACGGCGCTGACATCGTCGTGCATTCGGCCACCAAGTTCCTCGGTGGCCACGGCACCACCATGGGCGGCGTGGTGGTGGAGAGCGGGAAGTTTCCCTGGGACAACGGCAGGTTTGCGTCCATGACCGAGCCCTCGGTGGGCTACCACGGCGTGAAGTTCCACGAGACCTTCGGCGACTTCGCCTTCACCATGAAGGCGAGGATGGAAGTGCTGCGCGTCTTCGGGCCGACGATCTCTCCCTTCAACGCATGGATGCTGGTGCAGGGCATCGAGACGCTTCCCGTGCGCATGGATCGCCATTGCGCCAACGCTATGGCGGTAGCGCGGTTCCTCGAGGACCATCCGAAGGTCTCGTGGGTGAATTACCCGGGCCTTGCCGCGAGCCCGTATCACGCGCTCGCCAAGCGCTACATGCCGAAGGGCGCCGGCGCGCTCCTCGCCTTCGGGATCAAGGGCGGCTTCGAGGCGGGGGTCAAGTTCATCGAGGGCCTCACCTTCGTGAGCCACCTCGCCAACATCGGCGACGCGAAGTCGCTGGTGATCCATCCCGCGTCCACCACGCACCGCCAGCTTTCGGAAGAAGAGCAGAGGCAGGCCGGCGTGCCGCCGGACATGGTGCGGCTATCGATCGGCATCGAGAGCGTCGACGACATCCTCTGGGACCTGGGCCGCGCGCTCGAAGGCGCGTGAGGTAGCGCCTAGCGCGGGTCCGGATCCATCCGCGCGTTCATCTCCTTCGTCGCGACGTCGAGCATCACCGATTCGATCCACGGCACGAAAGCCGAGACGCGCACATAGAGCTCCCAATCGCCCGCGTCGCCCACGATCCCGTTGTTGTTCGCGTCGTCGGTCGACGATCCGATGCCGGCCACGAAAAGCCCCGCGGCAGTCTCGATGAACGCAGGCCCGCCGCTGTCGCCCGGCGCGGCCGCGCCCTGCAGGTCGGAGGCCTCGTCGGGAACCTTGATGCGCAGCCCGAGAAGGATCGGCGTCACGCGATCGACGGTGTTCACGGCGGCGCGCTTCTTCCGGTCCCAGCGCTCCTTGGGCCCCGGCTTCTCGCCGATCACGCCGTTGAACCCGTGCCCCACGATCACCACGGCGTGGCCCATCTCGTCCTTGTCGCGGTAAAGCGGCGTGGGCTGGACGTCGGTCACGGGCTTTCGCAGCAGGAGTAGGGCGAGGTCGCCCTCGGCCGTGCCCTTCTTCCAATCCGGATTGAGCGTCACCGATTCGATCTCGTAATCCCTGCCGGCGAAGCGCAGCCTGGGCGCAGCCTTCATCTCCTGCAGCGCCCGGGCCATGTGGGCGGTGGTGAGCACCCAGCGCGGCGCGATGAGCACTCCCTCGCCCCCGGGCGCGCCGAGGAGGATCGAGGACTCGTAGCGCGTCGCGAGCTCGAGGTACTCGGCGTCGTCGCGATCGGCGCGGATGAGGATCCCGTGCGCCGGAAGGGCCAGGGCCAGGGCCAGGGCCAGGGCCAGGGCGACGATCGCGGCGAGGAAACGGGTCGTGCGCACCCGCGGAGTCTATCCGAGCCTGCCCGCCCCCCGACCGGCCCCTTAAGCCCGCCTTAAGCACGGGACCTTATCCTCGGAAGGTGTTCTCGCTACCTCCCATCACCCGCGCCCTCATCCTCGCCAACGGGCTCGCGTTCGTCCTCGAGCTGGGCCTCGGCGACGCGATCGTCGCCCCCTTCGCGCTCTGGCCCCTGGGCGCGCAGTTCCATCCATGGCAGGTGATCACGTACGCGTTCCTCCACGGCGGGGTTACCCACCTGCTGTTCAACATGCTCGGCCTTTTCATGTTCGGCGCGGATGTCGAGCGCGTGTGGGGCCCGCGCCGCTTCCTCGCCTACTACTTCGCGTGCGCGATCTCCGCGGCGGTGGCGCAGCTCGTCGTGTCGTCGGTGACCGGGGCGTACTACCCGACCATCGGCGCCTCCGGCGCGATATTCGGATTGCTGCTCGCCTTCGCGTGCGTCTTTCCCCATCGCATCGTGATGCCGCTCTTCCCGCCGATCCCGATGCGCGCGCCGACGTTCGCCCTCGTCTACGGCGCGCTCGAGCTCATCCTGGGCGTGAGCGGAACGCAGGCCGGCGTCGCGCACTTCGCGCACCTGGGCGGCATGGCCGGAGGCTATCTCGTGATGCGCTACTGGAAGGCGGCGTGCCGAGCGGGATAGTCCCCGTTAGGATAGAATTCAAACGACCGTTTGAATTGGGCGTTTGACCATGGCCGCTTCACGTCCCGCGCGGAAAGGCGTCGCCATCGACGCGACCTCCGCCGACACCAAGACCCGCATCCTCGATGCCGCCGAAGGCCTCTTCATGGAGCACGGCTTCGAGGCGACCAGCCTGAGGAGCCTCACGGCCGCCGCGAGCGTGAACCTCGCCGCGGTGAATTACCACTTCGGCACCAAGGAAGAGCTGTTCCAGGCTGTCCTCACGCGCCGCCTCGACCCCATGAACCAGGAGCGCATCGAGATCCTCGAGCGCCTCGAGCGCGAAGCCGGCGGCAAGCCCGCCTCGTGCGAGAAGATCCTCTTCGCGATGCTCATCCCGGCGCTGCGCCTCGCGCGCGATGAGAAGCGCGGCGGCAAGAACTTCCTGCGCGTGCTGGGCCGCGCGTATGCGGATCCGGCGCCCTTCATCCGGCATTTCCTGCACGAGCAATATGCCGAGATGATCGGACGCTACAAGGAGGCGTTCCTGAAGGCGCTGCCGCACCTGTCGCGACAGGAGCTCACGTGGCGGCTGCACTTCGTCATGGGGGCGCTCTCGTACACGCTCGCCGGCACCGACGCGCTCAAGCTCTTCGCGCAGGTGACGGCCGCGGACAAGTACGACGACGAGCTGTTGCTCCAACGCCTCGCGCCCTTCCTCGTCGCGGGGCTCAAGGCGCCGCCGCTCGCCGAATCACGCAAGCTCGAGCTCGTCTCGGGAGATTGAAGGAGAACGACATGCACACGATCTTCACCGTCGCGGCGATCCTCGCGGCCCTCGGCGCGGCCTGGATCCTCGCCTATCACCGCGCCAACGGCCTCGCCTGGTCGCTCGCCATGGCCGCGGGCGTCGCGGCGCTCACCTTCGCCTCGGGCACGCCGCTCGCGGTGCTCACCATGCTCTGGATCGCGGTGGGGGTGTTCGCCGTGTTCTCGATCGCCAAGCCGCTGCGTCGCGCGATGGTGACCGGCCCGATCTTCGGCATCTACAAGAAGATCCTCCCGCAGATCTCGCAGACGGAGCAGGAGGCGCTCGACGCCGGCAGCATCTGGTGGGACGCGGACCTCTTCACCGGCAGGCCGGACTGGGCGAAGCTCCTCGCCTATCCGGAGCCCAAGCTCTCCACCGAGGAGCGCGCGTTCATCGACGGTCCCGTCGAAGAGCTCTGCGGCATGCTGGACGAGTGGGACATCACCCACAACCGCATGGACCTGCCGCCCGAAGCGTGGAAGTTCATCCGCGAGAAGGGCTTCCTCGGCATCATCATCCCGAAGTCCTTCGGCGGCCTGGGCTTCTCGGCGTTCGCCCACTCGGAGATCGTCACCAAGATCTCGACGCGAAGCGGCACCGCGGCCGTCACGGTGATGGTGCCCAACTCGCTCGGGCCGGCGGAGCTCCTCATCCACTACGGCACCGACGAGCAGAAGAACCACTACCTGCCACGCCTCGCCAAGGGCCTCGAGATCCCGTGCTTCGCGCTCACCCATCCCGATGCGGGGTCGGATGCGGGTGCCATCCCCGATTTCGGCATCGTCTGCAAGGGCACGCACGAGGGACGCGAGGTGCGGGGTGTTCGCCTCACGTGGGAGAAGCGCTACATCACGCTCGGTCCCGTGGCGACGATCCTCGGCGTGGCCTTCAAGCTCTTCGACCCCGAGAAGCTCCTGGGCGGCAAGGAAGACGTGGGCATCACGCTCGCGTTGATCCCCACGTCGCACAAGGGTGTGGAGATCGGCCGGCGCCACATTCCGCTCGCGGCCGCCTTCATGAACGGGCCCAATTCCGGCACCGACGTCTTCATCCCGATGTCGTGGATCATCGGCGGCGAGAAGCAGGTGGGCAACGGCTGGCGGATGCTGGTGGAATGCCTCGCCGCGGGACGCTCGATCTCGCTTCCGTCGATGTCCATGGCGGCGGGCAAGCTCGGCAGCCGCGCGACCGGCGCCTACGCGCGCATCCGCTCGCAGTTCAAGACGCCGATCGGAAAGTTCGAGGGCGTGGAGGAGCCGCTCGCGAGGATCGGCGGCAACACGTACATGATGGACGCGACGCGCCGGCTCACCATGGCCGCGCTCGACATGGGCGAGAAGCCCTCGGTGATCTCGGCGATCTGCAAGTACCACATGACCGAGCGCATGCGCTCGATCCTCAACGACGCCATGGACATCCACGGCGGCAAGGGGATCATGATGGGGCCCAACAACTACCTGGGCGCCGCATACCAGACGATCCCGATCGCGATCACCGTCGAGGGCGCCAACATCCTCACGCGCTCGATGATCATCTTCGGCCAGGGCGCGATACGCTGCCACCCGTTCGTGCTGAAGGAGATCGCCGCGGCGGGCGCCAACGACCTCGCCGCCTTCGACCGCGCGCTCTGGAGCCACATGGCCTTCACCATCTCCAACGCCGCGCGCTCCCTCTGGCTCGGCATCACCGGCGGCGAGGGCGTGAGCGTGCCCGGCTCGCCCGACACGCGCCGCTACCTGCAGATGATGACGCGCTTCTCGTCCGCGTTTGCGCTGCTGTCCGACATCTCGATGTTCGTGATCGGCGGGAGCCTGAAGCGCCGCGAGAAGATCTCCGCGCGGCTGGGCGACATCCTCTCGCTCCTCTACATCGCCTCGGCGACCGTGAAGCGCTTCCACGACGAGGGGCGCCAAAAGGAAGACCGCCCGCTCCTCGACTGGGCGATGTTCGACACGTTCTTCAAGCTGCAGGTCGCCATGGACGGCGTCCTCGACAACTTCCCCAACCGTTTCGTCGCCGCGTGGCTGCGCCTTCTCGTGTTCCCGAAGGGCCTCACGCTGAACGCGCCGTTCGACAAGGTGGGCGCGAAGGTCGCCGCGATCCTCATCACGCCCGGCGCCGCGCGCGACCGCCTTACCGCGGGCGCCTACATCCCGCGCGACGTGAACGACGTGATCGGCCGGCTGGAATTCGCCATGGAGGCGGTGATGAAGGCCGAGTCGATCGAGGCGAAGATGCGCAAGGCCGCGAAGGAAGGGCTCCTCACGCAGCGCACGGTGGAGGAGCGCCGCGCCGTGGCGCTCGCGCAGGGAATCGTCACGCAAGCCGACGTCGACCATCTCGAATACACCGACCGCCTGCGCCGCGAGGTGGTGAAGGTCGACGACTTCGAGCACGACCTCGGGCGCGGCGCCCAATCGCAGGAGGAGCCATGGCAGGCCACGGACTCGAAGAAAAAGGTCGCCGCCGCGTCTATGTAGTCGACGGCGCGCGCACCCCGTTCCTGAAGGCGCAGAAAGGACTTGGGCCCTTCACCGGCTCGGACCTCGCGGTGAACGCGGGGCGGGGCTTGCTCATGCGCCAGCCGTTCGAGCCCAACGCCTTCGACGAGGTGATCCTCGGCGCGGCGATGCCCTCGGCGGACGAAGCCAACATCGCGCGCGTGGTGTCGCTGCGCCTGGGATGCGGCGACAAGGTGCCCGCGTGGACCGTGATGCGCAACTGCGCCTCGGGCCTGCAGGCGCTCGACTCCGCGGCGGTGAACATCATCGCCGGGCGCTCGAGCCTCGTGCTCGCCGGCGGCACCGACGCCATGAGCCACGCGCCGCTCCTCTTCGGCCCGGCGATGGTGAACTGGCTCGCCGCCTGGTATGCGGCGAAGAGCATGGGGCAGAAGGCGGCGCTGGCCACGCGCTTTCGACCCGCGTACCTGGCTCCCGTGATCGCGATCCTGCGCGGCCTCACCGACCCGATCGCGAAGCTCTCCATGGGCTCCACCGCGGAGATCGTGGCGAAGCGCTTCGGCATCACGCGCCAGATGATGGACGAGTACGCGGTGGAATCGCATCGCCGCACCGCCTTCGCGCAGGACAACGGTTACCTCGACGAGGTCGAGCCGATGTACGGCGCCGACGGCAAGGTCTACGCCCAGGACGACGGCGTGCGCCGCGACTCGAGCGTGGAGAAGCTCGGGAAGCTGAAGCCCGTGTTCGACCGCACCTACGGCAACGTGACCGCGGGCAACTCCTCGCAGGTGACCGACGGCGCGGCGATGCTGATCCTCGCCGCCGAGGACGTGGTGAGCGAGTACGGGTTGAAGCCCCTGGGCCGCATCGTCGACACGCACTGGGGCGCCCTCGATCCGGCGGAGATGGGCCTGGGGCCCGTGCATGCGATCACGCCGCTCCTCATGCGCAATGGACTCACCTTCGACGACATGGATACCGTGGAAGTGAACGAGGCCTTCGCGGCGCAGGTGCTGGGGTGCGTCGCGGCCTGGGAGAGCGACAGCTATTGCAAGGAGCACTTCGGCCTCGAGCGCGCCTTCGGCAAGGTAGACCGCGCGAAGCTGAACGTGGACGGCGGCGCCATCGCGATCGGGCACCCGATCGGCGCATCCGGGGCGCGCGTGGTGCTGCATGCATTGAAGGTTCTGCAGCGCACCGGCGGCAAGCGCGCCGTCGCTTCCCTGTGCATCGGCGGCGGGCAGGGCGGCGCCATGTTGCTCGAACGCGTCTAGCGGCGGATGTCCCAGGGATTCCTCTCGCGCATCGATTTCGGCGCGAACGGCGTACGCAGGCTCCTCAACTGGTGGCCGCCGTTTCGCGGCGCCGGCATCCGCGTGCGCGAGATCGCGCCGGATTTCCGCTCCGCCACCGTGGAGCTGCGCATGCGGCTCCTCAACCGCAACTACGTGGGCACGCATTTCGGCGGGTCGATCTTCGCGATGACCGACCCGTTCTTCATGGTGATGATGATGAAGAACCTGGGGCCGCAATACCTGGTGTGGGACAAGGAGGGCACGGTGCGCTTCCTCAAGCCCGCGCGCGGTACCCTGGTCGCGCGTTTCGAGCTCCCCGAGGAGCGCATCGCCGAAGCGCGCGCGGCGACGGAGTCCGGATCGAAGTTCGAGCCGAAGTTCGTGGTCGAGATCGTCGATGCCGAGGGCGTGACCGTCGCCGACGTCGAGAAGACCCTCTACATCCGAAGAAAGAAGAACTAGATGGAACTGAAGCACTGGAAGCTCGACGTCGATTCCGGCCAGCTCGCGTGGCTGCGCTTCGACCGCGCGGGATCCGACACCAACACCTTCTCCAGCGAGGCGCTGCGCGAGCTGGGGGCGATCGCCGATCATCTCGTCACCATGCCGCCCAAGGGCCTCGCGATCCTCTCGGCCAAGGACAACGGCTTCGCGGCCGGCGCGGACATCGACGAGTTCACGCGGCTCAAGGACGCGGACGAGGCGATCGCCCTCACGGTGCTCGGCAACGAGGTGTTCGACAAGATCGCCGCGCTCGCCTTTCCCACGGTCGCGATGGTCCACGGCTTCTGCATGGGCGGAGGCATGGAGCTGGCACTCGCCTGCCGGTACCGCGTGATGGACGACGGCCCGAAGACGCGTATGGCGCTGCCCGAGGTGATGCTGGGCATCGTCCCGGGCTGGGGCGGCGCGAAGCGATTGACAGCGTTGATCGGCGCGGCGCCCGCGCTCGACCTGATGCTCACGGGCCGCGGCGTCGATGCCCGGCGCGCGAAGAAGCTTGGGCTCGTCGATGCGGTGACCCCACGACGTCATTTCGAGAATGCCGCGCGGCAGATCCTCACCAATCCTCCACCGCGCTCGCATCCGAAGCTCGCCGCGGCCATCACCGATTGGCCGGGCATCCGCAATGTCGTCGCGAAGATGTCGGCGAAGAAAGTCGCCGAGCGCGTGCGCCGCGAGCATTACCCCGCGCCCTACGCCATCATCGACCTGTGGAAGGACTTCGGCGGCGACGTGCGCAACGTCCCGCGGGAACATCGCGCATCCACCGCGAGCCTCTTCTTTCATCCGACGACGCGCAATCTCATCCGGATTTTCAAGCTGCAGGAGCGGTTGAAGGCGTTTGGAAAGGGTGGAAGCGAGATTCGCCACCTGCACGTGATCGGCGCCGGGGCGATGGGCGGAGACATCGCCGCGTGGTCCGCGTTGCGCGGCCTCACCGTCACGCTGCAGGACCTCGCGCCCGAGCGCATCGCCCCGGCCATCAAGCGCGCCGCGGAGCTTTTCAAGAAACGCCTGAGGCAGCCGCACCGGATCCGGGCCGCCATGGATCGGCTGATCCCCGACGTCGCGGGCAGCGGCGTCGCGCGCGCCGACCTCGTGATCGAGGCGATCGTCGAGAACGCGGAAGTGAAGAGGAAGCTCTTCGCCGAGATCGAGCCGCGCATGAAGGAAGGGGCGATCCTCGCCTCGAACACCTCGAGCATCCCGCTGCAGGAGCTCACCGGCGTGCTGAAGCGCCCGGAGCGCCTCGTGGGGCTGCATTTCTTCAACCCCGTCGCGCAGATGATGCTGGTGGAGATCGTGCAGGGCCCGCAGACCTCGGCCGCGGTCATGCAGGCGGGACAATCCTTCGCCCGCCAGGTCGACAAGCTGCCGCTGCCGTGCAAGTCGGCGCCGGGCTTCCTCGTGAACCGCGTGCTCTCGCCTTACCTCCTCGAGGCGATGCTGATGGTGGACGAAGGCATCCCGCCGGAGACCATCGACGCCGCGGCGAAGGAGTTCGGCATGCCCATGGGCCCCATCGAGCTCGCCGACATGGTGGGCCTGGACATCGGCTGGGCGGTGGGCCAGGAGCTCGCCAAGCCCGGCTCGCCGGTGCCGAAGAAGCTGCAGTCGCTCATCGAAGCGAAGAGCTTCGGCAAGAAGACCGGCAAGGGCTTCTACACGTGGGTGAACGGCAAGCCGGTGAAGGGCGCCGCCGGCCCGGGCACGCTCGACTTGAAGTCGCTCGCCGATCGCATGGTGCTGCCGGCGCTGAACGAAGCGGTCGCGTGCGTGCGCGAGAAGATCGTCGCCGATGCGGATCTCTGCGACGCGGGCATGATCTTCGGCACGGGCTTCGCCCCCCATCGCGGCGGGCCCATCGAGACCATCCGCGCGCGCGGCAAGGCGGAATGGCTTCGCATCATGGCCGAGAACAAGGCGAAGTACGGGCTACGCTTCGAACCGGACACGGGCTGGGATGAGATCTGATTCGGTGCTCGATGCGCGCGGCATCGCCCCCGCCGCGGTCGATGGCTACCCGCTGGCGATCACGCGCTACCCCGCGCAAGGCGAGCCGTGGGCGACGATGTGCTTCGCGCCCGCCATGGGCGTGCGCCAGGATTTCTACGCGCCGTTCGCGCGCTTCCTCGCGGCCAACGGCGTGCACGTCCTCACCTTCGACTACCGCGGCATGGGCTGGTCGCGCCCGCGCAAGCTCACCGATTTCAAGGCGAGCGTGAGCGACTGGGCCGAGATGGACCTGAACGAGATGCTCACACAGGCGCGCGCGCCGGCGCCGGAGCTTCCGCTCCTCGCCATGGGCCACAGCCTCGGCGGCCAGATCCTCGGAATCACGCCGCGAGCGAACGAGGTGCGCGCGGCCCTGCATGTGACCGCGGGCTCGGGCTGGTACAAGCTGAACGACCGGATGCCCCTCCAGGTGCGCCTCCTCTGGTTCGGGCTCATGCCGGCGCTGCTGCCGCTCTTCGGCTACTTTCCCGGCAAGCGCCTGCGCACCATCGGCGACCTTCCGCTGCGGGCCGCCTGGCAATGGCGCCGCTGGTGCCTCAGCCCCGACTACGTGCTCTCGGAGAAAGGGGCGCGCTCCTCCTTCGAGAGGGTGAGGGCACCGATCCTGTCCTATTCGTTCGAGGACGATCCGATGATCAATCGCGCGGCGGTCGAGAGCCTCAACGGCTTCTACCGCAACGCCGCGCTCGAGCATCGCCACGTGGCTCCCGCCGACGTGGGCGCCGAAACGATCGGGCACTTCGGATTCTTCGCCGAGCGCTCGCGCCCGACACTGTGGAAGGATTCGCTCGAATGGCTGCGCGCATGCGTGAGCTGAAGGGAAGGACCGCGGTCGTGACCGGCGCGGGAAGCGGCATCGGACGCGAGCTTGCGCTCGCCTGCGCGCGGGACGGCGCGAATGTCGTGCTCGCGGACATCGACGAAGCCGGCATGGAGGCGACGGCGGCCGCCATCGCGCCGCTCGGCGTTTTCGTGGAGTCGCTGCGTTGCGACGTTTCCAGGGCGCCGCAGGTGGAGGCGCTCGCGGAGCGCGCGTGGCATCGCTTCGGCGCCGTGCACCTCATCTTCAACAACGCCGGAGTCGGCGTCGCCGGCCCCGCGTGGACCGCGACCCTCGAGGATTGGGAGTGGACCCTGGGGATCAATCTCATGGGGGTGGTCCACGGCATCCGCGCATTCGTGCCGCGCATGCTCGCGCAGGGCGGCGAATGCCACGTGGTGAACACGGCGTCGGTCGCAGGCCTCGTGGACATCGCCGGCAGCGCGGTCTACTGCGCGAGCAAGCACGGCGTCGTGGCGCTTTCCGAATGCCTGTACCACGACCTGCGCGCGGCGCGTGCGAGCATCGGGGTCTCGGTGCTCTGTCCCGCGTACGTGAACACCGGCATCTGGGACTCCGCGCGCAGCCGTCCCGCGGAGCTCGCCGCCACCAATCCCCTCTCGGCGCCGTACGACGAGGCGGTGCGCAAGGCGCTTCGCTCCGGCAAGCTCACCGCGGCGGACGTGGCGCGCGAGACCCTCGACGCCGTGAAGTGCGGGCGCTTCTATATCCTCACCCATGGGAAGATCAAGGGCGCCATCGAAGCGCGGATGCGCGACATCCTCGACGATCGCCTGCCCACCGACGTGTCACGAAAGAGGGAGGAGATGAAATGAGTGATCACGGCTTGACCAATCGCCAGGTGCGCCTCGCCGCGCGCCCCGAGGGACTTCCGAAGCCGAGCGACTGGAAATTCACCGAGGAAGCGGTGCGCGAGCCCGGGGACGGCGAGCTGCTCGTGAAGGTGAGCCACATCTCGCTCGATCCGGCGATGCGCGGCTGGATGAACGAGGGCAAGTCGTACATCCGCCCGGTCGCTATCGACGAGGTGATGCGCGCCGGCGGCGCCGGCGAGGTGATCGCGTCGCGCCATCCAGGATTCAAGGAAGGCGACCTCGTCGCCGGAACCTTCGGCGTGCAGCAATACGCCATCTCCGACGGCAAGGGCGTGCGCAAGGTCGACACGCGCTTCGCGCCGCTCACGACCTACCTGGGCGCGCTCGGCATGCCGGGCATGACCGCGTACTTCGGGCTGCTCGACATCGGCAAGCCGCGAGAGGGCGAGACCATCGTCGTATCAGGCGCGGCGGGCGCCGTGGGCGCCGTCGTGGGGCAGATCGCGAAGATCAAGGGCTGCCGCGCGATCGGCATCGCCGGCGGCGCCGAGAAATGCCGCTACCTCATCGAGACCCTGGGCTTCGACGCGGCGATCGACTACAAGGGCGAGGACGTGAAGGCGGCGCTGCGCAAGCATTGCCCGAGCGGCATCCATGTCTATTTCGACAACGTGGGCGGCGATATCCTTGATGCGGCCCTCGCGTGCCTCGCCCTCCACGCGCGCATCGTGATCTGCGGGGCGATCTCGCAATACAACAACACGACGCCGGTGAAAGGGCCTGCGAATTACCTCTCGCTCCTCGTGAACCGCGCGAGCATGACCGGCATGGTGGTGTTCGACTACGCCGATCGCTACGGCGAGGGCGCGCGAGAGATGGCGCAATGGATCGCGGCCGGCAAGCTGGTCGCGAAGGAGGACGTCGTGCAGGGCGGCGTCGACGCGTTCCACGAGACGCTCCTCAAGCTCTTCAAGGGCGAGAACTTCGGCAAGCTCGTGCTCGCGCTCTAGGCCGCCGTGAAGGCGCTTTTCTTCGACGTGTTCGGCACGTTGGTCGATTGGCGCACCGGCGTGGCGCGCGAAGCGAAAGCGACGCTCGAGCCGCTCGGATTCGCCCTCGACTGGCTCGCGTTCGCCGTCGCATGGCGCGCCGAGTACCAGCCCGCGATGGAGGAAGTGCGCTCCGGGAAGGTCGCCTTCGTGCGCCTGGACGTGATCCACCGGCGCATGCTCGAGCGCATCGAGGCGCGCTTCGGGCTCGCGGCCGTGCCGGAAGACGCGCGGCGCGAGCTCGTCCTCGCCTGGCATCGCCTCGATGCGTGGCCCGACGTTCCTTCCGGCCTCGCCGCCCTGCGCCGCAGGTTTCTCCTCGCGCCCGTCTCGAACGGCCACATCTCGCTGATGGTCGATCTCGCGAGGCGCAACGCGTTCCCGTGGGACGCGATCCTCGGCGCGGAGATCGCCGGCGACTACAAGCCCAAGCCGCGCGTCTACCTCGCCGCGGTGGAAGCCCTGGGGCTCGCGCCGGGAGACTGCATGATGGTGGCCGCGCACAGCTACGACCTTGCGGCCGCGGCCGCGTGCGGGCTCGCCACGGCCCACGTCGCGCGGCCCGGCGAGTACGGGCCGGGAACGGGAGAGGGCGGGCCGAGGATCGCCGTGGACGCCGCCGTGAGATCGCTTGACGATCTCGCGACGCGACTGGCCGCGCTCCCATGAACGAGGAGACGACGCGGCGCAAGGGAAGGCCTCCGCGACCGGGAAACCTCGGGTCGATCGCGAGTGTTGTCGCCCGCTGAGCTGCCGTCGCGCCTAGGCCGGGTTCAGCTCGACGCGCAGCACGGCGAAGCGGTTGCGCTCCGCGGCGCTCAGGCTCGCGGTCGCGAGCTTCACCGCGGCGCCGCGGTCGTGGGCGTCGATATTCACGAGGCGCTGCGTGCGCTTGCTGGTCGCGCCGCGCCATTCGAAGAACGTCACCCTGAACGACGAATCGCCGGGGGGGCGCGCGCGGGCAGCGGGCAGCGCGAGCGCTCCGGCGGACTCGTTCTTCAGCCACTCGAGGCTGCGCCCCGTCGACGATGCGCGCTCGGGCGCTCTGCGCTCCGGGATCACGCTGCGTATGGAGCGCACCGTCGTCTGGCCTGCCTCGGTGAGGACGTACTCGGTCGGCGAGTGCGCCGCGAGCACACCCTCGGCGCACAGCTCGCCGAGCGCGCTTTGCAGCGCGTCGCGCTCCGCGGGCGCGAAGGCGTTCATCATCACCTGCGAGTTGAAGTCGCGCAGGCTGAAGAGATGTCCGGGGGCGGTGCCCAGCGCCGCGAAGTACTTCATCAGGTCATGCTTGGTCTTCAGGGTCGCGCTCATGGATCGAGTATGCGCGCCATGGGGGCCCCCGGCGCGACTTTCCGATCCGGAGTAATATTCAAACGCCCGTTTGAATCCACTCCGTCCATGCCCACCACCCTGCCCGAAGGCGAGCAGCCCGTCCTGCGCATCGTGCCCATGCCCGCGGATACCAACGCTCATGGGACGATCTTCGGCGGCTGGGTGATGGCGCAGGTGGACATCGCGGGGAGCATTCCCGCTTGGGAACGAGCGCAGGGCCCGGTCGTCACCGTGGCCGTGAACTCCTTCGTCTTCAAGGAGGCGGTGCACGTGGGGGACCTGGTGAGCTTCTATGCGCGCGTCATGAAGGTCGGGCGGACCTCGATCAGCGTCGACGTCGAGGTCTTCGCGCAACGCAACCGCCGCACCGGCAGTCCGGAGGCCGTCAAGGTCACCGAGGCCCAACTCACCTACGTCGCGGTGGACGACAGGCGCCAGCCGCGCCCCGTTCCCGGCGGAATCGTGGAGGCATGACATGACCGAAAGCACGATCGAGATCGGCCGGCGCGAGGCGCAGGCCATTCGCCAGGCGATCCTGAAGAGCGACCCGCAACGCATGCTCATCCGCAAGGCCGCGGTCCTGGGCGCGGGCGTGATGGGGGCGCAGATCGCCGCGCACCTCGCCAACGCCAACGTGAAGCCGATCCTCTTCGATCTCGCCGCGAAGGAAGGCAAGGACAAGTCGGCGATCGCGGTGAAGGCGATCGAGGCCCTCGCGAAGCTCAACCCCAGCCCGCTCGCGACAGCCTCGGTGGTGAAGCAGATCGTGCCCGCCAACTACGACGAGCACCTGCACCTGCTGAAGGACTGCGATCTCGTGATCGAGGCGATCAGCGAGCGCATGGACTGGAAGAAGTCGCTCTTCGAGAATGTCGCGCCGCACATTGGCGCCAACGCGATCTTCGCGTCGAACACCTCGGGCCTGTCGATCACCGAGTTGTCGAAAGCCATGCCCGGCGCCCTGCGCAAGCGCTTCTGCGGCATCCACTTCTTCAATCCGCCGCGCTACATGCGCCTGGTGGAGATCATCCCCACGGAAGAGACCGACCCGGCGATCCTCGACCGCCTCGAGACGTTCCTCACGACGACGCTTGGCAAGGGCGTGATCCGCGCCAAGGACACGCCCAACTTCGTCGCCAACCGCGTGGGCGTCTTCTCGATGCTCGCGACCATGCATCACACGGCGGCATTCAAGCTCGGCTTCGACGCCGTGGACGCGTTGACGGGCCCGGCCATCGGCCGCGGCAAGAGCGCGACCTATCGCACCGCCGACGTCGTCGGCCTCGACACCATGGCCCACGTGATCAAGACCATGGGCGACACATTGCCGGTGGATCCGTGGGCCGCGTTCTATCGCGCTCCGGAGTGGCTCGCGGCGTTGATCGCCAAGGGAGCGCTCGGCCAGAAGTCGAAGGCCGGCGTATACGTGAAGAAGGGCAAGGACATCCTGGTCCTCGACGTGGCCAAGGGCGACTACGTCCCGCAGGCGGGCGCCATCGCCGAGGACGTGCAGGCGATCCTCAAGGAGAAGAATCCCGGCGAGCAGCTCGCGAAGCTGCGCACTTCGTCGAATCCCCAGGCGCAATTCCTGTGGGCCATCTTCCGCGACGTTTTCCATTACGTCGCAGTGCACCTCGCCGACATCGCGCACTGCGCGCGCGATGTGGACTTCGCCGTGCGCTGGGGCTTCGGCTGGCAGCGCGGCCCGTTCGAGCTGTGGCAGGCGGCGGGCTGGCAGCGCGTCGCGAAGTGGATCGAGGACGACATCGCCGCCGGCAAGACCATGGCGAAGGCGCCGCTGCCCAAGTGGGTCTACGACGGGCGCCAGGGCGTGCATTCGCCCGAGGGCTCGTATTCCGCGCAGACCGGGAAGATGGTGCCGCGCTCCACGCTCCCCGTGTACGCGCGCCAGCTCTTTCCCGAGACCGTGCTGGGCGAGAAGCACGCCGATCGCGGCATCACGGTGTTCGAGGACGAGGGCGTGCGCATGTGGCACCAGGGCGATCGCATCGCCATCGTCTCCTTCAAGAGCAAGATGCATTCGCTCGGCTCCGAGGTGCTGCTCGGGCTGAACCGCGCCATCGACGAGGCGGAGAAGAACTTCGACGCGCTGGTGATCTGGCACGAGGCGCCGTTCGCGGTGGGCGCCAACCTCAAGGCGGCGATCGAATCGCTCAAGGCCGGAAAGTTCGACGACTTCGAGAAGATGGTGGCGCTCTTCCAGCAGACCTCGCAGCGGCTCAAGTACTCGCTGGTGCCGACGGTCGCGGCCGTCGAGGGCATGGCACTCGGCGGCGGTTGCGAGTTCGTGATGCATTCGCAGCGCGTGGTCGCGGCGCTCGAGAGCTACATCGGACTCGTGGAAGTCGGCGTCGGGTTGCTCCCGGCCGGCGGCGGCCTGAAGGAGATGGCCGAGCGCGCGGTGGCGTGGGCGAAGGGAGGCGATGCCTTCCCCGAGATCCAGCGTGTCTTCAAGCAGGCCGCCATGGCGGAAGTCTCGAAGAGCGCCGAGAACGCGCGCGAGATGGGATATCTCAAGCCCGCCGACCTGGTGATCTTCCATCCGGCGGAGCTGCTCTATGTCGCGAAGCGCGAGGCGCGTGCCATGGCGGAGGCGGGCGTGCGTCCGGCGCTCGCGCCCGCGCAGATCCCGGTGGCGGGCGCGACCGGCATCGCCACCCTCAAGATGCTCCTCGTCAACATGAAGGCGGGCGGCTTCATCTCCGACCACGACTACGAAATCTCCTCGCGGATCGCGGAGGTTCTCTGTGGCGGCGAGGTCGAGCCCGGGAGCATGGTGGACGAGAAGTGGCTTCTCGACCTCGAGCGGCGCAATTTCGTCGCGCTCGCGAAGACGCCCAAGACGCAGGAGCGCATCGAGGCGATGTTGAAGACCGGCAAGCCGTTGAGGAACTAGGCACGAGGCACGAGGCACGAGAGGAGTGACATGACAAAGCAGATACAGGATGCGTACATCGTTGCCGCTGTTCGGACACCCGTGGGAAAGGCGCCGCGCGGAATGTTCAGGAATGTCCGCCCCGACGACATGCTCGCGCACGTATTGAAGGGCGTGATGGCGCAGGTGCCGGGCCTGGACCCCCACGACATCGGCGACGTGATCGTCGGCTGCGCGATGCCGGAAGCCGAGCAGGGCATGAACGTGGCGCGCATCGGCGTGCTCCTCGCCGGCCTTCCCGACAGCGTGCCCGCCATGACCATCAACCGTTTTTGCTCCTCGGGCGTGCAGGCCGTGGCGCTCGCCGCGGACCGCATCCGCACCGGCGACGACGACGTGGTGATCGCCGCCGGCACCGAGTCCATGTCGATGGTGCCGATGATGGGCAACAAGATCGCGTTGAACGACGCGGTATTCCGGAAGAACGAGAACGTGGCGATCGCCTACGGCATGGGCATCACCGCGGAGAACGTCGCAAAGCAATGGAAGGTCACGCGCGAGGAGCAGGACGCCTTCGCGGTCGCGAGCCACCAGAAGGCCTCGAAGGCGATCGCCGCGGGCGGCTTCAGGGAAGAGATCCTTCCCTACGAGATCGACACCGCCTTACCCAACCTCGACTCGGGGGAAGTCGTGCACCGCAAGAAGGTCGCCGACACCGACGAGGGCCCGCGGCCCGACTCGAGCGTCGAGTCGCTCGCCAAGCTGAAGACGGTATTCGCCGCGCGCGGCAGCGTGACCGCGGGCAACAGCTCGCAGATGTCCGACGGGGCCGCCGCGGTGATCCTCATGAGCGAGCGCGCCATGAAGAAATACAACGTGCAGCCGATCGCGCGCTTCGTGAGCTTCGCGGTGGCGGGCGTGCCGCCCGAGATCATGGGCATCGGCCCTATCAAGGCGATTCCGAAGGTCCTCGCGCAGGCCGGGGTGAAGCAGGACGACCTCGACTGGATCGAGCTGAACGAGGCGTTTGCCGCGCAGGCGCTCGCCGTCATCAAGGACCTGGGCATCGACCCCGCCAAGGTGAATCCGCAGGGTGGGGCGATCGCGCTGGGGCATCCGCTGGGCGCCACCGGCGCCGTTCGCACCGCCACCCTCGTTCACGGCATGAAGCGCACCGGCGGACGCTACGGAATGGTCACCATGTGCATCGGTACGGGCATGGGCGCCGCGGGCCTTTTCGAGTCGATGAGATAAATGCCAGAATAGCCGCCAAACGCCGCATCCAACAATAACGAAACTCTAGAGAGGAGATTCGCTCCATGAAAGCCTTCCGCCCCGCCGTGAAGCCGCTGGCGCTCGCAATCGCGCTACTCGGTGCCGCACCCGCCTTCGCACTTCAGTACGAGTTCAACAACGGCCTCAAGGCCCAGGTGGATACCACCGTCACCTACGGCATCGCCATGCGCGCCGACGATCCGGACCCTGCGCTCTACGGCATCGCCAACGGCGGCACGTCGCGCTCCGTGAACGAGGACGACGGCGACCTGAACTACAAGAAGAACAAGGCGTTCTCCAACGTGATCAAGGCGACCACCGACGTCGAGCTCAAGTGGCAGAACTACGGAGTCTTCGCTCGCGGCACGTGCTTCTACGACTTCGACCTGCACGACAGCGACAAGCTCGGCCCCACGGGCCGCGACCGGCTGGGCAAGAACTGCGTGGGCCTCGACGGCTTCGTGAGCGGCTCGTTCGAGCCCGCCGGCAAGACGCTCCGCGTGCGCGCGGGCAAGCAGGTGATCAGCTGGGGCGAGAGCACCTTCATCCCCAACGGCATCAACGTGATCAACCCGGTGGACCTCTCCAAGCTGCGCATCCCCGGCTCGGAGCTGAAGGAAGCGTTCATCCCGACGACCGGCCTCTGGGCGAGCCAGGAGCTCTCCAAGTCCGCCTCGATCGAGGGCTTCTACCTCACCAACTTCGACAAGATCCGCCTCGATCCGCGCGGCTCGTACTTCTCCAACAACGACGCCGCATCGGATGACGCCGACCGCGTGATCGTGTCCTTCGGCCGGCGCCGCGACCAGCACACGCCCCCCGGCAACCCGGTTCCCCCGGGCATCCCCGGCCTCAGCACGCCCGCCGCGGGGCTGTACGGCCCCTACGATCCGGCCGCGCAGATCTGGGTGCCGCGCTCGGCGGATCACAACCCGAGCGACAGCGGGCAGTACGGGGTCGCATTCCACTACTTCGCGCACGAATTCAACAACACCGAATTCGGCGTGTACTACATGAACTACCACAGCCGCGTGCCGTTCTTCGCGGGCGTGAAGGGCACGACCACCTCGGTGCTCACCGGCGGGCCGCTCCTCGCGCCCATCTGCGGGGTCGCGGCGCTGCGCGCGCTCTGCGCCACTGGCACCGCGACGTACTACACCGAGTATCCCGAGAACATCCGGCTCTTCGGGCTTTCCTTCAACACCGCGGGCCCGCTGGGCATCGCGCTGCAGGGGGAATACTCGTACCGGCCCAACCAGCCGCTGCAGATCGCGACCGCGGAGCTGATCCTCGCCTCGCTGGGATTGCCGAACGTGATCACCGGCTTCACGCAGATCCCGGGGGCGCCCGCCGGTGCGACGGCCGCCGCGCTCGTTCCCGACGGCACGTACATCCAGGGCTTCCGGCGCGTGAAGGCGAGCCAGGCGCAGATCACCGCGACCAAGGGCATCCCCAACATCCTCGCCTCGGAGCAGCTCGTGCTGGTGGGCGAGATCGGCGCGAACTACTTCCACAACCTGCCGACCGACCTCAAGTTCAGCGGTCCCGCGGCCTACCTGCCGGCGACCGCGTTCGGCGCCGCGGTGTCGAGCGCGTACTCGGTGCAGACCGAGGGCTTCACGACGCAGTTCTCGTGGGGATACCGCCTCGCCGGGCGCCTCGAATACGCGAACGCTTTCATGGGCGGCACCGTGTCGCCGCGCCTCGCGTTCGCGCACGACGTGAAAGGCGTCGGACCCAACTTCAACCAGGACGTGAAGTCGCTCTCCTTCGGCCTCACGTGGGACTACCAGCGCAAGTGGCTGGTGGACGCGCAGTACACGAACTTCTTCGGCGGGCGCACCTACTGCGGCACCGACGTGCCGACTCCGGGAAGCGCGATCACCCCGGGCCAGCCGGCGGGCTTCTGTTCCAGCGCGAATCCGCTCAAGGACCGCGACTTCTATTCAGTGAGCGTGAGCTATTCGTTCTAGGCCCGCGACTCAACCAAGACAACGACGAGGAGACGAGACATGAATTCCAAGACGTCCTGGGCCGCGCTCGCAGTCGGCGCCGCCATCGCCATGCCCGCGGTGGCCGAGCTTTCCGCCGCCGACCTGGCCAAGCTCGGCACCACGCTCACCCCCATCGGGGCCGAGAAGGCCGGCAACGCCGCCGGAAGCATTCCCGCGTGGGATGGCGGCATCACGAAGGTGATGCCCGGATACAAGGCGGGCGGCTACTACCCCGATCCGTACGCTTCCGACAAGCCGCTCTTCACCATCGACCAGAGCAACGTCGACAAGTACAGGGACAACCTCGCGCCCGGCCAGGTCGCGATGATCAAGAAGTACCCGGACTACAAGATGGTCGTGTATCCGACGCATCGCAGCGCCTCGTTCCCGCAATGCCACTACAACGAGACGAAGGAATGCGCGGCGAAGGCGAAGCTCGCCCCCGGCGGCAACGGCGTGGTGGGCTGCACCGGCGGCATTCCCTTTCCGATCCCGCAGAACGGCAACGAGGCGATCTGGAATTCGGAGCTGCGCTACGCAGGCGACACGTACGCGATGAGCTGGGACCAGGCCGCCGTCACGCGCGGCGGCGACTACGCGCTCGTGAAGTTCGACTACGAGTACGACTTCTCGTACGGCAACTGCTCCAAGCCCGTGCAGCAGCGCGAGGCCAACCTCAAGCTGAACTACCTGCAGTCGACGACGGCGCCGGCGCGCCTCGCCGGGCAGATCCTGCTGGTGCACGAGACCGTGGACCAGGCGAAGGAGCCGCGCTCGGCGTGGACCTACAACCCGGGCCAGCGCCGCGTGCGCCTCGCGCCCAACGTGGGATACGACAACCCGGGAACGGCCGCGGACGGGCTGCGCACCAACGACGACTTCGGCATGTACAACGGCGCCACCGACCGCTACGACTGGAAGCTGGTCGGCAAGCGCGAGATGTACGTGCCCTACAACTCGTACAAGCTGTCGGACCCGAAGTTCAAGCTCTCCGAGATCCTGAAGCCCGGCCACATCAACCAGGACCTCGCGCGCTATGAATTGCATCGGGTGTGGGTGGTGGACTCGACGCTGAAGCCCGGCACGAGCCACATCTACCATCGCCGCACTTTCTACATCGACGAGGACAGCTGGGCGATCATCGCGATCGACAAGTACGACGGCCGCGGCGAGCTCTGGCGCATGTCGGAGCTGCACAACGAGAACTGGTACAACGTGCCGATGTTCTACGGCACGGTCGAGGTGCACAACGACCTGCAATCGGGCCGCTACATCGCGATGGGCCTTCGCAACGACGTGAAGGACGTCTACCAGCCCATCAAGCGCTCGCCGGCGGACTACGCGCCCAACAACCTGCGCGGGATGGGAACGCGCTGAAGCGTTCATGAGGAAAGCGATCGGTGCCGCAGCCCTGGGCTGCGGCATTCTTTTTGGCGCCGGGGCCGCGGAGCTCCTGCCGGCCTCCGGGCCGCTCGCCGCGGCGACGCTCCAGCGCCTGCTGCTCGTCGACGGCGAGCGCATCGGCAAGCGCATCGTCGCGGTGGGCGCCCGTGGCTACATCGTTCTCTCCGACGACGATGGCGCCTCCTGGCGCCGCGCCAAATCCCCCGCCGAGCCGCTCCTCACCGGTGTCGATTTCCTAGACGAGCGACAGGGCATCGCGGTCGGGCATGATTCGGTGATCCTCACTTCGGCGGACGGCGGGGAGAGCTGGACGCTGCGCTTCTCCGCGCCCGCCGAGGGCCGGCCTCTCCTCGACGTGATCTTCCCGAAGAAGGACTTCGCGGTCGCGGTCGGCGCCTACGGCGCGTACTACGAGAGCACCGACGCCGGCGCCACGTGGAGCGCGCGCAAGATCATTGCCGAGGACAGGCACTTCAACGCAATCGTCGGCCTGGGCGAGGGCAACCTCCTCATCCTCGGCGAGGCGGGGACCATCCTCACCTCGGGAGACTGGGGCAAGAGCTGGACGCCGGTCGCTTCGCCCTACAAGGGCTCGCTCTTCGGCGCCCTGGTGGCCGACGACGGCGCGGTCGTCGCGTTCGGGATGCGCGGACGCATCTATCGCTCCACCGACAAGGGCAAGGGCTGGAAGCAGGTGGACAACCCTTCGACGGCGACCCTCATCGGCGGCACGAAGCTCGCCGGCGGCGCGTTGGTGATCGCGGGCTCCGCGGGCATGGCGCTGGTGAGCCGCGACAACGGCCAGTCCTTCGTGCCGATCGACACCGGCACCACCCGGGCGCTCGCCAAGCCCGTGCCCGGCGCCGACGCGACGGTCGTCCTCCTGGGCGAGGCGGGCGCGCGCGAGGTGAAGCTGCCCGTGGCGCGCCCATGAGCCTCGCGGGCCTCATCAAGTCGGTCTCGGCGGTGGTGTTCGACCACCGCAAGGCGTGGCTCGTGGTCTTCGCGATCCTCACCGTGCTCTTCGCCGCGTCGGCCTCGCGGCTCGCGGTGGATGCGGGATTCAACAAGATGGTCCCGTTGAGCCATCCGTACATGAAGGTGTACCGCGAGTACGAGAAGGTCTTCGGCGGCGCCAACCGCGTCGCCATCGCGCTCATGCGCAAGGACGGCGACATCTTCGACAAGGAGTTCATGGCGAAGCTGAAGGGCCTCACCGACGACGTCTTCCTGCTGAACGGCGTGGACCGCCCGTCGGTGAAATCGCTCTTCACCCCCAACACGCGCTTCATCGAGGTGATCGAGGAGGGTTTCGCGGGAGGCAACGTGATCCCCGCCACCTTCCAGGGCACCGACGCCGACCTGAAGACGGTGCGCACCAACGTCGAGAAGTCCAACGAGGTCGGGCGCACGGTGGCCACCGACTTCAGCGGCGCGCTGGTGAGCGCGGGGCTACTGGAGATCGACCCGCAGACCGGCAAGCGCCTGGACTACTTCGACTTCTCCAACAAGCTCGAGGAGCTGCGCGCGAAGTACACCAACCCCCGCCATACGGTGCACATCATCGGCTTCGCCAAGGCGATCGGCGACATCCGCGACGGCGCCCGCGGCGTGATCGTCTTCTTCGGCATCGCCTTCGTGATCACCGCCGCGCTGATGCTCTGGTTCGTGAAGGACGTGAAGCTCACCCTGGTGGCGCTCGGCGCGGCGATGATGCCGGTGCTCTGGCTCCTGGGCACGCTTCCACTGCTGGGGTTCGGCATCGATCCGCTGTCGATCCTGGTGCCGTTCCTCATCTTCTCCATCGGCGTGTCGCACGCGGTGCAGATGACCAAGACCTGGGAGCGCGAGGTGGTCTCGGGCGTGGACAGCCTCACCGCGGCGCGGCGCTCCTTCGCCAAGCTCTTCATCCCCGGCACGCTCGCGCTCCTCACCAACGTGCTCGGCTTCGCGGTGATCATGCTGATCCCCATCGACATCGTGCGCGAGCTCGGCATTACGGCTTCGCTGGGCGTGGCGTGGATGATCGTCACCAACAAGATGCTCCTGCCGATCCTGCTCTCTTACCTCTCGCTCTCGAAGGGCGCGGCGCAGAGGGAGGCGTACCAGGAGAGCAGGACGCACCGCATCTGGCATGCCGCCTCGCAGTGCGTCGGGCGCGGGCGCGCGCGGGTGATCGTCGCGATCGCGCTCGCCGTCCTCGCGGCGGGGCTCTTCCAGGCGCACAAGCTCAAGGTGGGCGACTACGGCATCGGCGTGCCGGAGCTGCGCCCGGACTCGCGCTACAACCTCGACAACGCGAAGATCGTCTCGAAATTCGCCATCGGCGTGAATACCCTGGGCGTGGTGGCGCAGACGATGAACGTTCAGGGCGCCTGCACGCAGTACGACGTGATGAGCTTGATCGACCGCTTCGACTGGCACATGCAGAACGTGCCGGGAACGCAGTCGGTGATCTCGCTCGCGGCGCTCGCCAAGATCGTGAACGCCGGCTTCAACGAGGGCAACATCAAGTGGCGCCAGCTGCCGCGCGACCCGCAGGTGATGGCGCAGGCGGTGACCCCGATCGACACGTCCACAGGATTGCTGAATCCCGACTGCAGCGCGATGCAGGTGCTGGTGAACACCACCGACCAGCAGGGCGACACCATCGCGCGCCTGGTGCAGGAGGTGAAGAGCTTCTCCGCGGCCAATCCCAGCGACAAGGTGCAGTTCAAGCTCGCCACGGGCAACATGGGTGTGGCGGCCGCCACCAACGAAGCCGTCGACAAGGCGCGCTGGGAGATGAACTGGGCGATCTTCGGCGCGCTCCTCGCGATGTGCATGATCACCTTCAGGAGCCTGCGCGCCACGCTCTGCATCCTCATCCCGCTCGCCATCGTCTCGGTGCTGTGCGAGGCGCTCATGCCCACGCTGGGCATCGGCCTCAAGGTCTCGACGCTGCCGGTGATCGCGCTCGGCGTGGGCGTGGGCGTCGACTACGGCATCTACCTCTACGACCGCATCGAGAAGCACCTGGAGGAAGGCCAGCCGCTCGCGGAAGCCTTCTACGAGGCGCTGAACGAGCGCGGCACCGCGATGGTCTTCACCGCCGTCACCATGACCATCGGCGTCGGCACCTGGGCCTTCTCGGCGCTCAAGTTCCAGGCCGACATGGGCATCCTCCTCGCCTTCATGTTCTTCCTGAACATGCTGGGCGCGCTCTTCCTGCTGCCCGCCCTCGCCGCCTTCCTCCTCAAGCCGACGAAAGTCGTGTCAGGTACGACATAAAAAGTCGTGTCAGGTACGACATTTCCCCGGGTTCTCCTTTTCTGCGGCGCGATCGCGATGGCGCTCGCGGTGGCGATGGGCGCGGTGTCGCTGCACGCGGCGAAGTCGGCGGTGCATCCGGACGCGGTGAGGCTGCTGCAGATCGCCGTCCTCTACCAGCTAATCCACGGCCTTGCGATCGTTGCCGTGAGCACGCTTGCGCGCACACAGCTCTCGAAGCTCGTCGCGGCCGCCGGGATCCTGCATCTCGGGGGCATCGTGGCATTCAGCGGGTCGCTCTACGTGCTGGCGTTCTTCGGCGTGTCGCTGGGGCCCGTGGGGCCCATTGGCGGGAGCGCCTTCATCGCGGGCTGGCTCGCGCTCGCCGCACACGCGCTCCTGCACAGGGGTTGAGCGGCCTTCAGCCGGCGACGATCCGCCTCACGCCAGCACGACCGGGTCGCCCACACGCACGCGTCCCGGTTTCACGGTGACGAGGTTCATGCCGAATAGGACCCCGAACCCGGGGCTCTCGCGATAGGAGGAGAGCGTCGCGAGCGGCTCCGGCCCCATCACCTCGCCCGTGGCCTGGTCCGTCGTCGTCACCTGGCAGCGTGCGCACGGCTTCGCCGCCTTCAGCGCCGCTTCCCCGACGCGGATCTCGCCCCAGCCGTCCTCCGCATAGGGCTCGCTTCCGGCGACCACGATGTTCGGACGGAAGCGATTCATCGGCAGCGCCGCGTGGCCCTTCGCGGCGAGGCGCGCGTTCAGGTCCGCGAGCGACGCGTCGCCGGCGAGGAGATACGCGAAGCCGTCGGCGAAGCCCACGAGCTTGTCCTCGCCCGCGAAGCGCGGGTCCGAATAGCGCCGCGAGCTCTCGGGCATGTAGAGCAGGCGGCACGCGAGCCCGAGGTATTCGCTCAGCCACGCGTCGGCATCGGCCGAGGCGCCGACGCCCGCCACCGGATTGCCCCACACCTCGGCATGCACCGGCGGGCCGGGCGGTGCCACGAGCGGCACGTCGACCGCGGGCATGTCGGGCGCCGAGAGCGAGAGCGCGTCCGCGGAAAGCTCGGTCCACACCGTCGCCATCTTCGGATGTGAGCGCTGCGTGAGCATCTCTCCCGCGGGGCCGACCACCATCCAGCGGCGGTCGTGGTCGAGGCCGCGCTCGGTCGCGCGGGCCTCCTGCAGGGCGATGCCCTTGAGCCCCTTCACGGGGTAGACGTTGAGCGCCGAGACGGTCATGGGCATGATGGAGTGGATTGTCGCCGAAAGCGGCTAAGATAATCCATTGGATCCCGCCGCGACTTTGCAAGGAGAGAGAACATGGCCCTGTGGGACAAGTTGATGGGTGAGCTGGTCGACATCGTCGAATGGCTCGACGATTCCAAGGACACCCTCGCCTACCGCTTCGAGCGCTACCAGAACGAGATCAAGTACGGCGCGAAGCTCGTCGTGCGCGAAGGCCAGATGGCCGCCTTCATCAACGAGGGCAAGTTGGCCGACGTCTACAAGCCCGGCACCTACGAGCTCACCACGCAGAACATGCCGATCCTCGCGACGCTGCGCGGCTGGAAGTACGGCTTCAACAGCCCGTTCAAGGCCGAGGCGTACTTCATCTCGACGCGCAAGTTCACCGACCTCAAGTGGGGCACGCCGGGGCCGGCGATGATGCGCGACAAGGATTTCGGCATGGTGCGCGTGACCGCGTTCGGCATCTACGCGGTGCGCGCGAAGGATGCGGGCATCATCATCCGCGATCTCGTCGGCACGGATGCGCGCTTCACCACGGACGACATCCAGGAGAACCTGCGCGGCAAGATCGGGCTGCGCATCAAGGAGCTCATGCCCGAGCTCGGCATCCCGGTGATCGAGATGGAGGCGAAGGTCGCGGAGATGGGGTTGAAGCTGCGCGATCGGCTGCAGCCCGATTTCGAGGCGCTCGGCCTGGAGCTGTCGGAAGTGCAGGTGCAGGACATCGGGCTACCCGAGGAAGTGGAGAAGGCCATCGACAAGCGCGGCGCCATCGCCGCGGTGGGCAACCTGCAGGCTTACACGCAGTACGAGACCGCTTCCTCGATTCGCGACGCCGCCAACAATCCCGGCGGATCGGCGGGTGTGGGCGTCGGCCTGGGCGCGGGCATGGCCATGGGCGCGAACATGATGAACAGCATGTCGGGCGCGGCCGGGATGTCGGGTGGCGGATCGCCTCCGTCGATTCCCGGCGGGGTCGCGTATCACGTCGCCGCAGGCCAGAGCCAGAGCGGCCCCTTCGACATGAGCACGCTGCGCGGGCAGGCTTCCTCCGGCCAGCTCACGCGCAATTCTCTCGTGTGGAAGAACGGCATGGCGCAGTGGGTGAAGGCGGGTGACGTGCCCGAGCTCGCCGATCTCTTCGCGAACGTTCCGCCGCCGATTCCGTCATGAGCGTCACCCCGGCGCAGGCCGGGGCCCAATTGGATCCCGGCCTTCGCCGGGATGACGGCTCCGTCTCGTTCGTCAGGACCTTCCCCTGCGCCGGCTGCGGGGCGAAGCTCTCCTTCGCGCCCGGCACGCGCGAGCTCAAGTGCGAGTTCTGCGGCACCGAGAACGCGATCGCCGAGGACGACACGCGCATCGAGGAGCTCGACTTCGACACGTATCTCGCGGCGCTCGAGGGCAAGCAGGAGACCTTCGAGGAGGAGCACGTGCGCTGCGACAAGTGCGGCGCCGAGCAGAACCTCCCCGCGAACCTCTTCGCGGCGAGGTGCAGCTTCTGCGGCGCGAACATCGTCTCGAAGAGCTACGCCACCCGCCGCATCAAGCCCAAGTCGCTCATCCCCTTCAAGATCGACCGCCGGCGCGCGCAGGACGAGTTCCGCCGCTGGGTAAAGGGCCTGTGGCTCGCCCCGGGGGAGTTGAAGCGCTACGCGCAGAGCGACGCCGGAGTGACCGGCACCTACATTCCGTTCTGGACCTACGACTGCCGCACGTCGAGCGACTACAGTGGCGAGCGCGGCGACGACTACTACACCAACGAGACCGTGAGCACACGCAATGCCGCGGGCGAATCCGTCTCCGAGGCGCGCCGCGTGAGGCACACCCGCTGGACGCCGGCCTCGGGGCACGTCGACCATTTCCACGACGACGTGCTGGTGCTCGCCTCGCGGTCGCTTCCGGACACGTTGCGCGGCGCCACCATGCAGTGGGACCTGAAGGGGGGGCTCGTGCCCTACCAGCCGGAATTCGTGAGCGGCTTCCGCGCCGAGGCCTACCAGGTGGGCCTGAAGGACGGCTTCCCGCTCGCGAAGGAGCAGATCGACGCCACCATCTACTCGCTCGTGAGGAAAGGCATCGGCGGAGACCAGCAACGCGTGAGCGACATCTCCACCCGCTACAGCGACACCCGCTTCAAGCACGTGCTGCTGCCGGTGTGGATCTCGGCCTACCGCTTCCGCAACAAGACCTACCGCTTCCTCGTGAACGGCCAGACCGGCGAAGTCGCGGGGGAGAGCCCGCTATCCTGGCAGCGGGTCACGCTCCTCGTCTTCGCCGTGATCGTGTTCTTCGTGATCGTGATCTGGCTAGGGAGCCACTGAAAACCGGGGTCAGACCCCAACCAGGCAGAACCGGGGTCTGACCCCGACCTGCTCAAGCCTGCTTGAGCATCGTGTCCCCATCGGACACCTCGAACTTGCCGGGGGCCTCGATGTTGAGCGTCTTCACCACGCCGTCGTCCACGAGCATCGAGAAGCGCTGGCAGCGCATGCCCATGCCGCGCGCGCTCAAGTCGAGCTCGAGGCCGAGCTTCTTCGTGTACTCGGCGCTGCCGTCGCCCATGAAGCGGATCTTGCCGTTGGCCTTCTGGTCGCGCGCCCAGGCGCCCATCACGAACGGGTCGTTGGCCGCGAAGCACCACACCTCGTCAACGCCCTTCGCCTTCAGCGCGTCGATGTTCTTGAGATAGCTCGGCACGTGCTTCGCCGAGCAGGTGGGCGTGAAGGCGCCGGGCAGGCCGAAGAGCGCGATCTTCTTGCCCTTCACCAGGTCCTGGAGCTTGAAGGTGTTGGGGCCGATGCTGCAGCCGTTGCCCTCGACTTCGATGAATTCCTGCACGGTGCCTTCGGGAAGGCGGTCGCCGACCTTGATCGTCATGTTGTTCTCCTGGTTGAAGGGATGCTGCCGGAATGGTCTAGGACGCCGCGATCGCGGCGGCGCGCCTGAAGCTCGCCAGCGCCACGCCCGCAGCGACGAACGCGCCGCCGATGCTCCGGTTCACCCAGCACAGCTGCGTCGGATCGCGCATGAGGCGCAGCACCTTCGCCGCGAGGGCGGTGTAGCCCATCATCACGACGAGGTCCACGCTGAACGTGGTGGCGGCGAAGATCGCGTACTGCGTGACCTGGGGGCGCGCGATGTCGATGAACTGCGGCAGGATCGCGGCGAAGAAGATCATGCCCTTCGGATTGGTGGCGTTCACCCAGAAGCCGCGCATGAAGACTTCGCGCGGAGTGTGCGCGTCGTCGCCGCGATCCTCCTCGAAGCTCTTCGGGGCGGAGCGCCACGTGACGACGCCGAGGTAGACGAGGTAGGCCACGCCCAGCCACTTCACCACGGTGAAGAGCGTTTCGGAGGCGAGGAGCAACGTTCCCAGGCCGAAGGCGACGACGATCACCATCATCACGTTGGCGACCTGCATGCCGACGCTGTTCCACAGCCCGAGGCGCAAACCGTGGTGCAGCCCGCTCGAGATGCTCGAGAAGACGCCCGGTCCCGGCGAGAGCGAAAGGATGAAGGTCGCGACGAGATAGGTGACCCAGACCGACAGCTCCATCAACGTCCCCGTTCGATGGCCCGCTTCGCCATCCGGTCGATGAGCCCCGGGGCGAGCAATTTGAGCCAGAGGCCCATTTTACCGCGAGCGGTCATCACCACCTCGCGCTCGCGCCGCTCGATCGCCTTCACGATGCGGCGCGCGCATTCCTCCACGCCCATCACCTCGCCCTCCTTCACGGGGCTCACCATGATCGGGCGACCGTCGGGGCCGGTCGCGTTCTCGCGGATGCCGGTGGAGACGAAGCCCGGATAGATCATGGTGACGGTGACGCCGCTGCCATCCAGCTCGATGCGCAGCGAGTCGAAGAAGCCGCGCATCGCGTGCTTGCTCGCGCTGTAGCCGGTGCGCGTCGGCACGCCCACCAGGCCCGCGAGGCTCGCGATGCCCACGAGGCGCCCTCCCGATTCGCGCAGGTGCGGCAGTGCGTGGTGCGTGCAGTACACGGCGCCCATGTAGTTCACCTGCATGAGCCGCTCGAGGATCGACATGTCGCGGATGTCCTCGAAGCGCGCCCACATGCTCGCGCCCGCGTTGTTCACGAAGGTGTCCAGGCGCCCGAAGGCGAGCACGGCGCCGGCGACAATGGCCTGGCAGTCGCGCTCCAGTGCCACGTCGGCGCGTATGCAGACGACCGAGGCGCCCGCCTGGCGGCACTGCTCCGCGACGGCCTCGAGCTCCTTCTCGTTCCTCGCCGCGAGGACGAGCTTCGCGCCCTTCGCCGCGAGCTGGCGCGCCAACTCCGCGCCGATTCCCTTCGACGCGCCCGTGATCGCTACGACGTCGTCGCGCATGTGTCTCGTGCCTCGTGCCTCGTGCCTCATGCCTCATGCCTCGCTCATTTGTCCGTCTTCGGGTCCGGGATGTGGTTGAACGCGATGTGCATCCCGCCGCGGTCGCGCGCCTTGTGGGCGCTCGCGAAGTAGACCGCCTGCTTGCCGAAGCGCGCGTTCAGCTTGTCGAGCGCCGAGTAGAGGCTCTTCGACTTGTCCTCCGCGGCGAAGAGCGATCCGGTGTGGTCGGCCTCGCTCACGAGATCCGAGTACGCCATGCCGACCTTGAGGATGGTGCGGTTGCCGCGCGGTCGCTTGCCCCAGAGCTTCTCCAGCGCGTGCAGGAAGGTCTTGGTGTCCTGCGTGTCCACCAGGCGCATCTCGCTCGCCCAGTGGCCGCCGTCCAGGTACTTCAGGTCGATGGCAAGGCGCGAGGCGTAGAACCCGGCCTTGCGAAGCCGCATCGCCGCTTTCTGCGTGAGCCGGTTCAGCACCGCGAAGGCGTGCTCGGGATTGCGGTTGTCGGGCCCCAGCACGCTCGAGTGCGAGATCGAGTGCGTGTCGGCGCCGCGCTCGTGTTGCTCCTCGCCGCGGATGCGGCTCCACATGATGTCGCCGCCCACGCCGCCCCAGATCGCGTGCAGCTCGTCCTTCGACCTGCCGGCGAGGTCGCGCACGGTGCGGATGCCGTGGCGATTGAGGCGCTTCTCCATCTGCTTGCCGACCCCGGAGAGCGCGCGCACCTCGAGATCGAAGAGCCGCTCGGGCAATTCCGATTGCTCGATCATCACCAGCCCGTCGGGCTTCACCATGTCGGAGGCGGTCTTCGCGATGAAGGTGTTCGGGCCGATGCCGATGGAAGTGCGCAGGTATTCGCCGACCTGGGAGGCGATCGCGGCCTTCACGCGCCGGGCCGTATCGAGGGCGCGTGCGGGCTCGCGCCAGCGGCCGGTGAGCTCGCAGTCCATCTCGTCGATCGAGAGCACCGCGCGCACCGGCACCACGGTGTCGACCACGGCGACCGCGCGATGGTGATACTCGATGTAGGTCTCGTGGCGCGCGACGACGAACTCGATCCCCGGGCACAGGCGCCGCGCCTCGGCGACCTTCGTGCCGGTCTTCACGCCGAAGGTCTTCGCCTCGACGCTCGCCGCGATGCACACCGTGGTGTCCGCGAGCATCGGCACCACGCCCAGGGGTTTGCCGCGCAAACGGGGCTCGACCTGTTGCTCCACCGACGCGAAGTACGAATTGAAATCGACGAGGAGCGATCGAAGGGTCACGGCCGCGGCATGACGATGGGGCGGTTGGTCGCCTCCATGAACTTGCGGCGGAAGACGAGCGGGTCGGCGATGTCGCGGATCGGCGCGACGGAGGTGCCTGCGCCCGAGATGAAGATGGTGCCGAAGTTGAGGAAGCGTCCCCACACGCCCTGCTCGACCTTGAGCGCCTCGACCTTGCCGAGGTTGATCTCCACGGTGTGCCGCTTCACGAAGCCGGTCTTCGCGATCACGCGGCGGTTGGTGATGGCGAGCTCGGTGGAGCGCACGCGGATCCAGGCGAGGACGAGGAAGACGATGCCGATGGCGACGACGAGCGTTACCAGCCCCAGCACGATGAGCGGGAATTGCGACCACCACGAGACGCGCGCGGCATGGATGAGCGTTTCGCCCTCCACCAGGGAATCTTCGATATAGGACATGTCAGCTCTCGAGGTCGGTCGCGTCGAGGAAGGCCTGCGCGACGGCCTCGAGGCCGCGGGCATCCTCGTCGTCGAAGCGTCCCGCGACCGGGCTGTCGACGTCGAGCACGCCCACGACGCGCCCGTTCGCGACGAGCGGCACGACGATTTCGCTGCGCGAGGCCGAATCGCACGCGATATGGCCGGGGAAGGCGTCCACGTCGGGGACGACGAGGGTCTTGCGCGAGCGCGCGGAGGTGCCGCACACGCCTTTCCCCAGCGCGATGCGCACGCACGCGGGCTTGCCCTGGAAGGGGCCCAGGACGAGCTCGCCCGCCTTCATCCAGTAGAAGCCGGCCCAGTTGAGCGTGGGCAGCGCGTGGAAGATCAGCGCGGCGAGGTTGGCCGAGTTGGCGGTCGCGTCGCGCTCGCCCTGGAAAAGGGCGAGCGTCTGCGCGAGCAGCTCGGAATACTGTTGCGGCTTGGAGGAGTGGTGGACGGCGGACGTCGCGAACATGGGGGCCTCGATCGCTTTCGCGATTTTAAACCCTTCCCGCGACGCCCCCCGGCGCTTCGCCGCGCGAGCCGCGGCGGCGCTTCAAGTTCGCTTTCTGCGCGTCGTGCTTCTGGCGATGGATCTTCTTGCTCTGCTTGTTCTGTGCCTTGGCGAGCTTGGCGCGCTCCTTCGGCGTCACCTTGCCGTCGGCGGTGGCCTTTTCCTTCATGGCCTGGACCTTCGCCTGGCCTTTTTCGAGCTTGGCGGCTTCCTTGCCGGTGAGCTCTCCGGTGGCGACGCCCTGCTGAATGCGGGCTTCCTGGTTGGCCTGGCGCTGGTCGACCGCCGGGGTGGCGGTGCCCTGGGCGGCCGCGGGCAGGGCGATGGCGGTCACGAGGGCCGCGAAGAGGGTGGCTTTCATTGGGGTTCTCCTGTTGTGATTGAGTTCATGTGCGTGGGCACAGCGCCTTAACGGAACTCGGACGGGAGGGTTGACGTCCGTATAATTCGTCTCAGGACCCTCGCGTCAACTCCCCCCTCGCGCCATGCTGCTCCCCGCAGACTCCCTCGTGACCCAGGCTTCCCTTTCCCCCACGGCATCGCCGCCGGCGGCCGCGCGCAAGCGCAAGGTGCTGACCCGCTTCGGCGAGCGCCGCGTGGACGATTACTTCTGGCTGCGCGACAAGTCGGACCCGGCGGTGATCGACTACCTCGACGCCGAGAACCGCTATACCGAGGCGGTGACGAAGCCCCTGGAGCGCTTCCGGGCGACGCTCTACAAGGAGATCCTCGGGCGCATCCGGGAGACCGACGAGAGCGTCCCCTACCGCCGCCACGGCTACTGGTACTACCAGCGCGAGGTCGAGGGCCTGCAGTATCCGGTCTATTGCCGGCGCAAGGGCAGCATGCGCTCGCCCGAGGAGGTGATCCTCGACGTGAACGAGCTCGCGCGCGGCCACGCCTTCACCTCCGTGGGCCTCATGGACGTGAGCCCCGACGCCGGCAAGCTCGCCTACACCGTGGACTCCACCGGCTACCGCCAGTACACGCTGCACGTGAAGGACCTGGCGAGCGGGGAGCTCCTGCGCGAGACGGCCGCGCGCGTCACCTCCACCGCTTGGGCGGCGGACAGCCGCACGCTCTTCTACGTGGAGGAGCACGAGGTCACCAAGCGCAGCTACCGCCTGCATCGGCTCATGCTCGGCGCCGCGCGCGCGGCGCTCCTCCACGAGGAGGGCGACGAGCGCTTCGACATCGGCGTCTGCGACACGAGGAGCGGGCGCTACCTGGTCCTTGGCGCGCACAGCAAGGACACCTCCGAGATGCGCATCCTCGCCGCCGCCGATCCGCTCGGGCCATGGCGCGTGGTCGAGCCGCGCCGCGCCGGCGTGGAGTACTACCTCGAGCACCGCGGCGACGAGTTCTTCATCCGCACCAACGACAAGGGCGCGAACTTCCGCCTGGTGAAGGCGCCCGCGGCCGATCCCTCGCGGCGCAACTGGAAGGAGGTCGTGCGCCACCGCCCGCTGGTGATGCTCGAGGAGATCCTCGTCTTCCGCGATTTCCGCGTGCTGGTGGAACGCGGCAAGGGCCTGGTGAACCTGCGCTTCACCGACTTCGCCTCGGGCAGGAGCCACGCGCTCGAGTTCGACGAGGCGGTCTACTCGGCGCACTCCGGCATCAACTGCGAGTTCGACGCGCGCGCGTTCCGCTTCGTCTACGAAAGCCTCGTGACGCCGCGCTCCTGGTACCTCTACGACGTGAAGTCGCGCAAGCGCAGGCTTCTCAAGCGCCAGCCGGTACTCGGTCCCTACGATCCGTCCGACTACGCTTGCGAAGCGCTCACCGCGGTGGCTCGCGACGGCACGCGCGTGCCGATCTCGCTCGTCTATCGCAAGTCGCTGCACGGGCACGGCCCGCGCCCGCTCCTGCTCTATGGCTACGGCTCCTACGGGCTCGCCATGGATCCGTGGTTCTCCGCCTCGCGCATCTCGCTGCTGGATCGCGGCATGATCTTCGCGATCGCGCACGTGCGCGGCGGCGGGGATCGCGGCAGGCTCTGGTACGAGGCCGGCAAGCTCCTGCGCAAGAAGAACTCCTTCACCGACTTCATCGCCTGCGCCCAGTCCCTCGTGCGCCGGCGCTACACGGCGAGCGACCGGCTGGTGATCCAGGGCGGGAGCGCGGGCGGGCTCCTGGTGGGCGCCGCCGCCAACCTGCGTCCCGACCTCTTCAAGGCGGTGGTGGCGCAGGTGCCGTTCGTCGATTCGCTCTCCACCATGCTCGACGCGTCGCTGCCGCTCACCGTCGGCGAGTACCTCGAGTGGGGCAATCCCGGCGAGAAGCGCTTCTACAAGTACATGCGCTCGTATTCGCCGATCGACAACCTGAGGAAGGCGCGCTATCCGGCGATGCTCGTGGAGGCCTCGCTCAACGACAGCCAGGTGGGGTATTGGGAGGCGGCCAAGTACGTCGCGAAGCTGCGCACGCTCAAGGCCGACACAAATCCGGTGCTTCTGAAAACCATCATGGAAGCCGGGCACGGCGGCGCCTCCGGGCGCTACGACGCGCTGAAGGAAGTCGCGTTCACCTACGCGTTCATTCTCGACCAGGTCGGTCTGGCACGCTGATTTGGGGAACCTCCAGCTCTTCGCCGTGGCGGTCGCGATCTGGGGATCGACGTGGCTCGCGATCAAGTTCCAGCTGGGGTCGGTCGCGCCCGAGGCGAGCGTCTTCTATCGGTTCCTCGCCGCCTCGCTCCTCGTCTTCGCGTACTGCCGCGTGCGCGGCCTGCCGCTCGCCTACAAGGCGCGCGAGCACCTGTGGATCGCGCTCTTCGGCATCTGCATGTTCAGCGTGAGCTATGTGGCGGTCTACCACGCGGAGCGCTACGTGGTGTCGGGACTCGTCGCCGTGGGCTACTCGGCGAGCCCGCTCCTGGGCATGCTCGGCACGCGCATCTTCTTCGCCACGCCGATCACCCGCCGCGTGCTCGCCGGCTCCGTGCTCGGCATCGCCGGCATCGCGCTCGTCTTCTGGCCGGAGTTCGCGCGCCTGCAGGCCGGCGGCGACACCGTCCTCGGCGCCGTCTTCACGGTGATCGCGGTGGTCGTGTCGGCGCTGGGTGCCATCGTCGCGCAGAGGAACCAGCGCGCGCACCTCGCGCTCTGGCAGTCGATGGCCTGGGGCATGCTCTACGGAGCGCTCTTCTCGCTCGCCATCGGGCTCGCGCTCGGCCGGCCGTTCGCATTCGAGGCGGAGCCCGCGTACGTGCTCTCGCTTCTCTACCTCGCCATCCTCGGCTCGATCGTCGCGTTCGGCGCCTACCTCACGCTCCTCAAGCGGGTCGGGGCCGCTCGGGCGGGCTACGTCGGCGTGATGGTGCCCATCGTGGCGCTGGTGGTATCGGCGGCGTTCGAGGGCTTCCGCTGGCAGGTCCTCACCTTCGCCGGCATCGCGGTCTCGGTGGCGGGCAACGTGCTCATCCTGCGCGGCAAGTAGCGGACGGCGAGCGTGGACATCGTGATCAGGGTCCGGCGCATCGACCTCGCGGTCGTGGCGTCCCTCGTCATCCACGCGATCTTCTTCCTCATTCCTGTGCGCCAGCGGCCCGTGGAGGACCTGGGAGGCTCCGCGCCGCCGCCGATGACCGTGCACCTCGTGGAGGCCCAGCCCGCGGCCGTGGAGGCGCCCAGCGCCCCTGTCACGCCTCCACCCCGCCCGCCGGCGCCGCGCCCGCCGGTCGCGCCGCGCCCGATCCAGCGCGAGGCGCCGCGACGCGTCGAGCGCATCCCCGAGCCGGCCCCCGTTCCCGTGCCCACGCCGCCCCCGCCGCAGCCTTCCACGGAGCCGCCGATGGACATGATGGCCGCGGTCAACGCGCGCCGCGAGGCGCGCCGCGCCGCGGAGGCGGCGGCCACACGCGGCACGCGAGCGCCCACCCCGAACGAGATCGCGATGGCCAACATCCAGCGCAACCTCAAGGGTCCGGGCGAAGGCGTGGGCGGCGTGTTCCAGATCCTGAGCAAAGGTACCCGCACCGCGGAGTTCGCCTTCAACGGGTGGCGGCCCGACACCGAGAAGCGCTGGCGCGAGGTGATCGAGGTCGACGCGGGACTGGGCGGCGACGTGGACCGCGCCATCGTGAAGCGCATGATCCAGCTCATCCGCACGCACTACGAGGGCGACTTCAAGTGGGAGTCGCACTACCTCGGCCGCACGGTCGTGCTCTCCGCACGCCCGGAGGACAGCGAGGGGCTCGAGGACTTCCTCGTGCGCGAATTCTTCGGCACGCCCACCCTCGGGCCGGGGCGGCGCTAGCGCCGGTCCCTCAGGCGCCGCGGCGCTCGCGGAATTGCGCGAGCGTCCTCGCCGCATCCCTGCGTACCTTCCACTTGAGGGGAGCGAACCCGCCCAGCAGCGATCCCATGGGGCCGAGCGCCTGCGAGGCCCAGCGCCAGAACGAGAAGCGGTCGTAGTGGCGAACGATGAGAGCGTCGCGGAAGGCGAACATCGCCGCGACGCGATTCACCACCGGACGCCCGGTGCGGCTGAAGGTGTAGCGCGCGGTCCAGCGGGCCGTGCCGCCTTCGTCCGCCGCGCTCGCCTCCTCGAGCGTCACCGCGAGGTCCGCCGCTCGCGAGAGGAGCATGCGCCACATGTCGCCCGCCTCGGCGCCGCGAAGCATCGGGAAAACCGGATCGCTGAAAGCGATGTCGGCGTGGTAGCAGCGGGCCATGCCCTCGGCGTCGCGTGCGGCGAAGCGAGCGTAGAACTCGCGGATCAACGCTTCGTGCGGATGCATGGTCGCGTTCCTATTGCAGGCGATAGGCGGAATGGCAGGCGACGCATTGGCGCATGACCCCGCCCAGGGCGGCCAGGGCCGGCCTCACGTCGCCCGTGGCGTTGGCGTTTTGCGCCTCGAGCGCGAAGCGGCTGGCCTCGCGATGCATCCGCTCGCCGGCCTCCTGCATACCCCGGGGCATGAAGGGCGCGACGTGGCTCGCGCCGTGCGCCTCGAGCGAGCTCATCCCCAGGCGGCTTTCAGCGACGCCGGCCGCCTCGTCGTACGCGCCGCGCGCGAGCGCCGTGCTGACCTCCTCCAGCGCGAGGAGGTGGTCGCGCATGTTGCCGATCGTGTGAAGGCGCATCGCTTCCGGAAAGCGGACCAGCACGCGCGTATCGGCCGGCGGCTGCGCTTCTTCGTGGGCATGGCCTTGCGGCGCGGGCGCGGCGCACGAGGCGCTCATCGCCGTCGCCACGGCCAGCGCGATGGTCCTCGACCTCACGGGGCTTCCTCGCGATGCGGTGGGGTGCCAAGACTACCGCGCCCGCCAAGGAATTGACAGCCGTCAAGGTGGGGCGTTTTGCGGAGTTCCTATACTGCGGCAAGACCCGCAACTCCACCGCTAGGACCCCCCATGCTCAGCGATATCGAGATCGCCCAAAAGGCGAAGATGAAACCCATTGGCGAGATCGCCAAGAAGCTCGGCATCCCCGACGCGGCGATTTCCCCGTTCGGCCACTACAAGGCGAAGATCTCGCTCGAGTACGTGAATTCCCTCGGCGCCAAGCCCGACGGCAAGTTGGTCCTCGTGACCGCCATCAGCCCCACGCCCGCCGGCGAGGGCAAGACCACCACCACGGTGGGCCTGGGCGACGCGCTGAACCACATCGGCAAGAAGGCGGTGATTTGCCTGCGCGAGCCTTCGCTCGGCCCCGTGTTCGGGATGAAGGGGGGTGCGGCGGGCGGCGGTTATGCGCAGGTCGTTCCCATGGAGGACATCAACCTGCACTTCACCGGCGACTTCAACGCGATCCAGCTCGCCAACAATTTGCTGGCGGCGATGATCGACAACCACATCAACCACGGCAACGAGCTCGGCTTCGACGTGCGCCGCATCGCGTGGAAGCGCGTGCTCGACATGAACGACCGGGCGCTTCGCCAGATCACGGTGGCGTGGGGCGGCCCGGCGAACGGCTTCCCGCGCGAGGACGGCTTCGACATCGTGGTTGCCTCCGAAGTGATGGCGATCTTCTGCCTGTCCATGAGCCTGAAGGACCTGAAGGAGCGCCTGGGCAAGATCGTGTGCGGCTACACGCGCGACCAGAAGCCGATCCTCGCCAAGGACCTGAAGACCCACGGCGCGATGGCGGCGCTGCTGAAGGACGCGCTCGCGCCCAACCTCGTGCAGACGCTGGAGCATTCGCCCGCGTTCATCCACGGCGGCCCCTTCGCCAACATCGCGCACGGCTGCAACTCGGTGCTCGCCACCAAGACGGCGTTGAAGCTCGGCGATTACGTGGTGACGGAAGCGGGCTTCGGCGCCGACCTGGGCGCCGAGAAGTTCGTCGACATCAAGTGCCGCAAGGCGGGCCTGAAACCCGCGGCGGTGGTGCTGGTGGCCACCATCCGCGCGCTCAAGTACCACGGCGGCATCGAGGTGAAGGAGCTCGGCAAGGAGAACCTCGAGGCGCTCGGCAAGGGGATCGCCAACATCGAGCGCCACGTGAACAACATCCGCAACAACTATGGGCTCCCATGCGTGGTCGCCATCAACCACCGCACCGAGGACACCGACGCGGAAGTGAAGATGCTGCAGGACAAGATGGCGCACCACGGCGCGAAGGTGATCCTCGCGCGCCACTGGGCCGAGGGCGGCAAGGGCGCGGTGGACGTCGCCAACGAAGTCGTGCGCCTGTGCGAGGAGCCCAACAGCTTCAAGTTCGTCTACGAGGATTCGGCCACGCTCTGGGACAAGATGAAGGCGATCGCGACCAAGATCTACGGCGCGGCCGACATCACCGCCGACTCCAAGGTGCGCGCCCAGATCAAGAAGCTGCAGGAATCGGGCTACGGCCACTATCCCGTCTGCGTGGCGAAGACGCAGTACTCGTTCTCCACCGACCCGCAGCTGCGCGGCGCGCCTTCGGGGCACGTGGTCAACGTCCGCGAGGTGCGGCTCGCCGCGGGAGCGGAATTCGTCGTGATGATCTGCGGCGACATCATGACCATGCCGGGTCTGCCGAAGGTGCCTTCCGCCGTGAGCATCGACGTGGACGACGACGGGAAGATCACCGGGCTCTTCTGAGCGGGCGACGCGGTCGCAAACCGTATAATCCCGTTCCATGAGATTGGACAACAAGGTGGCGATCGTCACCGGCGCGGGCTCGGGGTTCGGCGAGGCGATCGCGCGCCGCTACGCGCAAGAAGGCGCGGCTGTGGTGGTGAACGACATCGCCGCGGCCGGCGCCGAACGCGTGGCGAGGGACATCGGCGCCCGGGCGACCGCGCACGTGGGCGACGTCTCGAAGGACGCGGACGTGGGCGCCATGGTGTCCCTGGCGCTTTCCACTTTCGGGCGCCTGGACATCGTCGTCAACAACGCCGGCACCACGCACCGCAACCGTCCGATGCTCGAAGTGGGCGAGGAGGAGTACGAGCGCATCTACGCGGTGAACGTGAAGCCGCTCTTCCTCACCGCGAAGCACGCGGTGCCGCATTTCCGCAGGCAGGGCGGCGGGTGCTTCGTCACCATCGCGTCGACCGCCGGCGTGCGGCCGCGTCCTGGCCTTACCTGGTACAACGGCTCGAAGGGCGCGGCGATCGTCACCTCGCGCTCTATGGCCGCCGAGCTCGGCCCCGACAAGATCCGCGTGAACGTGGTGAATCCCGTGATCGGCGAGACGGGGCTGCTCGAGATGTTCATGGGCATGCCCGACACGCCCGAGAACCGCGTGAAGTTCCTCGCGAGCATTCCCATGGGGCGCTTCTCGAAGCCGCTCGACGTGGCCAACGCCGCGCTCTTCCTCGCCACGGATGAAGCGGAGTTCATCACCGGGACCTGCGTCGAAGTCGACGGGGGGCGCTGCGTATGAGCACGATGCAGTCGGTCGGCAAGTACCAGCTCCTGCGAGAGCTCGGCAAGGGCGCCACCGGCAAGGTCTACCTCGCGGAAGACCCGTTCAACAAGCGCAAGGTGGCGATCAAGGTGGCCTTCCCCGAGGCGCTGAAGCACTCCGAGGACGGCGCCTTCTACAAGAGCATGTTCCTCAACGAGGCCGCGCTCGCCGGCAAGCTCAACCACCCGCACATCACGCAGATCTACGACGCGGTGGTCGAGGACAAGTACAGCTACATCGTGATGGAGTACGTCGAGGGCGGCACGCTCGAGAAGTTCTGCAAGGCGGAGAACCTGCTCGAGCCGCGCGAGGTGGCCGAGATCGTGTTCAAGTGCGTGCGCGCGCTCGCTTTCGCGCAGACGCTCGGCCTCACGCACCGCGACATCAAGCCCGGCAACATCCTCCACAACGACGGCACCGAGATCAAGATCGCCGATTTCGGCGCGGCGATCAACAAGGTGAGCGACCGCACGGTGATCACCAACGTGGGCTCGCCCGCGTACATGGCCCCGGAGCTGGTCACCGGGCAGGCGCAGGCCTCGCACCTCACCGACATCTACGCGCTCGGCGTCGTCATGTACTACATGCTCACGGCGAAGCTGCCCTTCTCGGGAGCGAACACGATGAGCGTGATCTACCAGATCGTGAACACCGAGCCCGACCCGCCGGCCACGCACAGGAAGGAGCTCTCGCCGGAGCTCGACTCGATCGTCATGAAGGCGATCGCCAAGGATCCCGCCAAGCGCTTCGCGACGTGGGACGAGTTCGGCGCGGCGTTGGCCGAGATCTGGAAGAAGGAGCACAAGGCCGAGGAGAAGCGCGACCCGTCCGACACCGAGCGCTTCAGCCTCATGCGCACGCTGCCCTTCTTCCGCGAGTTCCCCGAGAACGAGCTGTGGGAAGTGTTGAAGCTCACCAAGTGGGCGAAGTTCAAGCCCGACACCGCCCTCATCAAGGAAGGCGACCAGGGCGACTCGTTCTTCATCCTCGCCGGCGGCTACGTGCGCGTGACCCGCGGCAAGAAGACGCTCAACGTGCTCACGGCGGGGGATTGCTTCGGCGAGATGTCGTACCTCGCGAAGACCGGCGACCCGCACCGTTCCGCCACCGTCACCACGACCTCGGACGCGATCGTGCTGAAGATCCGCGCCGAGGACCTGCGTTCCGCATCTCTTTCCTGCCGGCGCCTCTTCGACGAGCGCTTCCTCAACACGCTCGTGGAGCGCCTCGAGAAAGCGAACGAGCAGCTTTCCGTGATGAGCTGAAAAGTCGTGTCAGGTACGCGTACCTGACACGACTTTCTACTTGCCGAGCCAATAGAAGGCGAAGAAGACCCCGATCATCGCGAACGCGATGACGACCTTCGCGACCGCCGCGGCGAGGAGCCCGATCCACGTGCCCACGCCCACCTTCCCCGCCTGGGCGAGCCCGCCGCGCGCCGAGAGCTCGCCCGCGACCGCGCCGAGGAACGGGCCCAGCAGCAGGCCCGGGATGCCGAAGAAGATGCCGACGATGCCGCCCAGCGCGGCGCCCAGGAGCGCGCGCGGGCTCGCCCCCACGCGCTTCGCGCCCAGCAGGGAGGCGATGAAGTCGGCGGCGAAGGCGAGCGCCGCGAGGGCGCCGATGAGGGTGAGCCCCGCCGCGCCCACGCGCGTGAAGCCCTCGGCCCACGCGGCGAGGAGGAGCCCGCCGAAGACGAATAGCACGCCCGGCAGGACCGGCAGCACGGTGCCCGCGAGCCCGACGATGACGAGAAGGGCGGCTAGCGCGAAGTAGGCGTTCGGGTCCATGGGATAATCGTCGACATGAGCGCAGTGCGCGAAGTTTCCCACGATGCGGGCGGATCCAGGAAAGCGGAGGTCGCCGCGGCGCTCCTGCGCGTGCTTCCCCCGCGCTCGGTCCTGGTGGAGCGCGAGGACCTCAAGCCCTACGAGTGCGACGGGCTCTCGGCGTATCGCGAGACGCCGCTCGCGGCCGCCATCCCCGCCGACGAGGCCGAGGTCGCCGCGGTGCTGGCGGTGGCACGCGAGATGCACTTGCCGGTGGTGGCGCGCGGATCGGGCACGGGATTGTCGGGCGGGGCGCTGCCGCTCGCCGACGGCATCCTCCTGTCGCTCGCCCGGTTCAACAAGATCGTCGCGGTCGATCCCCTCGCGCGCCTGGCGCGCGTGCAGCCGGGCGTGACGAACCTCAGGATCTCGCAGCACGTGGCGCCGCTCGGCCTTTACTACGCGCCCGATCCGTCGAGCCAGATCGCCTGCTCCATCGGCGGCAACGTCGCCGAGAACTCCGGCGGCGTGCACTGCCTCAAGTATGGCCTCACCGTGCACAACATCCTCAGGGTGCGCGCGATCACGATCGAGGGCGACGTGGTGGAGCTGGGCTCCGAGGCGCTCGACACGCAGGGCTATGATCTCCTCGCCGCGGTCACCGGGTCCGAGGGCCTGCTCGCTGTCACGCTCGAAGTCACGGTGAAGCTGCTGCCCAAGCCCGAGGCCGCGCGCGTGGTGATGGCCTCCTTCCCCGACGTGGAGAGCGCCGGCGATGCGGTCGCCAACGTGATCGGGGCGGGGATCGTCCCCGCGGGCCTGGAGATGATGGACAAGCTCGCGACGAGCGCGGTGGAAGGCTTCGTGCACGCGGGCTACGACCTCGGGGCCGAGGCGATCCTGCTGGCGGAATCCGACGGCACCCACGAGGAGGTGGCGCACGAGATCGACAAGATGATCGAGGTCATGCGCGCGAGCGGGGCGACCGACATCCGCTGCTCGTCCTCGGAGGCCGAGCGGCTGCGCTTCTGGTCGGGGCGCAAGGCCGCGTTCCCCGCGGTGGGGCGCATCTCGCCCGACTACTACTGCATCGACGGCTCCATCCCGAGGGCGGCGCTCGCGCGGGTGCTGAAGCGAACCGAGGAGCTCTCCGCGCGCTACGGGCTCAGGTGCGCGAACGTGTTCCACGCGGGCGACGGCAACCTGCATCCGTTGATCCTCTACGATGCCAACATCCCCGGCGAGCTCGAGACCACCGAGCGCTTCGCCTGCGACATCCTCGAGCTGTGCATCGAGGTGGGCGGCACGATCACCGGCGAGCACGGCGTGGGCATCGAGAAGATCAACCAGATGTGCACCCAGTTCCGCACCGCGGAGCTCGCCCAGTTCCATGCGGTGAAGGCGGCCTTCGATCCCGAGGGGCTCCTCAACCCCGGCAAGGGTGTGCCGACGCTGCATCGATGCGCGGAGTACGGCGCGATGCGCGTGAAGGGCGGAGCGTTGCCGCATCCCGAGCTGCCGCGTTTCTGATGAACGCGCTCGCGCAAGCCGACGTACGCTCGCGCACGCTCGACGCCCTCGTCGCGATCCGCCCGCGCATGACGGTGATCGCGGACGACGAGGGACTCAAGCCCTTCGAGACCGACGCCTACATCGCGCACCGCGAGACGCCGATGCTCGCGGTCCTCCCCGATGACGAGGAACAGGTGCGCGCGATCGTGAAGGCCTGTCGCTCGCTCGGCGTTCCCGTGGTTTCGCGCGGCGCCGGCACCGGCATCTCCGGCGGCGCGATTCCCCATCCCGAGGGCGTGCTGCTGGTGCTCTCGAAGATGAAGCGCATCGAAGGGGTGGACGCGCTCGCGCGCACCGCCACCGTTCAACCGGGCGTGCGCAACCTGCTCGTCTCGGAGACGGTCGCGCACCTGGGCCTTTTCTACGCGCCGGACCCGTCAAGCCAGTCGATCTGCTCCATCGGCGGCAACGTCGCCGAGAATTCCGGCGGGGTGCATTGCCTCAAGTACGGGCTCACCACGCATAACCTCATGGCGGTGCGCGCGGTCGATGCCGACGGCGACGTGATCGAGGCGGGCGGCCTCGCGCTCGACGCGCCCGGCTACGATCTCCTCGCGCTCCTCACCGGCAGCGAGGGCAACCTCGGCGTCATCACGCGCGTCACCGTGCGCCTCTTGGCGCTGCCGCAGCGAACCGAGACGCTGCTCGCCGCCTTTCCCAGCGTGCGCGCCGCGGCCGAAGCGGTGGGCGAGATCATCGGCGCGGGCATCATCCCCGCGGCGCTCGAGATGATGGACCGCATCGTGATCGAGGCGTGCGAACGCTTCATGGCCATGGGATTTCCGGCGGGCGCGGAAGCGCTTCTCCTCGCGGAGGTCGACGGCGGGACCGAGGAGGCGGGCGAGGCGCTCGCGGCGGTGCGCTCGATCCTCGAACGCTGCGGCGCCTCCGAGGTGCGCGTGGCGGCGACGGCCGCGGAGCGCGATCGCCTGTGGAAGGCGAGGAAGGGCGCCTTCACCGCGCTCGCCACCATCCTTCCCGACTACTACACCATCGACGGCACCATCCCGCGGCGCTGCCTCCCCGACGTGCTCGACGAGATCGCGCGCCTTTCCGCGGAGTACGGCATGACGGTGGGCAACGTCTTTCACGCGGGCGACGGCAACATCCATCCGTGCATCTTCTACGACGCCAACAAGCCGGGCGAGCTGGAGAGGAGCGAGGAATTCGGCGGGCGCATCCTCGAGCTGTGCGTCGCGGTGGGCGGCACCATCACGGGCGAGCACGGCGTCGGCATCGAGAAGCTGCGGCAGATGTGCGTGCAGTTCCGCGCGCCCGAGCTCGCCGCGTTCCACGACGTGAAGCGCGCCTTCGATCCCGACGGCATCCTCAACCCGGGCAAGGCCGTGCCCACGCTCAAACGCTGCGCGGAGTGGGGCGGCATGCACGTACGCGCGGGGCGCATCCCGCACGCCGGGATCCCGCGCTTCTGATGGACTCCACCTTCATCGCCGAACTCTGCGAGCGTGTGCGCGACCATTCCGCGCGCAAGGCGCCGCTTTGCATCCGCGGCGGGGGCAGCAAGGATTTCTACGGCGAGGATTTCCGCGGCGAGGCGCTCGACATGGCGGCGTACTCGGGGATCGTCGCCTACGAGCCGAAGGAGCTCGTCGTCACGGTGCGCGCGGGGACGCGGCTTGCCGAGCTCGAGGATGTCCTCCTCGCCGAGCGCCAGATGCTCGCCTTCGAGCCGCCGCATTTCGGCGACGCGGCGACCATCGGCGGCGCGGTGGCGGCGGGACTGTCGGGCCCGCGGCGGCCCTACGCCGGATCCGCGCGCGACTTCGTGCTCGGCACGCGCATCGTGAACGGCAAGGGCGAGGATCTCTCCTTCGGCGGGCGCGTGATCAAGAACGTCGCGGGCTACGACGTCTCGCGCCTCATGACCGGCGCCCTCGGAACGCTGGGGGTGATCACCGAGATTTCCTTCAAGGTGCTGCCGCGGCCCGCGCTGGAATCGACGCTCGCCTTCGAGATGGGCGAGGAGGAGGCCACCACGCAGGCGAACCGCTGGGCGGGGCTTCCGCTGCCGGTCTCGGCGACCGCATGGCAGGAGGGCCGCCTTCGCGTGCGCCTTTCGGGCGCGGCGACCGCGGTGCAGGCCGCGAAGGCGAAGATGGGCGGAGAGGAAATCGACGCGGGCGGCTACTGGGCTGACCTGCGCGAGCAGCGCCTCGCATTTTTCTCCGAGGCGCAACCGTTGTGGCGGCTCTCGGTTCCGCAGACCGCGGCGCCCATCCCGACCGGGCACGCGCAACTCATCGAATGGGGCGGCGGCGTGCGCTGGGTGAGCGCAGCGCTCGATCCCGGGGCGCTCCGCGCGAGCGTGGAGCGCGCGGGCGGACACGCGACCCTCTTCCGCGGCGCCGACAAGTCGGCGGGCGTTTTCCACCCCCTCAAGCCCGCGCTCCTCAAGATCCATCGCCGCCTGAAGGACGCGTTCGACCCCTCCGGGATCCTCAACCCGGGCCGCATGTACGACTTAGAGAAAGTCGTGTCAGGTACGACATAAAAAGTCGTGTCAGGTACGACATAAATCCAAGGGCTTCATGTACACCCTCTACTACTCTCCCGGATCGTGCTCGCTCCTCGTGAGCTGCCTGCTCGAGGAGCTCGATGTGGCCTTCGAATCGAAGGCCGTGGACTTCGCCGCCAGGGAGCATTACGGCCCCGAATTCCGCAAGGTCAATCCGAAGGGGAAGGTGCCCGCGTTGGTGACGCCCGAAGGCGTCCTCACCGAATGCGTTGCGATCATCGAGTACCTGTGCGACAAGCACGACACGCCGGCGAAGCTCCTCGGCCGGCCCGGGTCGTGGCAGCGCGCGAAGGCGCTCGAGCGCATCGCCACCCTCGCGACCGAAGTGCATCCGGTCTTCAACCGCTTCTTCCACCAGGACGACTTCGCCGCGGAGAAGGACGTGCAGGAGGCGGTGAAGGCGCGCGGCGCGCAAAAGCTCCTCGAATATTTCCGCGGCGAGGACGCCGCGCTCGCCACGCCCTATTGGAGCGGCGGGTCGATGACCGTGGCCGACCTCTATTTCATGGTGATGGCGCGCTGGGGCCGCTGGCTCGAGCCCTCGACGCTGGGCATGGACAACATCGGGCCCTTCTTCGCGCGCATGGTGGAGCGTCCCGCGGTGAAGCGCGCCATGGAGCGCGAGGGCATCAAGCCCTACGCCCGCTGATGCAGACCCGGCTCGCCGACTGGATCAAGGACACCGCCGCGGGGGCCGAGGCCGACTCGATCCTCAGGAAGTGCGTGCATTGCGGCTTCTGCCTCGCGACCTGCCCCACCTACAACCTGCTGGGCGACGAGCTCGACAGCCCGCGCGGGCGCATCTACCTCATGAAGCAGATGCTCGAGGGCGCACCCGTCACGGCCCGAACGCAGGTCCACCTCGATCGCTGCCTCACCTGCCGCGCGTGCGAGACCACCTGTCCGTCGGGTGTCGAGTACGGCCGGCTGGTGGACATCGGCCGCGGCCTGGTGGAGCAGAAGGTGCCGCGCAAGCCATGGGACCGGTTGCGGCGCTGGGTGCTGAAGAGCACGTTGCCGCATCGAGGCGTCTTTGGGGCGGCGCTCGCGCTCGGACGGGCGATGAGGCCTTTGCTCCCGTCCGCTTTGGCGAAGAAGATTCCCGAGCGGCGTGCCGAGGGCCTCTGGCCCGCTGCGCGCCACGCGCGGCGCATGCTGGTGCTGGGCGGCTGCGTGCAGCCTTCCATGGCGCCGTCCATCAACGCCGCGACCGCGCGCGTCCTCGATCGCCTCGGCATCTCGCTCGTCGATGCACCACGAGCGGGGTGCTGCGGCGCGGTCCCCTTCCACCTCAACGACCAGGACGGCGCGCTCGCTTATGTAAAGACGAATATCGACGCGTGGTGGCCGGAGGTGGAGAAGGGCGCCGAAGCGGTGGTGATCACGGCAAGCGGTTGCGGCACGATGGTGAAGGACTACGCCCATTTGCTGCAGCACGATCCCGCCTATGCCGCCAAGGCGAAGCGCATCACGCAGATGACGCGCGACATCTCGGAGGTGATCGACGCCGAACGCGCGGCGCTCGCGCAAGGGCTCGGGGGGGCGGCGCCGGCGGGCAAGGTCGCCTTCCATTCGCCGTGCAGCCTGCAGCACGGGCAAAAACTGAACGGGGTGGTGGAGTCGATCCTGCGTGACGCGGGCTTCGCGCTCACCGCCGTGCCCGACGCGCACGTGTGCTGCGGTTCGGCGGGGACCTACTCGATTCTCGAGCCCACCCTCTCGCGCCAGCTCCTCGCCAACAAGGTCCGCGGCCTCGAATCGGGCGCGCCCGCGATCATCGCCACCGCCAACATCGGCTGCCTCGCGCATATCGGCTCCGGGACCGCGATCCCGGTGCTGCACTGGATCGAGTTGCTGGACCAGATAACCGGGGACAGACCTCGGTTATCGCCAGACGATAAATAACTGAGGTCTGTCCCCGGTTATCCCCGGTTATCGGGGTTATCGCTCAGCGCTTGTAGAGGATGAAGAGCTCGTTGCGGTCGCCGGGGCGCGAGCCGCGCCAGGTCTCCGTCCATCCGGGCCCGACGACCGGGATCTTCAGCGGCGCGGACTGAACGAGGAGCGCGCGGCAGCGCGACGCGGCGGGACTTTCCTCGCGCACCGTCGTGATATTGGCGAAGTAGTCGAGTAGCGCGCGTTGTGCGTCGCCCAGGCTCTGGCGCGCGATGCATTGGAAATCCGCGGGCAACTGGTCGACGATGCGCGCGGAGATGCGCCGGTAGCTGCGGGCCTGGTCGACGAGCGGCAGGCCGATCGTCATCATCAGCATCCACACCATCGTGATCCCGGCGGTCCAGTTCACCAGCGCTCGACGCGTCGAGCGCAGCGAGCGCGCCACCACGACGATCCAGATGAGCGTGAGCAGCGCGGCGAGCGCGAACGCGATGAAGTTGAAGTGGTACTTGAAGCCGGGCACTTCCTTCGCGAGCCAGGCCGCGGCGATCTCCGGGCGCCCCGTCATGGCGGCGAACCATCCGACCCACAGCACCGCGCCGAAAGACAGGAAGGTCATCATGCCGAACCAGTCGAGGGCGCTCGCGGCGCCGCGCGGCAGGCTGTCCAGCTCGGCCGCGCCGAGGATCGCGAGCGGCAGCAGCAGCGCGAGGCCGTTGGCTTCACGCGCATCCCCGAACACCGACGCCACGAGGAAGAACGCGATGAACGCGGTGAGGGGCAACATGAGGTCGCGCCGGTCGAGGACATCGCGGCGCGCGCGCCACAGCGCCCAGGCCGCGAGGGGCCACGCCGGCCATGCGTACCACGGCAGGATGCGCGCGAAGTAGAGCATCTCCATGCCGGTGTCGTGCGTGAAGGGCTCGGTCCAGCGCGACGCGGTGGCGTGGGCGAACCACGTCGCGAGGTAGCCCGGCGCCGCATTGGCGAGGACCAGGGGCCACACGGCGAGGAGCGGCGCGGCGCACACGCAGGCGATCGCGATCGTGAACGCATAGTCGCGCGTGCGCCAGAAAGCGCTGGTGGCCGGCAGGAAGGCCATCAGCGCCACCAGCATGCCCGCGGGCAGGAATCCGTTGCCGAGGAAAGCCGAGCCCAGCCCCAGGCCCGCGAGGACGCCTCCCCAGCGCGCTCGCCGGCGCGCCACCGCGAGCCCGTAGAGGCCCAGCGCGACGCCCGCGAGTCCGGCGAGGTCGGTCATCATCTCGTGGGCGCGCAACAGCAATCCCAGGCACCCGATGAGGAGGAAGACGCCCAGGCGCATCGCGTGCGCTCCCATGAGCTCGCGGCAGGTGAACGAGACCAGGGCGAGCGTGGAGGCCATGAAGAAGCCGGAAGTCAGGCGCGCGGCGTCGTGCGCCGGCATCACGAGGCCGAGCACCTTGGTGAACGCGGCCGCCACCCACATGAAGAGCGGCGCCTTGCCGAAGTAAGGCTCGCCCGCGATGCGGAACATCACCCAATCGCCGGTGCGAAGGATCTCGGACACCACGCCGAAGACCACCGCCTCGTCGTACTTCCACGGATCGTGGCCCACCAGCCCCGGGACGAGCCATGCGAGGCACACCACGAGGAAGAGCGCCGTCTTCACCGGGGTGGGGGTGCCGTCGAAGGCGATGGGCGCGAGACCCCAATTCGTGCGCGTGGTGGAGCCGTCAGCCGTCATGGTCCGCGTGGGGTCAGAGCCCGATTCATGCGCGAATGGTATCCGTTAGCCGGGGGATTCACGAAGCAACAAAAAAGGCAGCCATGAGGCTGCCTTTTTCTCGCGACGCGAGGCCGATTACTCGGCGGCCTTCGCCGTGCCCTTGCGCGCGTAGCGCTTCTTGAACTTGTCCACGCGACCGGCGGTGTCCACGATCTTCTGCTTGCCCGTGTAGAAGGGATGCGACTCGGCCGAGATCTCGATCTTGTAGACCGGATACTCCTTGCCGTCCTTCCACTTGATCGTTTCGTTGGTCGCGACCGTCGAACGGGTCACGAAACCGAAGTCGCAACTCGTGTCCAGGAACACGACTTCGCGGTAATTGGGGTGGATTCCGTCTTTCATGATCTTCGCCTTGTAGTGGGCGCGAACTCCAAAATCGGCCCGGGAAAAAGAGATTATCCCGGAAAACCCCAATGAAAGCAAGGGGTTGTTACCGGACCTTGTGGGTAGCCAGGCCCTTGAGCGGACAGGCTTTTTTGGCTCAACCGCCCTTTTTCATGCTGTTGAAGAACTCGTCGTTGTTCTTCGTGGCACGAAGCTTGTCGAGCAGGAATTCGGTCGCCTCGAGGTCGTCCATGCCGAAAAGGAGCTTCCGGAGGATCCATACCTTGGGAAGGATCTCCGGGGCGATCAGGAGTTCCTCGCGGCGGGTGCCGGAGCGGTTCACGCTGAGGGACGGGTAGAGGCGCTTCTCGGCCATGCGGCGGTCGAGGTGGATCTCCATGTTGCCCGTGCCCTTGAATTCCTCGTAGATCACGTCGTCCATGCGCGAGCCCGTGTCGATGAGGGCGGTGGCGATGATGGTGAGCGAGCCGCCTTCCTCGATGTTCCTCGCGGCGCCGAAGAAGCGCTTCGGACGCTGCAGCGCGTTGGAGTCCACGCCGCCCGTCAGCACCTTGCCCGAGGCGGGCACGACCGTGTTGTAGGCGCGCGCGAGCCGCGTGATGGAGTCGAGCAGGATCACCACGTCCTTCTTGTGCTCGACCAGGCGCTTGGCCTTCTCGATCACCATCTCGGCGACCTGCACGTGGCGTGTGGCCGGCTCGTCGAACGTGGAGGCCACGACCTCGCCGCGAACCGTGCGGCTCATCTCGGTCACTTCCTCGGGACGCTCGTCGATCAGCAGAACGATGAGCACCGCCTCGGGGTGGTTCGCCGTGATCGCGTGCGCCATGTGCTGCATGAGCACGGTCTTGCCGGCCTTGGGGGGCGAGACGATGAGGCCGCGTTGCCCCTTGCCGATGGGCGCGATGATGTCGAGGATGCGCCCGGTGAGGTTCTCCTCGGCCTTGATGTCGCGCTCGAGCCGCATCGGCTCGTCGGGGTGCAGCGGCGTCAGGTTCTCAAAGAGGATCTTGGTCTTGGCGTTCTCGGGCGGCTCGCCGTTGACCGTGTCGACCTTGACGAGGGCGAAGTAACGCTCGCCATCCTTGGGCGTGCGGATCTCGCCGATGATCGAGTCGCCGGTGTGCAGGTTGAAGCGGCGGATCTGCGAGGGCGACACGTAGATGTCGTCGGGACCCGCCAGGTACGAGGTGTCGGGCGAGCGCAGGAAGCCGAAGCCGTCCTGGAGGACTTCGAGCGTGCCGTCGCCGAAGATGGCCTCGCCCTTCTTCGCCTGGTGCTTGAGGAGGGCGAACACGAGCTCCTGCTTGCGCAGGCGGTTGGCGCCTTCGAGCTCGTTGGTTGCCGCCATCTCGACGAGCTCGGTGATGGGCTTCAGCTTGAGGTCGGATAAGTGCATGCCGCGGGGACCTGCCTAGAGGGAGTTTTGGAGGACGGGCCCGGGAGACCTCACGGGCCGGCGATGCGAAAGGGAAGTCGGGATTGGCCTGGCTGCGGGGGAGCAGGCTGGACGCGGGCGTCTTTTGCGAACGAAGCGCGAGCGAGCAACCAGAGCGTGAATCAGGGTATCGGGTTCAGATATTGCTGTCAATGAAGGCGGCGAGCTGCGTCTTGGAGAGAGCGCCGACCTTGGTGGCCTCGACCGCGCCGTTCTTGAAGAGCATGAGCGTCGGGATGCCGCGGATGCCGTACTTGGGAGGCGTCGACTGGTTCTCGTCGATGTTCAGCTTCGCCACCTTGAGGCGCCCGGAATATTCGGACGCGATCTGGTCGAGCGCCGGCGCGATCATCTTGCAGGGGCCGCACCACTCGGCCCAATAGTCCACGAGGACCGGGGTCTGCGACTGCAGCACCTCCGTCTCGAACGTGTCGTCGGTGATATGAACGATCTTTTCGGCCATGTTTCCTCGCTTCGGATTTTTCTGGAGTCGCCCGGGGAGGGGGTTCGCGGGGAACCGGGGCGCTATAGGGTGTAATCGTAGACTAAAACGGCCCGCTCGGGCAAAGCGCGCGGTTGGGCCGGCCTCGGGGCCGATGCTAAAATGCGCTTCGTTTCCGCCATCGTTTCGAGAGGGTTTACATGACGTACGTCGTGACCGAGTCCTGCGTGAAGTGCAAGTACACGGACTGCGTCGACGTCTGCCCTGTCGACTGCTTCCGCGAGGGACCGAACATGCTCGTCATCGATCCCGACGAGTGCATCGACTGCACGCTCTGCGTGGCCGAGTGCCCCGTCGAGGCGATCTTCGCGGAGGACGACGTGCCCGGAGACCAGAAGGACTTCGTCGCGCTGAACGCGGAGCTCTCCAAGGCCTGGAAGCCGCTGGTCGAGAGGAAGCCCGCGCCGCCGGACGCCGACCAGTGGAAGGACGTGAAGGCGAAGCGCCAGCTGATCGAGAAGTAGGCCCGCGCCTCTAGTCGTAGAGCTTGGTGCGCGCCTTGCCGCGGAAGACGCGGTACGAGAAGATCGTGTAGGCCGCGATGAACGGCACCACGATCACCGCCCCGATGAGCACCACCTTGAGCGCCGAAGGGTGCGCGGCCGCCTCCCAGATCGTGAGCCGGTCGATCACCACGTACGGATAGATGCTGTAGGCGAGGCCGAGGAAGGCGAGCGTGAAGATCGCGACCGCCGCGCCGAAGGGCCGGGCATCGCGACCCACCACGCCGCGCTTCAACGCGGCGGTGGAGCGCCACAGCCAGAAGCCCGCCGCCACCGTCGCCGCCGGGAGGAGCATCACCCCGAGCGTGCGCGGGAAATCGAACCACTTGTGGCGCACCGTCTCGCTCACGAGCGGGGTCGCGAGGCTCACCAATGCGACGCCCAGCGCGACCCACAGCAATCCCCAGCGCGCCCACACGATGGATTTCTTCTGCAGGTCGCCCTCGGTCTTGAGGATGAGCCACGTCGCGCCGAGCAGCACGTAGCCGCCGCACAGGCTCGCGCCCACCAGCACGGCGAACACCCAGAAGACGAATCCCTCCTCGAAGCCGGTGATGTATCGCCCCAGCATCACCCCCTGGAAGAAGGACGCCGCGAAGGACCCGGCCCAGAAGAGCCAGTTCCAGAGCTCGCGGTGCCAGCCCAGCGCCTTCATGCGCAGCTCGAACGCCACGCCGCGCAGCATGAGGCCCACCAGCATCGCCACGACCGGCAGGTACAGCGCGCCGAGCACCACGCCGTGCGCGCGCGGGAACGCCGCGAGGAGGATGCCGATGCCCAGGACGAGCCAGGTCTCGTTCGCGTCCCAGAAGGGGCCGATGGAGGCGACCATGATCGACTGCTCGTCCTCGGTAGCCGCGGGCATCAACATGCCCACGCCCAGGTCGTAGCCGTCGAGGACCACGTACGCGAGCACCGCGGCGCCCATGAGGAACATGAAGATGACCGGCATTTCCATGGCTATTCCGCGGCCCCCGCGATCGGGTGCGCGGACGGGACCGCGGCCGGCGGGCCGTGGTCGGGCGCGGCACCCTTGCCCGCCATGTGGGTGAGCACGATCATGTACGCGGTGAAGAGCAGCATGTACGTGAGGATGTATCCGGTGAGGCTTACGCCAAGCTGCGTGCCGCTCGCCTCGCCCACGGCGTCGCGCGTGCGCAGCAGGCCGGTGACGAGCCACGGCTGGCGGCCCACTTCCGTCACGATCCAGCCGGCGAGCGTCGCCACCCAGCCGGAGAACGTGAAGGCGGCGAATCCCCACAGCATCCATTGCGGAGCCGGGCGCCCACGCCGCGTCGACCACACACCCACCCACGAGACCAGCAGCATGAGCACGCCGATGCCCACCATCAGGCGGAAGCCGTAGAAGAGCGGGGCCACCGGCGGGCGGTCCTCGCCGAACGAATCGAGGCCGCGCAGCTCGCCGCGCGCCGAGTGCGTGAGGATGAGGCTCGCGCCGTAGGGAAGCTCGATCGCGTAATCGTTCCTCTTCTTCTCCTCGTCGGGGATCGCGAAGAGGACGAGCGGCACGCCGCGCTCGGTATGCCAGATCGCCTCCATCGCGGCGATCTTCGCGGGCTGGTGCTCGAGCGTGTTGAGGCCGTGCTGGTCGCCCACGAAGATCTGCACCGGCACGAGCAACGCCGCCACCACCAAGCCCGTGCGCAACGTCCTGGCCGCGCTCGTGTCGTACGGGGCCCAGATGAGGCGCCACGCCGAGAGCCCCGCCACCACGAACGAGGCGGTGAGCCCCGAGGCGATCAGCATGTGCGTGAGACGATACGGAAACGACGGGTTGAAGATCACCTTCACCCAGTCCGCGGCGATCCACTGGTGGTCGGCGAACACGTGCCCCGTCGGCGTCTGCATCCATGAATTGAGGGCGAGGATCCAGAAGGCGGAAAGCGTCGTCCCCAGGGCGACCATCACGGTCGCGGCGATGTGGACCCAGTCCGGCACGCGGTTCATGCCGAAGAGCAGGATGCCGAGGAAGGTCGCCTCGAGGAAGAACGCGGTGAGGATCTCGTACGAGAGGAGCGGTCCGGCGATGGCACCCACGGTGGTCATGTATCGCGGCCAGTTGGTGCCGAACTGGAACGACATCACCACGCCCGTGACCACGCCCATCGCGAAGGTGAGGGCGAAGATCCTGAGCCACAGCCTGAAGGTCGCGAGCCACGCGGCGTCGCCGGTGCGCTGGTAGGCGATGCGGAATCCCAGCAAGTACCAGGCAAGCGCTATCGTCAGCGTCGGGAACATGATGTGGAACCCGATGTTGATGCCGAACTGTGCGCGTGCGAGGAGAAGGGCGTCGTCCATGGCTTTCGCGTGTTTCCACCCAGATTCTAGCCCAAGCGTTCGCGCGCGCTCGCTAAGCTAAAATTGCCCATGACCCAGTCGACCGCTTTCGCAGATCCGCCCCCGCGCGGCAAGCTGAAGATTTTCTTCGGCGCGTTCCCCGGCGCCGGCAAGACCAACGCGATGCTCGGCGCGGCGCAGCGCATGCGCGAGTCGGGGCGCGACGTGGTGGCGGGCGTCGTCGATACCCACGAGAGCGCCGATCGCTTGCTCCTAGAAGGCTTCGAATCGCTCGCGGCCCCGCGCGTGGACGGCGCGCCCGTGGCCGGCGAGCTCGACCTCGACGCTGCGCTCTCGCGCCACCCCGAGGTGATCCTCATGGACGACCTCGCGCACGCCAACCCGCCGGGCTGGCGCCATCCGAAGCGCTGGAAGGACGCCGACGAGCTCCTCGCGGGCGGCATCGACGTCTTCACCACGATGAGCGTGCAGCACCTCGAGAGCCTGAACGACGTGGTCGGGGAGATCACCGGAATCCGCGAGCCGGAAACGGTGCCCGACACCTTCTTCGATACGGCCGACGAGACCGTCATGGTGGACATGTCGGCCGACGAGCTGCTGGTGCGCCTGCACGAAGGCAAGGTGCACGTGGGCGATGTCGAGAAGGGCGTCGCGTGCACCTACTTCAGCAAAGGCAGCCTCCTCGCGCTGCGCGAGATCGCGTTGCGGCGCACCGCGGACGTGGTCGAGGTCGAGGTGCAGAAGTACCGCCTCGACAAGTCCATCGACGCCGTGTGGAAGACCCAGGAGCACCTGCTGTGCTGCATCGGGCCCGCTCACGGCTCGGAGCACATCGTGAGGAGCGCCGCGCGGCTCGCCAAGCAGTTCGACGCGAAATGGACCGCAGTCTACGTCGAGACCCCGCAGCTGCAGAGGCTCGCCGTGGCCGAGCGCGGGCGCATCCTCAACGTGGTGAGCCTCGCGGAGGCGCTCGGCGCGGAGACCGCGATCCTCACCGGCAGCGACGCCGGGCGCGCGATCGTCGACTACGCGGGCGAGCACAACATCGCGACGGTCGTGGTCGGGCGCAGCAGGCCGCGCCACCTGGCGATGAAGCGCAGCATGAGCGACCGGATCGCGAGCGCGAGCGAGAGCCTGGACGTGATCGAGATCGGCCGCGGCGGCGCCGACGCGGGCACGCAGGTCGAGGCGCCGAAGTTCGGCGGCGCCGACCTCGCCCCGAGCCGCGTCGGGGAAAAGCGCGTGCGCTACGTTTGGACCGCGGCGGCGTGCGCGCTCACCACCGCCGTGGCCAACGCGATCCACCCGAGCTTCGAGCTCGCCACGATCGCGCTCCTCTACATGCTCGCCGTGGTGCTCCTCGCGGTGAAATGGGGCCGCGGGCCGGCCGTCATCGCGGCGGTCATGAACGTCGCGCTCTTCGACTTCTTCTTCGTGCCGCCGCGCTTCTCGTTCCTGGTGCACGACATCCAGTACTTCCTCACCTTCGCGGTGATGCTCGCCGCGGGCATCTTCATCGGGCAGCTCGCCGGGCACCTGCGCTTCCAGGCGCGCGTCGCCGCCCACCGCGAGAAGCGCGCGCGCATGCTCTACGAGTTCGCGCGCGACCTCGCGCAGCTGCGCACCACCTCGCAGGTGATCGAGACCACCGAGGAGTTCATGTCGCGCCAGTTCAAGGCGCGCGTCGCCGTACTCGTCCCCGACACCGCCGGCACGCTGGTCTCGCCCACCGGCCGCGGCATGACCAATCCCTTCGACAGCACCGCGGCGCAATGGGCCTTCGACCAGGCGCAATCGGCGGGCGCCGGCACCGAGACCCTCGCCGGCAACGAGTACCTCTTCCTGCCGCTCAGGTCGCCCACGCGCACGCGCGGCGTGCTCGCCGTGCGCCCGGAGCGCACGCGCGACCTCTTCATTCCCGAGCAGCGCCACCAGTTCGAGATCTTCGCGGCGCTGGTCGCCACGGCGCTCGAGCGCGTGCACTACGTCGACGTCGCGCGCGACGCGATGCTGATGGCGGGGATCCAGAGCGGCGAGATCGGCCTGGAGATCGAGCGCCGCTCCGTGGCCGACATCGTCGGCGCCGCGCTGCGCTCGCTGGGGGCCCTCCTCGCCAAGCACAAGGTCGCGGTCGACATCCCGGCGGACCTGCCGCAGGTGCCGATGGACGCGGGCCTCGTGCAACGCGTCTTCGTGAGCCTTGCCAGCAACGTCGCCCTCCACACCCCGGCGGGCACGCACCTCTCCATCGTGGCGCGCCGTGTCGACGGCGACGTCGAGGTGAGCTTCGAAGACGACGGGCCGGGATTGCCGAAGGGGCGTGAGGAAGACATCTTCGAGTCCTTCACGCGCGGTGCGAAGCAGGCCACGCGCCGTGGCGCGGGATTGGGCCTCGCCATCAGCCGCGCGATCGTGGGCGCGCACGGCGGCGCCATTCGCGCCGGGACGCCGGAGTCGGGGAAGGGCACCCGGATCGTGATCCGGTTGCCGGTTCGCTAGGCCGGCGCTAGAAGCGCGACCCTCCGAGGATCGCGTCGATGCTGCAGCTTTCTGTCCCCGTCAGCTTGATCGCCAGCCTGATGGACATCGCGTTGGGCGTCGCGAAGAAGTTCTGCGAGGTGAAGGTCCCGGTCCTCCCGTCGGTACACGAATAGCTGCCGTTCCATTGCGGGCGGTAGCGGTCGTCCATGTAGTTGCCGAGGTACGTGCAGCGCAGTCCCGTGATCGCCGTCTCGTCGATGCCCATGAGCGAGGCGGGCCGGTCGAACGTCACGGTGTAGTCCGCGTACGTGCCGCGGTCTCCGTCGTTCTGCGCCGCGGAGCAGCTGCTGCGCCGCTCGAGGTCGGCGCCGTTCCAGTGACCCTCGAGGAGGGTGCGCGGGTCGGCGTCGGTGCGCCGCGCGGCCGGGTTTTGCACCTGCTGCGCGTGGGCGCCGAGCGCGCATGCGAGCGTCAACGCGGCCAGCAAGCGGCACTTATCCAGTCCTGATAGGGTCAACCCGGATTCCTCATGAAGATAGGGCCGCATGGCGCTCCCAAGGTTCACGCCGCGGCGGCACGCCAAGTCTGCTCCGAAAGGGCTACATCGATGCAACCGATTGAAATCGACCGCATCCAGCGCGTTCCCAATCCGCCGCGGCTGGAGCAATGGCTCGACGCGAGGGCGCCCGTGAAGCGCGGGCCGGGCTTCGAGATCGAGGTGCACTCCGGCTCGCACGACGGAGTCCGCAATACGCGGGCCACGGCTTCGGCGCGGACCGTGCTCGGCATCCGCATGGATGGGGAGAGGCGCGTGGAGATCCAGGTGCGCCCGGGCGAGCGCGCCTTCCTCATCGTGCTCTCCGGGGCGGGCCGCATCGAAGGCGACGACACCGCGGTGAAGGGCGACGAGGTGGTCTGGTTCAAGCCCGTGGCCGGCGGGGAAGCGGCCTTCCTCGGCCTGGAGGCCGACATCGAGATGCGCGCCCTCCTCTACAGCGAGCGCTCGCCGGAGCCCGGCGTGCTGCGCGCCTAGGCGACTTCCTCCGCCATCCCGCCTTCGTTGGCGGCGAGGATGCCGCCGGCGCGCTCGGCATTCACCGGGCGCGACAGGAGGAAGCCCTGGCCGAACTCGCAGCCCAGCTCCTGCAGGAGCGTGAGCTGCGCGCCCGTCTCGATGCCCTCGGCGTACACCTTCTTGCTCAACGCCTGGCCCAACTTGAAGATCGCCTTCACGATCTCGCTGCCTTCGCCGTCGCGGGTCATCTTCTCGATGAAGGAGCGGTCGACCTTGAGCGCGTCGATCGGCAGCGTCGCGAGGTAGGAAAGCGACGAGTAGCCGGTGCCGAAGTCGTCGATGGAAAGCTGCACCCCCATCTGGCGCAACGTGGTGAGGGTCGAGATCGCGTTCTCGATGCCGTCCATGAGCACGCTCTCGGTCACTTCCAGGGTGAGCTGCTCGGGGCGCATCTCGGAGGCGTGCAGCGAGCGCGCCACGTGCGAGACGAAATCGGGGTGTGTGAGCTGCAGGCTCGAGACGTTCACGCTCATCGTGAGCTCGCTCGAGTCGCGGATCGTGCGCCACGCCCGCATCTGGCGGCACGCTTCCGAGAGCACCCAGTTGCCGAGCGGCACGATGAGGCCGGTCTCTTCGGCCACCGGGATGAACATCGACGGCTCGAGCAGACCCCGCTCGGGATGGTTCCAGCGCGCGAGCGCCTCGAATCCCATGAGGCGGCGGTCCTTGAGGGTGCAGATCGGCTGGTAGTCGAGCGAGATCTCGCCCTGGCCCAGCGCCTTCCTCAGCTCGGTCTCGAGCTGCAGCTGCGCGGAGACGTGCGCGTGCAGGCTCGAATCGAAGATCGCGTACTGCGCCTTGCCCTTCGACTTCGCCTTGTACATGGCGATGTCGGCGTCGCGGATGATCTGGTCGGAGCTCTGGTAGTTGTTGGTGCTGAAGGTGATGCCGATGCTCGCGGTGATCGCGACTTCCATCGCTCCCAGCATGACCGTTTTGGTGAGCTCCTTGTGGATGCGCTCGGCGAGGTCCACGGCGTCGCGCTGGCGATTCAGGTCCTCGGCGAGGATCGCGAACTCGTCCCCGCCCAGGCGCGCGAGCACGTCGGTCTCGCGCAGCATCGCCTTCAGGCGCTTGGCCACGTTCACCAGCAGCTCGTCGCCCGCCTTGTGGCCGAGCGAGTCGTTCACCATCTTGAAGCGGTCGAAGTCGAGGTACATCACCGCGAAGCGCTGGTCGGGGTGGCGCTGCACGCGCGCGATGGCGCGGTTCAGCTGCTCGTCGAAGTGCACGCGGTTGGACAGCTGCGTGAGGCTGTCGTGGTAGGCGTTGTGGTAGAGCTCGGCCTCGGCGCGGCGCCGGGCGCTCACGTCCTGGGCCTGCACGATGAGGTTGTGGGTGCGGAACTGCCAGTCGCGCGCGAGCGAGATGTTGAGCGACATCCACACGTCGGAGCCGTCGCGGTGCCGGCCGCGGATCTCGGTGTGGACCGTCGCGAGGTCTCCCTTCTTCAGCTTGTCGATTGGGCCCTGCAGCGCGGCCACGTCCTCGGGGTTGACGAGCTCGGTGAGCGTGGCCGACAGGAGCTGGGTGGCATTGCGCCCGAGCATGTCGCTGAACGCCTTGTTGGCCTGGATGAACCTGCCCTCGGAGGAGACGAGCGCCATGCCGATCGCGGCGTGGGTGAAGGCGCTGTGGAAGCGGCTCTCGCTCTCCTTCAGCTCTTCCACGTGGCGCTCGTCGGCCTCCTTGTGCTGGAAGTAGAAGTGCAGCGACGAGATGAACATCACGATGAGAGGAACGGCGATGAGCAGCGCCGGCAGGCCGAAGTGGTCGAAGCTGAAGAAGAGCACGCAGGCGATCGAGGCGCCCGTCACGTAGGCGAGCCCCATCCAGCCCATCTCGCCCAGCCAGCGCACCGGCTCGAGGGGCGCGTTGCGCTTGAGCGCGATGAGGGTCGACATGAGGAGCGTGTTGGCGATCCAGTAGAGCACCGCGAAGACCATCGCCGCGGCGAGGAGCGTGGCGCTGTTCATGCCCGCCCTCGTGATGAACCCGCGCGCGAGGTCGAAGAGCGAGCCGCACGCGAGCATCGCGAGCGCGGCCATGGCGGGCGTGCCGATGCGGCTGGTCCAGCGCTTGGAGCTGCGCCACGACGCGACCGTGCCCTCGACCGCGGCGGCGAACGCGGCGGCGGGGGCCCCGTAGACGAGGAGCACGAGGAAGATGAAGATCTCGCCGCCGGCGAGCGCGGTCTTGGTGCCCGGGATGAGCACCGGGAAGAAGCCCACGATGGCCGCCACCAGCGCGCCGACGAGGACCTGCACCAGCAACATGCCCTCGAACTGGCCGACCTTGGCGATCGAGTAGATGAGCGCCCACACGCCGAGGAACACCGCGATCCACCAGTAACGCCGCGCCGCGGGGCTGTAGTCCTGCATGTCGATGAGTTGCATGGTCGTTCCTTCTTTCCTGCGGTTGTCCGGGGCTATTCGCCCGGCATCGGTCCGAATTCGGCGAGCACGAGGCTTTCCGCGAGCACCAGGCCCTCGGCAAGCACGAGTCCCTCGGCGAGCACCAGGCCCTCGGCGAGGACGAGGCCCTCGGCAAGCACCAGGCCCTCGGCGAGGACCAGGCCTTCAGCGAGGACCAGGCCTTCGGCGAGGACCAGGCCTTCGCCGGCGACGGGAGTTACGTCGGTAGACGCCGTGAAGGCGCCGGTGGCGGCGACGCGGCTGCTTGGGCCCAGCTCCTGACTGAGCGATACGACGCCGGGGCTCACGAGCGGCCCGGACGGCGCCGGCGCGTTCGGGTCCACGGTGTCGACAGTGGAACCCACCCAGAGAAGGCGCGGGTCGTAGGCGGCCTGATACTTCGTGAAGAGCGCGTCGCCGGAAAGCACGTAGCGCCCGCCCATGACGACGAAGCGGCTCCAGTTGGCGACGTGCCCGTCGATCACGGAGAAGGGAGCTGGCATGCTCTTTCCCGCGGCGAGCATCGGGTTGCCCACGGCGATCGCACCGGAGGCGACGCGCGAGGCGAGGTTCGGGTCGAGGGACATGGCCAGCGCAAGCGCGCCGGGCACGTTCACGAGTCCCGCGCCCTGCTGCAGGAGGTTGGCGCCCGCCAGGGGCTCGGCCGTGTATTGCAGGATCGCCTTGACGAGGGGCGGCGTGAGGCCCGGGTTGGCCTGCAGGAGGAGCGCCACCACTCCGGTGACCACCGGCGTCGCGAACGACGTCCCGCTCGCTTTCATCAGCCCGTTGCCGGAGGCGCTGGATTGGAGCACCAATTGCGGGAACACGGTCGCGAGGAGGTTTTGCTTGAGCCCCAGCAGGTTCGTCGACAGCGCGCCGATGACGCGGTTTCCGGGAGCCACCAGGTCGGGCTTGAGCAGGTTGTCGTGCTGGCGCGCGCCATTCGCGTCCACGTAGCCGCCGCGCGTCGGGCCGCGGGAGCTGAAGAGGTTGATCGTGTCGCTGGCGCGCTCGACGGTGTCGTGGGCGTTGGCCGATCCCACCGTGATCACCGACGGCTCGTTGCCCGGAGAGCTGATGGTGCCGTAGTACTGGTTGCCATCGGCCCCGGTACCGTAGTTGCCCGCCGCGACCACCACGGTGATGCCGGCGGCGACGGCGCTGCGCGCGGCGGCGCACAACGGGTCGGTGAGATAGGAGTCCGACGAAGTGGTGCCGAGGCTGATGTTGAGGACGCGGATGTTGTACGCCGCCGCGTTGGCGACGACCCAGTCGATGCCCGCGATGGTCGTGGCGAGGTCGCCGAAGCCGTCGTCCGTGAGGACGCGCACGTCGACGAGGGAGGCGCCGGGCGCGACCCCCGTGGAGTCGGTCGACGAGGGCACCGCGCGTCCGGCCGCCACCGATGCGACCAGCGTCCCGTGGCCGTACGGATCCTGGAAAATGTTGTTGCTGGAGTCGACCGGCGTGTCGAGGGTCGCGAGCGGCGAGGTGAAGTCGACGCTGCGCTTCACGCGCGAGGAGCCGTTGTTCGCCAGGAGCGAGCCGTGGGAGGCCATGACTCCGGAATCGAGGACCGCGATGACCACCCCACGGCCGTCGAGGGCGACCGAGCCGCCGAGTTGCTCGCGCACGCCGTCGGCGCCCGTGAGGAGCTCCATCGCGCTGCGACTGCTCCTCACCTGCCGGTTGGGCACGACGCGCCACACATCCGCGCGCTGCGCGAACTCGCGCACACGGGCCACGGGCAACTCCACCGAAATGCCGGCCACGGAGCGGAACTTGCGCTTGACCGTGCCGCCCGCGGCGGTGATCGCGCGACGCAGGTCCTTCAGGTCGATATCCGTAGAGTCGGAAAGGATGACGAGGCTCATCTGCGCCCCGCGCAACGACGGCTTCACCCACTTCTCGCGTCCGTTGCCGCGGCCGCTCAGCACCCGCTCGAGATCGTCGGAGATCCGGTTGCGGTCGTTGTCGGCGCGGTTTCCGTGATTGCCGTTCTTGCCGTTGCCCCCCGCGGAATTATTGCCGGCGAGCGCCATGCTCGAGGCCACCAGGAGCAACAGGGACGCGAGGACTGCCCCGCATCGCGAGAATATGAGTTTCATGGTGATGCGCCGTTTCGGATTCGTTGTGCCGGGCATGGAAGCCTCCGTGCGCTGTGAACTTCTGCACACTTCGGCCCGAGGATATGCCCGGCCCCTGCAAACGCCCTGTGAGATTTCGCACAGCGTCGGATTACAGCCGTAAGTCAATTACAGCCGTAAGAAATCGGCCGCGAGCTTCCGATTCCATCGCGAGGCTCATCGAGTGAGCCACGCGGCGGCTATCATTCGGGGATGCGACGAGACTTGCCGCGGCTGGAAAAATCCCAGGTGCTTGAGCGGCTTGCGCAGGGCCACGAGGCGCGCATCACGGTCGTCACGCCCAACCGGCGTCTTGCGCAGTCCCTGGGTTCGGAGTTCGCCGCGTTGCAGCGCTCGCGGGGCCGCGAGGCGTGGGAAACCGCGGACATCCTTCCCTTCGGCGCTCTAGTCGCCCGCCTTTGGGAAGACGCCCTCTATTCCGATCTCGCGGCCGGCATGGCTCTGCCGCTCACCGCGGCCCAGGAGCAGGCGCTGTGGGAAGAGGCGATCCACGCCACCCGTTACGCCGAGTCGCTTTTCTCGGCCGGGCCTGCGGCCGCGCGGTGCCGGCAGTCGTGGCAGCTCGTGCACGCGTGGCGCCTTTCCCTCGACGCGGCCGGATTCCCGAACGAGGACGCCCGCGCGTTTCTCGACTGGTCCGGGCGCTACGAGCGCGCGACGCGCGCAAGGCGCCAGACGGATTCCGCGCGCCTTCCCGACGTGGTCGCGCCCCATCTCGGGCATGCGGCGCTGCGCAAGCCCGCGACGCTCGTCCTCTTCGGCATGGACATCGTCACGCCGCAGATGCGCGATTTCATGGAAGCGATGGCGGCGCAAGGCTCCGAGATCGTCCAGGCCGCGCCGCCCGCGTTGCGCGCCGACGTGAAACGCGTCGAGCTCACCGATGCGAAAGACGAGATCGAGACCGCGGCGCGCTGGGCACGCTCGCGGCTTTCCTCTCCCCCGGGAGAGGGCCGCGGAGAGGGTAATCCACCCCGCATCGGCGTCGTCGTCCCCGATCTCGCATCTTCCCGTGCCCGGGTGCAGCGCTCTTTCGCGAACGTGATGCGTCCCGACCATCTCATCGCGGGCGAGCCCGCCGCGTTGCCGTTCAACGTTTCGCTCGGAGCGGCGCTCAGCGACTATCCGATGGTCGCGGATGCATTGCTCGTCATCGACCTGGCGTCCCACGAATCGACCTTCGAGCATGCGAGCCGCGTGATGCGCTCGCCGTTCATCGCCGCCGCCGAAGCAGAGATGGATTCGCGCGCGCGCCTCGATGCGTGGCTGCGCAAGCGTTGCGCGCCAGTCGTCAAACTGGAATCGATGGTGGCGGCCTGCGGCTCACCCCACGCGCCCCGCGCGTCGAGCCTCGTCGAGCGCATGACGCGTCTCGCGGAATTCCGCAAATCCGGACTCTTCGGGCCGAAGCCCGCGTCCGAGTGGGCGAAGGCATTCTCCGAGGCGCTGCGCATCGCGGGCTTTCCCGGCGATCGCGCGCTCGATTCCGCGGAGCACCAGACGCTCGACAAGTGGCACGAGCTGCTGGCGGAATTCGCGACCCTCGAACGCGTCACGGGCAGGATGGGGTTCAACGCCGCGCGCGAGCGCCTGCGCTCGATGGCGCACGAGAAGATCTTCCAGCCCGAGGCGCGCGATGTCCCGATCCAGGTGATGGGGATCCTCGAGTCCGCGGGCCAGGACTTCGACCACCTCTGGGTGATGGGCCTCACCGACGAGGCGTGGCCGCTTCCGGCGCGCGCCGACCCTTTCATCCCGGTGCGCTTGCAGCGGGCCGCGGGCATCCCGCAGGCCGATCCGGTCTCGTCGCTCGAGCTGGACCGGCGCATCACGCACGGCTGGACCACGTGCGCGCGCGAGGTGGTGTTCAGCCACCCGCGCATGTGCAAGGAAAGCGAGCTCTCCCCGAGCCCTCTCATCGCCTCGATCGCCCAGTCACCGGTCGGGGATCTCGAGCTCGAAGGGTTCACGACGTTGCGCGAGGCCATTCGCTCCGCGGGCGTGGTCGAGACGATCGAGGATGGGCAGGCTCCGGCGGTGGAGATCACGACGCGCGCGGGCGGCACGGGATTGTTCAAGGACCAGGCGGCATGTCCGTTCCGCGCGTTCGCCGCGCGACGACTCGAGGCGCAGCCCCTCGAGACTCCGCGGCCGGGGCTCGACCTGCGCGATCGAGGCACCTTGGTCCACGAGATGATGAAGGCGGTTTGGACCCGCCTCGAAACGCGCGATCGCCTGGTCGCGATGGGCCATGAGGATCTCGACCAGCTCCTTGGCGCGTGCGCGGACGAAGCGATCGCGCGCATGCGCCGCACGCGCGCCGATGCGCTGGCCGGCCGCTACGCACAGCTCGAGCACGCGCGCCTCGTGCGCCTCGCCGACGAGTGGCTCGACGTGGACCGCGGGCGCGACGACTTCGAGGTGGTGGCGCTGGAGGAGAAGCACGCCGTGACTTTTGGCGGCATCACCGTCGATGCGAAGCTCGATCGGATGGATCGGCTCGCCACCGGGCGCGCGGTCATCGACTACAAGACCGGCGAGTGCAAGACCGCCGCATGGATGGGCCGGCGCCCGGACGAGCCGCAGCTGCCGATGTACGCGTTGGGCCGCAACGAGGATGTGGTCGCGGTCGCTTTCGCCGTCGTGAAGACGGGCGAAGCGAAGTTCAAGGGCATCTCGCGAGTGGCGAACCTCATTCCCGGCGTGACCACCATCGACAAGGATCGCAGCCCCGCGGCGAAGCGCTATCGCGATTGGGAGGACGTCGTGGCGGGTTGGCGCGTGGAGCTCGAGGCGACCGGGCGCGCATTCGGGCAGGGCGAAGCGCGCGTGGACCCGAAGCGGGGCAAGGACACCTGCAAGAACTGCCCCCAGCCGATGTTCTGCCGCGTCTCGGAGAAAGCGCCTTTCGGAGCGGCGCTCGACAACGACGGGAGTGTCGATGAATGAGAGGGCACGGGTGCCGGATCTCGACGAGCGCGAGCTGGCCCTCGATACGTCGCGCTCGTACATCGTCCAGGCGCCGGCGGGCTCCGGGAAGACGGAGCTCCTGATCCAGCGTTTCCTCGCGCTGCTGGGCGGCGTCGACCGCCCCGAGGAGATCGCGGCGATCACGTTCACGATCAAGGCCGCGGCCGAGATGCGGTTGCGAGTGTTCGCGGCGCTGCGAGCGGCGCGCAACGAGCCACGCCCCGACGCTCTCCATGAAGCGCGCACGTGGGACCTCGCGCGCGCGGCGCTGGAGCGCAACGACGCGCTCGGCTGGAAGCTCGAGGAAAGCGCGGACCGCCTGCGCGTGCAGACCATCGATGCGTTGTGCATGTCGCTCACGCGGCAAATGCCGGTGCTCTCGGAGTTCGGCGCGCAGCCGGACGTGATCGAGGATGCGTCCATGTTCTTTGCCGAGGCCGCGCGGGATCTCCTCGAAACGCTCGAGGAGGCCGGCAAGCCGGACGCGGCCGACGTGGCGATCCTCCTCGAGCATCTCGACAACGACGCGGCGCAGGCCGAGCAGCTCATCGCGACGATGCTCGCGCAGCGCGATCGCTGGCTGCGCATCCTGCGCCACAATTGCGATCGCGCGTCGCTCGAGGCCACGCTCGAGGAAGTGCGGCGCGCCGCGGTGCTCGAAGCGCGCGCACTATGGCCCGAAGCGCTCCCGTGCCCCGATGACGGCGATGTCGACGGGTGGATCGCGCACGCGGCGACGTTTCTCACGGCGAAGGGCGAATGGCGCAAGCGCTCTTCGGCCACGGCGCCGATGCAGGAGGACGAGGCGCTGCGATCCGCGCTCTCCACGGTGATGGGCCTGCCGGCGGCGCGCTATTCGCAGGATCAATGGGAAGTTCTCGGCGCGATCCTCCGGCTCGCGCCGCGGGCCGCCGCCCACTTGCGCGTCGTTTTCGCGAGGCACGGCAGGGCCGATTTCATGGAGTTCGCGCTGGCGGCGCTGCGCGCGCTGGGAGCCGACGACGCACCGACCGACCTCATGCTGGTGTTCGACTATCGAATTCGCCATATCCTCGTGGATGAATTCCAGGACACGTCCCACTCGCAGTTCGAGCTGTTGAGGAGGCTCACCTCTGGATGGGAGGCCGGCGACGGCCGCACCCTCTTCGTGGTGGGCGATCCGATGCAGTCGATCTATCGCTTCCGCGAAGCCGAGGTCGCCCTCTTCCTGCAGGCCTGGCGCGACGGCATCGGCACGGTGAGCCTCGCTCCGCTCAGGCTCTCGGCGAATTTCCGCTCGCAGGCGGGAATCGTGGATTGGGTGAACGCAAGCTTCGCGCGAGTCATGCCACGGGCCGAGGACATCGACGGCGGGGCGGTGAAGTACTCGCCCTCGCACGCGGTGCATCCGGCGGCAGGCAAGGCCGTCCACGTGCATCCGTTCTTCGATGGCGACGCCCTCGGTGAGGGACGCAGGGTCGCGGAAATCGCGCGCGAAACGCTCGCCGAGCCCGGGCGCGATCCCGGCAAGCTGCCGAGCGTCGCCGTCCTCGTGCGAAACCGCAGGCATCTCGACGAGGTCGCGCCGCGGCTGCGCGAAGCGGGAATCAAGTTCCGCGCGGTCGAGATCGAATCCCTCGGCCATCGTCCCGCGGTGCGCGATCTCCTCGCGTTGACCCGCGCGTTCCTGCATCCCGCCGATCGCATCGCCTGGCTCGCGGTGCTTCGCGCGCCATGGTGCGGCCTCACGCTCGCCGACCTCGTGCCGCTCGGGACGGACAGGAACTTGACGGTGTGGGAAGCGATGCGCGACGAAACGATCATCGCGCGGCTCACCGAAGACGGGCGCAGGCGAGCGGTGCGCACCCGCGAGGTCCTCGCACGCTCGTTGGCCGCTCGCCGCCGCGCGAGCCTGCGCGATTCGGTCGAGGGCGCATGGCTCGCTCTCGGCGGGCCCGCATGCGTGGAGAGCGATACCGATATCGCCGACGCCGAAACCTACCTCGACCACCTCGAATCCATCGAGGAGGCCGGCACTCTCGGCGATCTCGCCAATTTCGAGGCGTCCGTCGAAAAGCTCTACGCACTTCCCGGCCTGGGATCGCCCGATTGCGTGCAGCTCATGACGATCCACAAGGCGAAGGGCCTCGAGTTCGACACCGTGATCGTGCCGGGCCTCGCGGGCGGCGGCGGCAAGGACGACCGCGAGCTTTTCCTCTGGATGGAAACGCCGGGGTCTTCGCTGTTGCTCGCTCCTATCAATCCCGCGGGCTCGAGCAAGGAACCGCTCTACGAGCTCATCCGGCGCCTCGACAAGACGAAGGCGGGGCATGAGGCGGGCCGCCTTTTGTATGTCGCCGCCACGCGCGCGCGTCGCCGCCTGCATCTCATCGGCGATGCGAAGCGCGACGACGATGGCGCCGTGAAGGAGCCTTCGAGCGGCACGCTGCTGCGCAAGCTCTGGGACGTGGTGCGGGACGATTTCGCGGTGCCCGGCGAGCGCCGCCGGCAGCGGGGCGAAGCGCGCGCCGCGGTGCCGCCCGCCCGGCAGGGCTTGTTGCGCCGCCTCGCCATCGAGCGTTCGGCCTACGCGATTCCCGCCGCGGCGGCATGGAACGCGCCGCCCGAGGCCCGCGCTCGCGACGAGATCGAATTCTCCTGGGTCGGCGACACCGCGCGCCGCGTGGGCAGCGTCGTCCACCGCTGGCTCCAGCGCATCGCCGACGACGAGGCGAAGGGATGGACGCGCCCGCGCATCGAGCGCGAGCTTGCCGCGATCATGAACGAGCTCTCGGCGCGCGGCGTGGTGGAGGGCGAGCTCGCCAAGGCGAGCGCGCGCGTGATCGATGCGCTCGCGAAGACGCTCGAGGATCCGCGCGGCCAGTGGCTCCTCGGTCCGCAGACCCACGCGCGCAACGAGTACCGCATCTCCGCGGTGATCGACGGCGTTCGCCGCGACCTCGTCATCGACCGCATGTTCGAGGACCTCGCCGGCGCCTGGATCGTCGACTACAAGACGAGCAGCCACGAGGGCGCCGACCTGGAGCGCTTCCTCGCGGGCGAGGAGGAGCGCTATCGCCCGCAGCTCGAGCGCTACGCGAACGCCGCGGGCAAACCCGGCGCGCGCCGCGGCCTCTACTTCCCGTTGCTGAAAGGATGGCGCGAATGGTGATGCGATGGCTTGCCGTGATAACGATGTCGGTGTCGACCTTCGCGCTCGGTGAGGACGTGCTCAAGGAGTCGCCCGCGGGCGACTGGCGCGACATCGATCCGGAGAACACGCTTTACCTGGAGCTTGCCGCGGGACGCGTCGTGATCGAGCTCGCGCCCGCGTATGCGCCGGCCAACGTCGCCGCGGTGAAAAGGCTCGCGAGCGAGGGCTACTTCGATGCGAGCTTCGTGATCCGCTCGCAGGACAACTACGTGGTGCAGTGGGCGCGCCCGGAGGACGACGAGCGCGCGAAGGCGATGGCGAAGGTGAAGGTGAAGCCGGAGTTCGCGCGCGCCATCGACGCGAAGCTTCCCTTCACCCGCCTTCCTTATGCGGACACGTACGCGCCGCAGGTGGGCTTCTCGAACGGATTTCCCGTGGCACGCGATCCGAAGAGCCGCAAGACCTCGCTCGTTCACTGCTACGGCTCGGTGGGCGTGGGGCGCGACAACGACGCCGACTCGGGCAACGGCTCCGAGCTCTACGCGGTCATCGGGCAATCGCCGCGCGGGCTCGACCGCAACATCACGCTGGTGGGGCGCGTGGTGCGCGGCATCGAGATGCTGTCGGTCATGCCTCGCGGCGGCGGCGACATGGGGTTCTACGAAAAGCGCGAGGAATGGATCCCGATCCGCTCGATGCGCGTCGCCACGGACGTGCCGCAACGCGAGCGCACGAACCTCGAGGCCTTGCGTTCCGAGAGCGCGACGTTCGCGAGGTACGTGGCGTCTCGGGCGACGCGCCGCGAAGCGTGGTTCAAGGATCCCATCGGCAAGGTCGGCGTGTGCAACCTCACGCTGCCGGTGCGCGAGAAGCGCTAACCCGTCACGCCCAACTCGCGCGTGAGGCGGGCCACCGTCTCCTTCAGCTCGGCCACTTCACGCTTGAGCTCGTCGATGTTGGCCTTCATCGCCGCGAGCTCGCTCACGGAGAGCGCGTCGCCCGCGCCCGCGGAGGGCCCGGCGCCCGCGACGATCGCCGCGGTGGGCTCGCCGGAAAGAAGGTGCACCCAGCGCGTCTCGCGGGCGCCCGGCTGCTTGGGTAATTCGCGCACCAGCGCGCCGTCCTTGCGCTCGGCGAGCTCGGCGAGGAATGCCTCGACCGAAAGGATGTCGCCGAACTTGTGCAGGCGCTCGCTATTGATGCGAAGCTCCCCCGCCGTCTGCGGCCCGCGCAGGAAGAGCACGGCCAACAGCGCCAGCGCTTGCGGCGGCACGCCGATCACCTTGCCCACGTTGTGCGCGTAGCGCATCACGCGCCCGCCGCTCGATTCCATCACCATGGAGAGCGACTTCATGTGGTCGATGGCCGCCTGCACCTCGGCCTCGCTCGCCTCGATCACCGGGCCGCGCGCGGTCTTCTGGTTGGCGCCCGAGACGAGCGCGTTCAGCGTCAGCGGATAGCTGTCGGGGACGGTGTGCTGCTTCTCCACGAGGACGCCGAGGACGCGCGTCTCGAGGAGGGAGAGGGCAGGGAGGGGATTGGACATCCCCCTAGTGTGTCAGAATCTGCCGCCGAGGAGCCCGAGGAGGCCGATGGCGATGAGGTAGATGGCGACGATGTAGTTGAGCAGGCGCGGCATGACGAGGATGAGGATGCCGGCGATGAGCGAGATGAGGGGTCCGACGTGCACCAACATGATGTTCTCCTTTTGGCTGTGCACCCCTCTGATCGTTTTTCACCCCCGCAAGTTCACCCGGCGCATCCCGGCGGCGCGGGCCCGATGCGCGAGAGCGCGATCGTGCCGCGTGCCCCCGCCATGGCGCCGGCGGTGAAGTTGTAGGCGAGGCTCGCGCGCGTGCAGCCCTGGAAGGCGAGCGTCGCGGTGCCGGCGGCCACCGTTTGCGCGTTGGGCGGCGGGTACGTCCCCTGGTCGAAGATGCCGCCCCGGGTCTCGTAGATGGTGAGGATCGCCGTGCGCTGCCCTGGCTGGAAGGGCGCCTGCGCGGTGAACCAGCGTTGCCCCGCAACGCCGAGCGAGCCGGCGTTCAGCGCGTAGGTGTACCAGCTGAAGAAGAGGATCGGCGCGTTCGGGTTCACCTCGATGGTGAAGCCCTGCCCCGACGTGGCGGGGTCGTACCAGCTGCCGGAGAGCGCGAAATCCGCGTTGGTGGGGCGCGCCGCCGTCGCCGAGCACGTCACGTTGGGCGTGAGGCGCGAGAGCGGGATGATGCCGCTGCGCGCGCTGCCGTCGGTGAACGCATAGGTGAGCTGCCCCTTGTTGCAGCTCGAGAAGCTCAACGTGCCATTGCCCACCGGCACCCCGCTCGTCATCGGCGGCGCGTCGAAGTTGCCGCCGGTGTTGCGGAAGATCTGCACCGAGATTACATTCGACTCGCCTGAAGCCGGGCCGTTGAAGGTATACCAGCGCTGCTTCTCGACGCCGCCCGGAGCGGCGAGATCGTAGGTGAACCACGCGCCGAAAGCCTGCCCCGTTCCCGCGGTGACCTGGTTCGGGAAGATCTCGATGCCGAAACCCTGCCCCACGGTGGTGGGATCGAACCAGTGGCCGGTGAAGCCCGCCTGGTTGAAATCGAGCGTCGCGAGGGCGGGGTCCAGCGCGAGCGAGACCGTGGCGGTGGCGAGGTAGCCGAGGCTGCCGTCCTGCATCGGCTGCACGTTCACGAGCGACGCGGTCTGCCCGCCGTAGATCGAGTCCTGGGCGTTACGCGTGGTGCGCGTGCCGCGCGTGTCGTACCTCGGCAGCGCGTTCACCGCGTCGTTCACGGCCTCGTCGAAGAAGAGCTGGGTGTTGAACTCGAAGGTCCTGTTGCCGCTCGCGTTGAAGAGCCGCGCCTTCACGTGGATGTGGATCGCGCGGCCGGCGTACCACCCGGGATAGATGGTCTTGAACGCGACCTTGCCCGTGGCGTCGGTGACCTGGAAGCCGCGCAGGAATTTCTGCCCCGCGCCCGATCCGAACTCCGAGTACGTGCCGTCGGCATCCGCGTGCCAGACGTCGACCTGCACGCCCGCGAGCGGCAGGCATCCCGTGGCGCGCGCGCTCACCACGTGGATGTCGAGCTGCAACGCCAGGCCCTCGGTGACGCCGGTGTGGGTCGCGCCCGCGGTGAGGTCGGAACGCTCGAGGCGCTCGTCCACGAAGTACGGGCCTTCGGTCATGGCCGGAGAGATCGTGCACACGTTCGACGCGTTGGCGAGCGGCGTGGCGACCGCGTGGGCGAGGCGCGGGCGAAGCGCGGTCCACGCGAGCGGCGCGAGGCCGAGCGCTCCCATGGCCGCGATGAGGCGGCGGCGCAATGGCGCGCGCGGATCGAGATCGCCGCAGCTCATTCGCGAGGTCAGGCTTCGAGCCACGCGAGCAGGTGCCGCGTGACCTCCTCGGGCTGCTCGAGGCTCGCCAGGTGGCCCGAGTCCTCGACGATGGCAAGCGTCGCGCCCCGAATGCCCCCCGCGAGCTCCTCGAGGATCTCCACCGGCATGAGCGCGTCGTGGCGCGCGGCGACGACCAGCGTGCGGCACTGGATGGCGCCCAGGTGCGGGCGGCTGTCGACGCGCCCGATGATCGCGCGCTCCTGGCGCAGGAACGCCTCCTTGCCGCAGGCGAGCGCCATCTCGGTGATCGGTCCCGAGAGGTCGTCCAGGTGCTTCTCCAGCACGAGCTTGGGCAGGAGGGCGCGGATCACCGCGGGAAAATCCCTTTCCGCGAGCTCCATGAGGCGCTGCCGGTTCGCCGTGGACTCCGCGGTGTCGGGCCGCGCGTGGGTATTGAGGAGCGCGAGGCGATCCACGCGCCCGGGCGCCTGCCGCATGATCTCCAGCGCGACGTAGCCGCCCATCGAGTGGCCGGCGAGCGCGAACTTGCCGGCCGGCGCCTGCCGCAGCGCGTCGCGGGCGAGGTCCGCGATCGACGCGGCGCTCGTCAGGTCGGCGACGGTGCAGCGGGTGGTTTCGCGAAGCCTTTCAAGGGCCTCCCCGAACGCGTCGGCGTCCTCCATAAGGCCGGGAAGGAAAACGAGCGGTGTGGGAGCCATTGGACTTTGTCACCCCGCGCCCGCAGAAAGTTGCGCACCACCTCGATCTGCGGCGCGTCCATGAGCGAGGGCACGTGGCCGCAATCGGCGATCTCCACCCGCTCGGCGGCGGGCTTGGCGTCGAGCATCGTGCGCGCCACCGCCTCCGGGAAGATCCGCGAGGATTCTCCGCGCAAGAGCAGCACGGGGCATCGTACGCGATACCACGCGTCCCACATGAAGATGCCGGGCGCGAGCGGCAAGGGCTTGGGGAGCCGCGTGATCTGCGGGTCGAAGTGCAGGCGGTAGCCGTCGCCCTCGGGGCGCGATCCGTGCTCGGCGAGGTGGCGGAACTGCTCGTCGGTGATCTCGCTCCAGTCGCGGTGCGTGCGGCGCATGTGCGCCTCGACTTCGGCGAGCGAGGCGAAGCGCTCGGGAGCGTCGAGGTTGCGCCCGATCGCCTGGAGAGCATCCATGGGCACGAAGGCGCCGATGTCGTTCATCACGAGTCGGCTCACGGGGCTTCCCGGCTGCGAGGCGAGGAGCATCCCGAGGAGCCCGCCCATGGACGTGCCGATCCACTCGACCTTCTTCAACCCCAGGTGCGCGAGGAGCCCGTTGATGTCGGCGAGGAATTGCCCGAAGTGATACGCCATGGGCGAAGCGAGCCAGTCGCTCTCGCCGCGGCCGGCGACGTCGATCGCGATCACGCGCGCTTCCTTCGCGAGCTCGCGCGCGATGAAGTCGAAGTCGCGCGCGTTGCCGCTATAGCCGTGCGCGCAAACGATCACGCGGGCGGCGTTGCGCCGTCCCCATTCGACGTAGTGGAGGGTGTGGAACCCGGTGGGGCCCAGCGCCCGGTAGCCGCCATGCCGGGGCTGGAGCCGCTTCGGTTCGAGTCAATACCGCGGTACCGACCTCTTCAGGAAGGCGTCGGCTTCGATGGCGCGGCGGTCGCGCTCGGCGGCAAGCCCGTTGCCCATGGCTTCGGCGAGCCGCTTCAGGCCCTTGCCCGTGGACGCGATGAAGCCCGAAATGGCATGGGCCAGGTACACGCTGCGATAGGCGTGCGCGCGACGGATATGCTCCTCGATGGTGGCGAAGTCGGGATAGGACGTCTTGAAATCCATTCTGCAAACCTCCTTGTGGAAGATTCACGGGGGCCCGTGAACGGGCCGATAGGGCTTGTACCCGGCCCCGCATACAAAATATAGTGTCGATGTTGCAGCGCAACAACCGAACAGTTTTTCGGCAACGCCGTAGAAAAGTTGAGGTATCCCCCGCCATGCCCAATGCCCGTTTTCCTCCTCTGAACGCCATCCGGGCTTTCGAGGCTGCGGCGCGCCACCTGAGCTTCAAGAAGGCGGCGAAGGAGCTGCATGTCACCCCGGGTGCGGTGAGCCACCAGGTGAAGCTCCTCGAAGAGCACCTGGGCGTGGTCCTCTTTCACCGCCTCACGCGCGCCCTCGAGCTCACCACCGCGGCGCAGGCCATGCTGCCCAAGGTGCGCGAGGGACTCGATGCGCTGCAGGCGGCGGTCGAGCGCGTGAAGGACCGCGAGGACGTGCGCTCGCTCACGGTGGTGGCGCCGCCCAACTTCGCCGCGCGCTGGCTGGTGCCCAGGCTCGCGCGCTTCACCGACGCGCATCCGGAGCTCGAGCTGCACGTGGCGAGCCGGCAGGCGATGGTCGACACCCTGGCCGACGGCAGCCTCGTGGTGCCGGAAGTCGACAACGATGCGCCCATCGCGATGATCCGCTTCGGCTCCGGCCACTACCCGGGCACGCGCGTCGAGGAAGTGTTCAACGCGGTGTACGTGCCCGTGTGCAGCCCGCGGCTATTGAAAGGCGCGCATCCCTTGAAGAAGCCCGACGACCTGCGCTACCACACGCTCATCCACGACGACACGGTGGTGGAGGAGGGCGCGCGCCCCAGCTGGAACGACTGGCTGCAGACGGTGGGCGTGACCGACATCGACGCCACGCGCGGCATGCATTTCAGCGACGCGGCGTTGGCGATGGACGCGGCGATCGAAGGGATGGGCGTGACGCTCGTGATGAAGCCGTTGCTGCGCACCGAGATCGAGGCCAAGCGCGTCGTCGTCCCCTTCGACATCTCGGTGCCGACGAGCTACTCGTACTACCTCGTCACGCCCGAGGCCGGCTCGGAGAACCGCGCGCTCGCCTCCTTCAGCGAGTGGCTGCTGAAGGAGTCGGCGGAAGAGCGCGAAATTCAGAGCCAGCCGGTGCGCTTGAACTTGAGCCAGAGGTAGGTGTCGAGCCCCAGCATGAGGGCGAGCGACAGCGGGTAGCCGATGTGCCAGTCGAGCTCGGGCATGTGCTTGAAGTTCATGCCGTAGATGCCCGCGATCATGGTGGGAACGGCCACCAGGGCGCCGTAGGAGGCGAGGCGCTTGGTGACCGCGTTCTCGGCAAGGGAAATCATCGAGAGGTTCACCTGGAGCGCGGTGATCACCATGTCGCGCAGCCCGTCGAGCTGCGTGCTCACGCGCAGCAGGTGGTCGTACACGTCGCGGAAGTAGTCCTGGGTCCCCACGCACACCTGCGGCACGCGTCCGCCGTAGAGCTTGTGCACCGCCTCGATGAGGGGCTCCACCGCGTGGCGCAGCACCATGCCCTTGTGCTTGAGCTCGTAGAGGGCCTTGATGTTGGCGCGCGCGGAGTCGCCGGCCTCGCCCTCGAAGATGTTCTGCTCGATCCTCTCCAGGTCCACCTCGAGCGCGTCGACCACCGGGAAGTAGCGATCGACGATGTTGTCCATGAGCGCATAGAGCACGAACCCCGAGCCGTGCCTCAGGAGCTCGGGCTCGCTCTCGGCGCGCGCGCGCACCTCCCCGAAGCCGTGCTGGGTGCGCTGGCGGATCGACAGGATGTAGTTCGAGCCGATGAAGACGTCGATCTCGCCCACCTCGATCTCGCCGCCGTGCAGCTCGACCACGTGCAGCACGGCGAAAAGCGAGTTGCCGTACTCCTCGATCTTGGGCCGCTGGTGGCCGTGCCGGGCGTCCTCCACCGCGAGCGGATGCAGGTCGAACTCCTCCTCCATCGCCTCGAGCTCTTCCGGGGTCGGGTCCTTGAGCGCGACCCAGACGAAGCACTCGGGGCGGTGGACATACTCGCTGATCGCCTCCTTCGGGATGTCGGCGACCTTCTTGCCGTCCTGGTATGCGACGCAGTTGACGAGCATTTACGCTTCCCCGGAATGAGCCGCGTTCGCCTGCATGGTGAGCGCGCCCGCCACGTCGCGCGTCCAGAGCCTCGCCGTCCCCGGCGCTTCACCGGGCGCGCCGCAGGTGGCGAAGCTCGCGGTATCGAAGAGCGGCTTCACGGCGCGGAACTCGTAGCGCTTCACCACGGCGCGCGGGACGTTGCGGCGAAGCAAGTCGACGAGGAGCGTGGCGATGAGCGGCCCGTGCACGACGAGCCCCGGGTACCCCTCGACCTTCGTCGCGTACGGCAAGTCGTAGTGGATGCGATGGCTGTTGAAGGTGACCGCGGAATAGCGAAAGAGGAGGACGGGGTCGGGGCGGATCTCGCGGCGCCATGCCTCGCCCGCCGGCGCAGGCGTGTCCTTCGCCGCGAGCGCCGACTCGCCGCGATAGACGATGTCGTGCTCATCGGAGAGCACGAGGCCTCCCGCGTCGCTCACTTCGTGTCGAACGGTGACGAAGACGAGAGGGCCGCTTCGCCCCTCCTTCGTCTTCACGTCCCGGATGGTGGAGCGGCGCGACACTTCCGAGCCCACCACCAGCGGACGCAGGAATTCGAGCCGGCTTCCCGCCCACATGCGCCGCGGCAGCGGCACCGGCGGGAGGAACGAGCCCTTCAACGCGTGGCCGTCGGGTCCCGCCTCGGAAATCCGGCAGGCCGGGAGGAAGTAGAGCCAGTGCGCGAGGGGCGGCGCCGCGTCGCCCGCCGCGGGCGCAGGCTCGTCGCGGTCGAGGAGACCCGCGAGCGCCACGAGCGGTGCGGTGGTAATCGTGTCCGTGCGCGTTTCGGAGCGCCCGATCCATTCGGACAGCCGTGCGAACTCTGCTGCGTTTCCCATCACCAGGTCCCTCCCATCGCGCGGATGAGCGCCACCGCCGCGGCCAGTCGGCGCCCGAGGAGCGTCACGGTCGTGCGCTCCTCGCTCAATTGCGTGGCCTGCACCTGCACCACGTTGAGGAAGCTTACCGTGCCCGCCTTGTACTGGTTCACGGTGAGGACCACGCTTTCCCGCGCCGCGCGCGCGGCCTCCTGCTGCACCTTGCTCTCTTCGGCGAGCCAATGCACGGCGGCGAGGTTGTTCTCCACCTCCTGGAAGGCGCCCAGCACCGTCGCGCGGTAGTTGGCGATCGCCTCGTCGTAGGCCGCGCGCGACGTCTCCACGGCCGCGCCGCGCGCGCCGAAGTCGAGGAGGGTGTCGGCGAGCCCCACGCCCAGCGACCAGAAGCGGCTCGGCGCGGAGAAGAGCGTGGAGAGCGAATTGCTCGCGAAACCGCCCGAGCCGGTGAGCGAGAGCGAGGGAAAGTACGCGGCCTCGGCCACGCCGATGCGCGCGTTGGCCGCGGCCATGCGCCGCTCGGCGGCGGCGATGTCGGGACGGCGTTCGAGGAGCGTGGTGGGGACTCCCGGCGGCACATCGGGAATGCGCGCCTGGAACTTCGCGGGCTGGATCGCCAGGTCCGAGGGCGGCGCGCCGACGAGCACGGCGATCGCGTGCTCGAGCGTGGCGCGCGTGGATTCGAGGTCGAGCGCCTGCGCGCGCGTGCTGAGGAGCTGCGATTGGGCCTGCACCACGTCCACCTTCGCGGCGACGCCGGCGTTGTACCGGTTCTGCGTGACCTTGTACGAGGACTCGAACGCCTTCACCGTGTCGGCGAGGAGGTCGCGCTGCACGTCGGTCACGCGCAGCTGGAAGTAGTTGATCGCGACCTCGCCCTGCAGCGACAGGCGCGCGGCCTCGAGGTCGGCGGCGCTCGCCTCCTCGCCGGCGCGCGAGGCCTCGATCACCCGCCTCACGCGTCCCCAGAGGTCGATCTCCCACTGCGCGTCGAGCGCCACGGTGTAGCGGTTGTCGGTGGCGCGCGTTCGCGAGGCGCCCGCACTTGCCCCCAGCGTCGGGAAGAGCCCCGCGCGCGCCGCGGTCACCGCCGCGCGTGCCTGGCGATAACGCGCCTCGGCGGCGGCGAGCGACGGGTTGGTGACGCTCACCTGCTCCTCGAGGGCATCGAGGACCGGGTCGTTGAACGCTTCCCACCACTTGCCCTTCGGCGCCGCATCCTTCGGCTGCGCCACCACCCAATCGCCGGCCTCCTTCCATTGCGCCGGCATGGCGGCTGCGGGCTTCGAGTAGTTCGGCCCGATGGCGCAGCCGGTCATGGCCAGAGCCAGGGCGAAAGCAAACGCGTCCGCAGATGAACGCAGATGAACGCGGATAGGCCCGGGCTGGTTGCTCGTAGTTCGTGCCGTCATGCCACGGGGTCCCGTCCGTTACTCTTCAAGGGTTCATCTGCGTTCATCGGCGTTTATCTGCGGATACTGGTTAATCGCCCGCGTGCGGGGAAAGGGTTTGAGGGGCGCGCCGGGGCTCGCCGCTCGCCCAGAGGCGCAGGCGGTCGAGGTAGAGGTAGATCACCGGCGTCGTGTAGAGCGTGAGGAGCTGGCTCACCAGGAGCCCCCCCACGATCGAGATGCCGAGCGGGCGGCGAAGCTCCGCGCCGTCGCCGGCGCCGAGCGCGAGCGGCACCGCGCCCAGCATCGCCGCCATGGTCGTCATCATGATGGGCCGGAAGCGCAGCAGCGCCGCCTCGTAAATCGCATCCCTCGGGCCGCGCCCGCCCTTCCTCTCGGTCTCCAGGGCGAAGTCGATCATGAGGATCGCGTTCTTCTTCACGATGCCGATGAGCAGGATCACGCCGATGAGTGCGATCAGCGAGAACTCGATGCCGAAGAGCTTGAGCGCGAGGAGCGCGCCCACGCCCGCCGAGGGCAGCGTCGAGAGGATGGTGATCGGATGCACCAGGCTTTCGTAGAGGATGCCGAGCACGATGTACACGGTGAGGAGCGCCGCGACGATGAGGTAGGGCTGGTTGTCGAGCCCCTGCTGGAAGAGCTTCGAGGTGCCCTCGAACGACGCGTAGATGGTGCCGGGGACGCCGATGCGCGACATCGTGTCGCGGATCGCGTCCGAAGCCTGCGACATGGCCACGCCCTGCGCGAGGTTGAAGGAGATCGTCGCCGCGGCGAACTGCCCCTGGTGGCTCACCGAGAGCGGCGCCAGCGTGGATTCGTAATGGGAGATCGCCGAAAGCGGGACCTGGCCGCGCGTGGGCGAGAGCACGTAGAGGGTCTCGAGCGTCTGCGGCGATTGCGTGTACTGCGGCGCGGCCTCCATCACGACGCGGTACTGGTTGCGGTCCTGGTAGATCGTCGAGACCTGCGCCTGGCCGAAGGCGAGGTTCAATGCCGTGTCGATGGCGCGCGGCGTGATGCCCAGCCGGGAAGCCGTCGGCCGGTCGACGACGAGCGTCATCTGCAGGCCGCGATCCTGCTGATCGGAGTTCACGTCGGTGAGCTCGGGCACGTCGCGCAGCGCCGCCTCCAGGAGCGGGGTCCACTTGCGCAGCTCTCCCAAGTCGTCGGCGCGCAGCGTGAACTGCTGGCTCGCCTCGGTCTGGCGTCCGCCGCCGCGCAGGTCCTGGATCGGGTTGAGGAAGAGGTTGGCGCCCGGCTCCTTCGATAGCGCCGGGCGCAGCCGCGCGAGGATCTGGTCGAGGGAGGCGTTCCTCTGCTTCAGAGGCTTCAGCGCGATGAACATCATCGCCGAGTTGCGCTGGCCGCCGCCGGTGAACGCCGTCACGCTCTCCACGGCCGGATCGGCCATCACGATCGCGGCGAGGTTGTCCAGCTTCTCCTTCATCGCCTGGAACGAGATCGACTGGTCGGCGCGCACGAAGCCGATGAGGCGCCCGGTGTCCTGCTGCGGGAAGAAGCCCTTGGGGATGTTGATGTAGAGGTAGACGCTCAACGCCATCATCGCGAAGAAGATGGCGAGCATGAGGAGCGGCACGCGCAGCGCCCAGCCGAGCGAGCGCTCGTAGCCTCGGTGCAGCCCGTCGAAAGCCGCCTCGCTCCAGCGGGCAACGCGCCCGGGCTTCTTCGCGTCGCGCGGGGCTCGCAAGAGGAGCGAGCACATCATCGGCGTGGTGGTGAGGGACACGACGAGCGAGATGCCGATCGCCACCGAGAGCGTCACGGCGAACTCGCGGAAGAGGCGCCCGACGATGCCGCCCATGAAGAGGATCGGGATGAAGACTGCCACCAGCGAGGCGCTCATGGACACCACGGTGAACGCCACCTCGCGTGCGCCCAGGAGCGCCGCCTCGAACGGGCGCATCCCCTTCTCGATGTGGCGCGTCACGTTCTCCAGCACCACGATCGCGTCGTCGACCACGAAGCCCGTGGCGATGGTGAGCGCCATGAGCGAGAGGTTGTTCAGGCTGAAGCCGAGGAGATACATGGCGCCGAAGGTGCCGATGAGCGAGATCGGCACGGCGACCGCGGGGATCAGCGTCGCGCGGGCGTTCCTCAGGAAAAGGAACACGACGAGGATCACCAGGGCCACCGAGATCATGAGCGTGCGCTCTACCTCGTGCAGCGAGGCGCGGATGGTGCTCGTGCGCTCCATCATCACCTGCAGGCTCACGCTCTGCGGGATGGAGGCCTGCAGCTCCGGCAGGAGCGCGGTGATGCCGTCCACCACCTCGATGATGTTGGCGTTCGGCTGGCGGTTGATGATCATCAGCACAGCGGGCTTGCCGTTCGCCATGCCGTAGTTGCGCACGTCCTGCACGCTGTCCACGACTTCGCCCAGGTCGCCCAGGCGCACCGGGGCACCGTTGCGCCAGGCGACGACGATGGGCCTGTATTCCGCCGCGGTCTTCGCCTGGTCGTTCGCCTGCACCTGCCAATAGTGCTCGGCGTTGTCGAGGAAGCCCTTGGGCCGATTGGCGTTGGTCGACGTGATCGCGGTGCGCACCTCGTCGAAGCCGATGCCGAGCTTGTTGAGGAGCGGCGGAATCAGCTCGACGCGCACCGCCGGAAGCGATCCGCCGCCCACGCTCACCTGCCCGACGCCCTTCATCTGCGAGATGCGCTGCGCGAGATTCGTGGATGAGATGTCGTACATCTGCCCGGGCGTATAGCGCTCGGAGGTGAGCGCGAGGATCATCACCGGCGCGTCGGCGGGATTCACCTTGCGGTAGGTGGGGTTGTTGGGAAGGCTCGAGGGCAGGTCGCTGCGCGCCGCCTGGATCGCCGCCTGCACCTCGCGCGCGGCGCCGTTGATGTCGCGCGTGAGCTCGAACTGGAGCGTCACCCGGGCGCTGCCAAGGGACGAGTTGGAGGTCATCTCGGTGATGCCGGCGATGCGGCCCAGCGCGCGCTCGAGCGGGGTGGCCACCGTGGCGGCCATCACCTCCGGGCTCGCGCCCGGCAGCGACGCCGACACCGACACCGTCGGGAAGTCCACCTGCGGCAGCGGCGACACCGGCAGCAGCCCGAACGACACGATGCCCGCCAGCGCCACGCCCGTGGTGAGGAGCGTGGTGGCGACCGGACGTCGTACGAAGGGCTCGATGATGTTCATGGACGAGTGATTCGGGTGAAAAACCTTGGAAACGCAGATGAACGCAGATGGAGCGCAGATGAACGTACCCCGAAATGCACATAGGCACGACGCGACCGTGATGTGTTGGGTTGCCGTACGTTCATCTGCGCTTCATCTGCGTTCACCTGCGTCAAAGCACTTTGGGTCCGTTAGCCGCCACCGCATCGTCTTCGCGCGGATGGGGGCGCGTTCTGCGCCCCCAGCGCTGCGCGGCGCGGTCGAAGTAGAGATAGATCACGGGCGTGGTGAAGAGCGTGAGCAGCTGCGAGAAGATGAGCCCGCCGACCATGGCGATCCCGAGCGGATGGCGAAGCTCCGCGCCCACGCCCCAGCTGATCATGAGCGGGAACGCGCCCAGCATCGCCGCCATGGTGGTCATGAGGATCGGTCGGAAGCGAAGGAGCGACGCCTGGTAGATCGCCTCGCGCGGCGCGAGGCCCTGCTCGCGTTCGGCGTCGAGCGCGAAGTCGATCATCAGGATCGCGTTCTTCTTCACGATGCCGATGAGCAGGATGATGCCGATGATCGCGATGATTCCCAGGTCCTGGCCGGCGATCATGAGCGACAGCAGCGCGCCCACGCCCGCCGAGGGCAGCGTCGAGAGGATCGTCACCGGGTGGATGTAGCTCTCGTAGAGCACGCCCAGCACGATGTACATGGTGACGATGGCGGCGAGGATGAGGAGGAGCGTATTCACGAGCGAGCCGCGGAAGGCGAGCGCCGCGCCCTGGAAGTTGGCGCGGACCGAGGCGGGCATGCCCAGCTCCTTCTCGGCCTTCTCGATCGCGTCCACCGCCTGGCCGAGCGAGGCGCCCGGCGCGAGGTTGAAGGAGACCGTCGTCGCCGGGAATTGCCCGAGGTGGCCGATGGCGAGCGCGCCCACGCGTTCGCTGATGGTGGCCACCGCATTCAGGGGGACCTGCGTGCCGCCCGTGCCGGGGACGTAGATGTCGTTCAGCGACTGCGGACTCATGCGGAACTCGGGCTTCACCTCGAGCACCACGCGGTACTGCGTCGCCTGCGTGAAGATGGTGGAGACGAGGCGCTGGCCGAAGGCGTTGTAGAGCGCGTTGTCGATCGCCGCGGGCGTCACGCCCAGGCGCCCCGCGGTGTCGCGGTTGATGTCGACGTAGGCCTGCAGGCCCTGGTCCTGCAGGTCGGAGGCGACGTCCATCAGCTGCGGCAGGCGCCGCAGCCGGTCCACCACCTTCTGGGTCCAGCCGGCGAGCTCCCCGGCGTTGGCGCTCTCGAGCGTGAGCTGGTATTGGGTGCGGCTCACGCGGTCCTCGATGGTGAGGTCCTGCACCGGCTGCATGTAGAGCGTCGTGCCCTCGAATGACTCGAGGCGCTTCTTGATGCGCGCCATCACGATCGAGACGTTGTCGCGCGCCTTGTGCGGCTTCAACGCGATGAGGAGACGCCCCGTGTTCAGCGTGATGTTGGTGCCGTCCACGCCGATGAAGGAGGAGACGCTCTCCACAGCGGGATCCTCGAGGATCGCCTGCGCGAGCGCGCGGCTCCTTCGCGACATCGACTCGAAGGACGCCGTCTGCGGGCCCTCGGAGATGCCCTGGATCAAGCCCGTGTCCTGCAGCGGGAAGAAGCCCTTGGGGATGAGGATGTAGAGGATCACGGTGAGGGCGAGCGTCGCGAGGAAGACGATCATGGTGAGCGGCTGGTGGTCGAGCACCCAGCGAAGCCCGTCGCCGTACTTCGCGATCACGCGGTCGAACATCTCGCCGGTCTTGTGGAAGAACCGCCCCTGCTTCTCGGGCGGGGTGTGCTTTAGGAGCCGCGCCGCCATCATCGGCGTCAAGGTGAGCGAGACCACGGCCGAGATGAGGATCGACACCGCGAGCGTGATCGCGAACTCGCGGAAGAGGCGCCCCACCACTTCGCCCATGAAGAGGAGCGGGATCAGCACGGCGATGAGCGAGAACGTGAGCGAGATGATGGTGAAGGCGATCTGGCGCGAGCCCTTCAGCGCGGCCTGCATCGGGTCCTCGCCTTCCTCAACGTACCGGGCGATGTTCTCGATCACGACGATGGCGTCGTCCACGACGAAGCCCGTGGCGATGGTGAGCGCCATCAGCGTGAGGTTATTGATGCTGAAGCCCGCGAGGTACATCACGCCGAAGGTGCCGACGATGGACAGCGGCACCGCGGCCGCGGGGATGAGGGTCGCGGTGGCGCTGCGAAGGAACACGAAGATCACCATCACCACGAGCGCGACGGCGAGCATCAGCTCGAACTGCGTGTCGTGCACCGAGGCGCGGATGGTGACCGTGCGGTCGGTGAGGAGCTGCACTTCGACGGAGGCGGGCAGCGCCGCGGTGAGCGCGGGAAGGAGCTGCTTCACGCGGTCCACCACCTCGATCACGTTGGCGCCGGGCTGGCGCTGCACGTTCACGATGATGGCGGGCGTCTCGTTCATCCACGCGGCGAGCCTCGCGTTCTCGGCGCCCGCGATCACGTCGGCCACGTCGGTGAGGAAGATGGGCGCGCCGTTCCTGTAGGCGAGGATGATCGAGCGATATTCGGCGGCGCTCCTCAACTGGTCGTTGGCGTCGATGGTGAAGGCGCGCGCCGGGCCGTCGAAGCTTCCCTTCGCCTGGTTCGCGTTGGCGGCGGCGATGGCGGTGCGAATGTCGTCCATCGACAGGCCCTGCGCCGCGACCGCCTTGGGGTTGACCTGCACGCGCACCGCCGGGCGCTGCCCGCCCGAAAGCGTGACCAGGCCCACGCCCGGGATCTGCGAGATCTTCTGCGCGAGGCGCGTGTCGACGAGGTTCTGCACCTCGGTCATCGGCATCGTCTTCGAGGTGATGCCGAGCGTGATGATCGCCGCGTCCGCGGGGTTCACCTTGCTGTAGATCGGCGGCGCGGGAAGGTCGGCGGGAAGGAGGTTGCCGCCGGCGTTGATGGCGGCCTGCACCTCCTGCTCGGCGGCGTCCAGAGCGATGGAGAGCTCGAACTGCAGCGTGATCACCGACGCGCCGCCGGAGCTGGTGGAGGACATCTGCTTCAAGCCCGGCATCTGCCCGAACTGGCGCTCCAGCGGCGCGGTGATGGAGGAGGTCACCACGTCGGGGCTCGCGCCGGGATAAAGCGTCACCACCTGGATGGTCGGGTAGTCGACCTCCGGCAGCGCCGAGAGCGGCAGCTGCCGGTAGGCGACGATGCCCGCGAGGAGGATCGCCACCATGAGGAGCGCCGTGGCCACCGGCCGCATGATGAAGAGCCGGGACGGATTCACTGCGCGGCCTTGCCCTCGGCGGCCTTCGCTTCGCGCCGCTTCTTGAATTTCTCGCGCTCCCCGGGCGTCATCGCCTCCAGGCGCTTCTTGTATTCCTCGCGCTTGGCGGGATCCACCGCGCCCTTGTCGGCGCCGGCCTTGCCCGCACCGCGTGGCGCGCGCGCGCCGCCGCCAGGCTCGGTCACCTCGACCTTCGCGCCCTCGCGGATGCGGTCCACGCCGTCGACGACCACGCGCTCGCCTGCCGTGAGCCCCGAGGTGATGGCCACGTTCGCGCCTTCGGTGGCGCCCGCCTGCACCGGCCGCACCGCGACCGTGTTGTCCTCCTTCACCACGTAGACGATGGTGCCCTTGTCGTTCCTCTGGATCGCCGCCGACGGCACGATCACCACGCCGCGCAGAGTGTCGACCACCATGCGCACGTTCACGAATTGGTTGGAGAAGAGCTTCGAGTCGGGATTCGGGAATTCCGCCTTGAGCTTCACGGTGCCCGTGGTGACGTCGATCTGGTTGTCGACGGTGATGAGCCTGCCCGCGGCGATGACGTTCTTCTGGTCGCGGTCCCACGCCTCGACCGGCGGCTTCTCGCCCGCCTTGAGGCGCGCCATCACGCGCTGCAGCGTGTCCTGCGGGATCGTGAAGAGCACCGCGATGGGATCGAGCTGCGTGATGACGGCGAGGCCGTTGGCGTCGGAGCCGCGCACCATGTTGCCCGGATCGACCAGGCGTAGCCCGATGCGCCCGCTGATCGGCGCCGAGATGCGCGTGTACGAGAGCTGCAGCCTGGCGTTGTCGACCTGGGCCTGGTCAATCTTCACCGTGCCCTCGAACGTCCTCACCTGCGCGGCCTGGCTGTCGACCTGCTGGGAGGCGATGGAATCCTGCGCGAGGAGCGTGCGGTAGCGATCGAGGTCCACGCGCGCGTTGGCGAGCTGCGCCGCGTCGCGCGCGAGCTGGCCCTCGGCCTGGTTCAGCGCCACCTGGAACGGCAGCGCGTCGATCTGCGCGAGCGTGTCGCCGGCCTTCACGAACTGGCCCTCGGTGAACGACACGCTCTGCAGCAGGCCGTCCACGCGCGGCTTGACCGTCACCGTGCGCAGCGCCGTCACGGTGCCGAGCGCGGTCTGCACGACGTTCACGTCGCCGATGCGCGCGGCGGCCACGGCCACGGGCTGCACGCGGTTGGGGTCGACTCCGAAGCGCCCGCCCTTGCCGGACTTGGAGCCCACCGCGGCCTTCGCCTTGGTGTCGGCCGATGTGGGGCCCCAGAAGTGCCACGCGGCAAGCATGGAGAGCACCACCACCGCGATGATGATGGCGGGCCGCAACCAGCGGCGCGAGGCACCGGAATCGGGAGGGGGCGCTGCCGGAGAGGAGTCGACCATGGCTCTTGTGGTTTTTGGAGTGAGCGTTTGAGCGTCGATTCGCGTGCCAGTTTCGTGCACACGTGCTTCGAAATGTAATTCCTCTAGGCGGGCACGATCGCCGGCTCGTGCAGCGCGGCCACCTGCTCGCGCAGCTCGAGGATGCGATCCTGCCAATAGCGCGGAGTATTGAACCATGGGAAGGCGATCGGGAAGGCCGGATCGTCCCAGCGGCGCGCGAGCCACGCGCAATAGTGCAGCAGCCGCAATGTGCGCAGGGCCTCAACCAGGTGGAGCTCGCGGTCGTCGAATTCCGCGAAGTCCTCGTAGCCCTTGAGGATGTGGCCGAGCTGCTGGCCCATCTCGTGGCGGTCGCCGGAGATGAGCATCCACAGGTCCTGGACCGCGGGCGCCATGCGGCTGTCGTCCAGGTCGACGAAGTGCGGGCCGCCGCGCGTGTTGCCCGAGTCCGGCGTCCACAGGACGTTGCTCGCGTGGCAATCGCCATGGGTGCGGATCATGCGGACCTCGCCCGCGCGGCCGAAAGCGTGGCGCACGCCTTCCAGCGCGAGGCCCGAGGCCTGGGTCCATGCCGCGAGGAGATCCGGCGGGACGAGCCCGCTCGCGAGGAGGAAGGCGCGCGGCTCTTCGCCGAAGCTCTCGATGTCGAGCCGCGGCCGATGGACGTAGTCGCGCGTCGCGCCCACGGCGTGGATGCGCCCGATGAAGCGCCCGAGCCACTCGAGCGTCGCGCCATCGTCGAGCTCCGGCGCGCGCCCGCCGCGGCGCGGGAACGCGGCGAAGGCGAAGCCCTGCGCATGATGAAGCGTCGTGCCCTCGAGCACGAACGGGGCGACCACCGGGATCTCGGCGAGGTCGAGCTCGATGGCGAACGCATGCTCCTCGAGCACCTGCGCGTCGCTCCACCGCGCCGGGCGGTAGAACTTCGCGACCACGGCGCCGCCGTCCTCGAGCCCCACCTGGTAGACCCGGTTCTCGTAGCTGTTGAGCGCGAGGAGTCGGCCGTCGCAGGCGAGGCCCACTGCGTCGAGCGAATTGAGGACGGTATCGGGAGTGAGGCGCGAATACGGATGCGGATCGGTCACCGCGGCATTCTACGCGCCCCCTATTGGCGTTGACGCGGCGCAGCATTGCACCCTTCGAGTGCGATCGCCCGCGTCGAGGGGCAAGGCGCCCCGCAAGACAGGCCGTGGCATGCATCCTGCATCTGCATCGGCATGCAATTCACGGGGGACATTCGCAAGCTCCTGCAACGCGCCGCGCTCGACGAGGACGCCGCCGCGCGCCTCTGGGGCGCGATCCTCGACGAGGCGCTCGACGACGTCGAGCTGGGCGCCGTGCTGGGCGCGCTCACCGCCACGGGCGCGACGCCCGAGGAGCTCGCCGGCCTTCACCGCGCGGCGCTCCTGCGCATGGACCACGTTGCGCTCGCCGAGGGTGTGCGCGCGGTGGCGATCCCGGCCTACGGGATCGTGCCGGGCGAAGCGTTGATGGTGTCCCTCGCCGCGGCGCTCCTCGCGCGCTTCGAGGTGCCGGTGGCGATCCACGGCATCCTCGACTCGCCCTGCGGCGTGTCCTCGGTCTGCGTGCTGCGCGGCCTGGGCGTGCTGCCGTCGGCGACGCTCGCCCAGGCCGCCGAGAGCCTGCGCGCCGAGCGCATCGCCTTCATCCCCGTGCAGCTCCTGGGCACGCGCTTCGCATCGCTCATCGCCATGCGCGGGCGCCTCGGCGTCGAAGGCCCCGCGCACCTCGCGGCGCAGGCGCTCGATCCGACGCAGGGCGACGCGGTGCGCCTCACGCTCTCGGTGGAGGGCACGCCGAGCGATCGCGTGGCGCTTCTCCAGCCGCGCGTCGACGGCGACTTCATCGCGCTCACCTGGCCCGCCGGACGCTCGCCCCTCACGCTATCCACGCGTCCGCGCATCGAGCGCATCCATGCGGGCGAGCGCGAGGTCCTCTTCGAGGCCGACGCGCAGGAGATGCGCAGCGCCGTGCCGCAGCCCCCCGCCGATGCCGCCTGCATGGCGCGCTGGATCCAGCGCGTGATGTCGGGGGCGATCCCGGCGCCGGCGCCGGCGTTGAACCTCGTGGCCGCGTGCCTCTACGCCGTCGGGCATGCGCCCGACCTCGCCCAGGCAAAGGCCATCGCCGCCGTCAACGCCGGCCGGCTGGCCGCCTAACCCCTTCAATCCTTGGGGTTTTTGCAGCGCCCGGAAAAGGCGCATGCTAGTATTCGCACGCATGCCGTCCCACCATTCGGAGACACAACAAATGAAAAATCCCTTGGATTCGCTATGGGGCACCGTGATCACCGGTCTCGTCCTCACCGTGGTTCTGTACTACCTCGCCCGCGCGATGATGGGAGGCTGACATGACCATGGACTTCATCCAGTACGGGCTCGGGCGTTGGCTGCACATCATGGCGGGCGTGATGTGGATCGGCCTTCTCTACTACTTCAACTTCGTGCAGGTCGACGCGCTGAAGAAGGCGGCGGCGGACACGCCTCCCACGGGCGCGGGAATCACCCGGCACGTGGCGCCGCGCGCGCTGCTCTACTTCCGATGGGCCGCGTTGGTGACGGTATTGATGGGCTTCTTCATCCTCGGCGACAAGACCGGGCAGGCGCTGCTCTTCAAGGAGCGCGCCTACGTGCCCATCGGCATCGGCGCATGGCTCGGCCTCATCATGCTGTTCAACGTGTGGGTGCTGATCTGGCCCAACCAGAAGAAGATCCTCGGCATCGTGCCGGCCACCGACGACGAGAAGAACAAGGCGCGCCGCGTCGCCTTCCTCGCCTCGCGGACCAACACGGCGCTGTCGATGCCGCTGCTCTTCATGATGGTCGCCTCTGGCGGGATCTTCCGCCGCGCGATCTTCGGTGCGTAGCGATCGCGGGGTCAGTTCGCTTTCGGAAGGCCGGTGACCTTGTCGCCGGCCTTGATCTTCCTTTCGGCGAACCAGCCCTTGTTGGTCTCGATCGCGTAGAGGGCGGGCCCGGCCGCCATGTGCGTGTCGAGGGTCTCGGGCTCCATGTCGAGGATGTTGAGGATCTCGCCCTTCGAATCGATGAACGCGACCGACAGCGGGATGAGCGTGTTCTTCATCCACATGCTCTGGTATTCGGGGCTGTCGAAGATGAAGAGCATGCCGTCTTCCCTGCCCAGCGACTTGCGGTCCATGAGGCCCTGCATGCGCTGCGGCTCGGTGCGCGCGATCTCGACTTTCAGGGGATGCGACCCGACCCTCACCAGGATCGTCTTCAGGGCGGCATCGGCACCGGCGGCGAGCGAGGCGGCAAGGAGTGCGGCGGCGGCGAGAACGCGCACCGCGGCAATGCGGTCGAAGCGGATGGCGCTGGATGGCATCGGCGATTGAATCCTCGAACATCGAAACGCAGGCATGTTAACGCACGAGGGAAAGATGCGACGACAACTCCCAGTCCTTTTGACCCTCTTCGCCGCCGGTTGCGCCGCGGTGCCGCCCGCGCCCTCGCCGGTGGAGGAGACGCCCCGCGAAGCCACCGAGCGGCGGGCGAGGGCGGCGCCCCCCACCTACAACCTCACCGGCTACCCGCCGGCCGTCCGCGAGGGCTACATCGACGGCTGCGAGTCGGCCAAGATGACCACCTACGCGCGCAAGGACGCGAGGCGCATGTCGGACGATCCCCAATACTCGATGGGATGGAACGACGGCTTCAGCATCTGCAAGAAAAAATAACCGGGGACAGACCTCAGTTATCGGCAGGTGATAACTGAGGTCTGTCCCCGGTTATTTTTCATTCCGCTCTCGTGAGCACCCATTGCGCGATGGCGGCGAGGATCTCGGGCACCTCGCCGATCGCCGACTCGAGGCCGATCGGCACGTGCGGCTGGCCCGCGCGGATCGCTTCCAGGATGCGCGGCAGGTCCTGCTTCAGGTGGCCGCCCTGCGCCATGAAGATCGGGAACACGGTGATCGCCGAGGCGCCCTCGGCGACGAGCGAGGCCACCGCCTCCTCGAGCGTGGGCGACATGATCTCGAGGTAGGCCACCGCTATCGGATATTCAGGCCGGCTCGCGCGCACGCGTTCGCGAATCTCCTCGAAGGGCCGCGCCCATTGCGGATCGCGGGCGCCGTGGCAGAAGAGGACGATGCCACGCATTAGTGCTTGCCCGTCGAGCCGAAGCCGCCGGCGCCGCGCGCGCTTTCCTCGAAGCTCTCGACGATGTTGATGTCGACCTGCACCACGGGCACCACGACGAGCTGCGCGATGCGCTCGAGCGGGTTCACGACGAAAGTCTCCCTGCCGCGGTTCCAGCACGACACGAACACCTGCCCCTGGTAGTCCGAATCGATGAGCCCGACGCCATTGCCCAGCACGATGCCGTGCTTGTGGCCCAGCCCCGAGCGCGGAATGACGATGGCGGCGAGCGCGGGGTCGCCGAGATGGATCGCGAGGCCGGTGGGCACGAGCGCCGTGTCGCCGGGCTCGAGCGTGATCGCCTCGTCGATCGCGGCGCGCAGGTCGAGGCCCGCCGATCCCGCCGTGGCGTAGGCGGGCATTTGCGCGCGGATGCGCTCGTCGAGGATCCTGATGTCGAGGTTCTTCTTTTTCAATGGAGGGCGCCGCCCGTGAATGCGGAAGGATTGTGGGGAAAAGGTGCTACGAGACCTGCTTGATGGGCGTGACGCTCACCGCCTGGGCGCGCGACTCGCGCAGGCGCAGCGCGTGATCGAGCGCGTGATCGACGATGCCGCAGGCGATCTTCGACTTCGGCGCGCGCGCGAGCGTGTGCGCTCCGAGGTCGTCGTAGATCGTGACCTCGTTCTCTTCCTTGCCGATGGTGTGCTGCACGAGGTTGGCGACGATCATGGGGATCTTCTTGCGCTCGCGCTTGGCCTGCGCGTACTGGGCGAGGTCCTCGCTCTCGGCGGCGAAGCCCACGCAGAAGGGACCGGTGGGCAACGCCGCCACGTACGCGAGAATGTCCTCGGTGGGCTTCAGCCTGAGCTCCATCGGCTCGGCGGACTTCTTCAGCTTGCGCCCCGAGGGCGCGACCGGCGTGTAGTCGGCGACCGCGGCCACGGCGAAGAAGTAGTCGCTTCCCGCCACATGCGCCTTCACCGCGTTGAACATCTCCGCGGCGCTCGTCACGTAGACGAAGTGCGCCGCCGCGGGCGGCGCGAGCGCGGTGGGCCCGCTCACAAGCGTCACGTCCGCGCCGAGCGCGGCGAGCGCGTCGGCGATCGCATAGCCCATCTTTCCGGAGCTGAGATTGGTGATGCCGCGCACCGTGTCGATCGCCTCGAACGTGGGGCCCGCCGTCACCAGTGCGCGGCGCCCGGCGAGGCGCTTGGGGGCGAAGAATGCAAGCACGGCGTCCAGGATCTCCTCGGGCTCGAGCATGCGGCCCATGCCCACCTCGCCGCAGGCCTGGTCGCCGGACGCGGGGCCGAGCACGGCGACGCCGTCGGCGCGCAGTGTCGCCACGTTGCGTTGCGTCGCCGCGTTGTCCCACATCTCGCGGTTCATCGCGGGCGCCACCAGCAGCGGGCAATTGCGCGCGAGGCATGCGGTGGAGAGAAGGTCGTCGGCGAGGCCGTTGGCCACCTTCGCGAGGAAGTCCGCGCTCGCGGGCGCCACGAGGATCGCATCGGCGCCGCGCGAAAGCTCGATGTGCGCCATGTTGTTGGGGAAGCTTGCGTCCCAGAGGTCGGTGATGACCGGCTTGCCGGTGAACGCCTGGAAAGTGGCGGGGCCCACGAATCTCGTCGCCGCTTCGGTCATCGCGACCTGCACTTCGACGTTATTGCGGATGAGGAGGCGCGCCAGCTCGGCCACCTTGTAGGCAGCGATGCCACCCGTCACGCCGAGCACCAAGCGACGATTCAAGACCTTGTCCATAAAGACATTTTACCCACTACCGAGGCTCGCATGTCGATTGCCGGGCGGCCGCTTGCCGAGCGGCCCCGAGAAAGATTGCTGGCGCAGGGACCGGCCGCGTTATCGGACGCGGAGCTGGTCGCGCTCTTCCTCGGCACCGGCATGCGCGGAAAGAGCGCGCTCGACCTGGCCCGCGAGCTCCTTGCCCGCTTCGGGCGCGTTTCGCGCCTGCTTTCGGCCACGGCGCGCGAGCTCGACGCGGTGCCCGGCATTGGGACCGCGCGTTATTCGCAGATTGCTGCCGTGATGGAGCTCGCGCGCCGCGCGCTCGCCGAGGAGATGAAAGCGCGCGACAGCATTACCTCGCCCGCGGCGGTGCG
>JBBRTF010000011.1:0-100913 GCA_038244725.1 Burkholderiales bacterium
CGCGCAGCTGCTCCTTGTAGACCCAGGCACGTGCAGTGCGCACGGTGGTCATCTTGGCGATCAGGGCATCGAGGTCGTCGGCGGCCTCGGGCTTCAATTTGGAGCGATCCTTCAGCAGCGACCAACGCATGCCCTTGAGGGTTCACCGACCACGGCGCAGCAATCCCCAGCGCCGCCTCAAACAGTTTGGCCGTCATCTCCGTACCTCCTTGCAGTGCTCAACATGACGACAGATTACCCACTCGAAATTCAAGAGAGGCTCAATTGTTGAATGCTCTCGTCGCTGCGGTGCCGCACATTAAAGCAAGCGGTTGGGCGCGTAAAAAGGATTCGGGGGTCACTGGTGCGAGCCTCGTCGGTAACACGGGTAACAAAGTCGTGAATGTTGCTATTCACTACGCAGACTCCAAATGCTCCTATCTTCTTAAGACTCGTTTCTCGAAAGGCCGAGCTTTTGGAGTTCACGAAAGAGCATTCATCGACTCCATTGCAAAGGAGATCGGTGAGGTAATAAGCCTCCTGATTAGCACTATGGACGTCAACGTCAGAATAGACGCTCAAGACATAATGGATGCGGCGGTCGCGAAATTTCTACTTGAACTCGGAGGCTTGGGGCACGTTGACGTGCTCCAGACAATCCGATTTCTGCGAGAAATGGGTCAGCAGTCATACGAATCAAAGCCCATCTCCTATGGGCTCGAACGGTGAAGGGAGATGCGCGAGGCCACTCATAACCTTCCGTCGAACTCGAAGGGCTCGGGGTAGCTCACCATGATCCTGTCGATGTCCGGATGGTCGGGATTCAGCAGCACGCAGAATTCCTGTGGCACCAGCACGGAGGGGACGACCAGCGCCGCCGAGGTGCCGCTAAGTTGCCATTCGGAGCCGAGCCGCTGTGTCGAGGCGCCCGGCTCGCCGCTGCGCCAATCGCGGGGCAGGGCGGCGGCGTCGAGATGGATCGCGAGCGGGTCGGGGATTTCGATCGCGAAGGTCACGAAGGCCATCCGGCGCTCGGCACCCCCGAAGTGGGCGAGCGACTCGAGGGCTGCGAGCGCTCGCGTATGCGCTGCGTACACCATGGGAATTCCGGGGTAATTCCAGCGCCCGCCATAAGCGCGAGCACCCTCTCCGGTGAAGGCCGTGAGCGCATGCGTCCTCTTGACGATGCGGAAAGCCCGCATCAGGTGTAGACGCCGTGCTCCATGCGCCCGAGCAGCGCCTCGACGGCTCGCGAGCCGACATCGGTCCGGGCGAGCTCCAGCGGAACGGCTCCGCCGAGCGCGCGCTGGGGAGACTTCAGCCATCGGGCCGCGGCCTGCGCTTCCTCGAGAACCTCGGTCGCGATGGCGAAGAGGCGGGCGGAGCGCACCAGCCGGTCACCGGAGACCGGGTCCAGGCGCGATTTGTCGGGATCCAATCGCGCCAAGGTCCTCACGCTCATGCCGAGGATCGAAGCGAGCTCCTGGTTGTTGAGGCCCAGCGTGTCCTTGAAGGCGAACGCGGAGGCCGCCGGCAGGCCCGCCTGGATGCGCGCGACCCAATCGCCGGCCGTCGCGGGTTCCGCCGCGATCGCGGCCTTTCCTCCCAGTACGTGTGCGAGCGAATAAATCATGGTCCGCAAAAGCAAAATGGCTATCGCGATTATGCCAAATGGCATGGCGCGGGTCAACCCGGGAGCCTGAGGCAGAGCGAGCTCTCAACTGATTGGGCTACACTCCGAACACAAGGAGGAGTCCAAAAATGAACCGCCCGTTTCTCGCCCTCGCCGTATCTTTCGTTCTCGCATCCGGAATCGCCCGCGCCGGTGAAGTCGTCCTCTACTCCTCCAACACCGTAGACGCGATCAACGCGGCGACGGAGGAGTTCAACAAGAAGTACCCCGACATCAAGGTCACCGCGGTGCGCGGCAGCACGGGCGCGTCGATGCAACGCATCAAGGCCGAGGCGGGAGCGCCCAAGGCGGACATCTTCTGGTCGGGCGGCTTCTCGCTGCTGCGACTCTACGAGCCGTACTTCCTCGCCTACCCGTCGCCCGAGTACACGAACCTCTCCGCAGGCTACAAGAGCGCCGGCAACCTCTGGGCCGGCACCAACGCGCACGTGATGGTGATCATGGTCAACAAGCGCGCGCTCAAGGGCGATCCGGCGCCGAAGACCTGGTCGGACCTCGCCAACCCGCGTTGGAAGGACCGGCTCATCGTTTCCGATCCGGAGAAGACCAGCTCCTCTCTCGCGACGTTGTGGGGCATCCAGCAGACGCTCGGCAACGATATCCTGAAGGGCATCGCGAAGAACGCCACCGTCACCAGCACCGCCTCGCAGGTCTTCGACGGCGTCTCCAAGGGCGAATTCGCAGTGGGCCTCACCATGGAGTACGCGGCGCAGGAATACGTGGCGGGCGGCAACAAGGACATCGAGGTGATCTATCCCACCGAGGGCACCTTCATCGCGCCGGAGGGGATGGCGCTGGTGAAGGGCGGGCCGAATCCCGCGGACGCGAAGAAGTTCTACGACTTCCTCGCCTCGAAGCACGCGCAGGAGATGCTGGTGAAGAAGTTCTACCGCCGCCCGATCCGCGACGACGTCGACACCACGCAGGTGGGCCTGCCCAAGGCGGGCTCCTTCAAGGCGATGTCGATCGACGACCAGAAGCTCGCGGCGGACCAGCCCACCTTCATCAAGACGTGGAAGGAAATGGTCGCCGCGAAGTAGCCGCATGCGCATCCGCTTCGAGCGCGTCACCCAGCGCTACGACGACGGCCAGCCGCTCTTCGCCGACCTCGACCTCGAGATCCCCTCGGGGCAGTTCTTCACGCTCCTCGGCCCGTCGGGCTGCGGCAAGACCACGCTGCTGCGCATGCTCGCGGGCTTCGTGGTCCCCGACGCGGGCCGCATCTGGTTCGGCGAGCGCGACGTCACCGCGCTGCCGGCGCACAAGCGCGGCGTCGGCATGGTGTTCCAGGACTACGCGCTCTTTCCCGACCGCTCCGCGCTCGCCAACGTGATGTACGGGTTGGATGCACGCGGCGTCGCGGCCGCCGAGGCGAAGAAGCGCGCGATGGCGATGCTCGAGCGGGTGGGGCTCGCCGACCTCGCCGAGCGCCCGCCGGCGAAACTCTCCGGCGGACAGCGCCAGCGCGTGGCCATGGCGCGCGCCCTCGTGATCGAGCCGCAGCTCCTGCTCTTGGACGAGCCCCTCGCCGCGCTCGACGTGAAGCTGCGCGTGGAGTTGCGCGCGATGGTGCGCGAGCTGCAGCTCGAATCAAAGGTCACGACGGTCTTCGTCACCCACGACCAGGAAGAGGCCCTGGCCCTCTCCGACCTCGTCGCGGTGATGGATCGCGGGCGCATCGTGCAGATCGGCGAGCCGGCGGAAGTGTACGCGCGGCCGGCGAACGCCTATGCGGCGGATTTCGTGGGGAGCGCGAACGTGTTGGCGGATGGAAGGATCGTGAGGCGCGAAGAGATCGAGGTGGGCGCGGGGGACGTGAAGGGCACCGTCGAGGGCGTGGAGTTTCGTGGCGCCGTCACGGGCTATCGCATCAGGACCGGATTGGGGCTCCTCCACGTCGACGTCTGGAGCGCGCGCCAGGCGCGGACGTATCGGCGGGGCGAGGAAGTGATGTTGCGGCTGCCGTGAAGATCCGCGATCCGGCCTGGACCGTCGTGCTGCTCTTCGCCTTCGTGGTGATGGGGCTCTTCCTTGTCTGGCCGCTCGTCACCACGTTCGCCCACAGCTTCAGGGGCGCCGACGGCGGTTATGGTTTCAGCGGGTACGCCGCGTTCTTCAGGAGCCGGCCGTACCGCGAGTCGCTCTGGAATACGTTGATCCTGGGCGGCGCGGTGACGGCCACCTCGCTGATCGTCGGCGGCGCGTTGGCGGTTCTCTTGGCGCGCTGCAGTTTTCCTTTCTCGGGCTGGGTCGCGGCACTCCCGCTCGTGACGCTCGTCATTCCGGATGTCGTCGTCGCGGCCGCGTGGACACTCATCCTCGGGCAGCAGGGCATCGTCAACACGTGGCTCGCGAACACGCGCTTCCAGGTGGGCTCGCTCTACTCGTGGTGGGGCCTCATCTTCGTGATGACGCTGAACAGCTACGTGTACGCCTTCGTCATGATCCTGGTGGGGCTGAAGGCCGTGGACCGCAACCTCGAGGAGGCGGCGCTCAGCCTGGGGCGGCCGATGTCGCGAGTCTTCACCGGTGTCACGCTCCCGCTCATCCTGCCGACGCTCTTCGGCGCCGCGCTGGTCGTGTTCACCCACGTGATCGGCAGCTTCGGCATTCCGGCGATCCTGGGCGCGCGCATGCCGGTGCTGGCGGTGAAGGCGTACAACGAGTTCGTGAGCGAGCTCGGCGGCAACCCGCAGATGCAGACGGTGATGTCGATGCTGCTGGTGGCGCTCGGCGTCCTGATGCTCGTGATCCAGAAGGCGCTCGTCGAGCGCGGCGAGTACCAGATGGAGTCGGGGAGGGCGCCGGCGCCGATCTCGATTCGCGGGGTGCCCGCGACGCTGGCGGCGCTTTCCGTGGTGGTCGTCGTGATTCTCTCGCTCGCGCCGGCCGTGGTGGCCGCGGTCACCGCGTTCACCCCGTCCAACGGGCCGGTGCTCAACTACGGCGGCTTCACGCTCGAGCACATGGCCTCCGCGCTCACCAAGGCCGCCACGCCGCTGCGCAATTCGCTGGCACTCGCCGCCGTCGCCACGGTGGCGGGCGTGATCTTCTCGGTCGCGGTCGCCTACCTCGTGGTGAAGCGGCGTTCGTTCGCCACCGGCGCGCTCGACGTCCTGGTGATGCTGCCGCTCACCATCGCGGGCACCGTGCTCGGCATTGCGCTCATCAATACGTTCAACACCGGCTGGCTCGTGCTCACCGGCACCTGGGTCATCATGGCGCTCGCGTATTTCCTGCGGCGCATCCCCAACAGCGTTCGCGCCGCCGTAGGTCCCCTGCACAATATTCGCGACTCGATCGAAGAGGCCTCGGTGAGCCTCGGCGTGCCGCCGCTCAAAAGTTTCTTCAAGGTCGTAATGCCGCTCATCGGGCCCGCCGTCGCCGCGGCCGCGATCCTCATGTGGGTGACGTCGCTTTCGGAGCTCTCGGCGACGATCGTGCTGTACTACGGCGGCATGAGCACCATGCCCATCGAAATTTTCCAACAAGTGGACAGCGGCCGCCTCGCTCCCGCCAGCGCCTACAGCCTGATCCTCATGCTCGCCATCTTCCTGCCGCTGGCCGTCGCAAGGTGGGTCTTCCGCGTGAAAGTCGATTCCGTCCAATGACCAAATCCATCCTCGCCCGCCGCGTCGCCACCGCCAAGCCGCCCATGACCCGCGAGATGACGCGGCTCGGCAACGAGCTCGCGCGCCAGGGCCGTTCCATCATGTCGCTCGCCCAGGGCGAGCCGGACTTCGACACGCCGAAGCATGTGCGCGATGCGGGCAAGGCCGCCATCGACGCCGGCATCACGCGCTACACCGACGTGCCGGGCACGCGCGAGCTCACGCAGGCGATCATCCGCAAGTACCAGCGCGACAACGGCCTCGCGTTCGAGGCCAACCAGATCACCATCGGCGTGGGCTCGAAGCAGGTCCTCTATAACGCGTTGCAGGCGACGGTGGATCCGGGCGACGAGGTGGTGGTCGCCGTGCCCGCGTGGGTTTCGTATCCGGAGATGGTGCGGCTCGCCGAGGGCGTAGCGGTCATCGTGCCAGGCCCGCTGGCGAACGACTTCAAGATCACCCCCGAGCAGCTCGAGCGCGCCATCACGCCGAAGACCAAGTGGCTGATGCTCAACTCGCCCAGCAACCCCAGCGGGGCGGTGTACACGGCCGAGGAGCTGCGGGCGCTCGCGGCCGTGCTCGCCCGCCATCCGCACGTCTGGTTCATGTCCGACGACATCTACGAAAAGATCCTCTACACCGGGAAACCCTTTCCCACGATGGCCGCGGTGGTGCCGGAGATGGCCTCGCGCTGCCTCACCATCAACGGCCTGTCCAAGGCGTTCGCGATGACCGGCTGGCGCGTGGGCTACGGCGCGGGGCCAACGGAGCTCATCCGCGGCATCAACCTCGTGCAGGGACAATCGGTATCGCACACCAGCTCGATCTCGCAGGCGGCGGCCATCGTCGCGCTCGACGGACCGATGGATTTCCTGCCGCCATTCATCGAGGCGTATGAACGTCGCCGCGACCTCGTCGTGAAGGCGATGCGCGAGATCCCTGGGATCGAGGTCATGGTCCCTGACGGTGCGTTCTACGTCTTCCCGAACTGCGAGGCGCTGCTCGGCCGCAAATCGCCCGCGGGCAAGGCCATCGCCACCGACCTCGACCTCTGCATGTACTTCCTCGAGGAGGCCGGCGTGGCGCTGGTGCCGGGCAGCGCGTTCGAGCTGCTGGGACACTTCCGCATCTCGTACGCGGCCTCGGATGCGACACTCACCGAAGGGATGAAGCGGCTGCGCGAGGCGTGCGGGAGATTGACCGAAAACAAAAGGCCGGCGGGTTAGGCCGGCCTTCTGAGCCCTACGCGGTTGCGGTAGGGTGGAGCGCGCCCGCTCAGGCGATCGTCGCCCTCGCTGCGTGATCCATCACCACTGCAACGGCGGAATTCAGGGGCTTTTTCACGATCACCTCCCTTCATGCGGTTGAAGACGCCGCCATTATCGCCTGAATTTTCCGCCGAGTGCGCGCGGCAATCGGCGACAGGTCAGACGATCTCGATCGTTCCGGGATAAGCGGCCAGGCGCCCGTCGGTCGTGATCAGGGCCATCGGTTCGCTGATCGCTTGCGCAACCAGCATCCGATCGAACGGGTCGCCGTGGATCGCGGGAAGGCGAGACACGGCCACCGCGTGATGCGCCGAGACGGGAAGCTCGTCGAATCCGTTTTCCTCCAGCGTGTCGCGAATCGCCGCCGTATCGACGAGAAAATCCTCGCGGCCGCGCGCGGCCTTGATGGCAATCTCCCAGATGCTTGCCGCGCTGTAGAAGAACTGATGGCGGCCATCGCGGAAAAGACGCGACACGCGCGCGGGCAGCTTCCGCGAGCCGTACACGTTCCAAAGGAGGAGCTGGGTATCGACCAGGAATCGGCTCATTTGCGCTTGCGCTGGGGTGAAGGCGACCCTCCAGCGAATAAAGCCTCGATCTCCCGCTCGAACATCGTGTTGAAGTCGTCGGGTACCGGCGCGCGGGACTTGAGCCCGCCAATCTTCACGGGCTTGCGCACGGCCTCGATGGGCACCAGGCGTGCTGCAGGCCGCCCCGCCTTGGCAATGACGATCTCCTCGCCTGCCTGGACTCGCTCCACGAGGCGGGAAAGGTGTGTCTTGGCTTCGTGGATGTTGACGGGCTTCATGGACTTGACTAAGTCTAGTCTGAAAAGGCAACACTCGTCAGCAAAAACAAAAGGCCGGCGGGTTAGGGCGGCCTGCTGAGTCCCAGTCATTCCACTTCACGCTGGTGACGAATTGCCAGGAAGACCACCTCGTTGTCGGCGGGCCGGAACGCATATTGCGCGACGTACCCCGACCGCCCACGGAAGACCAGCAACTCCCGGCGGCTCGCGTCGATGGGCCGGCCAATGAGGGGATGGTCCGCGAGAACCTTCAGGCCGTTCAGGATGAGCGGGATCGTCGCGGCTGCCGCGCCGGGATCCGATTCGCGAAGGAAGACGGCCAGCCGCTCGAGATCGCGCAGTGCCGCCGGCGTGAACCGAAGCGTCGCCAAGCGTCAGGTCTTCTTGTGCGAAGCCTTCGAGGGCTTGGGCCGGCGGGGCTTCCTGCCTGCGGCGATTCCCAGGATGTATTTCTCGACGTCCTCCATCGCGTAGGCCACGCCCGAATGCTCGTACTCGTGGAGGGCGGCCGCTCCGGCGGATAGATACTCCCGGCGGCGGTCGGCCCGGTCGGCCTTTTCCTTCAGCGCCTCGAGCATGTACGCATGCGCTGACTTGCCCTCCGCCTCGGCTTGGGCGGCAAGCCTCGTGCGCAAGTCGTCGGGTACCTTCAGCGTGGTGGGTGAAGCCATGGTAGTACTACGGTACTACCGTGAGCCTCGAGGCGTCAAGAACCAGATACTCGGCGGCCCTTTCGTCCTCCTCGGTTGTGAAAACAAGCGCTTCACCGCACCGGAAAGAAATGTGACAGCACGTCACACGCCGCTATCCAGTCAGCGCCGCCATGCTAGATTTCCCGCGACATTCGAAACGACGCAAAGGATGGAGCGGCCATGAGCATGAAACACGCATTCCGCTGCGCGTTCGTCCTCCCCTTGCTGGTGCCGTGCATCGCGTCCGCGCAAGACGTACCCTCGCCCACGCGTTCCGTGCAGATGAACGGCTTGAAGCTCGCCATCGAAGAGCAGGGCACCTCGGGACCCAGCGTGATCTTCGTCTCCGGCGTCGGCGAAGACCACGCGACGTGGAAAGCCGTGCAGCCTGGCGTGGCGAGTTTCGCGCGCACGCTCAGCTACGATCGCCCCGGGCTCGGAAGATCGGAGCCTACGGATAAGCCACGCGGGGTCGATGACCTCGCGGCGGAGCTTCACGCGCTGCTCTTGGCTTCGGGTCTTCCGCCTCCTTACGTGTTGGTCGGACACTCCCTGGGAGGCGCCATCGTTCGCGTCTTCGCGGGCCGGTATCCGACGCAAGTCGGTGGATTGGTGCTGGTCGATCCCGAAGACGGCCGCCTCCTGGACGCGCTGCGCGTGCGCATGGACACCGAGCTGTGGAAGTCGCGTGAAGCGGCGATGGAGAAGGCGCTCCCCAACATGCCTCCTCCCGTGCGCGAGGAGATGAAGGGCCTGAATGCGAGCAGCGCCATCATGAATCGTGGGTCCGCCATGCCGGATGTCCCGGTCGTGCTGCTGACGGGGACGAAGAAGAACGCGGCATTCCCGGGCAACCCGCTGGAGCAGGACGTGAAGCTCGAGATTCATCGACAGGATCTCGCGGCCATGCCGAAGGCGATCCACATATTGGTTCCGACGTCGCGTCACTACATCCAGGCCGACGAGCCGCAGAAGGTGATCGACGCGATCCGAACCGTGGTCGCTGCCGAGCCGCGCCGCCGCGGGAACTTTTTGCCCCCCTCGACGCAATAGCGGTACAACCCTTGTCCCCGGAGACCCCATGAAAGCAATCCTTGCCCTCGTCGCGCCGGCGATCCTGATCTCGGCCTGTGCCTCCGCCCCCTCGTCTCACTCAAGTGCCGATTGGCGCCCCACCACCACCGGCACCGACCAGTTCCCAGGCGACAACCTCGCGTGCTCGGCCCGTGCCACGCGTCTCGGGAACGGGGCTGTCGCGCCGGACAACCGCCTCGATCGTCCCATGCAGAGATGGTCGAATCCCGTCGCGCAGGAAGTTTACGAGGCGTGCATGTCGGAAAGGGGCTGGTGGCCGGCGGGCTGATCTAGTTCCCGGCGCAGAACTCCGCGCCGTCGAGCGGCCGCACTTCGCACTCGAGGTCCCATTCCTCGCCGTGCACGCGAAGGAAGCGCTTGGTGAGCTCGATCGCGTCCTTGAGCGACTTCGCTTCCAGGATCGCATAGCCGCCGATCACTTCCTTGGTCTCGGTGAAGGGGCCATCGGTCGTGCTGAGCTTGCCGTGGCGCGAGCGCACACGCACGCCCTCGGCCGTCGGGCGCAGCCCCGCGGTGCTCACCAGCCAACCCTCGCGCGTCGCCTCTTCCATGAGCTTGCCCATGTCGGTCATGAGCTTCTCGCTCGGTTTCATGCCGATCGCTTCGTTGATGCGGATCATCGATAGGAATCTCATTTTCAATCCTTCCCTTTGAATGCCGCTTCCAGCGCGGCGATGTCGAGCTTCTTCATCTGCATCATCGCGGCGAAGGCGCGTTGCGTGCCTTTCGACCCGGGGTTCTTCAGCATCCTGATCATTCCCTCGGGCACCACCTGCCACGACAGGCCGAACCTGTCCTTGAGCCAGCCGCACTGCCGCGCCTTCGGGTCGCCGCCCTCGGCGAGCTTCTCCCAGTAGTAGTCGACCTCCTCCTGCGTGCGGCACATCACCTGGAACGAGACGGCTTCGTTGAACTTGAAGATCGGCCCGCCGTTGAGCGCCGTGAAGGCCTGGCCGTCCAGGACGAATTCCACGGTCAACACGGAACCCGGCGCGCGCCCGTGGATCTCCTGCCCCACCGCGGGATACCGCGTGATGTTGCGGATCTTTCCTTTCTTGAAGACCGAGACGTAGAAGCGCGCCGCCTCCTCGGCCTCATCGTCGAACCAGAGGCAGGGCAAGATGGATGACAAATTCCCTTTGCGGGCGGGGGTCTTGGCTTTGCGTCGGGTGGCCATGCGGGGTCTCCGTTTTTGGGGGGTCTGCAAGATCGTCGAACGGGGAAGCCTCGATTCGACAGCCGCTGGAAAAGAAAAAGATCGTATCCTCAAACAAGAAGGGCCCCGCGAGGGGCCCTTTCATTCGTGCGGCTGCAGCTCAGGAAACCGAACCCCTGATCCGCGGCCGGATCTCGTTCTGAACGCGCTTCGCGACCCGCGCTTCGCGACCCGCGCGTCGTAGCCCGGGCGGAATGGTTCGATGGAACCCGTAGGGGAAACCTTCCTTACTTCTGGCGGCGCTTCGAGCGCCCGCCGCGGTGCGCCTGCTGCGCCTGGGCGATCTCCTGCCCGCTGTGGCCCTCCAGTTTCGGCGTGATGTTGTCGGCGATCCATTTCGCGTCCCACCATTCCACCGGCAGCACGGCAAGGCCGTCGAGGTAGATGCCGAAGTGCAGGTGATCGCCCGCGGCGAGGCCGGTCTCGCCGGTCTTGCCGATGACCTGGCGCCTGGTGACGGCATCGCCCACCTTCACGTCGATCTGGCTCAGGTGCCCGTAGAGCGAGAAGAGCCCCAGGCCGTGGTCGATGATGACGGCATTGCCGTAGATGCCCAGGTCGCCCGTGAAGGCGATCTTGCCGCTGTTGGCGGCCTCCACCGGATAGTTCTTCGTGACCGAGAGGTCGTAGCCCAGGTGGTACGCCTCGTCCACCGGCTCGCCCTTGTATGTGTAGGTGCGCTGGTCCGCGAAGTTCGCCTCCACCTTCGAGTTGCTGAGCTGCGCGAACGCGTCCTTCCACAGCATCTGCGGCGTCGCCTTCCTCGTCACCTCGGTGATCTTGTCCTCGTTCACCTTGCGCAGCGTCTTGTTCACCGCGACGAACACGTCCTTGGGCGTGCCCTGCCGCGCGGCCGCGTCGGCGAGGAGCGGCGCCACCTTGTTCTGCAGGAAACTGTCGGAGAGCGCGATGGTGCTCTTCTTGTAGCGCACATTCTTCAGCTCGTAGGCGAGGCGCATCTCGCGCGTGTTGCCCGCCTTGTCCGTGGCGACGAGCGTCGGCCGCGCCTCGGGCGGCGCGTTGTACGGGTGCGCGAAGAACGCGAGGAAGTAATCGGGATGGCCCTTCACCTGCCCGGAAAAGCCGGGGAAGAAATAGTCCCCCATCTTCACGCCGGAGGCGGCCGTATCCGCCGAGGCCTTGTAGACGATCGCGCCCACGCCGCCGAAATTCACGTAGCGGTCGTCGGCGACGAGGTCGATGGCGGGCGAGGTGATGTCCACGGTGACCTTCTTCTCCACCACGGCCTCGTTGCCGTTGAAGGAATGCCACAGCGACGCGTCGCGGGCGGTGATCCTCAGGACCGCGGGACCTTCCTTCACGCCGGAGGTCTTCGCTAAAGCGACCGTGATTCTCTTCTCGCGCACCGGCTGGGCGAACTGCTCGGAGGCGAGCGAAATGTCCTTGCCTTCCTGCGTGAGCGTGGCCGAGACGGACTTGAGGCCCGAGCCCGCATCGGTCACCTGGATGTCGATGGGGCCGGTGCCCACCATGTCGGCGTCGGGCGTGACGACGATCTGCGGCGGGTCCGACTCGAAGCGCGGGTGCAGGTAGAACGCCGCGGCGGCGAGCGCGACGACGACGATCGCGAGGAGGATGAGGACGAGGGGGAAACGGCTGCGGGGACGATCGGAGGAGAAGGAGTTCATTCGTTCCTGGACGGAAATCAACGGAGGCCCGGTGCGGGATCGGGGGTTTGACCGGCATATCCCGGCACGCGTTCGCGGCGAATTCGACCCCGCGTGCTACAGGCGCTCGTTCATCTTCCTCAGGCGGTCGGCCATCACCTTCATGATCTGCAGCGCGAACTGCGGCGTCTGCTGCACCATGAAGAGGAAGCGCTTCTCGGAGATCACGGCGAGCTTGCACGGAGTCTTGGCGATGGCGGTGGCCACGCGCGGCGCCTGGTCGATGAGGGCCATCTCGCCGAAGGGCTCGCCCGGCCCGAGCGTCTCCAGCACGCTCGTTCCGATGGTGAGCTCCACATCGCCCTCGAGCACCACGTACATCTCGGCGCCCATGTCGTAGGTCTGGAAGATCACATCGCCCGCCTGGCACTCCCGCGGGTTGGCCTCGTTCACGAACATGTCCATCTTGACGCCCATGGTGCGCACCCCCTTTTTATAACGAGAGGATCGCATGGAAACGCGCCTTTGTCGTGGGAAGGGCGCCTCAGGTCGACGGGATTTTTTGCGGTGAACACCGGTTCGTTCAATGCACGACCCTCGCCAGCGCCGTGGCCTCGCGCGACGTAGGCAGGCGCGGATGCAGGCTCGCGCCGTGGCGAAGGGACCGCCGCGCGAGGAGCCCGCGCAACTGCTCGTCGGTGAGCGGCGATGGCGCGAGCCGCCGCAGCTCGCCGCCCTCGAGTGCCGCGATCGGCAACCCGTCCTTCAGCAGCAACCGGTTCGAGTGGATCGCGGGAATGCGCGCCTCGGGCGTGAGGATGCCCACGAGGTTCAGCGGATCGGCGGCGCCCAGCACGATCATCTCCTCGATTCTCTCCATCTTGCGCACCGCGCGCAGCCGCCCGACCGCATCGGCCGTGGCGAACTGCTCGCCGCCGAAGCCGGCGACGAAGCGCCCGCCGCGAATCTCGCCGCGCGCTTCCATGCGCCGGTAGACGCGCACGATGTCGCGCCACGGCGCGAGCTGCGATTCCCGCTGCAGCATCGAGCGGAAGACGACGCCATAGCGCTTGAGGAGCGCGTGGGAGATGGCCTCGACATCCTGGGCCCCATCCTTCGACGCTGTGGCGAGGAGCGACCAGCGGCCCGCGACCTCGATGGCGCGGCGGCGCTTCTCGCTCGGGGCGAGGAGGGCGCGCAGCCCCGCGAAGCTGTCCGCGGTGGCGACACCCGCGCCCGCGAGCTCGGCAAGTCCCCGCTCGACGAGAGCCGGCAACAAGGCCGCCTCGCGAACGATCTCGTGGAAGAAGAGCGCGCCGCGCTTCGAAAGCGCATCGCGAACCGCGGAAGCCTCCGAGCCCAGCGCGGGAAGATCCTGCGAAGTGCAACCCCAGGCGCCCATGTGCTCGCGAAGCATGAGCGACATCGGCGAAGTCTTGAGCGGCGCCTTGCTGCCGGGCGTGAGGCGGCCCCATGTCACGCGGCCGCTCAGGCAAAGTTCATCGATCTGCCCGGCGCCGTAGTCGGAAACCCGCGCCGGCAATACGTCGCGCTCCCACGCGCTCGCGGCGAGCTCGAAGCCCTCGAGCTGCTCCACCACCGCGGCGACGCCGTCGGCGCCGTGCATCTGGTCTTCGCCCGCCACGTGCTGCCAGTGCGTGAGGAAGCGCAGGTAGTCCGCCGCGCTCACGGGCTCGATCTCGGCGCGCAGCCGGCTCAGCGTGTAGCGATGGACGCGCGCGAGGAGGCGCCGGTCGCACCATTCGATGTCGGGCGTGCCCGGCGTGAAGCGCCCGCGCAGGATGCGGCCCTGGCCCTCCAGGATCGCGAGGACCGCTCTCTCGTCCTCGTCGAGCTGGCGCTCGGTCACCGGGCCCAGCACTTCCATGCGGCTCGCCACGATGTCGGAGACCTCGTCGTCCTTGCGTTCCAGCGCGTGCCACCCACGTCGCTTCTTCACGGCGCGCGCGCCGAGCTCCGCGGTCAACGAGGGCCAGTGGGGCGCGAGCTCCGATGGCGCGATGTACCCCGCGACCATCAGCGCGTCGTACATCTCGTCGGCGGTGTTGGCGATGGGCCACGCTTCCTCGCGCACGCGCTCGATGGCCGCGGCGTCGAGCGCGCCGAGGTCGTCGGCATCGCGCACTTCCGTGGCACGGCGCGTGTACACCGCGCGCGTTCGGCGCTCTTCCAGCGGCGCGTCGTCGAGGAACGTGTACACGGCCGAATTGAGGAGCTCGTGGCTCAGCACCGAGGGCTCCGGGTTGTCGCGCGCCACCGCGCGGATCTCTCCGGAATAGAGGCGCTTCAGCTGGAATTCGAGGCCGTGGAGGTCGACGGCTTCTTCCAGCGAATCGCGCAGCGCCTGGTTCACGAGCGGGTGGTCCGGCACTTCGCGCGCGCCCTGGAGGTTGTCCTGGCACGCGACCGCGTCGGGGAACACGGCCTGCAGCAGGTCCTCGCCGTACATGCGCTGCAGCTGGTTCGGGACGCGTCCGCCGCCGCGATTGCGCGGCACGGCGAGCGCGAGCGTGCTCGCCCACCGCCAGCGCGTCTCGAAAATGGGCGATTGCAGGATCGCCTGCGTGAGCGTCTCGCGCACGGAATTCGGATGCAGGTACCGGAACACGTCCTCGAGCGGGAACGAGTGCGCGGCGCTGAGCGAGAGGATCAATCCCTCCTCGGTGGCCGCGGCCTGCAGCTCGAAGTTGAATCCCTGGCAGAACTTCTTGCGCAGCGCGAGGCCCCACGCCTTGTTGATGCGGCTTCCGAAGGGCGCGTGCAGGACGAGCTGCATGCCGCCCGACTCGTCGAAGAAGCGCTCGAGCGCGATCGAGTCCATCGTCGGCACGACGCCGAGGCTGCGCTTCGCCTCGCCGAGATAGGCCGCGATCTGCGCGGCCGCTTCGCGCGAGAGGAGATACTCCTTCTCGAGGAAGACGATCGCGGGCTCGAGCTCGCCCTCCCTGCGCGGCGCATCGGGTCCGGGCAGCTTCGGGTCGACGGACCCGCGCAAGCGCGACACCGCCACGCTCATCTCGTTGCTGCGCGAGGGCGCTTCGCCCAGCCAGAACGGCATCGACGGCGGCTGGCCCTTGGCATCGGCCACACGCACGACGCCGTTGCCGATCCTGAGGATCCGCCACGAGGTGTTGCCGAGCTGGAACACGTCGCCCGGCAGGGACTCGATGGCGAAGTCCTCGTTCAGCGTGCCGACCGTGTGGCCCTCGGGCTCCAGCACCACGCGCAAGTCGAACACCTCGGGGATCGCGCCGCCGTTCAGGATCGCGCTCATGCGCGAGCCCTTGCGCGCGCGCAGCTTCCCGTCGAGGCTGTCGTGGTGGATGAGCGCCGCGCGCCGCCCGCGCCGCGTGGCGTAGCCGCGCGCGAGCATCTCCACCACTTCCATGTACTCGGCCTTGCCGAGATCGCGGTACGGGTACGCCTGCCGGAAGAGCGCGAGCAGCGCTTCCTCATCCCACTCCTCCTCGGCGCAGGTCTCGGCGACGATCTGCTGCGCCAATACATCCAGGGGCTTGTCCGGGACGGCGATGCGGTCGAGCTCGCCGTCGGCCACGGCGCGCAGCATGGCCGCACACTCGACGAGGTCGTCGCGCGTGAGCGGGAAGATGCGGCCCTTGGGCACGCCCTGGATGGTGTGGCCCGAGCGCCCGACGCGCTGCAGGAACGTGGCGATGCGGTGCGGCGAGGAGATCTGGCAGACGAGGTCCACGTGGCCGATGTCGATGCCGAGCTCGAGGGACGCGGTGGCTACCAGCACCTTGAGCTTGCCCTCGCGCAGCCGATGCTCCGCGTCGAGGCGCACATCCTTCGCGAGGCTGCCGTGGTGGGCCGCGACGTTCTCCACGCCGAGGCGTTCGGAGAGCTGGTGCGCCATGCGCTCGGCGAGGCGGCGCGTATTCACGGTGATGAGCGTGGTGCGGTGCGACTCGATGAGCTCCACCAGCCGGTCGTAATATTCCTGCCACACCTCGTGCGACATCACCGCTTCCAGCGGCGACTTCGGCACTTCCACCGCGAGATCCATCCTGCGCTTGTGGCCGCAGTTGACGATCGTGCAGGGCTGGTGGGTGAGGAAGCGCGCGACTTCCTCGATGGGCTTCTGCGTGGCCGATAGCCCGATCCGCTGCAGCTTCCGCCCGCAGATGTGGTCGAGGCGCTCCAGCGTGAGCGAGAGGTGCGCGCCGCGGCGCGACTGCAGCACCGCGTGGATCTCGTCCACGATCACCACGCGAGCGGTCTTCAGCATGCTGCGCGAGCGCTCGGCGGTGAGAAGCAGGTACAGAGATTCGGGCGTGGTGACGAGGATGTGCGGAGGCTTCTTCAGCATCGCCGCGCGCTCGTTCTGCGGCGTGTCTCCGCTGCGCACCGCCGCGGTGATCTTGCCCGCGGCGTAGCCCATGGCCTCGGCGAGCGCGCGGATCTCGCGGCGTGGCTCGGCGAGGTTCTTGTGGATGTCCGCCGACAGCGCCTTCAGCGGCGAGACGTAGATGACCCGCACCTCGTCGGCGAGCTCGCCATTCTCCGCGCCCTCGCGGAAGAGCTCGTCGATGGAGGTGAGGAATGCGGCGAGCGTTTTCCCCGATCCGGTGGGCGCAGCGATGAGCGTGTGCTCACCCTTCCGGATGGCGCTCCAGCCTTCGGATTGGGCCGCCGTGGGGTCGCCGAAGCGGCCGTCCCACCAGCGGCGGAGTACGGGATGGAAGTCTTGGGGTAGCAAGGCGATATTTTCGCACGCGAGCGGCTCAAGGGGGAGGGCGCTCACTCCTCGAAGCCCGCCTCCCGCTGATGGCGGATGGCATGGATGACGAGCTCGTCATGCTCCGAATCGAAGGTGTACAGCGCCACATAGCCGGTGCGCCCGCGCGAGATCACCAGCGCGCGCGCCTCTCCCGCCAGGCGGGCTCCCAGGAGCGGGTGCGACGCCAGTGCGCGAATCGCTTCCATGATCAGCTCGCCGGTTTGCGCGGCGGCCTCGGGATCGGCCGGCAGCAGAAAATCCGCGAGCCGGTCGAGGTCCCCGATCGCCGTGTCGGTATAGACGATCAATGCCATGGGCGATTACCGCTTGCCGCGCGCAATCTTGATGGGCTTCGGCTTCCTGACCCGTTTCCCCGCCAGCTTCGCCAGGAGCCAGCGCTCGACGTCTTCGTGCCGGTATGCGATCCCGGTGCGCTTGAAATCGCGAATGGATTCCTGCGCGGAGCGCAGGAAGGCCTGCCGCTTCTCGTCGCGCTCGACCTTTTGCGAGATCGCTTCGACCATGTAGGCATGCGGCGTTTGCGCGACGCCGCTCGCGAGGCCCGCGACCTTCTCCTTCAGGTGCTCCGGAAGCTTGAGGGAGGTGGTCGCGGCCATGGTGTTATCAAGGTAACACCCAGCGTTTCCCCCGTCAAGGCGGGGAATGAGAGAATCGAATCCCCGCCCAATGTCCCCATGACGATGAAGCTTCGCGTCCCCGTCGCCCTCTTCGCGGCCGCACTGCTCACCGCCGGCTGTCCCGCCATCAACCGCGAGGCGCCCGAGCCCGACCTGGGGCCCCTCGAGCCGACGATCCTGCCCACCGGCCAGCAGGTCACGCCCTCGCTGGCGCCGTCGTCATCATTCGAATTGCTGAAGCCAGGACTCGCGAAGCATCCGGATCTCGCGGCGGGCGGCGCGGTGACCGAGGCGCTGTCGCCCGATGGCGCGACGCTCGCCGTCCTCACCACCGGCTACAACCGCTGGACCGATCCGGCGACCGGCAAGCGCGATCCCGAGCTCGGCAACGAGTACGTCTTCCTCTTCGACGTGGGCGGCGCGAAGGCGGTGCAGCGGCAGGTGCTCACCGTGCCGAACACATGGGCCGGCATCGCGTTCTCTCCGGACGGGCGCTCTCTGCATGTATCGGGCGGCGTGGACGATTCGATCCACACGTTCGCGCGCGAGGAGGGTCGATGGGCCGAGCTCGCCCCGCCGATGGCGCTGGGCCACAAGACGGGCAACGGCCCCAACGGGAAGCCTATCGCCGCGGGGCTCGCCGTCACGGCGGACGGACGCACGCTCGTCGTGGCCAACATGTACAACGATTCGATCTCCCTCGTCGATGCGGCTCGCCGCGAAGTCGTGGCCGAGATCGACCTTCGACCCGGCAAGAGCGGCGGCGCCGGCGGCGCGCCCGGCGGAAACTATCCGTATTGGGTGGTCGTTCTCGGCAACGACACGGCGTACGTCTCGAGCGTGCGCGATCGCGAGATCGTGGTGGTCGACCTGGCCGCCCTCCGCGTGCGTTCACGCATCAAGGTCGCCGGCAATCCCAACAAGATGATCCTCGACCGCTCCGGCGCTCGGCTCTACGTCGCCATGGACAACGCCGACGCGGTCGCTATCATCGGCACGCGCACCAATGCCGTCACGCGCACCGTGAGCACCGTCGCACCCGCGGGCTTCATCACCAACTCCACGGCCTACGGCGGCGCGGCGCCCAACAGCCTCGCCCTTTCCACCGACGAGCGCACGCTCTATGTCACCAACGGCGGCACCAACTCCATCGCGGTGATCGATCTCTCGACCGCGATCCCGCGCCACGTGGGCCTTATCCCGACGGGTTGGTATCCGCAGCACGTCGCGTATGTCCCGCGCGGCGAGGGCATGCTCTACGTGGTGAACAGCAAGAGCGTGCCCGGACCGAATCCCGGCAACTGCGCCTACAACAACTGCAAGACCAGCATCGTGAAGAGGGAATACAACCAGTACGTGCTGAACCTCTCGCATTCGGGGTTCCAGGCGATGCCGGTGCCCAGCGGGCGCGGCGTGCTCGCGAAGCTCACGCGCCAGGTGGCCGCCAACAACACCTTCAACTTCGAGCCCGGCTCTCGTGAGGCCGAGTCGATGGCGTTCCTGCGCGGGCGCATCAGACACGTGATCTACGTGATTCGCGAGAACCGCACCTACGACCAGGTCCTCGGCGACCTGGGCCGCGGCAACGGCGATGCGAGCCTCGCGGAGTTCGGCGAACGCACCACGCCCAACCAGCACAAGCTCGCGCGCATGCTGGTCACGCTCGACAACTTCTACGATCCCGCGGAAGTGAGCGGCAACGGCTGGCCTTGGAGCACCTCCGGGCGCGAGTCCGATTTCGGCGTGAAGATGCTGCCGCCCAACTACGCCGGTCGCGGCGGAGCCTACGAGTGGGAAGGCGAGAATCGCGGCGTGCCCATGGGCGTGGCCGGATACGCGCAGCGCAAGGAGGCGAACGAGAAGACGCCCGACGACGACGATTTCCTCCCCGGCACCGGCAACGTCGCCGCGCCCGACGGGCCGGGCGGCGAGCGCCAGCAGGGCTACCTCTGGAGCGCGGCGCTGCGCGCGGGGAAGAGCGTGCGCAACTACGGCTTCTTCGTGACCAACCTCAAGCCGTCGGAGCGCGAGCCGTTCAAGGCGAAAACACGGCAGGCGCTGGCCGCGGATCCCGAGCTCGTCGGCCGCACCGACGAATACTTCCGCGGCTACGACCAGGCGTATCCCGAGCAGTGGCGCTATCTCGAATGGGAGCGCGAGTTCAAGCAGTTCGAAGCGAATGGCAACCTTCCGGCGCTGAGCCTGGTGCGTTTCGGCGGCGACCACACCGGCGCCTTCGCCGCGGCGCTCGACGGCGTGAACACGCCCGAGCTTCAGGTCGCCGCCAACGACTACGCCATCGGAGAGCTCGTGGAAGCGGTGGCGAAGAGCCGCTACGCGAAGGACACGCTGATCTTCATCGTCGAGGACGATTGCCAGGACGGTCCCGACCACGTGGACGAGCATCGCAGCATCGCCTTCGTCGTGGGTCCGTACTTGAAGCGCGATGCCGTCGTGAGCACGCGCTACTCCACCGTCAACATGCTGCGCACGATGGAAGACATCCTCGGCCTCGACCACATCTCGCTCTACACCGCGACGCAGAGCCCCATGGCCGACGTGTTCGATCCGTCGGCGCCGGATTGGGATTACCGCGCGATCGTGCCGGACCTCCTGCGCGGCACGCGCCTGCCGCTTCCGCCCTCGGCGTCTGCCGTCGCGATGAAGCCCACGCGCGACGCGAGCTGGTGGGCCGAGCACACGCGCGGCATGGACTTCAGCAAGGAAGACCTCGTCGACGCGAACGCCTACAACCGCGTGCTGTGGCTCGGCCTCATGGGCGATCGCCCCTATCCGGAGAAGCGGGCGCGAATGCCCTAGAAGACCTGCCGCGTGACCCACTTGCTGCCGCTCACTGCGTCGACGGTGTAGTCGAGGGCGGCGTTGTTCGCGTCGGTGAAGTTCACGTTCAGCGTTCCGACGGCCGTCGCCTGCACCATGCTCGGATTGAACGTGGGCCCGAATGCGGGTCCGCTGGTGCGATAGAGCGGGCCCGAGCAGCTGTTGCCGGTCATCGCGCAGGTCGCCACCAGCCATGTGGGCTTGCCGCTCGCGTCGTAGACGTACCAGGCGAGGAAGGCGATGCCGTACTGCTGCGTCACGGCGATCCCCCAGCCCGACTCGCCCGCGTTCCACCAGATGTCGCTGAAGTTGACGGCGGGCGGCGTCGCGCCGGTGCTGAGCGGCTCGCGCACCAGCGCCACGGTGCGCGACTGTCCCGCGACCGTGTACGTCATCGTCGCGCTGTCCATGTCGCGGAAGTTGAGCTGGAGGGTTCCCGCGTTGACGGCGTTCACCATCGAGGAATTGAAGCTGCCGCCGAAGTAGTTGGGCCCCGTCACTTCGTAGAGCGCGCCGCTGCAGGTGCCGGTCGTGCCGCTCGCGCCCACGCAGGTGGCGACATACCACTTCGGTTTTCCCGCGGCGTCGTAGGTGTACCAGGCGGCGAAGGTGTTGGTGCCGCGCTGGGTGAAGTGGATTCCCCAGCCGGATTCGGACGCGTTCCACCAGAGCCCGGTGCGCGCCGCCGGCGTGATGGGCGCGGCGGCCGCCGCAAGGTTCACCGCGCATTGCGACGATCCGGGAATGTTGACCGCACCCTGGTAGACGCCGTTGGCGAACATCGAGGCGGCGTTCGCGCCGTAGCCCACCTACATCGTCGCGCCTGCGACATTCGGCGTCGACACGTTGTCGAGGATCGTGACCGCCTGCCCCTGCGACGTGAGCACGCTGGTGGTGTAGGCCTGCAGCGTGGAAGCGCTGGCCCCGGTGAGCTGCCCGTTGGCGTTCACCTGCGCGAGCACGCAGGGATCGGGGCCGTCGAGGAGCCTCACCGGCGTCGTGCCGCCGGCCGGCGCGCGCTTGCCGCCACCTGCGACGATGCTTTGCGGCGCATAGGCGAAGACGAATACGCTGTTCGTGTTCCCCGCGTCCGTCGTGCGCGGCTGGATCTGCGCGCTCACATTGGCCGCGGTGGACGTCACTTGGGAGGTGACCGTCATCGGGAACGACGGCGGCGGAGCGACCCCGGTCGCGGTGAACGTGCCCGCAACCGAGCCTTCATTGTCGAATACGGTCAACGTCCCCCGAACGCCGTCCCAGGTGGCCGTATAGGCTCGCCCACTGCCCGCGTGGAGCGTGTAAGTGCACGGACCGTTCACGTTGGCGGGGCTATCGCTGTCCACCGAGGAGGTTGCCGTCCCGCCGAAAGTACCCGGATGACTCAAGTCGACGCCCGTTACGATGAACTCGCCGCTGAAGCTGAAGACGTTGGTGCAGCCCGGGTCGCGTTCGGTCACGGTGAAGACGCCCGTGCAGGTGGGCGTTCCGTAGCAGCTGAACGAGGCCCTGAAGAAGGAGGAGTCGCTCGGGTCTTCCTTCGCGAGAGTGCCCGTCATCCCGATGGAATCCGCGCCGATCGCGGCGCAGGGAAGCACCGCCAGGATGAGGACGGCGCACGCGAGGAGAAACCTGCTGGACGGGGTCGGCGCCGTGCGCGTGACTTCCATTCCAGCTCCCACCGAGACGGGCGACCAGAATGGCCTACATCCGCGATGCGAAGGAAAGAGCGTCGATCTCACGCTGGTTCCGGATCGCGGTGACAAGCACGTCACCCGACGCGAAGTCGAATGAATACTGTGCGAGATACCCTGTGGAGCCGCGGAAGATGACGAGCTCGCGGCGTCCCACGGCCAGCGGCCGGTTGATGAGAGGGTAGCTCGCGAATCGCTGCGGGCGCTTATCGCGGCGCGAGCCGCCACAGCGAGGTGACTTCCGCCTTGCGCGCGCGATGCAGCGGATCGGATTCATCCGATGCGCGGGGATGACGGGGCCGCACGTCGATGCGATCCACCACGCGAAGCCCCGCATTCTCGATCCACGCGAGGAGCTCGTCGCGCGAGCGAAGCTCGAGATGCTCGGCGAGGTCGGAGAGGAGGAGCCAGCCTTCGCCGCCCTCGGCGAGATGCGCGGAAAGCCCGCGCAGGAATCCGCGCAGCATGCGGCTTTCGAAATCGTAGATGCCGTGCTCCAGCGGCGAGCTGGGGCGCGCGGGGACCCACGGCGGATTGCAGACGACGAGCGGCGCGCGACCTTCGGGAAAGAGATCGGCCTTCACGACGTCGATCTTCCCGCCGAGGGCGAGGCGCTCCACGTTGTCCCGCGCGCAGGCGAGCGCGCGTTCGTCCTGGTCGGTCGCGATGACGCGCTCGATGCCGCGGCGTGCGAGCGCCACCGCGAGGACCCCGGTGCCGGTGCCGATGTCGAACGCGAGCGATGACGACGCCATCGCTGCGGGAAGCTCCGCCGCAGCGACGAGATCGACGTACTCGCTGCGGATGGGCGTGAAGACGCCGTAGTGCGGATGGATCTTGGCGCCGATGGCGGGAAGGTCGATGCCCTTGCGGCGCCATTCGTGCGCGCCCATCACGCCGAGGAGCTCGCGCAGCGACGCCACCGAAGCCTCGGGCCCCGCCGGACCGTACGCTTCGATGCACGCTTCCCGAACGTCGGGCGCGCGGCGCAGCGGGATCACGTAGCCCGCGTCGAGGGGAATCAACACCATGCCCAGCGTGCGGGCGCGCTGCGCGCGCGCCTGGCGCTCGCGGTTGAAGGCGCCGCCCTTTCCCTGGGAGGGCGTGCGGCGTCGCTCTTCGCGGCTCGCGATGGCGGTGAGAATCTGCCGCGCATTGTTGAAGTCCCCGCGCCACAGGAGCCCGACGCCCTGTCCCGCGAGCCCATAGGCATCGTCGGCCTTGAGCGGGTCCGCGGCGATGACGACCTTCTTCGGCGGCGGTCCTCCGCGCCGCGAACGCCACAGCGCCGAGCGCGCCTCGCCATCCTCGCTCCAATGGATGAGCGCGGCCTCGGGCACTAGAGCTCGGTGTATTTCTTGGCGTTGCCTCGCGACTTGTCCGCCGGGTACTTGCGCTCGTTCTCGCCCATCTTTCGCGTGGCCTCCGCGATGGGATCGATGCCGAGCTTGTCGGCGAGGCGGACGAGATAGAGGAGGACGTCCGCGATCTCGTCCGCCGCCGCGGCCTTCGCTCCGGGTGTGAGCGCGCGGCTCTGCTCCTCGGTGAGCCACTGGAAGATCTCCAGCAACTCTCCCGCCTCGCCCGAGAGCGCCATGGCGAGGTTCTTGGGCGAATGGAACTGGTCCCAGTCGCGCGCCTGCGAGAATGCGCGCAGCTTCGTGCGCAGCCCTTCGAGATCCGTCATGGCCTCATCCTCAGAATTTCTCGCCCTTGCGAAGGTATCGCCACTGTCCCACGGGCAGCGACCCCAGCGGCACGCCGCCGCTCCTCACGCGCTTCAACGCGGTCACGGTGAGCCCCACCATCTCGCACATGCGCCGGATCTGGCGCTTGCGCCCCTCGCGCAGCGCGAAGCGCAGCTGGTTCTCGTTGGCCCAGGAAACCTGCGCGGGCTTGAGCGTCACGCCGTCGACCTCGAGCCCGTGGCGCAGAAGCTTCATGCCGTCATCGTCGAGCGTGCCCTCGACGCGCACCAGGTATTCCTTCTCGACGTCCGAGTCCGCGCCGATCAACCGCTTCGCGACGCGGCCATCCTGCGTGAAGACGAGAAGCCCCGTGGAGTCGATGTCGAGGCGGCCCGCGGGCGCGAGGCCGCGCAGGTGGCTGTGGACGAATTTCGTGGTGGAGGGATCCTCGGCCCAGCGGTTCTCCGGCTTGATGAGGACCATGGCGGGCTCGTGCCCATCCTCGGGCTGGCCCGAGACGTAGCCGACCGGTTTGTTCAGGAGGATCGTCACCTGCTCGCTCTGGTGGCGCGTCGCGGCGGCATCCACTTCGATGCGGGCGACGCGCGGCACGCGCACGCCGAGCGTCTTCATTACCTCGCCGTCGACCTTCACCCAGCCGTTCTCGATCCACTCGTCGGCCTCGCGCCGCGAGCACAGGCCCAGCTCGCTCATGCGCTTCGAAAGGCGCGGGTCTTCAGGATTTTCGTGCGCGGGGGCGGGCGGTTTCTCGCGCGCGGGCGAAGCGGGCGGCGGGTCGCGCGCAACGGCAGGCTTGCGCTCACGCGGGGGCGGCGGCCTTTTCCCCCGCGCCGGCGACGGAGCGGGAGGCGGTTTCGATGACTTTCGCGCGGGTGCAGGCGTAGGCCGGGCGGGCGGGACCTGCGTCACGGGCGGCGCCGGCGGGTTCGGAGCCGGCCGCTTGGGCAGCTTGAGAGGGTTGGCCATGGGGCATTCTAATCAGGAGAGGCAGGCAGGCGAACCAGCCGATCCTTGCCCTGGTCCTTGCCGCCGTACATCGCGGCGTCGGCCGCCTTGAGGAGCGACACGGCTTCATCGGCATCCGTCGGGGCGAGCGCATAGCCCACGGTCGCGGTGACGCTGCACATGCGCTGGTTCAGCTCGAAGGGCGAGCGGAAGGCCTCGAGGAGCTTGTGCCCCAGCTCCTGCGCGAGCGTCTCGCCGGCGAGGCCTTCGGCCATCACCACGAATTCGTCGCCTCCCAGGCGCGCGACGGCGTCCCCGGCGCGCATCGACGCGCGCAGCCGCTGCGCCGCGACGCGCAGCAGCGCATCGCCCACGTCGTGCCCGAACTGGTCGTTCACCGCCTTGAATCCGTCGAGGTCGATCACGTAGAGCGCGAGCAGGCGCTCAGGGGTCGTGGCGGAGAGGGCGCCGGCGAGCGCGTCGTCGAGCCCGCGGCGGTTGAGGAGCCCCGTCAAGGGATCCGAATGCGCCATCGAGTGCAGCGTGTCGCGCTCCTTCACCGCGCGCTGCGCGTCGTGGTGGCGCGAAGCCGAGCGCAGTACCGCGATGCGCATGAAGGCGAGCATGTCGAAGGTGGCGGCGAACTGGAAGGAGTGCATCGTCCAGAAGGTGACGCCGATGCGTCCGCGCACGACGCCCACCAGCACCGCGCTCGCGATGAAGTAGCCCAGCCACGCGAAGAGGAACCACGTGCCGACGTTGTCGCCGCGCCGCGCCTTGGCGAGCGCGCCCGGAAGGCCCATCAACGCCGGCGCCAATCCCGTGGTGCTCATGAGCACGGCCACCACGCGGATGTCGATCACGTCGCCGCCGTAGAGGATCGCCGCGCCGGTGTGAAGCCCAGCCACGGTGCGCAGCCCGATGCGTAGCCACCGGTGAAGGTCCGCGGCGAGCGCATCCTCGACGAAGAGCGCCGTGGCGGCCGCCGCCATGAGCGAGGTCACGCCCGCGAGGTGGCGCTCGGGCCACTCGCGGTCGGTCCACAGGTACATCTCGCCGATGCCGAAGAAATGCACCGAGAAAACGACGCTGCAGATCACCAGCAGCGCATAGCTGAGGTAGAGGTTCTCGCGCAGGCTCGCCCACTGCGCGAGGCTGTAGAAAAGGAGCGCGAGGCCGAGGGCGGCGAGCGCGCCCTGGAGGAGCTGCTCGGCGAGCGCTTTCGAGTGGAACGAGGCGACGCGCGCGAGGCTCGCCGGAATGATCTTTGCGCCCGGCGTGTCGATGCGCATCAGCAGCTCCGCGGACTCGCCGCGATTGAATTCCAGCGGCACCGCGTGCGTGCGCCCGCGCATCGGGCGCGTCGCGAAGGGCTCCCCGTCGCCCAACGTCTCGTGGCGCACGAGCCGCCCGTCGCGCATCGAATAGACGTCGACGCGCCGCAGCAGCGCGTAGTCGAGCTCGAGGATCCACGTGCCCTCGCCGCCGTTGGCGACGGTGATCGGCACGCGCAGCCAGACGACCTCCTTGTCCATGCCGAGCGTCGCGTACGCGCCGCGCGGCGTCCCGAATCGATCGCGCGCCGCCTCGGCCGCTTCGAGGCTCAGCGTGCTGGCGGGATCGGCGAGGGTGCGCACCTGCGGCCACAGGTCGACCCGCTCCTTCGCGCCGGAAAGCACCGCTTGGGCATGCGCGCCCTGCGCGGTGAAGAAAGCGAGGACCAGGGCGATGGCGGCGAGGACCGCGAAGGCTCGGCGGATGCGGTGCTTCAAGGCCCGGGGCCTTCCTGCGAGGTTGCCGCGAGCGCGTGCCAATCGCCGCGCGTGGTCATGCGGTCCTCGACCGCGTTCATCCACGTCGACGCGTCCGAGTCCCGGCCCCAGCCCGCGATGAGCGCGCGGATGCCCGGGCGCAGCTTCGCCGGCACCGCGAGCTCCCGCGTCTGGCTCATGAGGAGCGCGCACGTGAGCCGGTAGCCGATGGCGCGCGTGACGAGGCGCGAGATCGAGAAGTCCGGAAGCGCGAGGCGCACCACGGCATCGACGGCGCGTGCCGTTCCCATCAACATCGAGAAGAGCACTTTCGAGATCCACGGCACGCGGCGATCGAGTCCGAGGTCGCGCGCACTCGCGGGCTCGATCATCCGCCGCGTGAGGAGCACCGGAAACGCCTGGCATGCCCCCGGCGGAAAGACGGTTTGCATCGCCGCCATGAGCGCGCCGCCCAGCCGCGGGCGCGGATCCACGGGAAGGGGACGCATCGCCCAGTCGGCGCGGCCGCGCGCCTGCATGCGCTCGAAGAGCGCCGTCGCGTGGTCCATGGTGTCCACCATGAGCTCGCGGCGGATGCCGAGGAAATACCCGGCGACGTTCCACGCATGCAGGTAATCCTCTTCCTCATCCTTCGTGAACGCGATGCCGAGGCGGCGCATGCCGCGCAGGAACACGTACGAGAACGTGAGCAGCGTATAGGCGAGCTCTTCCTGGTTGTTGGGCAGGGCGCACGCCGCGAGGTCCCATCCGTGCACGTGCAGAGCGCGCGCCATCGAGTCGCCCGGCTGCGCGGGCGCGAGCGGCGGAATTTCTCCGGGACCATCCGCGCTTCGCAACGCGGCCACGGCCGCCTCGGGCGATCCGCGCAGGATGAGGTTCCTCACCATCGCGTGGATGAGGCGCACCTTGAGGATCTGCGCGATGCCGCTGCCGTCGGGCCGTGTGAGCCCGCCCGGCATCATCACCGGAAAGACCATGGCGCCCGTGGTGCGGATGCGGTGCTCGGCGCGATCCTCGAGCTGGCCGGTGGCGTGCAGCACGGCCGCGAGGTCCGGGACCACGTAGCACTCGGGGAGGCTCGCGCAGAAGAGCATCGTCACCGAGAGCGCGCCGTGCTCGGTGAACATCGCCTCCGCGCGCGCGATGCGATCGCGATCGGCCCAGGGTGGAAGGGGTTGGGCGGCGCCTACGTAGCGTTGCAGCGCTTCACCCGCGGCGCTCCCGTCGCCGCGCCACGCCGCCACGCCGGCATTGTCCTGCCATGCGCGGATCGCGGCGTTCAGGGCGTCTACGCGCCCGAGCCTCTCCTCGTCAGGCGATGGGCCCAGGACCGCGGCGACCGCGTCGTCGGCCTGCGGATCGGCGAGCCATTGCGCCGCGTCGAGGTCGGCATCGCTGGGGATGGAGCTTTCTTGCGGGCTCAACGGGGGGGCGCCTTGGGTCCACGTCCTGGAGTGACCAAACGGCGATAGTGTAGCGGGCCGCTCGCGGCGACGTTGCCGCGCCACCCGCCGACGGCGGCATGCCTCCCCGGCGGGGGATTCAGCCCCGGCTATTGCCGATGAGGCTCACCGCGATCGGGATCGTGGAGAGCGCGCCGATCGCGAGCAGCGTCCAGCCCACGGGCCTGCGGGTCTCGGGCGCGATGTAGTCGGCGAGGAGCAGGCCCAGGCCCGCGCCCGCCATTCCGCGCGTGGCCGCGACGAACGCCAGCTCGTGCAGGGGAATTTCGAGATTGCGCATGGGACACCTCGTTCTTGTCGTTCGGGGCTGTAAGACCCTTCGCGGCGCCGCGGCGTTCCTTGCGGGTCTCACATGTTCCTGAAGAGAGGCACGAACGTGAACCCGGGTCAGTAGTGCCTGTAGAAGCGCGACAACGCGGCGTTGAAGGCCCCCGACTGCTCGAGGTTGGACAGGTGCCCGGCATTGGGGATGACCACCAGCTGCGAATGGGGCAGGTGCTCGTCGAGCGTCCGCGCCATTGCCGGGGGCATCGCGATGTCGTCGGCGCCCACCATCACCATGCACGGCACGGTGATCTCGCCCAGCCGGTGGGTGACGTCGATGGTGGGTATGGCCGCTGAACAGCCGATATAGCCGTCGGCGGGCGTGTTGCGGATCCAGTGCGCCACCTTCCTCATGAGCTCCGGGCTCGAGGCGCGGAACGAGTCCTTGAACCAGCGTTTCATCGTGGGTTCGACCATCGTCTCCATGCCGCCCGCTTGCACTTTCGCGACGCGATCGCTGAAAGCCGCGATGCCCTCGGGGAAAAGCTTGCTCGAGGTGTCGGCGAGCACCATCGTCTCGAAGAGGCCCGGGTAGCGCAGCGCCGCGGCCAACCCGAAGACGCCGCCCATGGACAGCCCGACCCAGTGCGAGCGCTCGATGCCGAGATGGTCGAAGAGGCCCTTGATGTCGGCGGCGATCATGTCGAGGGTGTAGGGCATCGCCGGCGCGGAAGTCCCGCCGTGGCCGCGCGTGTCGTAGGCGAGCACGGTGAAGTATTTCGACAGGCGCTTCACTTCCTCGTCCCACATCTCGAGGCGGCACGCGAGGGAATGCGAGAGCGTGACCCACGGCCCTTCGCCGGTCACCTTGTATCGGACATCGATTCCATTCACGTGCGCGGTGGGCATGGGGGACGGTTTATCATCGGGGATATCCCACGGAGAATCCCATGACGATCTCGATGTATCAAGCCGCCGTTCCCACCATCACCCGCGCCCTCGCGAACCTCGCCGCGCTCCTCGAGAAGGGGGCGCAGCACGCGGAAGCGAAGAAATTCGCCCCCGAGGTGCTGGTGAATAGCCGCCTCTACCCCGACATGTTGCCGCTCGTGAAGCAGGTGCAGATCGCCTCCGACATCTCCAAGGGCGGCTGCGCGCGCCTGGCGCAGGTCGATGCGCCGGCCTTCGAGGACAACGAGACCACGATCCCCCAGCTGGCCGAACGCCTGAAGAAGACCATCGCGTTCCTGGAGACGCTGAAGCCCGCGCAGATCGACGGCTCGGAGGATCGCACCGTCACCTGGCAGACGCGCACCGCCACCAAGTCGATGCAGGGCCAGCCGTACCTGCTCAACCACGTGCTCCCCAACGTCTTCTTCCACGTGGCCACCGCCTACGGGATCCTGCGCCACAACGGCGTCGAGATCGGAAAGCAGGACTTCCTCGGCAAATGAGCGCCGCGTCGCTTCGCGCCTCGCTCGCCGCGGCAGCGATCCTCTTCGCGGCGTCGCTGGGCGTGCTCGCGCAGGAGCGGCGCATCGACGAGCTGATGCGCAAGTCCGGACTCTGGGAGCAGGTGGGCCAGATCCAGGCGCAGGTGAGGCGCTCGGCCGAGGAAAACCGCGCCGCGGAGAAAGCGCGCGGCAACGCGCCCCTGGACGACGCGCAGTACGAGCGCTACACCTCGGCGATGCAGCAGGCCTACGCGCCGGAGCGCATGCGCATGCTGGTGAAGAAGGGCATGGCCGAGGCGCTCTCCATCGAGGACGAGCGCGAGGTGCTCGCGTGGCTCTCGTCGGACCTCGGCGCGAGGATCACGCGCCTCGAGGAGAAGTCCGGCGAGCTGGAAGAGATGACGATGGCCCGGCGCGAAGGGCCCGCCTATCTCGAGACCGTGCCGCCGGAGCGCATGGCGATGTTCGCGAAGCTCGCCGATGCCATCCGCATGGGCGAGTCCGGCGCCTCGATGCTCATCAACACGACGCTCGCGGCGGCCTACGGCGCGGCGCTCACGCTGCCCGGCGGGGACGAGGGCGCCGTGGACGCGCTGCGCGAGCGCCTCGAATCGCAGCGCTCGCAGCTCGCCGAAGTGATCGGACGGCAGGCGGTCGAGATGTTCGCGTACATCTATCGCTCGCTCTCGGACGAGGCGCTCGGGCGCTACGTGGCGTTCACCGAGACGCCCGCGGGCCGGCGCTACCACCTCGCCACCACGCGCGCCCTGGACAGGGCGTTCGCGCAGGCCTCGCTGGAAATCGGTCGCAGCCTCGCCAACGCGGTCTCCCGCCACGATCGCAAGTCCTAGGAGGATTCCATGTCGGTCCATTCCCTTGCCCCCGCCCCCGATGCCGTTCGGGAAGCGAAGGTCGAGCTCGCCGCGGCGCTGCGCCTCGCCGTCTTCCACGAGCTGGACGAAGGCATCGACAACCATTTCACCGTGAGCGTCCCGGGCCGGCCGGGGCACTACTTCATCCTTCCCTTCGGGCTGCATTGGTCGGAGGCGCGCGCGAGCGATCTCGCGGTCTTCGACGACGCGGGACGCACGGTCGAGGGCGACACGAAGATCGAGATGTCGGCGTGGTGCATCCATGCGCCAATCCATCGCATCGCCGGCGCGCGCGTCGTGCTGCACACGCACCAGCCGTGGGCCCTGGCGCTCAACATGCTGAAGGACAATCGCCTCCTTCCCGCCAACCAGACGGCGGCCTTCTTCCACGGCGACATCGCCTACGACGACCATTACTCGGGCACGGCCGACTTTCCCTCGGAAGGCGAGCGCCTCGCGGCCCTCATGGACGCGAAGCCCATCGTCTTCATGAAGAACCACGGCGTGCTCGTCACCGGCGAGACCATGGCCCAGGCGTACCGTCGCCTCTACAAGCTCGAGCGCGTTTGCCGCGCCCAGGTGCTGGCGTTTTCCACCGGCCGGCCGCTGGAGATCCTGTCCGACGAGATCGTGCGCGCGGTGCAGGCGCCCGCCGAGCTGGAAAGCCATTCGCGCGAGGAGCGCGACCGCCTCTTCCTCGAGGCGATGATGCGCGTGCTGGACCGCGAGATGCCCGGATACCGCGACTGAATGCGGTTCGCATAGTCCATTCGCACCATTCCCGCCCGCGAGGAATTCAAACCCGCTGCCTAGACTTTGAGTCATTCGAGTCGGGGAGTGGGGCATGCATTTCGTTCGGGGAATCGCCGCGGTCGCGCTGGCCGCGCTCGGCATCGCATCGGCACTCGCGCGCGAGCCGCAGCAGGGCTGGACTCTCGTGGACCTCGGCACGCTTGGCGGACCCGGGAGCTACGGCGCTGCGTTGAACGACAACGGCGTGGTCGTAGGCTGCTCCGATGTGGGCGGCGGCGCGATCCACGCGTTCGTCTATCGTGACGGTGCCATGCGCGACCTCGAATCGTCTTCGACCGGCAACAGTTGCGCGCTCGCGGTGAACAACGCGGGCGTTGCCGCGGGCCGCGCGGGAACGGGCGAGCTGGTCACGTGGAGCGGGTCCGCCGTCACGCACCTGGGCGTGCAGGGCAACGTCGGCGGCATCAACGACGCGGGTGTCGTGGTGGGCTCTTTCAACTCTGGAACCGCGACGCGCGCATTCATCTATTCCAGCGGGACGCTCGCCGCGCTCGGCGACGCGAATGCGGCGGGGAGCGCCAACGCCATCAACGAGCGTGGCGACGTGGTGGGCGCCATCGGCGGCACCGCGTTCCTGTATCGCGACGGCGCGATCGCGATGCTCGGCACGCTCGGCGGCAATCGCAGCGAGGCCAAGGGCATCAACGATCGCGCGCAGGTCGTGGGCCTGTCGACGGACGCCAATAGCCAGCCCCTTTCGTTTCGCTACGACGGCTCGATGCAGCCGCTCGCGGCGCCGGGCTACTCGGATGCGATCGCCATCAACGCACGCGGCCAGATCGTGGGCAGCGCCGAAGGAACCTACGGCTACCTCATCGACGCGGGCAATTACGCGCGCCTCGACACGCTGGCGCCGGTGGTCGCGAAGGGTTGGCGCCACATGGAGCCCACCGGCATCAACGAGCGCGGCTGGATCGTCGGCACCGGCACCGATCCGCAAGGCAACCTGCGCGCGTTCCTGCTCGTCCCCGGCACGACGCCCATCGCGTTCGCGTACGCCGTGGGGCAGCGCACCGGCTTCGAGGCGGGATTGCGCACGGCGAGGTAATCCCGCAAGCGTTGCGTGTCCGCCGGCGTAGGATCACCGGCATGGACGTCCCCGTTTCAATCTTCACGCCGCCGCGCGTTCCGCCCGCGGACCAGCCGCTGCGGCGCCTCGCCTTCGTCGCGGCCTTCGTGCGCAACCCGCTCACCGTGCTGCCGCGCGCCGTGTACGAAGAGGATTTCTTCGCGTTCGGGAGCGAGGACTCGCCGCGCGCATGGGTGACCGGCCCCGCATTCATCAAGGCGGTGCTCCTCGACGAGCGCGACAAGTTCGCGAAGATCACGCAGATCCGGCTGCTGAGGCCGCTCCTCGGCAAGGGCATCCTCACCAGCGAGCGCGCGGACTGGCGATGGCAGCGCCAGGCCGCGGCGCCGATGTTCCGCCCGCAGGAGCTCGCCGGCTACGTGCCCGACTTCGTGCGCGCCGCGGACGAGACGCTCGCGCGATGGCGCGCGCAGCCCGGCGTGCGGCGCGTCGACACGGACATGACGCGCACCACCTTCGACGTGATCAGCGCGACGCTGCTGCCGTCGGCCGACGAGGCGCTCATGCTCGCCTTCGAGCGCTCCATCGAGATGCTGCAGCGCTCCGGCGGCTGGGACATCCTGTTCGCCTCCATGAACCTGCCGTCGTGGATCCCGAGGCCCGGGATCTTCGCCGCGCGGCGTGCGGTGGCGATGCTTCGCTCCACGGTTGCCTCCATCGTGCGCCAGCAGCGCGAGCGCCGCGCGCCCGGCCGCGAGCCCGACGACCTCATGCAGCGCCTCATCGAGGCGCGCGATCCGGAGAGCGGGCGCTCCATGGACGAGGAGCAGCTCGTCGACAACCTCCTCACGTTCTATCTCGCCGGCCACGACACCACGGCGAAGACGCTCGCGTGGACGCTCTATCTCCTCGCGCGCTCGCCCGGGTGGACGGCGCTCCTCGAGGAGGAGATCGCGCGCGTCACGGGCGGCGCGAGCGTCGCCGCGGGGCACATCGACAAACTGGTGCTCGTGCAGCAGGTGGTGAAGGAATCGATGCGCCTCTTCCCGCCGGTGCCGATGATGACCCGCCAGGCGGTGGCCGACGCGCACATCGAGGGCCGCCTCATCCGCGCGGGCACCTCGGTCCTCATGCCCATCTACGCGATCCACCGCCACGCGAAGCGCTGGCAGAACCCGCACGAGTTCGACCCGCGCCGCTTCGCTCCAGGCAACGCCGCGGCGATTCCGCGCTACCAGTACATGCCCTTCGGTGCGGGGCCGCGCATCTGCATCGGCATGCCCTTCGCGATGGCGGAGGCCACGGCGATCCTCGCGACTCTGCTGCGCGGCGCGCGCTTCGCCGCCGTCGAAGGGCGCGAGCCGGAGCCCGTCGCGCGCGTCACGCTCATCGCGCGGGACGGCATTGCGCTCGAGGTGGCGCCGCGCTGACTAGCGCAGCCAGAGCCAGCCGAACGTCACCGCCGTGATCGCCGCGTAGATCGCGCCATCGACGACGTCCTTGGCGACGCTGCCCCAGGGCTTGCCCATCCAGATGCCCATCTGCACGCTGCCGCCGGCGTAGGCAAGGAATGCGATTGCGCCGACGACCCGGCACACCTGCAGGAAATTCGTCGCGGGCATGGGCGGCAGCGTCTTCTGCGCGATGTAGGCGGCGATGGCGCCGATCGCGAGCGAGAAGGCGAACCAGAGACCGAGCGCACTCCCCATGCGCGGCGCTCCCGGGGGGCGAACGGTGATCCATGCGATCGGGCCCTCCTGGAATTTCTTCGTCATCTCGGGGGTTTTCATCTCCTTCATGCCCGCGCAGTGCGGAATCATGTATTGGGCGGGCGGCGCGGCGCGCAACGCGGCGCGCGCCTCGTCTTCGTTGGCGAGCTTGTGGTAATCCGTCTTGTGCCACTGGAACACCATGTGGATGAGGCTGCTGGCGATGAAGACGAGAACGGCGGAAACGACGATCGGCATCCAGAGCAGGGTGATGAAGTCCATTTCGAGCCTCCTTGTGGTTCTTGTGCCGCTACAGTAAACCTATTGCGGCCGAACCAAAACCGGCTTCCCCGCCTCCAACAGCCCGTGAAACACGTCGTCGTCTGCCTCCTGGTCTTCCTGCCCGCGGCTTGCTCTGCGCCGCTCGCCGCCGATGCGCAGCCGCGCCCGGACCTGGCGCGGGTCGAGGCGCTCGTTATGGAGGAGACCAACGCGTTCAGGCGCGTGGAGCACCTCGTGCCCGTCGCGCGCGAGGCGCACCTCGAGGCGGCGGCACGGGAGTTCGCGGTCTTCATGGCGCGCACCGGCAAGTTCGACCACGATGCCGATGGGCGAACGCCCTCGGAGCGCGCGCGGGCGCACGGCTACGACATCTGCCTCATCGCGGAGAACATCGCCTACGAGTACAGCAGCGCGGACTTCCACACCGAGGACTTGGCGCGTCGCTTCGTCCAGGGCTGGAAGGATTCGCCGGGCCATCGGCGCAACATGCTGAAGGCCGGCGCGACCGACATCGGCGTCGCGGTGGCGCGCAGCAATGCGAACGGCGCGCCGCGCTACTACGCGGTGCAACTCTTCGGGCGGCCGCGCTCGGCGGCGATCGAGTTCCGCGTCGTGAATTCATCGGGTGTCGCCGTGCGCTATCGGGTGGCCGACCGCGCCTTCGTCCTCGAGCCGCGCCAGGTGCGCACGCACCGCGAATGCACGCACGAGACGCTCGCCTTCTCGCTCCGCGGCGCGAACGAATTCACGCCGCGCGGCGGCGAGCGCTTCGTGGTGGATAACCGGGGACAGACCTCAGTTAGATATCGGTAGATGAAAATTAACCGAGGTCTGTCCCCGGTTAAGGGGCTTCAGGGGGCGCGGCCGCGCACATGGGCGCGGATGAGCGCGAGGCCGTTCTTGCGCACGCCGTCGCGGCTGCGGTCGATGAGCCACAGGCGAACCAGCCCCGACAGGAAGACGAGCGTCTCGAGGGCGGCCAGGCGCGGGGCGAGGGACGCGGCCACTTCCCGCCCCTTGCGTGCCTGCGCGTACGCGCTCCCGAGCGCGGTCGCGAGGCGCTCGTTGTTGCGCAGCATGTCGGCGAGCTCTCCGGCGAGCTCGTCGGTGTACTCGCACTTGAACTGCATCACGCTGAAGGCGCGCCGCGTGGCGGGGTCCTTCTCGAGCGCCTCCAGGATGGCGCAGAGGAAGCGCTCGATGCGCTCTAGCGCGGGGCGCTCGCCGGCGTTGAGGAGCGTGCAGTCGGCGCGGTCCAGGAGCGGGATCGACACTTCCTCGCGGATCGCGTGCAGGATCGCGCGCTTGCCGCTGAAGTGCCAGTAGATCGCGCCCTTGGTGACGCCCGCGCCGGACGCGATCTGCTCCAGCGTGGTGCGGGCGATGCCGTGCCGGTCGAAGCAGGCGAGCGCCGCGTCGACGATGGCCTCGCGGGTCCGTGCAGCGTCTTCCTTGGTGCGTCGCATTGCCGTTTACATACGTTTGCGAACGTATATAATACACTCGCACCCCCGCCCGCCGCGATCATCCTGTGAAAATGCCACGACTCCACGCGTTGCAGCGCCGCCGTTATCCCCTCGTTCTCGCAGGCTTCGCGCTCCTCGCCCTGGCGGGCTGCGGCAAGGCGGGCCCCGACGCCGCGAAGCAGGCTTCCGCCGCGCCGCCCCCGCTCCCGGTCACCGTGATCGCCGTCTCGGCGCGCCGCGTCCCGGTCTCGCTCGAGGCGGTGGGCCAGGCCGAGGGCTCGCGCGAGGTGGAGATCCGCGCGCGCGTCTCCGGAATCCTGGAAAAGCGCGTCTACGAGGAGGGCTCCCAGGTCGCCGCCGGAGCGCTTCTCTTCCTCATCGAAACGGCGCCCTTCGAGCTCGCCGTCCAGGAGGCAAGGGCCACCCTCACGCAGGAACGCTCGCGCCGCGAGCTCGCGCAGACCGAGGCTTCCCGCCTGGAGCCTCTGGTGAAGGACCGCGCCATCAGCCAGCGCGAGCTCGATACCGCGCGCGCCACCGCGGTGCAGTCGGGCGGCGCCATCGCGGTCGCCGCGGCGAAGCTGAAGGTGGCGGAGCTGAACCTTTCCTATACGCGGATCACCGCGCCCATCGCCGGCGTCACCGGGCGGGCGCTGCGCTCGGAGGGGAGCCTCATCACGGCCAATGCCGACTCCGCCCTCCTCACCACGATCACGCAGGTGAATCCGCTCTGGGTGCGCTTCTCGCTTTCCGAACAAGACAACAATCGCATTCGCGGCGCGGAGCGCACCGCGCGCGTGCAGCTGGTGGGCGAGGACGGCGCCGTGGTCGCCGAGGGCGGCAAGCTCAACTTCACCGGCAGCACCATCGATCCGAAGCTCGGCACGGTCCAGCTGCGCGCGGAGTTTCCGAATCGCAACGCCCGCTGGATGCCGGGGCAGTTCGTGAAGGTGCGCGTGCTCGCGGGCGAGCAGACGGCGATCCTCGTGCCGCAGTCGGCGGTCCTGCAGACCGAGCAGTCGCGCATCGTGATGACGGTGGGCGCCGACGGCAAGGCGGCGCCGCGTCCCATCCAGACCGCCGGCTGGATCGGTTCCGACACGGTCGTCACCAGCGGGCTGAAGGAAGGCGATCGCGTGATCGTCGACAACCTCGTGAAGGTACGCCCAGGCGCACCGGTCCAGCCGCACGAGCCCGCCGCCGCTCCCGCACCCGCATCCCGCTAGTCCATGGGCAAGCTCTCCCGCTTCTTCATCGAGCGCCCGATCTTCGCGAGCGTGCTCGCGATCCTCATCACGCTCGCGGGCGCGATCGCGTCGTTCGCGCTGCCGGTCTCGCAGTATCCCGAGATCTCGCCGCCCACGGTCACCATCTCCACCGCGTACCCGGGCGCCTCGGCCGAGACCATCGCCACCACCGTCGCCGCGCCCATCGAGGAGCAGCTCTCCGGTGCCGAGGGCATGGTGTATTTCGTCTCCAGCGCCTCGCAGGACGGCACGCTCACCATCACCGCCACCTTCGAAGTCGGCACCGACATCGACCGCGCGGTGTTCCAGTTGAACAATCGCGTGCAGATCGCGCTGCCGCGGCTCCCGGACGAGGTGCGCAGGAACGGCATCATCGTGCAGAAGCGCTCGCCCGACATCCTGCTGGTGATCGCGCTCACCTCGCCCAAGGGCACGCAGGCCACCACCACGCTCGCGGACTACGCCTCGGTCAACATCGTCGACGAGCTGAAGCGCATTCCCGGCTCGGGCGACGTGCTCATCTTCGGCGCGGGCTCGTCGATGCGCGTCTGGCTGCACCCGGACAAGATGGCGCGCCTGGGCGTCACGCCCACCGACGTCGCCAACGTGATCCGCGGCCAGAACGCGCAGTTCGCCGCGGGCAAGATCGGCGCGGAGCCGGCGCCCAAGGGGCAGTCACTCACCTTCACGGTCACCGCGCGCGGGCGCCTGCAGCGCGTCGAGGAGTTCGAGAACCTCATCATCCGCGCGAGCGGCCCCAACGGCGTGCTGCGCATGAAGGACGTCGCGAGCGTGGAGCTCGGCGCGCAGAACTACGACACCGCGCCCACCGTCGACGGCAAGCCCGCCATCGGCATGGCGATCTTCCTTCAGACCGGCGCCAACGCGCTCAACACCGCCAAGGCCATCACGGCGCGCCTGGAGGAGATGAAGGCGTCGTTCCCGCCCGACGTCGACTACCTCGTGCCCTTCGACACGACGCTCGTGGTGAAGAGCTCGATCCACGAGGTGCAGAAGACGATCTTCGAGGCGGCGCTGCTGGTGCTCCTCGTGGTCTTCGTCTTCCTGCAGTCGTGGCGCGCGACCGTGATCCCGATGCTCGCCGTGCCGGTGTCGATCATCGGCACCTTCGCGGGCCTCTACGTCCTGGGCTTCTCCATCAACACGCTCACCCTCTTCGCCATGGTGCTCGCCATCGGCATCGTCGTCGACGACGCGATCGTGGTCCTGGAGAACGTCGAGCGGTTGATGCGCGAGCAGAAGCTCTCGGCGAAGGCGGCCTCCATCGAGGCGATGCAGGAAGTCTCCGGCGCGCTGGTGGCGATCATCCTCGTGCTCTGCTCGGTGTTCATCCCGGTGGCCTTCCTGGGCGGCATCGCGGGCCAGCTCTACAAGCAGTTCGCGGTGACGGTGGCGGTGGCCGTCGTGATCTCGGGGTTCACGGCCCTCACGCTCACGCCGGCGCTCTGTGCGCTGCTTCTCAAGTCGGGCGACCACGAGTCGCGCCTCTTCGCGCCGTTCAACCGCGGCTTCGCGAAGGTGACCGGAGCTTTCCTCGGCGGCGTGCACATGGCGCTCGCGCGCCGGCTCATGGCGGGCATCGCGTTCGTGATCCTGATCCTCGTCGTGGTGGGGCTCTTCCTGCGCGTGCCCACGAGTTTCGTGCCCTCGGAGGACCAGGGCTACCTCATCGGCTCCATCATCCTGCCCGACGCGGCTTCCCTGCAGCGCACGCAGAAGACCGGCGCGCAGCTGATGGGCATCCTCTCCAAGCATCCGGCGGTGGCGCACGCCTTCGTGGTGCCGGGGCGCGACTTCATCGGCGGCGCCAACAAGACGAGCGCGGGCACGGCCTTCGTCCTGCTGAAGGACTGGGGCGAGCGCGAGGAGACCGCGCCGCAAGTCGCCGCCGACCTCACGAAGAAGGGCATGGGCTTCGCCGACGGCATGGCGATCCTCTTCAATCCGCCCGCCATTCGCGGCCTGGGCTCCGCGGGCGGCTTCGAGTTTTACGTGCAGTCGCGCGTGGAGAGCGATCCGCGCCGCCTGGGCGACGCGGTGCAGGCCATCACCGCCGCGCTCGCCAAGGATCCCGAGCTCACCGGCATCAACACGTTCTTCCGCCCGACGGTGCCGCAGCTTCGCGTCGAGGTGAACCGCGAGCAGGCCATCTCGCTCGGCATCCCGGTGAGCGACGTCTTTGACGCGCTGCAGGCCACGCTGGGCGCCTTCTACGTGAACGACTTCAACATGGGCGGGCGCACCTACCGCGTGCAGGTGCAGGCCGAGGGGCAGTTCCGCGCGAGGCCCGAGCAGATCGGCTCCATCTTCGTGCGCTCGTCGACCACCGGCGAGATGATCCCGGTGAGCGCGGTGCTGCGCGTCCAGGACGTGGTGGGCCCCGAGCAGGTGGACCGCTTCAACGGCTTCCTCGCCGCCAAGATCCTCGGCGCGGGCAAGCCCGGCGTGAGCTCCGGGCAGGCGATCCAGGCGGTGGAGCGCGTCGCCGCGCAGGCGCTCCCGCCGGGCTACTCGCTCTCGTGGAGCGGCCAGGCCTTCCAGGAGAGGCGCACCGGCAACGCGTCGATCTTCGCCTTCGGGCTCGCGATCGTCATGGTGTACCTCATCCTCTCCGCGCTCTACGAGCGCTGGCGGCTGCCCTCCGCGGTGGTGCTCGCCGTGCCCTTCGCGGTGGCGGGCGCGCTCGGACTCGTGTGGCTGCGCGGCATGGAGAACGACATCTACTTCCAGATCGGACTGGTGGTGCTGATCGGGCTCGCGGCGAAGAACGCGATCCTCATCGTGGAATTCGCGCAGCAGGGATTGCTTGCGGGCATGAGCGCAAGGGATGCCGCGGTGCAGGCGGCGCGGCTGCGCTTCCGTCCCATCGTGATGACGTCGCTCGCGTTCGTGTTCGGCGTGATGCCGCTTTCGATCGCGAGCGGCGCGGGCTCCGCGGCGCGCCGCTCCATGGGCACGGGCGTGGTGGGCGGCATGCTCATCGCCACCTTCGTCGCGACCATGTTCGTGCCGCTCTTCTTCACGCTCTTCGCGCGCCGCCAGAAGATGGGCGAGCCCGAGCAGCCGGCGCCGTCGCCCGCGTCCGCGCCGGAGGAGCTGCCGTGAGGCACGCCGCGTCCCTCGTCCTCGCCGCGTTCGCCGCCGGCGGCTGCATGATGGTCGGGCCCAACTACCAGCGTCCCGCGAGCGAGCTGCCCGCCGCGTACGGCGAGCCCGCACCCGGCAACGCCGCGCTCAAGGTGCCGTTCAACTGGTGGCGCCTCTATGGAGACGCCACGCTCGACTCGCTGGTGGAGGCGGGGCTCGATCGCAATGCCGACCTTCGCCTCGCCGCGGCGCGCGTGGAGGAAGCGGAGGCGGCGCTTCGCGAAGCGCGCGCCACGCTCCTCTTCCCGTTGGTGCAGGGCAGCGCCGGCGCCGCGCGCGGCCGCACCACCGCGAGCAACTTCGTCACGGCCACGGGATTCAATCTCGGTTTGTCGACATCGTTCGAGGTGGATCTGTGGGGGAGGCTGCGCCGCTCGGAGCTCGCCATCGCCGACCAGCTCCTCGCCTCGCGCTACGGACGCGATACGGTCGCGCTCACCCTCGCCGCGACCGTCGCGCGCACCTATTTCGCGGTGCGCTCGCTGGACGCGCAGCTCATCGCCTCCAACGAGATCGTGCGCGCCGCGGACGAATCGTTCACGCTCGCACGCAAACGCGCCAACGCGGGCGCGGCCTCCGGCCTCGACGTCTATCAGGCCGGGGCGCTGCGATCCCAGGCCGCCGCCCAGGCGACCGAGGTCGTGCGCCAGCGCGAGAGCCTCGTGCACCAGCTGGGCGCGCTCACCGGCCGGCTCGACCTCGCGCTTCCCCCGGGCGACTTCGCCGACCTGCCGATTCCACCGCTCGCGCCGCCGGGCCTGCCGTCGCAGCTTCTCGAGCGCCGTCCCGACGTGATGCAGGCGGAGGCGAACCTCTCCGCGGCGACACAGCGCATCGGCGTGGCGAAGGCCGCGCAGCTGCCGGCGCTCACGCTCACGGGATCCGTCGGCGTGGCGAGCAAAGACCTCGACCGTCTCTTCTCCACTGGCGCGCGCACGTGGTCGGTGGGCGCCGGGCTCCTCGGCCCCATCCTCGACGCCGGGCGCTACAAGGCGCGCACCGAGCAGGCCGAGGCGCAGGCACGCCAGGCGCAGGCGACCTGGGAGAAGGCGGTGCAGACGGCGTTCCGCGAAGTCTCCGACGCGCTCTCCAACATCCGCCGCGCGGGCGAGTCCGAGGTGGACCTGAGGGCGCGCGTCGACCAGGCCTGCGGCGCGCTTCGCCTCGCGCAGGAGCGCTACGACGCCGGCTACTCCGCCTACCTCGAGGTGCTCGACGCGCAGCGCACCCTGAACGACGCGCAACTCGCGCTCATCCGCAACCGCCAGGCCTACCTCTCCTACACCGTCGACCTCATGAACGCCCTCGGCGGCGGCTGGCCCTCCTGAAATAAGTCGTGTCAGGTACGGGTACCTGACACCAGAGCCTCGCCGCCCTCTCGCGATACCTGCCGCGCTACAACCGCTCGCTCGCGCGCTACGCGGCCGCGCTCGTCGCGGAGGCCTGAAAAAACGAAGGGCCCGCGACGCGGGCCCTTTTCATCCGGACGGCGATCGCCTCAGCGTCCCCGCTTCATCCGCGAAAGCAGGATCGCGCCCGCCAACAGCCCCAGCGCTTGCACCTTGCGCGGGTTCTCCTTGTAGAACCGCCCCGCCCGGTTCAGCATCGCGCTGCCGGAATCGAGCATCGCGTTGCCGGAATCGCGCAGCGCATTGCCGGTGCGCGTGAGCGCCGTCTCGTTGGCGGGAATGTACTGCCCGCCCTCCGCTCCCTGCCGCCTGCCGAAAATCGAATTCAGGATTCCCATCGCTCGCCTCCTCATGTATCGGAGTTGGACGAGGGCTTGCAGGTGAAGTTCAACCCGTCTTCGCGCGCCTGGCGAGAATCGCCTCGATCTCGTCCATGATCCGGTTCATGCGCTTCGACACCGCGTCGTACGGCTCGCGCGTGGCGAGGTCGACCCCCGCCTTCTTGACGAGCTCGTAGGGATAGTCCGACGCGCCCGAGGAGATGAGCTTCATGTAGCGCGCGCGCGCGCCGGGCCTGCCCTCCAGGATCGCGTCGGCGAGGAGCGAGCTCGCCGCGATCGAGGTCGCGTACTGGAAGACGTAGAACGAGCCGTAGAAGTGCGGGACGTACGCCCATTCGACGGTGTAGAGATCGTCGATCTTCACCACACCCTGCGCTTCGCCGTGGTAGCGGCGCAGGATCTCGCCGTAGATCCGGGTGAGCTTCTCGCCGGTCACCGGCTCGCCGGAGTCGACGATCGCGTGCGCCTTCTGCTCGAACTCCGAGAACATCGCCTGGCGGAAGAAGGTGCCGCGCAGGTTCTCGAGCGCCGAGCCCAGGTAGAGGAGCCGCTCGTCGTCGGTCTTCGCGGACTTTAGCGCGTAGTCCAGGAGGAGCGCCTCGTTCAGCGTGGAGGCGATCTCCGCGACGAACGTGGCGTAGCCCGAGGTCGCAAAGGGCTGCGCGCGGTTCGAGAGATAGGTGTGCATCGCGTGGCCCCACTCGTGCGCGATGGTGGAGACCGACTCGTAGTTGTCGGTGTAGTTGATGAGGAGGAGCGGATGCACGTCGTAGGCGTCGCCCGCCATGTGCGCGCCCGAGAGCTTGCGCGGGCGCGGATAGACGTCCATCCACTGCTCCGCTAGGCCCTTCTTCATCGCCGCGACGTACTCCTCGCCCAGCGGCTTCACCGCCTCGAGCATCATGTGGATGCCCTCGTCGATCGGGTAGGTGCGCCCGCCGGCGACCAGCGGCGGATAGATGTCGTAGTAGCGCATCTCCGGGACGCCCAGCATCCTCGCGCGCAGGCGGAAATAGCGGTAGAGCGTCGGCAGGTTCGCGTTGGCGCTCTTGATGAGCTCGTCGTACACCGCGCGCGGCAGGTGGTTGCCGTCGAGCGCGCGCGAGAGCGAGTCCGGGTAGTGGCGCACCTTCGAGGAGACCGTGTCTTCCTTCATGCTTCCGTAGAGCGTGGTGCCGAAGGTGCCCTCGAACTGCTTCCACTCGCCGAAGAACGCGTCGAACACCTTCTTGCGATCATCGCGGTTGGCGGCCTCGCGCTGCTGCGTGTAGGCGGCCTGGTCGAGGCGCACCTCGGTTGCGTCGGAGAGCTTCACCGTCGGCCACGGCATGTCGGCATTGGAGAGGATCGTGGCCGTCGAGCCCGAGCTTCCGGCCGAAAGGCTGAACGCGGCGACGATCGCCTCGCCTTTCGCATCGAGCGTGTGCGCGGCGGTGCGCAGGATGTCGTCGATGGGATGGCGGTAGATCGCGAGGCCCGGCTCCCGGCGGAAGAAGGCGTCGATGCGCGCCTTGCCGATGGCGAGGACTTCCGGGTTCATGAACGCCGTGCCCTCGTTGATCTCGGTGCCGACCACCTGCGCCTTCTGGTTGAGCGCCTGGCTCTCGGCGTTTCCGGTGTCCTGGGCTTCGAGCTCGCTCGCGTACACGTAGACGCGCGCGTAGCGCTTCTGCAGGTCGTATTCGAGATCGAGGCACTCCTTGAAGCGCCGGGCCGATGCGCCCATGTGGCCGCGGCAGGACGCGAACTTCTTCAGGTCGGCCTGCGTGCGCGCCACGTCGCGGTTCCATGACGCGGTGTCAGGGTAGATATCGGAGAGCTTCCAGCGATCCTGCGGCCTTTCGGCGGGGAGGGCGGCAGCGGGGAGGACGAGGGAAAGGCAGAGCGCGAGGGTGCAGGGACGGGTCGACATGGAGGATGGCCCCACGAAGGGAAGCCACCATTTTACCGGGGCGCGAGTCGTTTTCCGCCGATGTCACGCGTCGCAAAATTCCTACAAGGCGATTCGCGCCGGCCGATGTTTTTTTTGCCCCGGAAGTCGCAGTCTGGGCAACATGTGGGCGCTCTACATACTGTTGATGATCCTGCTGGCCCCGCCGGCCGCGGTGGTTGCGCTGTATGCGTCCCGCATCCGCTTCTCCAGGCGCCTCGTCGCGCAGACCCGCGCCGCCCAGTCGTCCCCGGAAACCTGCCGCCGCACCATCGTCGTGGCCGGCGACAGCACCGCGTTCGGCGTGGGCGCGCTGCCGGCCGAGTCGACCGCCGGGCGCATCGCCGCCGCCTTTCCCCATGCTCGCGTCATCAATGTCGCGCGGTCCGGCTCGCGCGTGGGACACGTGATCGGCCAGCTGGGCAGCCTCGAGATCGAGTCGGCCGACCTGGTGCTCATCCACGCCTGCGCCAACGACGTTCTGGAATTGCGCTCCGTGGAAAAGTTCGAGCGCGACCTGCGCGACGCCCTGGCGCGCGCGAGAGAGTTGAGCCCGAACGTCGTGCTCATGCCCGGGCACAACTTCAGCGTCGCTCCCTTCTTCCTGCGGCCGATCTCGGTGCTCATCTCGCGCCACGCGCGGCGCCTGCACTCGATCGTGAAGTCGGTGACGCGCGAGATCGGCATCACCTTCGTGGACCTCATCGGCTCCAGCCACGAGGAGCCTTTCGTGCAGGAGCCGCGCCGCTACTACTGCCCCGACGGCCTGCATCCCTCCGGCGAGGGCTACGCCATCTGGTTCGCCGCCCTCATCGCCCAGGTCCCCCTGGCGCGCTTCCTCGCGGAGCAAACCGGCTCCGACTGAATGTGGTGTCAGGTACGACTTTTTATGTCGTACCTGACACGACTTTCGCTGTATCGTAGGCGCGGTTTCCCTCCCGGAGATGCGCCGTGCGCCATTCGATCGTCGTTTCCTTCCTGGCGGCGTTGCTTGCCGCGCCCCTCGTCCACGCGCAGCAGAATTTTCCGTCGCGCCCGATCACGCTGCTGGTGGGATTCGCCGCGGGCGGTGCCACCGACACCGCCGCACGCATCATCGCGAAGAAGCTTTCCGAGAACCTCGGCCAGCCCGTGGTGGTGGAGAACCGCGCCGGCGCTGGGGGCAACATCGCGCACCAGCAGATCGCCACCGCGACGCCAGACGGCTACACGATCCTGCTGGGCTCCGTGGGGCCGCTCGCCGTGGCGCCGCACCTGGTGAAGGATCTTCCCTACGATCCGCAGAAGGACATCGCGCCGCTCACCATGGGCGTCGTCTTTCCGAACGTCCTCGTGGTGAACCCGAGCGTTCCGGCGAAGACGCTGAAGGAATTCGTCGATCTCGCCAAGGCGAAGCCGGGCGCGATCGAATACGGTTCCACGGGCGTGGGATCGGCGTCGCACCTTGCCGGGGAGCTCCTCAAGCAGCGCGCGGGGATCGACCTCACCCACGTTCCCTACAAGGGCGGCGGCGCGGCGATGCCCGACATCCTCGGCGGACGCATCGCATCGTACTGGTCGCCGCCGTCCACGGCGCTGCCGCACATCCAGTCGGGGAAGCTGCGCCCGCTGGCGGTGACCGGGCTCACGCGCTCGCCGGTGCTGCCCGACGTTCCCACGGTCGCGGAGTCCGGCTATCCGGGATTCGAGGCGACCAACTGGTACGCGTTCGTCGCGCCCGGCAAGACGCCCGTCGACATCCTCGATCGCTGGAACCGCGAGCTCGTGAAGGCGCTCAATTCCCCCGACGTGCGCGACAAGCTCCTCGAACACGGCCTCGAGCCGCACCCCGGCACGCGCGAAGAGCTCGCCGCCTACATCCGCAAGGAGACGGACGCCTGGGGCAAAGTGATCAAGGCCGCGGGCATCAAGGCGGACTAGCGGGTTGGGGACGCTCACCGAAGACGCGCTCGCCACGCTCGCGTCGGGCGCGCTGGAAACGCTCGGGATGCGGCACGAAGATGCGATCGACGCCGCGCGCATCCTCGCGACGGGCGATCTCTTCGGCGTGCACACCCACCGTGTCGCCCGCCTCGAGTCGTACGCCGAGCGCATCCGCGGCGGCGGCGCCAAGGCGCACCCGGCGATCCGCGTGGAGCGCGTCGCCCCCGCCATCGCGCGCCTCGACGGCGATGATGGCGTGGGCCCGCTCGTGGGGACGCGCGCGCTCGAAGAGGCGATGGCCATGGCGCGCGAATCGGGCACGGGCGACGTCTTCGTGCGCCACAGCAACCACTTCGGCGCCATCGGCCTCTATAACTACCTCGCGGCCGAGCAGGGATTCGCGAGCATCATCGGCAGCAACTCGAGCACGACGATCGCGCCGCACGGAGGACGCGATGCGCGCGTCGGTAACAGTCCCCTCGGCTTCGGCGTGCCGCGGCCGGGCGGGCGTCCCCTCATCCTCGACATGGCGATGAGCGTGGTGGCGCGCGCGAAGATCCGCGATGCGATGAAGGCGGGCAAGCCCATCCCCGACACTTGGGCCACCGATCGCGAGGGCCGGCCCACCACCGATGCGAAGGCCGCGCTCGACGGGTTCCTCTCGCCCATCGGCGGATACAAGGGCTACGGGCTCGCGCTCATCGTCGATCTCTTCGCGGGCCTGCTTTCGGGGGCGGCGTATCTCACGCACGTGCAGACGTGGATCGACGCGCCGGACAAGCCCCAGGACCTCGGGCACTTCTTCTTCCTCATCGACACCGCGCGGCTCGGCTCCGCGGACTGGCTCGCGGAACGGATGGACGATTTCGCCGCGATCCTCCATTCGACGCTGCCCGCAGATGCCGCGAAGCCGGTGCTGCTGCCGGGCGAGATCGAGATGGAGAAGCTCGAGCGCCACCGGCGCGACGGCGTGGCGATGGACGAAGATGTGATCGAGATGGTGGAGCGCCTCGCGCGCGGCGCGTAGCGGGTTCCCCGCTTACGGGAGCAGCGATCGCAGCTGATCGAGGAAGGGCGCCTGCCCGGGGATGATGCGGCGCGCCGCCTCGTCGAGCGCGAACCACTCGACCTTGTCGATCTCGGGAAATTCGGCCTGCTGCCCCGACTTCGGCGGCCACTCCATCGTGAAGGTGATGCTGCGCGCGGCGGCGGTGTCGCAATCGCCCTCGATCGCCCAGGCCTGGATCGTCTTGCCGCTCGGCTGGCGAAGGGGCACGAGCTCGATGGCGCGGTCACCGGGCTCGAAGCCTGTCTCCTCGAGGAACTCGCGGCGCGCCGCCACGTAGGCGTCCTCGCCCTCGTCGATCTCGCCCTTGGGAATCGTCCACGCGCCTACGTCCCGGCTCTTCCAGTACGGCCCGCCCGGATGCGCGAGCAGCACCTCCACCCCCGCGCTCGCGCGCCGGTAGAGCAGGATCCCCGCGCTTTTCTTCGCCGCCTTCGGCATAAAAGTCGTGTCAGGTACGACATAAAAAGTGGTGTCAGGTACGACTTTCCGCGACGCGGCTGCGCCACGGAAATGTCGTACCTGACACCACTTTCTAGAATTACTGCGGCAGCTGCTGGATGCCGGCGATGAGCCAGGTGGCGCTCTTGTCGCCGACCTTCTTGCGAACGTGCCAGACCTCGTCGAAGGGCTGGGGGTTGGCGTCGGCCGCCTCGCGCAGGAGGCCGGCGAAGCGCACGCTCGCGATCTCGTAGCCGTCCTCGTTGGCGACCTCCACCAGCGTCGGATGCACGTTGACCACCTCGGTCTTCTGCACGGCATCCAGGCGCTCCTCGATCTGCATCGCGATCTCCGCGTACATCTCGGGCGTGGTGTAGTCGCGGATGTCGGCGAGGTCCTTCGCGTCGTTGGCGGCCTGCAGGCGGATGAACGCCATCTTCGCCTGGCGCAGGAAGGGCTCCACCTGGAAGTCGGGGGGGATGTTCGACGCGGCGCGCGCGGGCTCGGCGGCGCCGGCAAGGTTGGCGCCGATCGCGACCTGCGGTGCAGCGGATGCATCGGGGGCCGCCGCGGCGAACGCCACGGGCTTGTCGACGGGCTTGACGCGCGAAGCGAGCATGCGCATCACCATGAACGCCACCGCGCCGAAGACGAGCAGCATCAGCAGCAATCCGAAGCCGCCGCCCAGGTGGCCACCGAACATCGAGCCCAGCAGCGCTCCGATGCCCAGGCCGGCGAGCATTCCGCCCCAGCGGCCCATGAAGCCCGGCTGCGCGGGCGCAGCCGCGGGCGCGCCGGCGGGCGCAGGCGCGCCGGCCTTCGCGGGAACCGAAGGCGAGGAGGGTGCGGCGCTCGGCGCTTCCTTCATCGCCGGCGTCGCGCGTTGCTTGCCGAGGTTGCCGCCGCCGCCGAAGCGTCGCGCGGCATCGGCATCGAGGCTCGCGGCGCCGAGAGTGAGCGCTGCGGTGAGCAACAGGATGGAGCTCTTCTTCATGGCGTTCATGGCGCGTTCTCCGGAGAGGGTCGGCAGCTCGGGCTGCGCTGGGAATATGGGGACGTTACACCACCGCGCAAGGGCTAGGACTCGCCATCGCGCCGAATGGTCACTTTCTTTCCGCGAAGGTTGCTCTGCTTGAGCATCTTGATCACGTGGTCGGCGGTTTCCTCGGCCACCTCCACCAGCGAGAATCGGTCGCTGATCTGGATCGCGCCGATCGCGTTGCCGGGCACGCCCGCCTCGTTGGCGATCGCACCCACCAGGTCCTGCGGGCGAATCCCCGCCTGGCGTCCCGCGGCGATGTAGAGCCTCGCCATGTCGGCGCCGCGGCGCGCGCCGCGTGAGGCGGGGCGGCGATCCTTGTCGCGCGAGGCCGCGGCGGGCATGGGCTCGGCGATCTCGTCGTTCTCGTTCTCGGCGTCGCCCACGGTGGCGCCGTGGTAGAGGCGCACCGCCGCCATCGCGATGTCCACCAGGTCGAACTCGTCGGAGAGCGCGTCGACCACGACGCGGAAGTGCTCCTTGTCGTCGGCGAGGATCGCCTCGCGCAGCGCCGCGCTGGTGAGCTCGAGGCGGCGCGTGCGAAGGTCGGCGACCGTCGGCACCTTGGCGACCTCGATCTTCTGCTTGGTGATGCGCTCGATGTTGCGCAGCTGGTGGTGCTCGCGCGGCTCCACCAGCGTGATGGCGACGCCTTCGCGGCCGGCTCGCCCGACGCGGCCGATGCGATGCACGTATGCCTCGGGCGCGTTCGGGAGGTCGTAGTTGATGACGTGCGTGAGGTGTTCGATGTCCAGGCCGCGCGCGGCGACGTCGGTGGCGACGAGGAGCTGCGCGTCTCCCGAGCGAAGCCGGCGCATCACCTTGTCGCGCTCGCCCTGCGTCATTCCCCCGTGCAGCGCTTCCGAGTGGTAGCCGCGCGCGTTCATGGTCTCGGTGAGCTCGTCCACCTCGGTGCGCGTGCGGCAGAAGACGATCGCCGCGGCCGGCGACTCGAGGTCGAGGATGCGCCCGAGGGCGACCTTCTTCACGTTGCGCTGCACGACGTACGCCTGCTGGCGCACCTTCGGCATCTCGCCCGCCTTGGCGGCGGCCTTGGCGATCTGGACGCGGATGGGGTCGCGCTGGTTCTTGCGCGCGATCGCCTCGATGCGCGGCGGCATCGTAGCGGAGAAGAGCACGGTCTGGCGATCCTTCGGCGCCTCGGCGAGCACCGCCTCGATGTCCTCGGCGAAGCCCATGTCGAGCATCTCGTCGGCCTCGTCCAGCACCACCACGCGCACGCCGGAAAGCTGCAGGCTGCCGCGGCGGATGTGGTCGAGCGCGCGCCCGGGTGTGGCGACCACGATGTCGATGCCGGCGCGCAACGCGTGCAGCTGTCGCCCGATGGGCTGGCCCCCGTAGACCGGCAGCACGCGCGCGCCGATCGCCTTGCCATAGCGGTGCAGCGCTTCGGAGACCTGCATCGCCAGCTCGCGCGTGGGCACCAGCACCACGGCCGTCGGGCCTTCGGTCTTGCCTTCGTTCAGCATGCGCTGCAGGATCGGCAGCGCGAAGGCCGCCGTCTTGCCGGTGCCGGTCGCCGCCTGCCCGAGGAGATCCCTGCCTGCGATGAGCGGCGGGATCGTCTCGCGCTGGATCGGCGTGGGCTCCTCGTAGCCCAGGGCGGTGAGCGCGGAGACGATGCGCGGATCGAGCCCGAGCGCGGCGAATCCGCCGTCTTGTGGTTCGTTTGTCATGGGGGAACCTGGGGGCCTCGCGGGATGCAGCGTTCAGTTCTGGGCCGTGGGCCTGCCCAGGAAAAGATAGAGGGCGGAGTCGCCGCCGAAGGTGTGGCCCCAGCCGAGGTAGAGCGGGCCCACGATCGTGTCGAATCCCAGGAAGAGCGAGGCGGCCTTGCGCAGGTCGCCGAGCGCGATGTCGGATCTGCGCGGCCACACGTTGCCGGCCTCGAGCGAGAATCCCGCGTACCAGCTCCTTCCCAACGCGCGCGGCAACTCTCCTACGCGATAGTACGCGAGTCCGGCGAAGAGCGCGGCCTGCGTCCCCGAGAGCGCGCCCACCGGAGTGCCGCTCAGGTCGAGGAAGCCGCCGAGGTTGAAGCCGCCGCGGTCCTCGCGCGAGCGCTGCGTCGCGGCGATGCCCAGGAGAGTGAGGCGCCCGAAGGTGACCGGATAGAGAAGCTGCGCGAAGTAGTTCTGCACCGCCCGGTTGCCGCTGTACGAGACCGCCTGCGCACCGGCGCCGGCGAGATAGCCGGTCTTCGGAAAGTTGGCGTCGTCGAGCGTATCGAACACCACGCTCAGGCGCGCGAACCTGCCGTCGTCTTTCACCGTGCCCTCGGAGCTCGCGCTGATGACCGGCGTCGCGCGGTACCGCTCGTAGGCGAGCGTGAGGCGCGCGACGCCGCTCGTGCCGAGGCGATGGCCGATGTCGGCCGCCGCGCTGTGGGTCGCACGGGTGATGCGGTCGGTGCGGCGGTTGCCCGCACCGAAGATGTCGTAGTCGGACTCGATCGCCTGCAGGGCGGGCTCGACGAACCACGGGCTGCCGGGGCCGAGCGGCTGGTACAAGCTCGTCGCGATGCGGCGGACGTCGCCGATCTGCGCCTCGTTGCGCCATTCCGCGCCCCAGGAATTCACCCACGTGCGCGTGTGCTGCAGCGTGACCGAGAAACGCGAGTCGGTGTGGAAGTCGGCGACCGCGCGCCCGCCGATGCGCAGGTAGTCGGGACCCCAGGGCTTTTCTTCCACCTCGACCACGACGAGCTTGCGGCCGTCGGCGAGCTCGGTGCGCACGTCGACGCGCTCGAACTCGCCGCTGCCGTGAAGGATGCGCGCGGCGTGCACGAGCTCGTCATCGTTCACGCTTTTGCCGGCGACGATGCCGGCGCGCTCCGCGATCTCGCGCTTCAGCGCCTCGGGGTTGGTGCGCGAAGCGCCTTCGACGCGCACGGCAGCCACACGCTGGTCGTAGGCCACGGGGTGGCGCGTGCGCCTGAACTCGAACGCCTCGTAGGCGCGCGCGTCGACGCTCAGCTTCGAGAGGCGCTCCCCCACCGCGCGCGCCGCGTCCTCGCCGAGGGCGATGAGCTCCGCGCCGCGCTCGAAGTCGAGGAAGGTCACGCCGGCGAGGTTCGGCGAGACGAGGATGTCGGTCGGGCGCAGCGCCGCGAGCGAACTCGCGACGTTCTGCTCGGTGAGGATGTTGATCATCTGCTGCGCGACGCCGAAGGCCGAGGAGAGCGCCTCGCGCGGCAGCAGCGGCGTGCCGACGTTCACCGCGATGATCACGTCGGCGCCCATGTCGCGCGCGGTCTCGACCGGCAGGTTGCGCGCGAGGCCGCCGTCGGCGAGGAGGCGCTCGCCGACGTGTGCGGGCGCGAAGGCTCCGGGGATCGACATCGAGGCGCGCATCGCGACCGAGAGCGGCACGTCGCGCAGCACGACGAGCTCTCCGCTCACCAGGTCGGTCGCCACCGCGCGCAGCGGGATCGCCAGCTCGTCGAGCGTGCGCGCGTCGTTGGCGGGACGCGCCAGGCGGCGCAGGAACTCCTCGAGGTTCTGCGCACCGAAGGCCCCACGCGGCAGGACCACGCCCCCGCGCTTGAGCCCCAGCTCGCTCTTGCCGATGAAGCGCAGGTCGTCCTCCTTGCGGCGGAAGGAGAGGTCCTCGCGCGGCGGGCGGTCGGAGAACATGAGATCCCAGTCGGCGGTCTTCACCAGCGCCTCCATCTCATCGGGCGTGTACCCCGCGCTGTACCCGCCGCCCACGATCGAGCCCATGCTGGTGGCGACGATGAAGTCGATGGGCACGCGAAGCTCGCGCAGCACCTTGAGGACGCCGATGTGGGAGATGCCGCGCGCGCCGCCTCCGGAGAGCACGAGCGCCGTCTTCGGTCGCGCGGGGGGCTGGGGGCCATCCGCCGCCCGCGCCCAAAGCGGGAAGAGCGCTGCGCAACAGAGCGACGCGGCCATAGCGCGCGGAATGCTTCGTCTCGGCACAGGACCTCCCCCGCCGCCGAGTTTAGCCGACAACGCGAGCGCAGCTCCGGGACCTTCAGGGCTTGAGGACGACCGGCTCGAAGTGCAGCGTGGCTTCGTTCACCGCGAGCCACATCTGGGAGTCCTGGATGGTGCATTGCAGGCGCATGTTGCGGGCGGAGAGCGCGGTGACGTCGCTCGACACCACCGCGGGGATCTCGATCACGGACACGTTGGCGAGGCGCGCGAGCGCCCCCTCGTTCTGCGCCCACCACATCGCCGCGCTCCTCCCGCCGTAGATGTAGACCTTCACCTCGCGCGCGCGCCCCGACGCCTTGCGGATCTCGCGCCCGTCGGGAAGGCCCACGTCGATCCACAGCTCGATGGCGCCGGTGAGGTCCTTCTTCACCAGGTCCGGCTCGCCTTCCGAGGAAAGCCCGCGCCCGAATTCCAGCGCCTCGTCGGCGTTCAGCGCGAAGGCGAGGACGCGCACCATCATCCGCTCATCGGTCTCGGACGGATGGCGCGCGATGGTGAGCGCGTGCGTGGCGAAATGGTTGCGGTCGAGGTCGGAGACCGTGAGCTCCGCCTTGAAGATCGTGGATTTGAGCGCCATGGGCAGCGCATTGTCGCCCGGATCGCGCTCGCGGGTATCCCTCTATGACCCCGATCGGTCGCAGCTTGTTGCGTTTCTCGCCGCGCGCAACCCCTCCCAGATGGGCCGGTCGCGGCGCGCCTCGGAGAAGGCGAAGAAGATCTGCATGCGCTCGCCGCAATCGCGTTGGCTCACCTCGCCGTGGAGGAGGACGCGCTCGCCCCTGGAGAACGCGTTCCACGTGCGCACCTCGACGCCGTAGCCCTGGGCCCAGCCGGCGAGCTCGGCGAGGGGGTGGGCCGCCACCGCGGTCTTCACTTCCTTGTCCGAGAGCTTGCGCTGGCGGCCCACGTTCTTCATGAGCCCGTTGAAATAGGTCTCGAGGTACTCCTCGATATCGTCGGGCGAGACCGGCTTCGTCTTCAGGTTCCAGAGGAACACGTAGGTGAACCCGTCCTCATCGGCGAAATGGGTCCACGACGGCGCGAAGCGCACGTTTTCCGTGCCTTCGTACGGGATCGACGGCGCGAATTGCAGGGGGAAGGTGAACGACTCCTTGCGCCAGCCTTCGGGCACGGGAACGGGGTCGGGCGCGGGTGCTCCGGCCGCGGGCAGCGCCGCGATGAAGAGCAGCGCGCCGAGGCGAGCCCTCATCGACGCTACTTCGCCGCGAGGCCCTTGCGGATGAGCTCGGCGGTGAGCTCGTTCAGCCCGACGCCGCGCTTGGCCGCGGCCGCGTGCAGGTCGCGCACGAGGTCGCCGTGCAGCTTCACCGCGAACGGCACCAGTCCCATCTCGCGTTCGCGTTCGCGCTGCTCGCGCTTGTCGAGAACCTCCGCGGCTCCCTTGCCGTAGCGATCGTTGGTGGTGCCGGCGCCGCCGGCGATCCTGAGGCCCTTCTGCTTCTCCAGGTCTGCCTTCTTCATGTTTTCGTCTTGCCCTGTGGTTTTCCTTCCGCGATTATGACGAAATGAAACGTGATTGGCGCGGCATTTACGATTCGCTCGTGGTGAGGCCGAGTGGCATCGTCGGCAAGGGCCTCTTCAGCGGGTCGGCGATCCCCAGGGGCGCGAAGATCGGGGAATTCGAGGGCGAGGTGATCGGCCTTCGCGAGGCGCGCCGGCGCGCGAAGGGCCGCGCCATCGTCGCGATCGTGGAGCTCGACCGCCACGCGCTCGATGCCACCGAGAGCCCGCGCGGCTTTCGCTTCATCAACCATTCGTGCGACGCCAACACCTACATCCGCTGCACCGCGGACCGCGCCGAGTTCTATGCGCGGCGCGACATCGCCAGGGGAGAGGAGCTCAGCGCGGACTATGGCGAGTCGCACCACAACGGCAAGCTCGCCTGCCGTTGCGGCGCGGAGCGCTGCCGCGGGTTCATCTGAAGGCTCAGTGCTTGGTTTGCGGCCGCCCGGGGGGCGTGTGAACGGCGTGGAGGGAACGGGCGCCCATCGTCGAGGCGTTGAGCGCCGTGGCGAGCGCGGCGTCGCCGCCGACGATCGAGGCCCAGGTGAGCTCGATGCCCTTACGCTTGCCCTTCACGACGAGCTTGAGGCCCTCGGGCGTGATGGTGACGGTGTACTTCTCGCCGTTCAGGTCGAGCTCTCGCTTGAACGGCTGCTGCAGCTTGGTAGTCATGGCTGACTCGCTTGTCGTTTCTCTTCGGGGGATACGGGGGCCGGGTCGATGTCGCGCGCGCCCGGCGGGAAGGCGATGGTGACGCGCACGGGCCGGCCGGGGCGGGCGGGCACCGTGGCGCTCGCCGATTTGCGCTCGCCGTTGTACGCCGCATCGATCGTGTAGCGTCCCGGCGGCAGCTGCAGGTAGCAGATGGGCCCGTCGGTCTTCACGCTGAGCGCTTCGCCCGGTGCGGCAGGGGTGAGCGTCACGTCGACGTCGGCGACATAGTTGCCGCGCCCGGCGAGCACGAATTCGAGGGCCATGTTGGCGCTACCGAACTGCGCGGCGAGCTCGCGGCGCTCGTCGCTGCCGATGCCGCCGCACGCCATCGTCGCGGCCTGGGCGTGCAAAGCGCCCGCCGCCAACGAAAGCGCCGTGATGTAGGGGATCCTGCCCATCGCCCACCTCCTGTTGCTTGAGGTCAGACCGGCGCTTCACCCCTGAAATTCAACCTCATGGGCCTTTCGGACGATGCCTGGGCTTGGCGCGGGGCCGCGCGCGGGCGCGCGTAGTCCGAGTGGAGGATGCCTCCCGCTCGCCCGGGGCCGGCGGCGCGGGGCATCGGGGCGGCAATCCCGCGGGGCTCCTGTTCATGGCCCCTTAACGCGGCACGCCAGCCGCGGTGGACCGGAAAGTCGTGTCAGGTACGACTTAAAATATCGTGTCAGGTACGACATAAAAAGTCGTACCTGACACGACCTTTGGTAAGGTGGCGACCTTGAGCGCCCCCAGCCATCCGCCGCGCCGCGCGGCGATCCTCTTCATCTTCGTGACCGTCGTGATCGACGTGATCGCGATGGGCATCGTGATCCCGGTGCTGCCCAAGCTGATCGAGTCGTTCAAGGGCGGCGACACGTCGGCCGCGGCGCGCACCTTCGGCGTCTTCATGACGGCGTGGGGGCTCATGCAGTTCCTCTTCATGCCGTTCATCGGCGCGCTCTCCGACCGCTTCGGCCGCCGGCCGGTGATCCTCCTCTCGTGCTTCGGGCTGGGCTGCGACTATTTCCTGATGGCGCTCGCACCGGACCTGAACTGGCTCTTCGTGGGACGCGTCATCTCCGGCATCACCGCGGCGAGCTTCGGGACCGCGTTCGCGTACATCGCCGACGTCGCTCCGCCGGAAAATCGCGCGGCGTCCTTCGGCGTCGTCGGCGCGGGCTTCGGCCTGGGGTTCGTCCTGGGCCCCGCGCTGGGCGGGCTCCTGGGCCAGGTGGATCCGCGGCTGCCTTTCTGGGCGGCGGGCGTGATGGCCATCGTGAGCGCGATGTACGGCTACTTCATCCTTCCCGAATCCCTGCCGAAGGACAAGCGCGCGCCCTTCGAGTGGAAGAAGGCGAACCCGGTGGGCTCGCTCGTGCTGCTGCGCTCGCATCCCGAGCTCTCCGGCCTCGCGCTCGCCAACTTCCTCGCGCAGCTCGCGCACCTGGTGCTGCCGAGCGTGACGGTCCTCTACATGAGCTACCGGTACGGGTGGAGCCAGCTCCAGGTGGGGCTCGCGCTCGCGGGCGTGGGCGTGTGCTCGATGATCGTGCAGGGCGCGCTGGTGCGCCCCGTGGTGAAGCGCCTGGGAGAGCGCCGCGCCCTCGCGCTGGGCCTCATCTTCGGCGCGGCGGGCTTCGCCATCTATGGCCTCGCCACGCGCGGCGACGTCTTCCTCATCGGCGTGCCGGTGATGGCGATCTGGGGCCTGTCGGCACCGTCGATCCAGGCGCTCATGACGCGGCACGTGTCGCCTTCCGAGCAGGGACAGCTGCAGGGCGCCAATTCCAGCCTCACCGCGATCGCGGGGCTCTTCGGCCCCGCCGTGTTCTCGCTCGTCTTCGCGGCCTTCATCGGCCCGCGCGCGGATCTTCACCTGCCGGGCGCGCCCTATCTGCTGGCCGCGGCGATCCTGCTCGTGTCGTGCGCGATCGCCTGGGGAGCGACACGACAACGCTGAAGCCGAAGACGAGGAAGGCCGCGGCGAGCCACCAGCGCTTCGCCTCGCGCGCCTGCCGGCGGATGCGCGCGACCTCGGACGCGTCGCCGCGCGCGAGCCCCGCGGTGATGACGGCGCGCGTGAAGTCGTCGATGTACGCCGCGCGGATCGCGGGGAACGCGCGCTCGAGAGTGTCGAGCAAGGGCTGGTCGGCGCGCGGCGCGATCGCGATCCACACGCCCGAGGCGGCAAGGGTGGCGGCGATGATCCAGCGGGCGAGGCGCAAGGCCACGTCGAGCTTCGCGCCCTGGGCCTACGGCTGGCGCAGCCCGTGCACGATTGCGGCGATCGCGATCGCGGCGGCGCACAGGGCGAGGAGGAAGGCGGTCTCGATCATTTCAGGGCAACATTCACGCGGCATCGTTCATTGCCGTCAAAGGAGAATCATTTCATGAAATCACTCGCCTTTTTCGCGCTGGCCGTGGCGGCGGGCGCTCCCGCCCTCGCCGCGGCGCCCGGCGAGCGCAACGCGCTCATATCCGGCATCGCGGGCGAAGTCTCCGCGCAACGCATCGAGGCACGCATCCGCAAGCTCGCTTCCTTCGGCACGCGCAATTCCTTGTCCGACGCCGCATCGGAGACTCGCGGCGTGGGCGCGGCACGGCGCTGGATCAAGGCCGAGCTCGAGCGCTGCTCGAAGGACGCGGGCGGGCGCCTCGCGGTCGCGTTCGACGAGCATCTCATCGAGACCGGCGCGCGCGTGCCCAGGCCCACGACGTTCGTGAACGTCGTGGCGACGCTCCCCGGCGCGCAAGCCGAGAGCCGCGAGCGCTTCTACGTGGTGAGCGGCCATTACGATTCGATGCCGTCCAGTCCCGTCGACCCCGACAAGGACGCGCCCGGCGCCAACGACGACGCGTCGGGGACCGCGGTGTCGATGGAGCTCGCCTGCGTGATGGCGAAGCACCGCTTCGACGCGACGCTCGTCTTCATGGCGGTGGCCGGCGAGGAGCAGGGCCTCCTCGGCTCCGCAGCTTGGGCGAAGGACGCGAAGGCGAAGGGACTCGACATCGCCGGCATGATCACCAACGACATCGTCGGCAATACGCGCGGCGCGGACGGCAAGGTCGAGCGCGGACATGTGCGCCTCTTCGCGCAGGGCGTGCCGCCGCTGAAGACGCTGCCCGACGACGTCGTCGCGGCGCTGCGCACGGGCGGGGAGAACGACCTGCCGGCGCGCCAGCTCGCGCGATTCGTGAAGGAGGCGGCCGAGCGCCACGTGCCGTCGATGAAGGTGGACGTCGTGTGGCGGCGCGACCGGTACCTGCGCGGCGGCGACCATTTCCCGTTCCTCGAGGCGGGCTACGCGGCGCTGCGCTTCACCGAACCCGCCGAGGACTGGCGCCACCAGCACCAGGACGTGCGCGTGGTGGACGGCGTGCAGTACGGTGACCTGCCCGAGTTCGTGGACTTCGCCTACGTGGCCGACGTGGCGCGCGTGAACGCGGCGGCCCTCGCGGCGCTGGCGCTCGGGCCTTCCGTGCCGCGCGATGTGGAGATGGAGAACATCCGCCTGGAGGCGGACACGACGCTGCGCTGGAAGGGCAATCCCGAGTCCGACGTCGCCGGCTACCGCATCGTGTGGCGCGCGACCACCGCGGCCGACTGGGAGCATCACCGCGACGTGGGCGACGCGACGCGCGAGACGCTGGTGGGGATCTCGAAGGACAACTACCAGTTCGGCGTGCAGGCCTACGACCGCGACGGCAACCTCTCCGTCGCCGCGTATCCCCGGCCGTACCGGCCGCTGCCCTGAAGAAATAACCGGGGACAGACCTCGGTTATCGGCAGAAATAACCGAGGTCTGTCCCCGGTTATCAGAGCACGGGCGAGGTGAGCCGCGCGATGGACTCGAGCAGCACGGTGAGCTTCTCGGGGCGCTTGCGCGACGGGAAGGGCTTGCACACCGCGCGGTCGTCCTCGAAGCGCTTCACGAGGCGCGCGATCACGTCGGCGTCGTAGAAGGCGGCGGCGATCTCGAAGTTCAGGCGGAAGCTGCGGTTGTCGAGGTTGGCGGTGCCGACGACGGCCACGGTCTCGTCGATCACCATCGTCTTCGCGTGCAGCATCGGCGGCCCGTACTCGAAGACCTTGATGCCGGCCCTGCGCAGCGACTCGCAGTACGTGTGCGAGGCCGCGGTGACGAGCCTGGAGTCGCCCCGCCGCGGCACGATCACCTGCACGTCGACGCCCTTCAGCTCCGCGATGCGCAGCGCCGCCTCGAGCGGCTCGTCGGGAATGAGGTACGGCGTCTCGATCAGCACGCGGCTGCGCGCGGTGGACAGCGCGGCGAGGAAGTACGCGTGCATGGGCGCGTTGGCGTCGTCGGGGCCCGAAGCGACGATCTGCATCGGGATGCCCTTGCCGACGCGCGCCGGCGGGAAGTAGCGCGCGACGTTGGCCTCGTCGAGCGTGAAGGCGCCGCCCGAGTAGTTCCAGTTCTCGAGGAAGAGCTGCTGGATGCGATGCGTGGGCTCGCCGTCGATGCGGCAGTGCTGGTCGCGCCAGGCGTTCTTGCCCGAGCGCGTGGCGGTCGCGGAATCGTGCATGTTGATGCCGCCCAGGAACCCGGTGAGCCCGTCGACGATGGCGATCTTGCGGTGCGTGCGGAAGTTGCCGAGGTGCCAGCGCGTGAGCCTGAAACGCACCTCGTTGAAGATGATCACCTCGCCGCCCGCCTCCCGCAGCGGCGCCCAGAACGCGTCGTGCAGGTTGGGCGAGCCGATGTCGTCGTAGAGCACGCGCACCTCCACGCCGCGCCCGGCCGCCGCCGCGAGGAGGTCGCGGAAATGCGTGCCGACGTGGTCGGGCTCCCAGATGTAGTACTCCATGTGCACGTGGTGTTTCGCGGCGAGGACGACCTCCTCGAGCGCCTGCATGCACTGGTCGCCGTCGTCGAGGAGCCTCACCGCCGAGGCGAACGAGGGCTCGCCCTGGTCCAGGCGCCTCGCCACCGCCGCGAGCCCCGCCGCGTCGCGCTGCAGCTCGAGCCTCGACGGTTTGTCGTCGCGCGTGAGGCGCCCGCGCACCGAGCCGCGCGCGATGCCGTAGCGCCGGCGCCGGCGCTGCAGCCGGCGCGGGCCGAACAGCATGTAGTAGAAGCCGGAGAGCACAGGGATCGCGATGAACGCGAAGATCCATGCGAGCGTCGCCGTGGGAGAGCGCCGCTCGAGGAGCAGCGTCGCGCACGCGGCCAGCACCCACAGCAGATACGAGACGACGAAAATATAGAACCAGGGAATCGTCATGCCCCCAGCATACTAAAATAGGGCCATCGACCTTCGCGCCGGATTGGAAAAGCCATGACCGCCCGCCAGCCGCTCACGCCTCCCGCCTACGACGCCGCCGCTCTCGCCGCGCGCATCTCGCGCCAATGGGACGCCGACATTCTGCCGCAGCTCGTCGAGTACGTACGCCTGCCGGCGAAGTCGCCGCACTTCGACCCGCAATGGCGCGAGCACGGCCACATCGAGGCGGCGATCCGGCAGGCCCTCGCGTGGGTGAAGCGCCAGCCGGTGGAAGGCATGACGCTCGAGGTGGTCCGCCTCGAGGGACGCACGCCCGTCCTCTTCTTCGACATTGCCGCGAAAGGGGCGGGTGCGAGCGGCAAATCCGTCGTGCTGTACGGCCACCTCGACAAGCAGCCGGAGATGACCGGTTGGCGCGCGGGCCTGGGCCCGTGGACGCCGGTGATCGAGGAAGGGCGCCTCTACGGACGCGGCGGCGCCGACGACGGCTACGCGGTGTTCGCCGCGCTCGCGGCGATCGCGGCGCTCGACGCAGAAGCGATCGCGCGGCCGCGCTGCGTGGGACTCATCGAGACCTGCGAGGAGAGCGGCAGCTACGACCTGCCCGCGTACCTGGAAGCGCTCGCGCCGCGAATGGGAGACGTGGGCCTCGTGATCGCCCTCGATTCCGGCGCGGGCAACTATGAGCAGCTCTGGGCGACCACGTCGCTGCGCGGGCTCGTGAACGGGACCCTGCGCGTGGACATCCTCACCGAGGGCGTGCACTCGGGCGATGCGGGCGGCGTCGTGCCGTCTTCCTTCCGCATCGCGCGCCAGGTCCTCGACCGCATCGACGATTCGCGCACCGGCGTCGTGAAGCCCGCCGATTTCCAGTGCGAGATTCCGGCGGAGCGCCGCGCGCAGGCGAGCCAGGCCGCCGAGATCCTCGGCGAGACGTTGTGGAAGCGATTTCCCTGGACCGGTTGCTGCGACGATCAACAGGGCAGCGCGCGGCTTTTCGCGCAGCCCCTGAGCAAGGATCCCGTGGAGCTTATCCTCAACCGCACATGGCGCGCGGCGCTCGCGGTCACGGGCGCCGACGGCCTGCCGCCGCTGGAATCCGCGGGCAACGTGCAGCGGCCGTACACGTCGCTCAAATTGTCGCTGCGCTTGCCGCCATTGGTCGAGGGCGAGCGCGCCGCGCGGGCGATGAAGAAGATCCTCGAGAGCGATCCGCCGTACTCGGCCTCGGTGGATTTCCGCTACGACTCGGCGGCGAGCGGATGGGACGCGCCCGCCACCGCGCCGTGGCTCTCGGCCGCGCTCGACCGCGCCTCCGCCAGCCTCTTCGGCAAGCCCGCCGCCTACATGGGCGAGGGCGGCACCATCCCTTTCATGAGCATGCTGAACGCCAAGTTCCCCTCGGCGCAGCTCCTCGTCACCGGCGTCCTCGGGCCCCGGTCCAACGCCCACGGTCCCAACGAGTTCATCGACATCGCCTACGCGAAGAAAATCACCGCGGCGACCGCGATGGTGATCGCTTCGATGGTGTAGGGGAGCTACACCGCCGGCGCCGTGGCGGCGATCGGGATTGCGGCGAGCCGCGTGATCTCGGTCCATTCGGCGGGGCGGCCGATGAGGTAGCCCTGCGCGCGCGCGCAGCCGAGCGAGGTGACGAGCGCCTTCTCCTCCTCGGTCTCGACGCCGGCGGCGATCACCGTGAGGCCGAGGCTCTTCGCCATCGCGCCCACCGCCCCCACGATCGCGGCGTTGTCGTGCTTGCCTGCGCAGCCGCTCACCAGCGACTTGTCGATCTTCACCGCCTGCACCGAGAAGCCGCGCACCAGCCCGAGCGAAGAGTAGCCGGTGCCGAAGTTGTCGATGGCGATCTGCAGCCCCAACGCCTGCAGCGAGCGTACCGTGCGCGCGGCGGCGGCCGACTCGCCCATGAGCGCGGGCTCGGGAATCTCCACGCGCACGCGCGATGCGGGCACGCCGTGGGTCTTCAGCGCGGCGGCGATCTCCGCCGCGAGCTCATGGTGCTGTAGCTGGCGCGCGGAGATGTTGATGCAGAGCGTGAGGTCCACGCCCTGGTCCTGCCACGCCCCCAGGTCCGCGAGCGCGCGGTCGATCACCCACTGGCCGATCTGGATGATGGTGCCGTTCTCCTCGGCGAGGGGCAGGAAGTCGGCGGGCATCACGACGCCGTGGTCGGGATCGCGCCAGCGGATGAGCGCCTCGGCGGCCTCCATCCTGCCGGTGGCGAGGCTCGCCTCGGCCTGGTAGAGCAGGAAGAACTCGCCGTTGGCGAGGCCGCGGCGCACGCGCTTCTCGAGCTTGCCGCGCTCGATGGTGATGCGGTTCAGCTCCGTCGAGTAGAACTGGAAATTGTTGCGCCCGCGCTCCTTCGCGAGGTACATCGCGGTGTCCGCGTTCTTCATGAGCACCTCGACGTCGTCGCCGTCGTCGGGGAAGCTCGCGATGCCGACGCTCGCCGAGACGTTCACCTCGCGCCAGTCGACGAGGATCGGGCGCTCCAGCAGGGTGAGGACCTTCTGCGCGACGATCATCACCTCCTCCGCCCCGCGATGCTCCTCGATCAGCACCACGAACTCGTCGCCGCCCATGCGCGCCACGAGGTCGCTCTGGCGCACCGCGCTCTTCAGCCTTTCGCTCACCGACTGCAGCAGCTGGTCCCCGGCGGCGTGGCCGAGCGTGTCGTTCACTTCCTTGAAGCGGTCGAGGTCGACGAAGAGGACCGAGAAGCGCCCTTCGCGCCGGCGCGCCTTCCTCACGGCGCGGTCGAGCGACTCGTGGAAGCTCGCGCGGTTCGGCAGCCCCGTGAGCTGGTCGTGCATCGCCTTCTTTTGCATGTCGTCCTGCATGCGCTTGCGATCGTCGATGTTGGCGAGCGCCACCAGGAGCCCCACGATCCCGCCGTAGCGGATCGGCTGCGCGGAGAGGAGCAGCCAGAACTCGCGGCCGTTGAAGTCCTTGAGGTGGACCTCGTAGTCGCGCACCGAGCCGTGGCGCGACAGGGCCTCGGGCAGCGCGCTGCGGATCTCCGGGTCCACGTGGAAGTCGGCGAGCGAGCGTCCCTGCAGCGTGTCCACGTTGAGGGAGAACTGCTGCAGCGCGCGCTCGTTGGCGTAGAGCATCTGCTGGTCGCCGGCGCGCACGATGATGAGCGGCATCGGCGCCGACTCGATGAGGTGGCGCAGCTGCGCCTCGCTCTCGCGCAATGTCTCCTGCAGCTTCTCGTTCTGCGCGACGAAGCGCTGCGACACCATGATCCCGGCGATGAGGAGCACCGCGGCGAGCGAGAGCATCCCGGCGAGGAGGATCGACTGCGCGGCGCGCTGCGCTTCGCCCAGCGTCGCGGAAATCGCGTCCTCGAGGCGCCCGAGCGTCGCGTTCAGGCGCGTGATGCGTATCACCTGCTCGTTGCGCGCGGCCTCGTCGAGCGACTTTCCCGCCGACTCGAGCTCGCGCGCGACGCTGGCGAGGTCGTCGATGTGGCTGTCGGCGCGCTCCCAGAGGAAGGTCGCCTGCTGCACCGGCGTGAAATGCCGGAAGCGGCGATAGAGCGTGATCATCGCGTCGATGTCGGCGGGGTGGTTGCGCCCCTCGATGAAACCCGCGCGCACCACCGCGAAATCGGGCTCGGGCTTGAGCAGCTCCAGGCGCGCCTTGCGGTCGCCCAGGGGCACCGCGATCGCGCGCTCGAAGTTGAGCAGGTGGTCCTCGTCGCCGGTGAGCGCGTAGCGCTGCAGCTGGTAGGCCGCGTCCTTCTGCGCGCGCGACCATTGGCCCTCGGCGCCGACGAAGGCGCGACCCGCCGAGAGGAGCTCCACGCTGTAGACGGCGGCGATCAGCAGCAGCACCACGATGCCCACGAAAAGCCAGACGATGAGCACCAGCCGCCGGCCGCGCGGTACGGTGTTCAGGTCGGTAAATGGGCGAAACTTGCCGCTCATCCTCGGAGACGCTCTCCCTGTCGGTCTTCTGGCCGCCGAGGCGAAGAAAGCCTCACAAGCTTGGGTGGACTCCTAGGAGCATGCTTCGTTCCACCTCATAAGCCTTTGTTTTACGGGGTACAATCGCCGTTTCCTGTGCCATTCGCGTCACTTCCCGCCCTTTCATGACCCTGCTTCCCGTTCGCGCCATCCTCGGCGGTATTGCCCCTTCGGATCAACCGGTTACCGTGCGCGGATGGATCCGAACCCGCCGCGACTCCAAGGCGGGCCTGTCGTTCGTGCACGTCTCCGATGGCTCCAGTTTCCACCCGGTGCAGGTAGTTGCGCCGGCAACTCTCGCGAATTATGCGTCGGAAGTGCAAAAGCTGACGGCGGGGTGCTCCGTCGAGGCGACCGGGATCATCGTCGCCTCTCCCGCGAAGGGGCAGCCCTTCGAGATGCAGGCGAGCGAATTGAAGGTGGTGGGATGGGTCGACGACCCCGACACCTACCCGATCCAGCCCAAGCCGCACACCATGGAATTCCTGCGCGAGGTGGCGCACCTGCGCCCTCGCACCAACGTGATCGGTGCCACCACGCGCGTGCGCCACACGCTCGCCATGGCGATCCACCGCTTCTTCAGCCAGGACGGATTCGTGTGGGTCAACACGCCGATCATCACGGCCTCGGACGCCGAGGGCGCGGGCGAGCTCTTCCGCGTCTCGACGCTCGACATGATGAACCTGCCGCGCACGTCCGAAGGCAAGGTCGACTACGCGAAGGACTTCTTCGGGCGCGAGGCCTTCCTCACCGTCTCCGGCCAGCTCAACGTCGAGACCTACTGCATGGCGCTCTCGAAGGTCTACACCTTCGGCCCCACCTTCCGCGCGGAGAACTCCAACACCAGCCGCCACCTCGCGGAGTTCTGGATGATCGAGCCGGAGATCGCGTTCGCGGACCTCTCCGACGACGCGACCCTCGCCGAACGCCTCCTCAAGTACATCCTCAAGGCGGTCCTCGACGAGCGCCCCGACGACATGGCCTTCTTCGAGGAGAGGATCGAGAAGGGCGTGATCGCGAAGCTCACCGGCATCGTCGACAAGCCCTTCGTGCGCATGGATTACTCCGAGGCCATCGGGATCCTCGAGGGCTCGAAGCAGAAGTTCGAGTTCCCCGTGAAATGGGGCATGGACCTGCAGAGCGAGCACGAGCGCTTCCTCGCCGAGAAGCACGTCGGCGGCCCGGTGATCCTCATGAACTACCCGAAGGAGATCAAGGCGTTCTACATGCGCATGAACGACGACGGCAAGACGGTCGCGGCGATGGACGTGCTCGCGCCCGGCATCGGCGAGATCATCGGCGGCTCGCAGCGCGAGGAGCGCCTCGAAGTGCTCGACACGCGCATCACGGATTCCGGGCTCGATCTCAACGCGTACTCGTGGTATCGCGACCTGCGCCGCTACGGGACCGTGCCGCACGCGGGGTTCGGCCTGGGCTTCGAGCGCACCGTGGCCTACGTGACGGGGCTATCGAACGTGCGCGACGTGATTCCGTTTCCGCGCACGCCGGGACACGCTCGCTACTGAACCTTCTCCACGAAGGTGCGCTCCTCGCGCAGGATGAAGCGCTTTTCCTGCGCGAACGCGAAGTTCTCCCGCCCCTCGGGGTCGGCCTTGAGGCGCGCGCGGTAGGCCTCGTAGGCGGCGAGGCTCTCGAAGGAGATCAACCCCCACGCGACGTCGCTGGTGCCCTCGTGCGGCAGGAAGTAGCCGACGAGGTCGCCGCCGCAGCGCGGGATCACGCGCCCCCAGACTTCGGCATAGCGGCGGAAGGCCTCGCGCTGGAAGGGGTCGATCCGGTAGCGGATGAAGCAGGTGATGGCCATGCGCGACATTAGCGCGTTGCGTGGCGTCAATGGTTCGTCTACGATCGAACCATGAAAGACGGTCCCAGCATCGTCGGCATCGCCGCGCTCATCGGCGACCACGCGCGCGCCGAGATCCTCACCGCCCTCGCGGGCGGCGAGGCGCTCACCGCCACGGAGCTCTCCCAGGTGGCGGGCGTCACCAAGCAGACGGCGAGCGCGCACCTCGCCAAGCTCGTCGACGCGAAGCTGGTCGCGGTGGAAAGCCAGGGGCGCCACCGCTACTTCCGCCTCGCCGACCGCGACGTGGCCGAGCTCCTGGAAAGCCTGATGGGCGTGGCCTACCGCGCGGGTGCCGTGCGCGTGCGCTCGAGCCCGCGGGAGCCGGCGCTGCGCAAGGCGCGCGCGTGCTACGACCACCTCGCGGGCGAGATGGGGGTGCTCGCCCTGGACGGCATGAAGGCGAGGAAGCTCGTGCGCGCCGCGGGCGAGGGCCTGGCGCTCACCGCGCGGGGCGAGCGCTATTGCCGCGAGATGGGCGTCGACCTCGATGCCGCCGCGATGGAGCGCCGCCCCCTGTGCCGCCCCTGCCTCGACTGGAGCGTTCGCCGCCACCATCTCGCCGGAGCGCTGGGCGCGGCGCTGCTGCGGTTGTGCGTCGAGCGCGGCTGGGCGCGGCGCACCAAAGGCTCTCGCGTGGTGGCGTTTACGGCCCCGGGGGAGCGGGTGTTTCGAGAGCGCTTCGCGCCGAAGGCGCCGTGAGGCCGGCGGGCTTGCGCCGCGCGAGCCCCATGATCGGTTTCTCGAAGTAGCGCCAGGAGAGCGCGGCCGCGCCGATGGTGAGCGCGAGCACTGCCGCGAGCGCCTGCATATCCCGCAACCCGAGGAAATAGATCACGTACGTCACCGCGAAGAGGTGCCAGAGGTAGATGCCATAGCTGATCTCGCCGAGGTAGTCGAGCGGGGCGAGCCAGCGGTAGCTGATCGCCTGCGGGAGCGTCACCGCCGAGGCGATCAAGAAGAAGAAGAACACCGCGAGCGGCGTGCGCCAGAAGATCACCATCGCCGCGTTGTCCCAGTAGACGGCGTGCGCCCAGAAGATCCGCATCGTGACGTAACCCACGGCGGCCGCGCCCGCGAGGAATGCCGCGCTCCTCCACGGCGCGGGGCGCCGCTCGCCCAGCACCCATTTCGCGAGGAAGATTCCCGCGCCGAAGAGGTCGAGCGTGCCGGGAAGCTGCGTCGTCTTCACGAAGAGGAGGTGCACGTCCGCGCCGCCGTAGAGCGCCAGCATGCTCGCGCGCCATGCCCACGCGATGGCGATTGCGTAGAGCCAGATGCGCCAGCCCGGCGTGCGGTCGATCCAGCCGATGAGGAGCGCGATGGCGAGGTAGAACTGCATCTCGATCCCGAGGCTCCAGTTGGGCCCGTCGATCGCGCCGTGGGTGTCCACCCAGAAGTTGTGGATGAAGGCGAGGTGCGTGAAGAGCTGCCAGGCCCATCCGCGAGAGGCCATGGCGCCGGGGCCCGGGTTCACGAACATGATCCAGAGGACGAGCGTGAGGAGATAGAGCGGCAGGATGCGCGAAAGGCGCCGGCGCCAGTAGGCCCGCGCGAACGCGGCGCTCGCCTTGCGATAGAGGATGAGGCCGCTGTACGCGATCACGAAGCCGCTCACGACGAAGAAGAGGTCCACGCCGAGCCAGCCGATGCGAAAGACCGCGAGGGGCCCCTCGGTGGGGTAGGCGGCCCACTTCCCGTGCTCGATCACGTGATACACCACCACCGCCAGAGCGGCGAAGGCGCGCAGGAGGTTGATGTTGTCGTATTTCTCGGTTCGGGGCCGCGCCATGGACGTAAATTGTACAATTCACCCCCCGTATCCTGCAGTTCGTCGCCCGCGGGTGGCCGGCGATCCCGGCCCCCCGTACGCTGTGGCCTCCATGAGAATGCCGACGCCCATGTCCCCCAGAACCTGCCTTGCCCTCCTCGCCGCCGCCCTCGCCGTCGCTTCCTGCGGGAAGGGCCCGGAAGCGTCCGCCAAGGCCGCACTCGCCGCGCCCCCGATCCTCCTCGCGAGCGAGGACCTGCACACGGTCCACAACAGCGCGCTCGCCTCGGGTCCCTCGATCACGGGTTCGGTGCAGCCGGAACGCCGCGCCGACCTGCGCGCCGAGATCCAGGCGATCGTCCTCAGGGTGCTGAAGGAGAACGGCGACGTGGTGCGCCGCGGCGACCTCCTCGTCCACCTCGACGACACCGCCATCCGCGACGCGCTCGCCTCGGCCGAAGCCGCGAGCCGCTCCGCGTCGCTCGCCCTCGACCAGGCCGCTCGCCAGTTCGAGCGCATGAAGACGCTGCGTGCCTCCGGCATGACCTCCGTGCAGGCGCTCGACGACGCCGAGGGCCGGCGCAACGCCGCGCAAAGCGACCTCGAGGCCGCCAAGACGCGCGTCGTGCTCGCCCGCCAGCAGCTGCAGCGCACCGAGGTGCGCGCGCCCTTCGACGGTGTCGTCACAGACCGCAAGGTCTCGCCCGGCGACACCGCGCAGCTCGGCAAGGAGCTCCTCAAGGTGATCGACCCGGGCAGCATGCGCTTCGAGGCGATGATCTCCGCCGACGACGTGGGCAAGGTGCATCCGGGGCAGCCGGTCCACTTCCGCGTGAACGGCTACGGCAACGAGGAGTTCGCCGGCAAGGTGCGCCGCGTGAACCCCGCCGCCAACGCGACCACGCGCCAGGTCGAGGTGCTGGTGGACTTCACCGGCGACAAGCAGCCGAAGCTCGCGGGCCTCTATGCCGAGGGCCGCCTGGAGACCGAGAGCAGGACGAGCCTCACCGTTCCCGCCACCGCCGTGGTGCGCGACGGCGACAAGACCTCCGTCTTCCGCCTCGAAGGCAACAAGCTGCAGAAGGTGTCGCTCAAGATCTCCGAGCGCGACTCGCGAACCGGCGACTACGTCGTGGCCGGCGGATTGCAGGAGGGCGACCAGGTGATCCGCCATGCGAGCGCGGCGCTGAAGGACGGCCAGAGCGTGCAGACCGCCGCGGCCGCGAAATCGTCCATGGCCGCCTCGATCGAGCCGCGCACGCGCGAGGACTAGCGATGCTCCTTTCCGACTTCAGCATCAAGCGGCCGGTCTCCACGGTCGTCATCATCATCGCGCTCATGTGCCTGGGGCTGCTCGCGCTGAACAAGCTGCGCGTGAACCAGATCCCCGACGTCGAGCAGCCGGTGATGGTGGTGAGCATCCCCTATCCGGGCGCCTCGCCCGAGACCGTCGAGCGCGAGATCGTGAATCGCGTCGAGAAGGCGCTGCAGAGCATCCCGCAGGTCTACCAGATCCGCTCCACCGCGGCGGAGAGCCAGGCCTCGATCGTCATCATCTTCAACTTCAAGAAGAACATGGTCGAGGCTTCCGACGAGATCCGCAACGCCATCGCGACCGTGCGCTACAAGCTGCCCATCGAGATGCGCGAGCCGATCCTCACGCGCATCGACCCCTCGGCGCAGCCCATCATGCAGATGGCGCTCTCGTCCGACACGCAGAGCCACGCGGAAATCTCGCGCCTTGCGGAGGATTTCCTCGCCGACCGCTTGCGCTCCATCGACGGCGTGGCCGTCGTGAACGTGAACGGGTCGCTGCGCCGCGAGCTCTCGGTGCTGCTCCACGCCGAGAAGCTGCGCGAGTACAACGTCTCGGTGACCGACGTCGTGAACGCCTTGCGCGCGCAGAACACCACCGCGCCCGTGGGCCGCGTGAAGGGCGTGCTCGACGAGCAGAGCATCCGCCTGGTGGGGCGCATCGAGTCGCCGAAGGAATTCCAGAACATCGTGCTCAAGCGCCGCGGCGACGAGATCGTGCGCCTGGGCCAGGTGGCGAGTGTGGCCGACGGATTCGCCGAGCTCTCCGGCTTCAGCCTGCGCAACGCCCATCCCAACGTGGGCCTGTCGGTCACGCGCTCGCGCGACGCGAGCACCGTCACCGTCGCCGCGAAGATCCGCGACATGGTGGCCGAGATCAACAAGACGCTGCCGAAGGGCACGCGGCTCGAGGTGACGCAGGACGGCGGCAAGGACGCGGAGAATAGCCTGAGGAACGTGATCGAGGCGCTCATGTACGGGGCGTTTCTCACCATCTTCGTGGTGTACGCGTTCCTCAACTCGTGGCGCTCGACGCTCATCACGGCGCTCTCGCTTCCGACCTCCGTGATCGCGGCCTTCATCGCGGTGTGGGCGTGCGGCTTCACGCTGAACTTCATGACGCTGCTCGGGCTCTCGCTCGCCATCGGGGTCCTCATCGACGACGCGATCGTGGTACGCGAGAACATCGTGCGCCACATGGAGCGCGGCGAGGACCGCGTGACGGCGGCGCGCGCGGGCACCGCCGAGATCGGCCTCGCGGTGATGGCGACCACCTTCTCGATCATCGCGGTCTTCATCCCCGTGGCCTTCATGGGCGGGGGCGCGGGCGAGTGGTTCCGTCCCTTCGCGCTCACGGTCGCGACCTCGGTGCTGGTGAGCCTCTTCATCTCCTTCACGCTCGACCCGATGCTCTCCGCGTACTGGGGGGACCCGGTCGGCTACTCGCACCGGGAGAAGAGCGGCGTCAGCAAGTGGCTCGGCAAATTCAACGCGTGGTTCGACCACCAGGCCGACCGCTACGGCAACGTGATCGCGTGGGCGCTGCACCACCGCAAGTACATGGCGGCGATCGCGGTCGCCACCCTCGTTCTCGCCCTGGCCCTGCAGGTGACGGTCGGGCAATCCACGTTCCTCCCCGCCTCGGACGTCGGCACCATCGCGATCGACGTGCGCACGCCGTCCTCGGCGAGCCTCGAGTACGCGAAGCTCAAGGTGGAGAAGGCCGCGGAGCTCGCGCGCTCCATCAAGGAGACCGTCGCCACCAACAGCATCGTGAATGCGGGCGGCGGTCGCGTCTACGTGGACATCGGCAAGAGCAACAAGCGTTCGCGCGGCGCGGCCGAGATCACCGCGGAGCTGAGGAAGCTCCTCGCGCAGGTGATCGGCGCCGAATACACCGTGATGGACGACCTCAACAACGGCGTGAGGAAGCCCGTGCAGATCCAGTTCTCCGGCCCGGACTCGCGCAGGCTCATGGCGATCACCACCGATTTCATGGAAAAGATGAAGAAGATCCCCGGCGCCGTGGACGTGGGGCTCTCGGAGCAGGACCCGAAGGACGAGCTGAAGATCGAGCTTGACCGTGGGCTCGCCAACTCGCTGGGCATCGCCGTGAACGACGCGGCGCAGGCGCTGCGCGTGGCCTTCGCGGGCGTGGAGGTGGGCGACTGGGTCGATCCCACCGGCGAGTCGCGCGACGTCGCGGTGCGCCTGCACCCCGACGACCGCGTCGACGCGAGCAACATCGAGCGCCTGCCGATCGCGGTCTCCGGCAGCAACATGATGGTGCCCCTCGACCAGATCGCCACCATCACCATGGGCAAGGGCCCGGCGCAGATCCAGCACATGGACGGCAAGCGCATGGTGGCGGTCACCGCCAACACGCAGGGCCGCGCTTCCGGCGAGGTCACAGCGGACGCCATGGCCATCGCGAAGAAGATCGACTTCCCCGCGGGCTACGGCATCACGCTGGGCGGCGCCTCGCGCGACCAGAAGGAAGTGTTCAGCGAGATGTTCACCGCGCTCATCATGGGCATCGCGCTCATGTACCTGGTGCTGGTGATGCAGTTCGGCTCGTTCACGGCGCCGCTGCCGGTGATGCTCTCGCTGCCGCTCTCCCTCATCGGCGTGGTGCTGGCGCTCCTCATCACGCGCGGCTCGTTGAACCTCATGAGCTTCATCGGCATCATCATGCTGATGGGGCTGGTGGCGAAGAACGCGATCCTGCTCCTCGATTGCGCCCGCAAGGAAGAGGCGCAGGGCGTCTCGCGCGAGGACGCGCTCATGCACGCGGGCCGCGTGCGGCTGCGCCCGATCCTCATGACCACCTTCGCGCTCATCGCCGGCATGATGCCGGTGGCGATCGGGCTGGGGGAGGGCGGCGAGTTCTACCGCCCCATGGCGGTCGCCATCATCGGCGGCACCATCACCTCGACTCTCCTCACGCTCCTCGTGGTGCCGACCTTCTACGACTCCATCGAGATCTCGCGCGATCGCGCGGTGGCCAAGTTCCGCCGGCGCAACGCGCGCATGAATCCGTTCTTCGCGTTCGTGCTGACGCTCATCGAGGCGCTCCTCACGATCGTGCTGGTCCGGTTCGCCTACCGGATGGCGATGAAGCCCTTCCGGAGGAAATCCCCGTCCGTGCCGGGCCCCGGAGTCGCGACACAGCCCGGGGATTGATGAGGCGCCGTACACGCCGCCGGAATGCGGCGGTCGCGCCGCCCTCTCATTGCTTCGCGGCCGCGTCCTCGGCGAACACCTGCTTGGCGGCCTTGAACGCGTCCAGCGCCGCCGGCGCGCCGCAATACGCCCCGCAATGCAGGAAGATCTCGCGCATCTCCTCGCGGGTGACGCCGTTGTTGAGGGCGCCGCGGATGTGCAGGCGCAGCTCCGCGGGGCGGTTGATGGCGGTGAGGATGGCGAGGTTCAGCATGCTGCGCGTCTTGAGCGAGAGCCCCTCGCGCGTCCACACCGCGCCCCATGCGTGCTCGGTGAGGTAGTCCTGCAGCGGCGCCATGAACTCGTCGGCCTGCGCGATGGACTCTTCGACGTACTTCGCGCCGAGCACCTTCTTGCGGACCGCAAGGCCCGCCTTGTAGCTGTCGCTTTCCCTTGCCATGGAGCCTCCCGAAAGAGGCTATGGTAATCGCGTAGCGGCGTAATTACTGCGCGCGTTGCGTGGGCGCGGGGCCGAGGGCGCGCGAGCGCAGGAACCCCAGCTCGCACACGTCGGCGCGGCGCGCCATGTGCTCGCTGCCCATGACGGGGACCGCGCCGATGGACTCGATGAGCTCGAGCGTCGCCGGGCGCAACGACTGCACCGGAACGAGCCTGCCTCGCGTCGCGAGGTAGGTGTAGTAGGAGTAGACGACGACGCCTTCGCCTGTCTTGGACATGATGTGTCGCCGGTGGGTTGTGACAAGCCATCATCGTCGAGGGGCCTTGCGCCCACAATCGGAACTCCCCACTCGCCGCATAGGACGCCCGGAAAGAACGCGCTCGGACGGGGCCTACAAGGCGCCGGCGGGACGGGTGCATAATGGATCGGCTGAGGTATCCCCATGCAAGGCAACAGTGTCGGGCCGGAACACAACGCGATCCTGGCCACCGCGGACATCGCGAGGCGGGGCGCTCGGGAGCCCGATCACGCCGCGGAAAACCGCGCCCTTCGGATGCTCGCCACGGAGCTCGAGAATCCCGACGGCGACGTGCTCTCCAGGCTTTGCGCTTGCGCCATGGAGCTGTGCGCCGCGCACTCCGCGGGCGTGAGCCTGGTGGAGATGGATGGATTCGAGACCGTGTTTCGCTGGTACGGAATCGCCGGTCGCTGGGAGAAGTATCGCGGCGGCTCCATGCCGCGCGATGCGAGTCCCTGCGGCACGGTGCTCGATCGCAACGAGACCCTGCTCATGGATCGGCCCGGCCAGTATTATCCGCGCGTCGCCGAGGCCGATCCCGCGCCGATGGAAGCGCTTCTCGCGCCTTTCCACCTGCTGGGCCAGCCCGTGGGAACGGTCTGGGTCTTGGCCCACGATGGCACGCGCCATTTCGACGCGGAGGACGTGCGCCTGGTGGAGAGCCTTGCCCGCGTCGCCGCCGCGGCCTACCTCGCGCGGAGCGAGATCCGGCTTGCACTGGAGGCCCGCGACGAGGCGCTGCGCGCGAACGACCGGCTGAGGCGCACCAACGCGCGGCTCGCCGACAAGCTCGATCCGACCTAGGGGGCTGCGGCCTCGCCTGCGCTTGCGGTCGCGCGCGGCGCAATACGAAGCCACGATCGGCCTGGTGCGCGCGCTGGGGGGCGGATGGGGAGCGCAATCATGAACAACCGCGACGACGGTGGCGTCGCCGCGGTGGGATTGGCGCTCGCGATGATCGCGCTGCTGCTGATGCTCGCGGCCTGAGGCGAACGGGCGCTCAGGAGCACACCGGCACCGGGCTCGAGAACACCTGCCGGATGATCGACTTCGTCACCGACGAGCCGCTCACCGTGTAGTCGAGCGTGGCCGTGGTGCCGCTCGTGAAGCGCAACCGCATCGTGCCGACGGCCACCGCGCTCACCGCGCCCGGCGAGAACGGCACCGCGTTGAACGCGGGGCCGGTGGTGCGGTACAAGTCGCCGAGGAACGAGCCGTCCGCCTGCTTCGCGCCGTTGGCGAGGACGTACCACATGCCCTGGCGGCTCGGTGCGTAGGCGAATAGCGTCGCGAAGATGACGTCGCCCTGCTGCGTGAGGTTGATGCCCCACCCGGACTCGGCGCTGTTCCACCACATGTCGGTGTAGTTCGCCGTCGACGCGCGGCTCGCCGTCGAACCCACGCATTCGGAGGCGCGCGTGCCGAACACTTCCTTCACCACCTGCTTCGTGACCGATGCGCCGTTCACGCTGTAGGTGAGCGTCGCGTCGCTGGTCCCGGAGAAGGCGACCGTCATCGTTCCCACCTTCACGACGTCCGAAGCGGCCGAGGGCACGTACGGAACGGCGTTGAAGGGCGATCCGGTCGTGCGGTAGAGGTCCCCGGTGAACGTGCTCGAGGCGCCCTGGCGCGCGCCGTTGGCGAGCACGAGCCACATGGGGTTGCCGGACGCGTCGTAGGTGAAGAGCGTGGCGAAGATCACGTCGCCCTGATGGTTCACGTTGAGGCCCCAGCCGGACTCCTGCGGGTTCCACCACATGGAGGTGTAGTTCACGGTGCCGGTCGGAACGTCGGCCGCGAAGGACACGTCGTCGACGAAGAACGACGTGATGTTCGAGAAGTCCGTGGTCGCGAGGAACTTGAGGCGCACCGTCTGCCCGCGGAAGGCGGAGACGTCGTACGCGGGGCTCAGCACCCACCCCGAGCTCGCGTTCAGGTTGCTGAAGGTCGCGAGCGTCGCGAGCGTGGCGCCCGTGGCGGGATTGGCGAGCGTGACCGTCATCTTGTCGTACACCGTGGCGGACGTGGTCTCCAGCGTCGCGATGCGATACCAGAACTGCACGCGCGCCGCGCTCGCCGAGGCCGGGATGGTCACGTCCTGGAAGAGCGTGTCGGTGCCGTTGTCGTAGCCGCCGAGCCATCCGTACCAGCTGCCCGAGTGGGCGATGGAGGAGTTGTTCGTGGTGATGGTGCCGGCCGGCACCTGCGTCCACGTGGCCTCTCCGCTCTCGAAGCCTGGATTGCCGAGGAGGTTTCCGCTGGTGATGCCGGTGGTCGCGCTCTGCGTCACGTTGAAGGGCTGGCCGCCGACAGTGAGGGTGCCGGTGCGCGGCGTCGATCCCGGATTGGACGCGACGGTGTAGCTCACCGTGCCGCTGCCGCTGCCGCTGCTGGACGACGAGAGCCACGACACGTTGCTCGCCGCCGACCACGCGCAGGCGCTCGTGGTGGTCACCGCGAAGGTGCCCCCGCCCGTGCCCGAGCCGATGGTGGCGCTGGTGGGCGAAAGCGAATAGGCGCAGATGCCGCCGCTGCCGCCCGGATTGAGGTAGGTCGCGAGCGAGGAATAGGCCTGGTCGAGGCGTGAGTAGTTGTCGAAGAGGTTCGCCGTCGACGCGGTGCAGCTCGACGGGCCGCCGAGGAGGCCGCCCCGCAGCCGGTACTCGGTCGCGGCGCTGCCGGTGAAGATTCCGGAGCCGCTGCTGCCGCCCTCGGTCACGCCGGTGGCGATCGCGTTCCAGCGCGAGATGATGAAGCTTCCCGAAAGGCCCGGGTAGGAGCCGAATCCGCCCATGGTGCCGAGGCTCACCTTCTTCAGGTCTCCCGCGGGATGATGGACCGCGGTGAGCGCCGTGCCGCTCGAGAGCGTGGACGCATCCCATCCGGCGTAGGTCGCGCCGCCGGGCGGCGAGCTGTTGAGGCGAACGAGCAGCACGTCGGAGGATTCGTTGGCGTAGAGGAGCGTCGCGCCGCCCGCCACCTGCACATAGCTCGAGCTCACGACCCCGGAGCCGCAGCTCGACGCGTCGTAGAACCAGTGCGTGGTGAGCGTGCTCGCCGAGGCCTGCGTGCTGATGCAGTGGTTGGCCGAGTAGAAGTAGGGCGTGAGCGGACCGCTCGCGACGTTGAGGAGCGTCCCGGTGCACAGGAACGAGCCGCCGCTCACGCCGTCGGAGAAAGTCATGCGCGCCACCGCGCGGCCGACCATGGCCAGCGCCGCGTCGCTGCCGGAGCGGCAGGCGATGTCCACCTCGCAGAACCCGGCGGCCTTCGCGTCGTATTCGACATTGGCGTCCGAAGGGCTCGCGAAGAGATGCGAGACCTGCGCGATCGCGAGCGACACCTCGGAAGGCGACGCGCCTTGCGCGACGAAGACTTCCACCGTCGCGGTCTCGCCCTCGAGCACCGGGCTCCAATAGGTGGCGCCGCGCGGCTTCACGTCGGCCGCGGTGAAGGGGCCGTACACGGTGTCCATGCGCGCGGCTCCGGCGAAGCGAATCTCGGTGCCGGGGGCCATGGCCGCGGAGACGAGGCCCACGCGAAGGGCGCGCGCTCCGGGCGAAGTCACCTGCCATTGCGCGGCCATTCCGCCCGCGACCGCAATCCAGTGGAGCGATGCGTCGCTCGACTGCGGGTAGGCCTCCACGCCGCGGCCGATGCCGATCTGCAGCCGCTTCGCCGTCGCGAGCGTGTTGTTGCGTTTCGCGCCGTCGATCTCGGCCTCATCCGGCGCGGTGAGCCGAAGCGCCGCCGCCGGAGCGCCCGGTGCCAGGCGCAGCGACTCGACCACGGCCGCCTTCGGCGGGAACGCAGCGATCGCGTACGAAACGGATTGGGCGGGGGCGGAGCCCGCGAACCCCAGCGTGGAAAGTGCGAAGCATGCGGCCGCTATCGCGGACCGGAAGGATTGGTGCGTGCGCATGGCGAGCTCCCTGGGCAAATCCTGGAATTATTGTTGTCGGCGCATGGTGCGACACGCGACGCCGCGAGGCACATCGTAGCCCCTTCCGGCCGAGCCGGCGAGCAAGGCATACTTCGCGCATGAAAACGATCCGCCTCGCGCACTTCTACCTCGGCATCTTCTTCGCGCCGCTCATCGTCTTCTTTGCGTTCACGGGTTCGCTGCAGGTGTTCAAGCTGCACGAGGAATACCGCAAGGCGCCGGGAAGCGCCGGCGACTGGATCGCGTGGTTCGGCCAATTCCACAAGGAGCAGGCATGGATCGCGCCGCGCGTGGCGCCCCCCGCGAAGGCGCCGGCATCCGGCGCGCCGCCGCTCCACGAGAACCTGAACGCGAAGCCGATGAAGTGGCTGGTGGCGCTCATGGGCGCGGCGCTCGCCGTCACCACGTGCCTGGGGCTGTACATCGCGTTCACGTATCCGCGGCGCCGGATGGGGTTCTCGATCGCGCTGGCCGCGGGAATCGTGGCCCCTCTCGCGCTCATGGCTTTCTGATAGCGCGTAGGTGCCGCCACACGGGCGGCATGACGCCTGGAGGCGCGATGAAGCTCATCGTGCCCGAGTTGGCTCGAAGTCCTTGTCGATGTCGGCCTTCATGCGCCGCCGGATATCCTCTCCAACCGGTGTGGCGTCGACAAGGGCGAGGAGCCGCCCCTTCGTGGTGAATCCGCGCTTCGCAAGCTCGCGGGTGAAGACGAGATCCTTCTCGCGGCGCGCGTAGTACTTGGAGATGGCGAGGTCGTGGGGCTCCAGGCAGAGTCCCCTCACGCCTTCGGTGTCGCCCTCGGGGAGGTTCACGAGCCTTCCCCGCCAACCACGCGGCAACATCGCCGTGCTCTCGTCCACCGGGTCCGCGTAGTACCCGTAGGATTCGTGGAACGGCGAGTCCGCGCCGATCGCGTTCAACCAATCCGTCCGGCTCGGCAGGTTCTTCGCGATGAGGTCGACTTCGGCCGAACGGCAGATCTCGTCGGCGAGGTCGGGATGCCTGCCGTGCAGCGCCTGGCTGCCCACGATGATGAACTGCTTCTGGCCCGTGATGCGCCCGGCGGCGCGCAGGACGTGGTCAACCTGCCGCTTCTTCATTGAGCTTCCTCACCTCGTCCTTCGGGAGCAATCCGACGAAGGGCATGGACTGGCGCAGGCGCTCGGCTTGCTCGTCGCGCCCCAGCATGGCGGCGAACAACGCGCCGTCGCTGCGCGACGCGGCGATGGCTTGCCACTCGTCGTACGCGCCGACCCAGCTTCCGTTCGATTTCCATCGATGGAGGTTGGCGAGAATCTGCGCCCGGATCTGCGCGGCGGAGAATCGGCGCACCACTTCGAGCGCGATGGCGAGCTTCAGCCGATCGAGCGAATCATGCCCGCCCTGCGTGCCGAGGGGCTTGATCACGCGCTCGGTGAGCTCGAGCTCGCCGCCCTCCGCAAGGCCCCATTGGGCGAGCCGCGCCTTGGGAATGATCACTCCCAGGGAATTGCCGATGCGTCGAATGGTGAGCCTCATGGCCAGGTTATAACATGATATAACTCGCAGGGCAAACGCGGGCACGTCCGCGGTGCTGCTACTATCGCCGCACCCTCTGGACCTCCCGAGATGAGCTCTCCCTTCCCCAAGTTCGACGTCGGCCTCAAGATCGCCGAGATCACCGCGATCCCCACGTCCTTCCCGCTGCCGAAGGACGCGAACGTGCGCCTGGGCATCGGCCGCGCGGTGAAGCGCGACGCGGTCATCGTGAAGGTGAGGACCGAGTCCGGGATCGTGGGCTTCGGCGAGTCCCATGCGGGGCGCGCGCCGGGCGCGGTGGCCGCGCTCGTCAACACGACGCTGCGAACGCTGGTCCTCGGCATGGACGCGACCGATGTCGTCGGCGTGTGGAACCGCATCTACTCGCGCCAGCTCGCGAGCCACGGCATGGGCGCGGGATGCTCGCTCGCCATGAGCGGCCTGGACATGGCGCTCTGGGACATCCGCGCGAAGGCGGTGGGCTGGCCGCTCTACAAGCTGCTGGGAGGCGCGCAGAAGACGATCCCCGCGTATGCGGGCGGCGTCTCGCTGGGATTCCAGGATCCGAAGGACCTCATCGCCGAGGCGAAGGTCCACGTCGACGCGGGCTACAAGGCGATCAAGCTGCGCCTGGGCGACAACGTGAAGGACGACCTGCGGCGCGTCGAGGCGGTGCGCGACGCCTTCGGCGACGACATGGAGATCCTCACCGACGCCAACATCGGCTACACGCTCGAGGACGTGCGCCGCGTGATGCCGGTGCTGGAAGACCTGGGCGTGCGCTGGCTCGAGGAGCCCTTCCCGGCGCACGACTACCGCAGCTACGCGACGGCCCGGACCTTCGGATCGCTGCCGCTCGCCGCAGGCGAGAACCATTTCACGCGCTTCGAGTTCTCGCGCCTGATCGAGGAGGAGAGCGTGGACGTGATCCAGCCCGACCTCTCCAAGAGCGGCGGCATCACGGAGTGCCTGCGCATCGCCGCGATGGCTTCCGCGCACAAGCTCGAGATCCATCCCCATTCCTCGATGACGGGCATCAACCTCGCGGCGAGCATCCATTTCCTCGCCGCCCTCGACAACGCCGGCTACTTCGAGGCCGACGTGTCGAAGGGCAATCTCTTCCGCGACGAGCTGTGCAGCAAGTCCTTCGAGATCGCCAAGGACGGCACGGTGCGCCCGCTCGAAGCGCCGGGGATCGGCGTCGAGGTGAACGAGGATTTCCTCATGTCCCATCCCGTGATCGAGGGCCCCGGCTATGTCTAGAGGAATCGGATTGCCGCGCTGGCGGCGATGGCGTTCGCCCTGCTCGGGGCGATGGCGGCCCACGCGCAGCCCTATCCCTCGAAGCCGATCAAGATCGTCGTGCCCTATCCGCCGGGAGGATTCAACGACACGCTGGGGCGCACGCTCGCGGCGAAGTTCACCGAGGCGTGGGGCCAGCCCGCGGTCGTGGAGAACAAGCCGGGCGCGAATACCATCATCGGCTCGGACTACGTCGCGAAGTCGGCGCCGGACGGCTACACGCTCCTCATCGTCGCCTTCCCGTTCGCGGTGACGCCGAGCCTCATCAGGAACATGCCGTACGACACGGTGAAGGACTTCGCGCCCGTGGTGCTCGCGGCGCAGTCGCCCAACATCCTCGTGGTGAATCCGGACCTCGCGGTGAAGTCGGTGGGCGATCTCATCGCGCTTGCCAGGGCGAAGCCCGATTCCCTCAGCTACGCGTCGACCGGCAACGGCTCGTCGAACCACATTTCCATGGAGCTCTTCAAGAGCCTCGTCGGCGTGAAGATCGTGCACATCCCGTACAAGCGCAGCGCGCCCGCGGTGACCGACCTTCTCGGCGGGCAGGTGCAGGTGATGTTCGACAACGCGCCCAACGTGATGCCGCAGGTGAAGGCGGGACGGTTGCGCGCCCTCGGGCAGAGCGGCACCACGCGATCGGCGATCGCGCCGGAGTTGCCGACGCTCGCGCAGGCGGGGGTGCCGGGCTACGAGGTGATGGTGTGGTTCGGTCTCGTCGCTCCCGCCGGCACGCCGCGCGAGATCGTGCAGAAGCTGAACGCCGAGGTGCTGAAGATCCTCGCCATGCCCGACGTGCGTGAGCGTTTCCTCGCGCAGGGCGTGGAGCCGCTCGGCAGCACGCCCGAGCAATTCGGCGAGCACATCAAGGCGCAGATGGCCAAGTGGGGCAAGGTCGTGCGCGACGCCGGCGTCATCGCGGAGTAGGCCCGAGCCAGCGAGCGATTCGCTCGTACACGTCGCTGCGGCCGAGCAGTTCGAGGTGTCCCATTCCGTATCCCGCCCACCGGCGCTCCTCGGGCAGCCCGAGGTCGAGGGACGCATCGCTGTGCCGGCCTAGCGCGCTATTCACCGGGACCAGCCCGTCGCCACGGATCTTCGCCCCGCGGGCACCGGGCCGCGCCTGCTTGCTCGCGGCAATCGCGTAGCACCGGACGCCGCGCGGTAGCGGGCCCTCGTGCGGGCTTCCGCGCGACAGGTCCTTGATTCCCGCGCTGCGAATCTTTCCCAGCCGCGCGAGCGGCGCGGTGTAAGGGCTGATCTCGAGCAGGAGATCCGCATGGGCGCCGGCGTGTTCCAGCGGCGCGCCAAGATGAGGCGTGCCCAGGAAGACAAGACGGTCCAGGCGCTTCGGCCATGCGTGAGCGGCAAGCTTCGCGTAGTGGCAGGCGCTGCGCGTCACGAGGCCGCCCATGCTGTGGCACACCATGGCCAAGCGTTCGATCGGATGGGGCCATTCACGCACCAGCGCTTCCATCAGATCGGCGAACTCGCGGCCGTTGGTGGAAATGTGCCGGCCGGTGTCGTAGTGCAGGTAGACCGGCGTGAAACCCAGCTCGCGCGCCAGGCACGCGCCATGATCGTGACCTTCGCGATTCCACTGCAGGTCGTTCATGCACAGGCCGTGCGCGAGGACCAGCAACTTGCTTCCCGGCTGCGGGAACGCAGCGGCCAGCGCGTCCCTCGCGATCGTGAGCGGCGTCCCGCCCGAGCGCAGGCCCATGGCGATGGCCAACGGATTGCCGGATGCGGCGAGGTAATCGCCGACCAGGCGGGTGACGCCGCGCACGGACTTGTAGACCAACCCCGTGATGCCGGCCGGGCGACCTTGCGGCGCTTCGCCGAGGACGCCCGGCTTCCGGGCGATCGTGTGGTGCATGGCCTCGACGACGTCGGTCAATCCGACGGTCGCATCGCTCGCCAGCCGGCTCAGGCCGCGCAGGTCCGACGGGCGAAGGTGAGCGGGCTTTTTGATGGAGGACGCTACTGCTTCTCCACCAAAACCCGGCCGTCCTTCACGTAGACGCGGTAGCGGTTGCCGTCCTTGCAGGTGGCGACGAAATCGTTGTCGCCCTTCGCGTCGTAGCTCACCACCTCGCCGCAGGGTTTCCCCTGCAGCAGGATGACCGCGGTGAGGTCCTGGCGCTGCTTGGGGTCGTCCGCGGCGCTCGTCGCGAACGAGGCGCCCAGGCAAAGGATCGAAATGGCGAGTGCGGATTTGTTCATGGGATTTCCTCAGATGTTCTGCAGGAACTTGTTGCGGTCGGCGAGCACGCTCCAGATGTACTCGCGCGAGTCGTGCAGCGCCTTGGCGAGGCCCGGATCCTGGTCCTGCACCAGCGAGAGCACCTTCATCAGCAATAGCTCGAAGGGCTGGCGCAATTCCGGCAGCGTCGGCGGGCGCCGCCCGTCGTGGAACGCCTTGAACTGCGCGACGAGGTCGTCCACCTGGTTCTTCAATGAAAGCTTCGTCATCAAGCCGATCGCCTTGGACTCCTTGAGCTTCACCTCGAGGGACTTGAGGTCGATCGGCGGCGTTGCGGGAGCGGCGGGCGCGGCCGCGACGGCGGCCGGCGGTTTCGATGGAGCGGCCGGCGGTTTCGATGCAGCGACCGGCGGTTTCGGTGGCGCCGCCGGCGCAGGCGCCTTCGCCACCGGTGGGTCGGCCTTGGCCGGCGCGGCGGGAACTGTTACCTCCTTCGGGGGCTGCGTCGCCGGCGCGGCGGCGGGAGCCGCGCGCGCAGCCACCGGTGCAGGCGCGGTCGGTGTCGCGGGCGGGGAGAGGACCGCGCACCCACCCAGCGGTGCGAAAAGTGCGAGGCCAAAGCAAGCGGGAATCAAACGCAGCGAGGGCATTCGCCAATTATGCGCGAATCCGATCTCGCCTCGAGCGCTGCAGCGGGATCAGAAGGCCCGTATCCCCTCGAAGGCATCCGCCACTTCGTGACGCTTGCCGGCGTCGTCGTACCAATAGAGCTTGCCCGCCTCCGCGCCCTTGGTGAGCTTGTGCGAGCTGTCGCAGAACGGCTGGTCCTTCGACAACCCGCACTTGCAGAGCCATTTCTCCTCGCCGTCGATCATGAATGCGGTGGGACCCGTGGGTGTGCGAACGGGCGGAATGAATTCAGGTTCGATATGAGTTGTTACGGCATTGTGTCGCCGACCTTTACGACGGGCGCTATGATTGGCGCTTCGGACCCGACAAACGTGAACACCGTTCCTCCATCTGGAACCCACCGCCGCCGCTGGCCCTGGATCGCCATCGTCATGGCCGCCGCCGTCGCGATCGCCGCGTGGTGGTGGTTCGGCGCGTCGCGCACGCCTGAGGCGAAAGGCGCGAGCCGCCCGTCCACGACGCTGGTGGTCACCACGAAGGCCGAGTCGCGGGACGTCCCGGTGCGCATCAAGGCGAACGGCACGGTCACCGCGGTGCAGTCCGTGGACCTGCGCGCGCAAGTGACGAGCACGGTGCGCGAGGTGCACATCCGCGAAGGCCAGACCGTCGCCAGGGACGAGCTCCTCTTTTCCCTCGACGCGCGCGCCGAGGAGGCGAACATGCGCAAGGCCGAGGCGCAGATCGAGAAGGACAAGGCCGACCTCGCCACGGCGAAGAGGAACCTCGAGCGCCAGCAGGAGCTCTTCCGGCAGAAATTCATCTCTCAATCGGCGCTCGACACGGTGCAGAACCAGGTCGATACGCTCACCGGCCAACTCGCCGTGGACACCGCGGCGCTGGAATCGTCGAAGGTGTCGCGCGCCTACATGGAGATCCGCGCGCCCTTCGCGGGACGCACCGGCACGATCGGCGTGCGTCCGGGAAGCCTGGTGCAGCCCGGCGGCGGCGCCACGCCCGGCGCCGTGCTCGTGACCGTCACGCAGATCGATCCCATCGCGGTCTCGTTCACGCTGCCGGAGAAGGAGCTCGCCGGGCTGCAGGCGGCGCTGCGCGCGGGCGAGGTGCCGGTCACGGTGAGCTCGCAGGAGGGCGCAGAGGCCTTCCGCGGCAAGGTGACCTTCGTGGACAATGCCGTCGACATTCCCACCGGGACGATCCGCGTGAAGGCGGAATTCGCCAACCCGCAGGCGCGCCTCTGGCCCGGCGCCTACGTGAACGTGACGCTTGCGCCGCGCACGATCACGGCGGCGACCGTGGTGCCGGCGCAGGCGGTGCAGACCGGGCCCGACAACCGCTTCATCTACGTGGTCGGAGAGGACGGCAAGGCCCAACCAAAAACGGTCACGCTCGCCTATGTCGAGCAGGGGCTCGCGGTGGTCGACGGTGGCGTGAAGCCCGGCGATCGCGTTGTCGTGGAGGGCGCGCAGAACCTGCGGCCGGGAAGCGCGGTGACCGAGGCGCAGCGCGAGGACGCGCCGCGCAAGGGCGAAGGCCAGGCGCGCAAGGGCGAGGGGAAGGCTAAGCCATGAGCTTCTCCGAAGTCTTCATCCGCCGCCCCATCATGACGATCCTGCTGTCGTCCTCGGCGGTGGTGGCGGGCATTTTCGCGTACGACGGCATTCCCATCGCGGCCCTTCCCCAGTTCGACACCCCCACCATCCAGGTGACGGCGGTGCTGCCGGGAGCCAGCCCCGAGAACATGGCCTCCTCGGTGGCGACCCCCCTGGAGAAGCAGTTCGCGACGATCTCCGACGTGGACGTGATCAGCTCTTCCTCCACGCTCGGCAATACGCAGATCACGCTGGAGTTCTCGCAGGACCGCGACATCGACAAGGCGGCCGTGGACGTGCAGGCGGCGCTGCTGCGCGCCTCCAAGAACCTGCCGGTGGAGATGACGACGCCGCCGTCGTACCGCAAGGTGAATCCGGCAGATGCGCCGATCATCTTCGTCACGCTCACCTCGCCCTCCATGGCGCTCTCGGAGCTGAACGCGTACGGCGACAACCTCATCGCGCCGACGCTCTCCACGCTGCCCGGGGTCGCGCAGATCAACGTGAACGGCCAGAAGCGCTTCGCCGTGCGCGTGCGCGTGCGCCCCGACGCGCTCGCCGCGCGCAACCTCACCATGGACGACGTCGCCAACGCGCTGAAGGCGGCGAACGCGAACACTCCCGTCGGCACGCTCGACGGCGCGCGCCAGACGCTCACCATCCAGGCCAACCGGCAGATGACGCGCGCCGCGGAGTTCTCGAAGATCATCATCGCCACACTTCCCACGGGCAACGCCGTGCGCCTCGAGGACGTGGCCGACGTGATCGACAGCGTCGAGAACCTGAAGACCGCGAGCTGGGTCAACAACGAGCGCTCCATCACGCTCTCGATCCAGCGCCAGCCCGACGCGAACACCGTGGCGACCGTGGACGCGGTCCGCGCCGCCATCCCGCGGCTCGTGGCGCAGATGCCCGGCTCGGTCAACCTGCAGATCCGCAACGACCGCTCGGTGTCGATCCGCGCGGCGATCCACGACGTGAAGATCACGCTCGCTGTCACCGCGTTCCTGGTGGTGCTGGTGATCTACCTCTTCCTGCGCCAGCCGACGGCCACCATCATCCCGGCGCTGTCGCTGCCGATCTCGCTCCTGGGCACGCTCGCGCTCATGCGCGCGCTCAACCTCTCGCTCGACAACGTTTCCCTCCTGGGCATCACGCTCGCGGTGGGCCTGGTCGTCGACGACGCGGTGGTAATGCTGGAGAACATCGTGCGCCACATCGAGGGTGGCATGGATCCCTTCGAGGCGGCGGTGCTCGGCTCGAAGGAGATGGGCTTCACCATCTTCTCCATCTCGATCTCGCTGGTGGCGGTGTTCATCCCGATCTTCTTCATGCCGGGCGTGATCGGCGGCCTCTTCCATGAATTCGCCATCGTGGTCTCGCTCGCGATCCTCGTCTCGGCGCTGGTCTCGCTCACCCTCGTGCCGATGCTCGCGAGCCGCTACCTGCACCACGGCGAGCGCGACGACCCGTCGCTCCGCTGGACCGCGTGGTTCGAGCGCTTCTTCGAGTGGATGCTCGCCACCTACGAGCGCGCGCTCGACGTGGCGCTGCGCCACCGGCCGCTGGTGCTCGCCGCCGCGGCCGCCACACTCGTGGCCACCATCGTCCTCGCGGTCTTCATGCCCAAGGGCTTCTTCCCCACCGAGGACATCGGCCAGATCTCGGTGAACGCGGAGGCGGTCGAGGACATCTCGTTCCCCGCGATGACCGAGCTCCTGCAGCGCGTGGGCCGGGTGATCGGCGAGAACCCCGCGGTCGACACCGTGGTGATGGGCGCCGACCAGACCAACAACGGGCGGCTCTTCCTCAACCTGAAGCCCCGCGGCGAGCGCGAGACGATGGAAAAGGTGCTGGAGAGCCTTCGCCGCGACGTGCGCACGATCCCGGGCGTGAACGTCTACTTCAACCCGATCCAGAACCTGCGCCTGGGCGGTCGCGTTTCCAAGAGCCGCTTCCAGTACGTGATGAAGAGCGTCGCGGCGAGCGCGCTGCAGGACAACGCCGCGCAGCTCGTGGCGATGATGCGCCCCGACCCGATATTCCGCGACGTGACCAGCGACGCCCAGATGAAGGGCCTGCAGGCGCAGCTCGACATCAACCGCGACAAGGCCAATGCGCTCGGCGTGAACATCCAGGACATCCGCACCGCGCTCTACTCCACCTTCGGCGAGCGCCAGGTGTCGACGATCTACACGCCCGTGGATTCCTACTCGGTGATCCTGCAGGCCGCCGATCCGGACCGCCGCGACGAGAGCGCGTTCTCGAAGATCTACGTGCGCAGCAAGACAGGCGCCCTGGTGCCGCTTTCGAGCGTGGCCTCGGTGGAGCGCAAGGTCGGGCCGCTCGCCATCAACCACGCCGGCCAGCTGCAGGCGGTCACGGTGTCCTTCAACCTCGCCCCGGGGCAGTCGCTCGGCGACGCGGCGAAGAAGATCGAGCGCTACCGCCAGCAGCTCGGCATGCCGGCCTCGATCCTCGTGAGCTGGGGCGGCGACGCGGCCGCCTTCCAGTCCTCGCAGTCGAGCCAGATCTGGCTCATCGTGATCGCGCTCGTCGTGATCTACGTGCTGCTGGGCGTGCTCTACGAGAGCTTCATCCACCCGCTCACGATCCTCGCGGGCCTGCCCTCGGCGGCGGTGGGCGCGCTCGCCGCACTCTGGATGTTCGGCCAGGACCTGTCGATCATCGCGACCATCGGCATCCTCATGCTGATCGGCATCGTGAAGAAGAACGCGATCATGATGATCGACTTCGCGCTGAACGCGCAGCGCGAGGACGGACTTTCCCCGCACGACGCGATCCGCAAGGCGTGCCTGCTGCGCTTCCGCCCCATCATGATGACCACTTTCGCGGCGATGTTCGGCGCGGTGCCCATCGCGGCCGGCCTGGGCACGGGCGCGGAGCTGCGCCAGCCGCTCGGCCTCGCGGTGGTGGGCGGGCTCCTCTTCTCGCAGGTGATCACGCTCTTCATCACGCCGGTGATCTACCTCTACCTGGACCGCTACTCCGGCAAGGGTCCCGTCACCACGCGCGTATCCGGCGCCGTGCCCGCCGTCGGCGACTGAATATGGCCCGCCTGCCTGTTCGATTCGCACTCCTCGCGCTCGCGGCTCTCGTGCCCTCGATCTCGTGGGCGGCGCTCTCGGACGAGATCCAGGTCTACGACGACGACATCAACGCGCCGCGCGAATTCGGGCTCGAGATGCACGTGAACGCGACCCCGACGGGCCGAAGCCTCCCCGAGTACGCGGGCGAGGTCGTGCCCGCCCACGGGCTGCGCGTCACACCCGAATTCTCCTACGGCCTCACGCGCGCCTTCGAGGCCGGGCTCTACGTCCCGTCGAGCTTCGATTCGGCCGGGCGCGGGTCGCTCGCCGGCTGGAAGCTTCGCCTCAAGTGGCTGCCCATCCACGGCGATGAGGGCGAGGCCGGCGCGTTCGCGGGCGCCAACGGCGAGCTCTCGCGCCTCGCGCGCCGGTTCTCCGAGTCGCGTGAATCCTTCGAGCTTCGCACCATCGCCGGCTATCGCGCCGCCTCGTGGCTCCTCGCCGTGAACCCCGTGTTCGGCTGGGACCTGTCGCGCGGCTATCGCGCGGGGGGCCCGGACTTCTCCCTCGGCGTGAAAGCGACCCGGGAGGTGGCCGAGAAACTGTCGATCGGCGCCGAGTACTACTCCGAGATGGGCAAGGCCGCGCACATCCTCGCCATTCGCGACCAGGCCAACTCGCTCTTCGTGGTAGTCGACACCCAGCTCAAGTCGATCGGCATCAATTTCGGCGTCGGGCGCGGTCTCACCGGCGCCGCCGACAAGTGGACAGTGAAGGCGATCTTCGCCATTCCCCTTTAGAGGAAATCGCGCGTATTTTCCCGGATGCCGCGAGCGTGCTACCGTATTCGCCGGATAACTCTCGGAAAGACTCCAAAATGAAGAAACTGATCGGCTTCGCCGCCATCTTCGCCGCGACCGCATCGGCCGCGGCCCTCGCCCAGGTTCCCGCGGGATACCCCGCCGACTACGCACAGACCCTCGCCGCCGCCAAGAAGGAAGGCAAGGTCGTGATCTACAGCGCGCTCGACACCAAGGCCGCCGCGCCCCTCATCAAGGACTTCAACGCGGCCTATCCGGACATCAAGGTCGAGTACAACGACATGAATTCCACCGAGCTCTACAACCGCTTCATCGCGGAAGTGGCCTCGGGCCAGGGCTCCGCCGACGTGATGTGGAGCTCGGCGATGGACCTCCAGGTGAAGCTCGTGGACGAGGGTCACGCGCTCGCCTACAAGTCGCCGGAAGTGCCGAAGCTGCCGGCGTGGTCGGTCTACAAGAACGAGGCTTACGGCACCACCTACGAGCCGGCGGTCTTCATCTACAACAAGCGCCTGGTCACCGCCGACGAGGTGCCGGCGGACCACGCGGCCTTCGCCAAGCTCATCAACTCCAAGGTCGACAAGTTCAAGGGCAAGGTCACCACCTACGACATCGAGAAGAGCGGCGTGGGCTTCATGTTCGTGGTGCGGGACACGATGTACTTCCCCGGCATCAAGGACCTCGAGCACGGCTTCGGGGCCACCGGCTACAAGGTGTACTCGAGCACCGGCAACATGCTCGAGAAGGTCTCCTCGGGCGAGCACCTGCTGGGCTACAACGTGCTCGGCTCCTATGCGCTGGTGCGCTCCAAGAAGGATCCCAACCTGGGCGTGGTGCTGCCGAAGGACTACACGCTCGTCCTGTCGCGCGTGATGTTCATCGGCAAGGCGGCCAAGAACCCCAACGCCGCGAAGGTGTGGGTCGACTACGTGCTCTCCCAACGTGGCCAGAAGATGATCGGCGGCGCCGTGCAGCTCTTCTCGGTGCGCGACGACGTCGACGCGGAATACACCGCCGCCAAGCTGAACAAGGAGCTCTCCGGCGCGGTGAAGCCGATCCCGGTGAGCTCGGAGATCACGCAGTACCTCGATTCTAAGAAGCGCCTCGAATTCCTCGGCGCGTGGAAAGCCGCCGTGGCCGCAGGCGCGGGGAAATAAGTGAGCGCCGTCCCGGCCGAGGCGCTGCCCCGGTCGGGACGGGGCGTGCCCGCGTTCCTCACCTGGAGGGCGCTCACGATCCTCACCACGGCCACGGCCGTGCTGGGACCGATATCGCTCATCGTCTACCAGAGCTTCCTCACCGCGCCCTTCTTCGACGCGCGCAAGACCCTGGGCCTGGGCGCCTACGCGTTCGTCTTCGCGGACGCCGATTTCTGGCAGGCGCTCAAGAATTCCGTGCTCATCGCGACCGGCATGACGTTGATCGCCGTGCCGCTGGGCTCGCTCCTCGCGTTCGTGATGGAGCGCACCGACCTTCCGCTCAAGCGCTGGTTCGAGCCGTTGATCCTGGTGCCGAGCTTCGTCTCGCCGATGGTCCTCTCATTCGGCTTCGTGGTGGCCGCGGGCCCGGTGGGCTTCTACACGGTGTGGGCGCAGGACCTCTTCGGCGTGGCGCCGTGGGGCATCTATTCGCTCGCGGCGATGACGGTGATCGCCGGGCTCACGCACGTCCCGAACGTCTACGTCTACGCATCGGCCGCGTTGAAGAGCCTGGGCTCCGACGTCGAGGAGGCGGCGCGCTCCGCGGGCGCTTCGCCCTTCCGCGTCGCGGTCTCGGTGAGCCTGCCGCTCATCATGCCTTCGATGCTGTTCGCCGCGGTGCTGGTCTTCTTCCTCGGCTTCGAGCTCTTCGGCCTTCCCCTGGTGCTGGGCGATCCCGAGGGGATCCTCGTGCTCTCCACCTACCTCTACAAGCTCACCAACAAGCTCGGCACGCCGTCGTACCATCTGATGGCCGCGGTGGCGGTGTGCATCGTCGCCATCACCTTCCCGCTGGTGCTGCTGCAAAGGAAGCTCCTGCAGGGCGCGCGCAAGTACGCGACCATCAAGGGCAAGGCCGGGCGCATGAAGGAGCTGCCGCTCGGAAAGTGGACGTGGCTGGCACTCTTGCTCATCGTCACCTACCTCTTCGTCACGGTGATCGTGCCGGTGTCGGGCATCACGCTGCGCGCCTTCGTGACCAACTGGGGCTTCGGCGTGAAGCTCTCGGAAGCCTTCACGCTCGACAGCTTCCGCTTCGTGATGCAGGAGCCGACCCACACGCGCGCGATCTGGAACACGATCCTCATCGGCACCGTGGGCGGGGCGCTCACGGTCGCCTGCTATACCGCGATCGGCTTCGCCACGCACCGGCGCAACGACGGTTGGTCGCGCTTCGTCGACTACCTCGTGCTCGTGCCGCGCGCGATCCCGGGGCTCCTCGCCGGCCTCGCGTTCCTCTGGGTCTTCCTCTTCGTGCCGCCGCTCGCGCCGCTGCGCACCACGATCTTCAGCATGTGGATCGCGTACACGGTGGTGTGGCTCGCCTACGGGATGCGCCTCATCTCCTCGTCGCTCATGCAGGTGGCGCCCGAGCTCGAGGAGGCGGCTAGGAGCGTGGGCGCCTCGCGCGGCACCATCTCGCGCAAGATCACCCTGCCGCTCATACGCCCCGGCCTCATCGGATCTTGGCTCCTCGTCTTCATGATCTTCGAGAGGGAGTACTCGACAGGCGTCTACCTCCTCGCGCCCGGCACCGAGGTGATCGGCGCGCAGCTCGTTTCCCTGTGGCAGGGAGGCGCCATCGACATCGTCGCGGCGCTTTCCCTCATCAACATTTTGCTCGTCGGAGTGGGGCTCGCGATCGCGCTGCGCCTGGGCGTGAAGCTTCGCGACTGACAAGGAGAACAAGATGGCCGAGCTGAGCGTCGACAACCTGCACCTCTCGTACGGCGACAACGCGATCCTGAAGGGCGTCTCGATGGAGCTGAACCGCGGCGAGGTGGTCTCGCTGCTGGGGCCCTCGGGAAGCGGCAAGACCACGCTGCTGCGCGCGGTGGCGGGGCTCGAGGCGCCGCACAAGGGCACGATCCACATCGGCACGCGCGAGGTCTTCGACGGCGCGAGGGGCTTCGAGATTCCCGCGGAGGCACGTAACCTCGGCCTCGTGTTCCAGTCGTACGCGCTGTGGCCGCACAAGACCGTCGCGGACAACGTCGCCTTCGGGTTGAAGCTGCGCAAGGTGCCCGCCTCCGAGATCGATACGCGCGTGAAGAAGGCGCTCACCGAGCTTTCCCTGGGCCACCTCGCCGCGCGCTTCCCGCACCAGCTCTCCGGCGGGCAGCAGCAGCGGGTGGCGATCGCGCGCGCGCTCGTCTACAACCCGCCCGTGATCCTCCTCGACGAGCCGCTCTCCAACCTGGACGCGAAGCTGCGCGAGGAGGCGCGCGCGTGGCTGCGCCAGCTGATCGTCACCATGCAGCTCTCCGCGCTCGTCGTGACGCACGACCAGTCCGAGGCGATGGCGATGTCGGACCGCATCCTCCTCCTCAACAACGGCGTGATCGAGCAGCAGGGCACGCCGCAGGAGATGTACAACTCGCCGCAGACCCTCTTCACCGCCGACTTCATGGGCAGCAACAATCGCCTGCCGGGAAAGGTGAGCGACGTCTCCGGCGGGCACGCGAAGCTCGCCGGCGACGGCTGGAGCCTCTGGGGGCGCTCGCGGCCGAGCACGAAGGCGGGCGACGGCACCGGCATGATCCGCCTCGAGCGCGTGCGCCTCGCCGACGGCCCCGGCGAGAACCGCGTGCAGCCCGAGCTCACCACGTCCATGTTCCTCGGCGACAAGTGGGAGCACGTCTTCCACCTGGGCGCCACGATGCTGCGCGCCCACGGCGCCAGCATGCTCGAGCGCGGCAAGCATTGGGTGGAGCTGCCGCGCGACGACCTCTGGGTCTTCTGATCCCGAAAGTCGTGTCAGGTACGACTTCTTATCTCGTACCTGACACGACTTTCTAGAAGCGGTAGCCGATGCCGAGGAGGATGATGTCGCTGTCGCGGTCGTAGGTGGAGACGATGCGCTGCCAGGTGAGGCGCGCGAGGAAGCCGCGGCCGATGTTGTAGCTGAACGTGGTGCCGAGGATCCCCTGCACCCGGCGCGGCTCGGGATGGTAGTCGTCGACGGCGAAGTACGCGCCGTAGCTGCACCCAGCGTGAAGCGATCGTCGTAGAAGCTCGGCTCGAACCACGCCTGGGCGACCACGCCGTCGCGGCGGATGAGGCGCGCGTCGCCTTCGTTGATCCAGCCGATGGTGCCGCGTAAAACCGGCGTGAACTCGCGGCGGTACTCGATCGACCTGGCCGCGGCGCCTTGCGACTCGAAGCTGTTCACGATGGTCTGACCGGCCATCAGCACCACCTCGTCGTCGAGGTGCTTCCAGCCTTCGACGGCGTTGCCCTTGAAGCTGCCGTCCTGGTCGAGGCGATAGCCCGCCCCCACGAGGAGCGAGGTGGTATCGAGGTTGTGCGCGGTTCGCACGCGGTTCACGCGCAGGCGATAGAACCACGGGCTCGACTCCAGGCGCCACGTCGCGGCGAGGCTGTACATCGCGCCCCAGCCGTGGGCGTCGGCGAATCCCGACGGGCTTTCCGCCACCGTGGTGTCGAAGAGGTGGCGCGCGGGTCGTTCGCGCGAGTGCCTCCGGCGAGCACCGAGAAATCCTGCGCGTGGGCGGCGAGCGCGGCCATCCACATCAACGCCCCGAGGGCCTTGCGTTTTTTCATTAAACTGCGCATATGGTCCTCATCGGCATGCTCGACTCCCCGTACGTGCGGCGCTGCGCCATCTCCATGAAGCGCATGGACATCGCATACGAGCACCGTTCGGTCTCGGTGTTCCGCAACTTCGACGAATTCCGCAAGATAAATCCGGTGGTGAAGGCGCCGACTCTCGTCTGCGACGACGGCACGATCCTCATGGATTCGACGCTGATCCTCGACTACCTCGAGGCCGCGGTCGCGCCCGCGCGCCGCCTGCTGCCGATCGAGATCGACGCGCGCCGCCGCGCGTTGAGCGCCATCGGCTTCGCGCTCGCCGCGGCCGACAAGTGCGTGCAGCTGGTCTACGAGAAGGAGCAGCGCCCCGCGGAGAAGATCCACCGGCCATGGCTCGAGCGCATCGTGGGCCAGGCCGGCACCGCGTTCGCCGAGCTCGAGGCGATGGCCGCCAGGGCGAGCCCATGGCTCGACGGCGAGCGCTTCACCGCGGCCGATGTGATGGCCGCGGTCGCTTGGCGCTTCGGCCAGTACTACAACGCCGCCGAGATTCCCGCCGCGAATTACCCGGCCCTCGTGGCGTACTCCCGGCGCGCCGAGGCGCTGCCGGAGTTCTCTTCCACGCCCCTCGATTGAAAAAATAACCGGGGACAGACCTCGGTTATCGGCTTCCGATAACCGAGGTCTGTCCCCGGTTATCGTGGAAAAGACTAGAGGGTCTCGCCTTCCTTCAGCACGCCGGCGGCGCGCAGCGAGCCTTCGAGCCATTTGGGGCGCAGGTTCCTGCCGGCGACGATGTCGGCGATTCGCGCGCGTTCCTCGGCGACCTTCTTCGCGGCCGCCTCGAGGAGGGAGCCGGCCTTCTCGCGCTCCACCACCACCACGCCATCGGCGTCCCCGACGATGAGGTCGCCTGGATTCACCGACATGCCGCCGCACGAGATCGGCCAGTTGATGCGCCCGGGGATGAACTTCGTGGGCCCGTTCGGATTGGTGCCGACCGAGTAGACCGGGAAGCCCAGCTCGCGCAGCTCCTCGACGTCGCGCACGGCGGCGTCGAGCACCACGCCGGCGAGGCCCATCTTCTTGCACGCGTTGATCATGATCGAGCCCATCAGCGCGCAGGTGCGGTCGGCCTTGCCGTCGACCACGAGGATGTCGCCGGGCTTCGCCATCGACATCGCCGCGTGGATCATGAGGTTGTCGCCGGGACGCACCTCGATGGTGAAGGCGGGACCGGCCATGCGCGTCGACGGCGACACCGCGACGATGCGCCCGTCGAGCGTGCCTCGGCGCCCCGCGACGTCGGCGAGGATCGAGGCGGCGAATTGCGACGCTCTTTGCACGATCTCGGGGGACACGCGCTCGAAGTCGCGGCGGATGTCGGAAAGCGGGGGCGATGATTTGTCGTTCATGAGGTCTCCTTCGGCCTCGATCTTACCGCCAACCGGGGCGATAGCGGGGCGCGGCGCGCGGTGAGAGCAGGGTCACGCCGGAGCGCGCGAGCGCTCGCCCCAGATCGCGGCCTCGGTGAAGCCCAGCTCGGCGAAGTCGGCGGCGCGCATAGGCGCCTCGCCCGTGCAGAAGAACTCGTCGAGCTGGGGCGGTTTCACGCTCGTGCCGGAGAGCATCGCGTGCACCTGCCCGCGGTGATGGATGTCGTGTTGGAAGAGATGCGCGAGGATGCGGCGCGCGCGATCGCTCTGGGCGCCCCTGCGGTTGGGCACGAGGATCATGTCGTCCATGCGCTCGTCGGTGAGGGACTCGCACAGAGCGATGAGGCGCCGGTCCGTGGCGTGCTGCTCGCCGGCGAGCTCGGCGCAGGTCTCGAACGGCTCTTCGGGATCGAAGAAGCGCCCGGGGCTGCCGTGCGGCGGCAGGCCCGCGAGGCTTCGCTGGAAGATCTCGAGGTAGTACCAGTCGACGGTGAGGATGTGGTTCAGCGTCGCCCGGATCGACGGGAAGAAGCCCGTGCGCGGCGCGGTGAATTCCTCCTGCGACAGCGCGCAGCACGCCTTCAGCAGCCGATGGTTGGCCCAGGCGTTGTTATAGGCCTCGGTGGTGAAGTGCTGCGCGAGAGAGTGCACCTTGCCCATTCATTCCCCGACGGATGGTTGAGGCCCGATTGTCACACGTCGACAACCGGGCGGGGTCGGTCCGTCACCCACGGTTGCGCGGCGCATCCGGGATGTGACGCCGCCATGCGCCGGCCCGGATTCATGTGGCATAGTTCGCGCACCGCCCCGTGGAAATATCGCGAGCCTTGTCCCGGCACCTGCGCAACATCCTCTCGCTCGACGACTTCGAGCACGCCGCGCGACAGCGCCTGCCGCGCCCCGTCTTCGCATACGTTTCCGGCGGCGTCGAGACCGACGCCTCGCTCAGGGACAACCGCGCCGCCTTCGACGAGCTGGGATTCATCCCGCGGGTCCTCGTGGACGTCTCGAAGCGCACCACCGCCGCGAGCCTCTTCGGGCGCGAATACGCGGCGCCCTTCGGCATCGCGCCCATGGGCATCAGCGCGCTCTCCGCGTATCGGGGCGACCTCGTGCAGGCCGCTGGCGCGAAGGCCTCGAACATCCCGATGATCATGAGCGGCTCGTCGCTGATCCGCCTCGAGGAGGTGTGCGCGCAATGCCCCGCGGCCTGGTTCCAGGCGTATCTCCCCGGCGACACGGAGAAGATCATGGGCCTCGTGGACCGTGCCGCCGCGGCGGGCTTCGAGACGCTGGTGGTGACGGTGGACGTGGCGGTGCTCTCCAATCGCGAGAACAACGTGCGCGCGGGCTTCTCCACGCCGCTTCGCCCGAGCCTTCGCCTCGCGTGGGACGGGATCACGCATCCGCGCTGGCTCTTCGGCAATGCGCTGCGCACGATCGCCAGGCACGGCATGCCCCACTTCGAGAATTCCTTCGCGACGCGCGGGGCGCCGATCCTCGCGCGCGACGTCGAGCGAGATTTCTCGAAGAAGGATCATCTCGACTGGGGGCACCTCGCGCTCATCCGCAAGCGTTGGCAGGGCCGGCTCATGGTGAAGGGCGTGATGAGCCCGGAGGATGCGCGCATCGCGAAGGAGAACGGCGTGGACGGCGTGATCGTCTCCAACCACGGCGGGCGCCAGCTCGACCACACGGTCTCGCCGCTGCGCGTGCTCGCCTCGATCGTCGCGGTAGCGGGCGCGATGCCGGTGATGATGGACAGCGGCATCCGCCGCGGCACCGACGTGATGAAGGCGCTCGCGCTCGGCGCGTCGTTCGTCTTCGTCGGGCGCCCGTTCAACTACGCCGCCTCGATCGCCGGCGAGGCGGGCGTGCGCCACGCCTTCGAGATCCTGCAGGGCGAGCTCTATCGCGGCATGGCGCAGATCGGCATCTCGTCGCTGGCCGAGCTCGGCCCCGCAAACCTCATGCGCATCGCCGGCGTGCGCGCGCCCGGCATGCCGGTGTAGGGTGGCTCCGTGAACATGCCCGCGGATACGAGCTGGTTCTACTGGGCGCTCATGTCGGCGGTGTTCGCCGCCATGACGGCGATCTTCGCGAAGATCGGCCTCGAAGGCGTGGATTCGGACCTGGCGACGCTGGTGCGCTCCGTCGTGATCCTCGTCGTGCTCGCGCTGTTCGTCTACTTCGCCGGCAAGTGGCGCGACCCCACCGAGCTTGCCCCGAAGACGTGGCTCTTCCTCGTGCTCTCGGGGCTCGCCACGGGCGCCTCGTGGGTGTGCTATTTCCGCGCGCTGAAGGTGGGCGAGGCCTCGAAGGTCGCGCCCGTCGACAAGCTCTCGCTCCTCCTGGTGGCGGTCTTCGCCGTGGTGTTCCTCGGCGAGAGGCCGTCGGGACGCGAATGGCTCGGCATCGCGCTCGTGGGCGCGGGCGTCCTCGTGCTCGGCTTCAAGCGCTAGGAATTCACGCGCGACGCCCCCGGCGCGCCGGGTTGCATGCCGACCTCGCGAGGGCAATACTGTCCGGGAACCTTCAGCTTCCCCGATCGCCCGTGAAGAACCGAATCCCGCCGCCCGCTCCCGCAGAACGCGCCCTTTCGCCGCTCGAGGCGGCGATGGAGTTCTGGCAGCGCGCCGGCAGCTTCGCGGAGCTCTGGTGGACGCGATACGGGGGGCTGCATGCCGACCCGGACGAGCGGCTGCGTGCGCTGGTGACCTTCGCGCGCCACGCATCGCCCTTCTATCGCAGCCATTACGCGCGCCTGGGGCCCGAGCCGCGGCTCGCCGAGCTGCCGAGCGTCGCCAAGGCCGATCTCATGGCGAGCTTCGAGGACTCGTGCACCGACGGGCGCGTGAAGCGCGAGGATGTCGATCGCTTCCTCTCGGACCGCACGCGCATCGGCGCGACCTTCCTCGGCGAGTATCACGTGTGGAAGAGCTCCGGGACCTCGGGCACCCCGGGAATCTTCGTGCAGGACCGCCATTCGATGGCGGTGTACGACGCGCTGGTCGCCGCCGACTTCGAGGCGGGCGCGCTCGCCGCGGGCGCGGCGGCGAAGATCGCCGCGGGAGGAGGGCGCGCCGCCCTCGTCATCGCCACCGGCGACCATTACGCCGGCATCGCGTCATGGGAGCACATGCGGCGCGCCTTTCCCGGCGTCACACGGCGCAGCTTCTCGGTGCTCGACCCGCTGCACAAGCTCGTCGCCGGCCTGAACGAATTCAAGCCCGCGTTCCTCTCGGGCTATCCGTCGGTGCTCGCCCTCCTCGCGGCCGAGCGCGCGGCGGGCAGGCTGCGCATCGCGCCCGCCATGCTGTGGTCGGGCGGCGAGACGCTCGCGCCATCGACGCGCGCGTCCATCGAGTCGGCCTTCGAATGCGGCGTGATGAACGAATACGGGTCTTCCGAATGCCTCGCGATGGCGCACGAGTGCGCCGCGGGCTGGATGCACGTGAACGCGGAGTGGGTGATCCTCGAGGGCGTGGATGCGCGCGGCGCGCCGGTGGAGCCGGGCGAGCTCTCGCATACGGTGCTCCTCACCAACCTCGCCAATCGCGTGCAGCCGATCATCCGCTACGACCTGGGCGACCGCATGACGACGCTGCCCGTGCCATGCGCATGCGGCAACCCGCTCCCGGCGGTGCGCATCGACGGGCGCAAGGACGCGATGCTCTCGTTGCGGTCGCGATCGGGAAAGACCGTGCACCTGCTTCCGCTCGCGTTGAGCACCGTGGTGGAGGAGGCCGCCGGCGAGCATCGCTTCCAGATCGCGAAGACCGCGCCCGACCATCTCGTGATCCGCATGGACCCGGGCGGGACGCCGCGCGAGCGCGCCGTGCGCGCGCGGCTCGCGCAGGAGGCGCTGCGCGCCTATCTCGCCGGGCAGTCCCTCGGTCACGTGCGCCTCACCTTCGATGGCGCCGCGCCGCATCTGGACCCGCGCAGCGGCAAGCTCCATTCGGTCGTGGTCGAGGACGAAAGCCGCCAGCGCTAGGCGTCGAAACCCATCGGCACGGGTAACATCAAGCGTGCCCCCGCAACTGCCTCCCCCGCAAACGTTCCGCGAGCGCCTCGGGGCGCTGCGCAACCTGCCGCCGTTCCTGAAGCTCGTCTGGCAGACGAGCCCGGGCATTTCCAGCGCGCAGCTCTCGCTGCGCCTCGCGCGCGCGTTGATCCCGGTCGCGGCGCTCTACGTGGGCGCGAAGATCATCGACGAGGTGGTGCGCCTCACGCAGTCGCCTTCCCCCGGCGCGAGCTTCGCGCAGTGGTTCGAGAGCGGCATGCTCGCGCACATCGCGTTCCTCCTCGCGATGGAGTTCGCCCTGGGGGTGGCCTCGGATCTCCTCGGGCGCGGCATCTCGCTCCTCGATTCGCTCCTCGCCGAGAAGATCAGCACCGCCACCAGCGTGCGCCTGATGGAGCACGCCGCGAGCCTCGACCTCGAGGACTTCGAGGACAGCGAGTTCCAGGACCGGCTCGAGCGCGCGCGCATGCAGGCGGCGGGGCGCACCGGCCTCATGAGCCAGCTCTTCGGCCAGGCGCAGGACGTGGTCACCATCGCGAGCTTCGCGGCGGGGCTCTTCGTCTATGCGCCGTGGCTCATCGCGCTGCTGGCGGTGGCGCTCGTTCCCGCGTTCATCGGCGAGGCGCACTTCAACGCGCAGACCTACTGGCTCAACTACCGCCGCGCGCCCGAGCGCCGCGAGCTGGACTACGTGCGCCAGGTGGCGGCGAGCGCGGAGAGCGCGAAGGAAGTGAAGATCTTCGGGCTGAACCGGTTCCTCATCGAGCGCTACGTCGAGCTCGCGGTGAGCTTCTTCCGCGCCAACCGCAGGATCGCGGTGCGGCGCGCGGCCTGGGGAAGCATCCTCACGGCGGTGAGCACCATCGCCTACTACTTCGCCTATGCGTACATCGTGTGGCGCACGCTCCAGGGCGAATTCAGCATCGGCAGCCTTACCTTCCTCGCGGGCTCCTTCCTGCGCCTGCGCGGGCTCCTCGAGCAGCTGCTCTCCGGCTTCTCGAGCGTCGCCGGCCAGGCGCTGTACCTGGACGATCTCTTCTCGTTCTTCGAGATCAAGGCCGAGATCGTGTCGCCGGCGAACCCGCGCCCTTTCCCGAGCCCGATCCGGGAGGGCTTCGCCTTCGACGACGTGGGCTTCCGGTATCCGGGCGCCGAGCGCTGGGCGGTGCGCGGGCTTTCATTTCACCTGCGCGCGGGAGAAGTCCTCGCGCTGGTGGGCGAGAACGGCGCGGGCAAGACCACGCTCGTGAAGCTTCTCGCGCGCCTCTACGATCCCGACGAGGGGCGGATCCTCCTGGACGGCCACGATCTCAAGGAGTACGACCTCTTCGAGCTGCGCCGCAACATCGGCGTGATCTTCCAGGACTTCGTGCGCTTCCACCTGAGCGCCGCGGACAACATCGCCATCGGCTCCATCGAGGCGCGCTCCAACCGGGATCGCATCGTGCGCGCCGCGCAAAGGAGCCTCGCGGACGAGGTGATCGCGAAGCTGCCGCAGGGCTACGAGCAGCTGATCGGCAGGCGCTTCAAGACGGGCGTGGATCTTTCCGGCGGCGAATGGCAGAAGATCGCGATCGCGCGCGCCTACATGCGCGACGCGCAGGTGCTGATCCTCGACGAGCCCACGGCGGCCCTCGATGCGCGCGCGGAATTCGAGGTCTTCCAGCGCTTCAAGGAGCTCTCGTCCGGGAAGACGGCAGTGCTCATCTCGCATCGCTTCTCGAGCGTGCGCATGGCCGACCGCATCGTGGTGCTCGGCGACGGGCGCGTGGAGGCGATGGGCACGCACGAGGAGCTCCTCGCGCAGGGCGGGCGCTACGCCGAGCTCTTCGAGCTGCAGGCCGCCGGCTACCGATAACCGGGGACAGACCTCGGTTATCCATAGGCGATAACCGAGGTCTGTCCCCGGTTATTTTTTCGCGGCCGCCTCGGCGATGATCTCGTAGGAACGCAGGCGATCTTCGCGCGTGAAGGCGTCGGAGGCGATGATGAGCTCGTCGGCTCGCGTCGCGTCGATGATCTGTTGCAGGTTCGCGGCGACGCGCGCGGGGCCGCCGACCACCATCAATGCCATGCGCTCGGCCACGGCGAGGCGCTCGCCCGCGCTCCACACCGTGTCCATGTTCTCGACCGGCGGCGGCAGCGCGGTGCGATGGTTGCGGATGATGCCGAGGAAGCGCTGGTACATGCTGGTCGCAAGGAATTCGGCTTTCTCGTCGGTCTCCGCGGCCAGGGCGGGAACGCCGACCATCACGTAGGGCGACGCGAGCTGCTTCGAGGCCTTGAACTCCGCGCGGTAGATCTCGATCGCCTCGAGGAGCTCGCCGGGCGCGAAGTGCGAAGCGAACGCGTACGGGCGCCCGATCGCCGCGGCGAAATGCGCGCTCCACAGGCTCGAGCCCAGGATCCACACGGGGACCTCGATGCCTTCGCCCGGAATCGCGCGCACCGCCTGGCTCGCTCCGGCGGGCTCGAAGTACGAGAGGAGCTCGGCCACCTGCAAGTCGAACTCCTCGCCGCGGCCTCCGCGGCGCAGTGCGCGCATCGTGACCGGGTCGGTGCCCGGCGCGCGTCCGAGCCCCAGGTCGATGCGTCCCGGATGCAGCGATTCGAGCGTGCCGATCTGCTCGGCCACCACCAGCGGCGCATGGTTCGGCAGCATGATACCGCCGGAGCCCACGCGAATGGTCTTCGTGTGGTCGGCGATGTGCCCCATCAGCACGACGGTCGCCGAGCTCGCCACGCCTTCGAGGTTGTGGTGCTCCGCGACCCAGTAGCGCCGGTATCCCCAGCGCTCCGCGCCCTGCGCGAGCTGGCGCGAAGTCTCGAATGCCTGCGCGATCGTCCCGCCCACCGGGTAGGTGGCGAGGTCGAGGACCGAGATCGGAGTGTCGGCTAGTCTTGTCATGCCCTCGAAATGTCGTGTCAGGTACGACTTTTTATTTCGTACCAGAAACGACAATTTTAAAAATCGAAAGGCCACCCGCCGGCTGCCCGTCGTTAACGCATGAGTTCGGCGCGACTCAGCCGCCCGGCTTGA
>JBBRTF010000012.1:0-96446 GCA_038244725.1 Burkholderiales bacterium
AGATGGTGATGCCGGGAGACAACATCAAGATGACGGTGACCCTCATCGCGCCGATCGCGATGGAAGAGAAGCTGCGCTTCGCCATCCGCGAAGGCGGTAGGACCGTGGGTGCAGGCGTCGTCTCCAAGATCCTCGAGTAGTCCGCAGAAAGACAAGCCAATGGCCCAAGCCCCCGCAAAGCAGAAGATCCGCATCCGCCTCAAGGCGTTCGACTACAAGCTGATCGACCAGTCGGCGCTCGAGATCGTGGAGACCGCCAAGCGCACCGGCGCCGTGGTGAAGGGCCCCGTGCCCATGCCCACGCGTATCGAGCGCTTCGACATCCTGCGCTCGCCGCACAAGAACAAGACCTCGCGGGACCAGTTCGAGATCCGCACGCACCTGCGCCTCATGGACATCATCGAGCCCACCGACAAGACCGTCGACGCGCTCATGAAGCTCGACCTGCCGGCCGGCGTGGACGTGGAGATCAAGCTGTAAATTGCTGTATAATTAACGGTTTTACTGCGCCGGAGCCGCTACAGCTCCGAGTGCACTAGGTGAAGGGCCAACCAATCGCTGTTGGCACTCTTGTTGGATGGCGGCAGATTTCACCGGCCGCACCACAAGGGATAACAGGAAAGGAAAGATCCATGAGTCTCGGTCTCGTCGGCCGCAAGGTCGGCATGATGCGCATCTTCAAGGACGACGGCACGTCCGTCCCCGTGACGGTGCTCGATTGCTCCGGCAATCGCGTCACCCAGATCAAGTCGAGGGAGACCGATGGCTACGTCGCCATCCAGGTCGCGTTCGGCAAGCGCCGCGCCACTCGCGTCACCAAGGCGATGGCGGGCCACTACTCGAAGGCGGGCGTCGAAGCGGGGAGCGAGCTGCGCGAATTCCGCGTCGCCGCCGACAAGCTGGGCGAGCTCAAGGTCGGCAGCGAGCTGAAGGTCGACATGTTCCAGCCCGGAATGAAGGTCGACGTGTCCGGCACGACGCACGGCAAGGGCTTCGCCGGCGTCATCAAGCGCTACCACTTCTCGTCGAACCGCGCCTCGCACGGCAACTCGCTCTCGCACAACAGCGCGGGCTCCATCGGCATGGCGCAGGATCCGGGCCGCGTGTTCCCCGGCAAGCGCATGGCCGGCCACCTGGGCAACGTGAAGCGCACCATCCAGCTCCTCGAAGTGGCGCGCGTCGACGCCGAGCGCTCGCTCATCATGATCAAGGGCTCGGTTCCCGGCGCCAAGAACGGCTCGGTGATCCTGCTGCCCAGCGTGAAGACCAAGGCGCCCAAGGCAGCCGCGGCGAAGGGAGCCAAATAATGGAACTCAAGGTCATCAACGACAAGGGCGAGGCGCAGAAGTCGGTCGACGCGTCGGAGACCCTGTTCGGCCGCGATTACAACGAAGCCCTCGTGCACCAGGTCGTGGTCGCGTACACCGCCAACGGCCGCCAGGGCACGCGCGCGCAGAAGACGCGCGCCGAAGTGCGCCACTCCACCAAGAAGCCGTGGCGCCAGAAGGGCACCGGGCGCGCACGCGCGGGCATGACGTCCTCGCCGCTCTGGCGCGGCGGCGGACGCATCTTCCCCAACAAGGCCGACGAGAACTTCACGCAGAAGCTCAATCGCAAGATGTACCGCGCGGGCATGGCCGCGATCCTCTCGCAGCTCGTGCGCGAGGAGCGGCTCGCGGTGATCGAGGCGTTCTCCATCGCCGAGCCCAAGACCAAGGTCCTGGCGGGCAAGCTTCGCGACCTGGGCCTGGACCACGTGCTGATCCTCACCGACGCGCTCGACGACAACCTCTACCTTTCCGCGCGCAACCTTCCCAACGTGCTCGTGATGGAAGCGCGCAACGCGGATCCCGTGAGCCTCATGCGTTTCGAGAAGGTCCTCGTCACCAAGGCGGCGGTCAAGCACCTCGAGGAGGCCTTGGCATGAACCAAGAAAGACTGATGAGGGTGATCGTCGCCCCGGTGATCTCGGAGAAGGCGACGCTCGTGGGCGAGACCCGCAAGCAGGTCGTCTTCGAGGTCCTGCCCGACGCCACCAAGGCCGAGATCAAGGCCGCCGTGGAGCTGCTCTTCAAGGAGCAGAAGGTCCAGGTGGGCGCGGTGAACGTGGTGAACGTGAAGGGCAAGGAGAAGCGCCACGGGCGCTTCGTCGGCCGCCGCAAGACCGTCAAGAAGGCGTACGTGAGCCTGCTGGGCGACGCCGACATCAACTTCGTGGAAGGAGTGGCCTGACATGGCGCTCGTAAAGACCAAGCCCACCTCGCCCGGACGCCGGTCGATGGTGAAAGTGGTGAACGCCGACCTGCACAAGGGCGCCCCCTTCGCGCCGCTCGTCGAGGCCCTGCACAAGCGCGCGGGCCGCAACTCGATGGGCAACATCACGACGCGCCACCAGGGCGGCGGGCACAAGCACCACTACCGCATCATCGATTTCCGCAGGAACGACAAGGACGGCATCCCCGCCAAGGTCGAGCGCCTCGAATACGACCCGAACCGAAGCGCCAACATCGCGCTCCTGCTCTACGCCGACGGCGAGCGCCGCTACATGATTGCTCCCAAGGGACTCACGGTCGGCCAGAAGATCGAGGCCGGCTCCGAGGCGCCGATCAAGTCCGGCAACGCGCTGCCGCTGCGCAACATCCCCGTGGGCACCACGGTGCACTGCGTGGAGATGCTGCCCGGCAAGGGCGCGCAGATCGCGCGCGCCGCGGGCGCGGGCGTCCAGCTCCTCGCGCGCGAAGGCGAATACGCGCAGCTTCGCATGCGCTCCGGCGAGATCCGCCGCGTGCACGTGAACTGCCGCGCGACCATCGGCGAAGTCGGCAACGAGGAGCACAACCTGCGCCAGATCGGCAAGGCGGGCGCCAACCGTTGGCGCGGCATCCGCCCGACGGTGCGCGGCGAGACCATGAACCCGGTCGACCACCCGCTCGGGGGCCGCACGCGCGGCAACCGCCACCCGGTGTCGCCGTGGGGACAGCCCGCCAAGGGCAAGAAGACACGCAGCAACAAGCGCACGCAGTCGATGATCGTGCGCAGCCGCCACAAGAAGGCCTAAGAGGTAAGCCATGGCACGTTCAATCAAGAAAGGCCCGTTCGTTGACGGGCACCTCATGAAGAAGGTGGAGACCGCTTCGGCCTCCAAGGACAAGCGCCCGATCAAGACCTGGTCGCGACGCTCCACCATCCTTCCGGACTTCGTCGGTCTCACGATCGCGGTGCACAACGGCAAGCAGCACATTCCCGTGTACGTGACCGAGAACATGGTGGGCCACAAGCTCGGCGAATTCGCGCTCACGCGCACCTTCAAGGGCCACTCGGCCGACCGCAAGGTCGCCGCGCCGTCCACGCCGGCCGCCGCCGGCGCGAAGAAGTAAGGAGACGCGATGAACGTCAATGCGAAGCTCTACGGCGTGAGGCTCTCGGCCCAGAAGGGCCGCCTCGTCGCCGACCTCGTGCGCGGCCAGCCCATCGGCAGCGCCCTGAACATCCTCTCCTTCACGCCGAAGAAGGGCGCCAAGATCATCAAGAAGGTGCTGGAGAGCGCGATCGCCAACGCCGAGCACAACAACGGCGCCGACATCGACGAGCTGAAGGTGACCAGCATCTGCGTGGAGAAGGGCCCGGTGCTGAAGCGCTTCCAGGCGCGCGCCAAGGGCCGCGGCAACCGCATCGTGAAGCCCACCTGCCACGTGTTCCTCACGGTCGGCGACGGGAAAAAGGACTAGCCATGGGACAGAAGATCAATCCGATCGGGTTTCGACTCTCGGTCAACCGCAACTGGTCCTCGAAGTGGTTCGCGAACACCAAGAACTTCCCCGGCATGCTGCTGGAGGACATCCGGGTGCGCGAATACCTCACCAAGAAGCTCTCGCATGCCGCGGTCGGCAAGATCGTGATCGAGCGTCCGTCGAAGAACGCGCGCATCACCATCTACTCGGCGCGCCCGGGCGTGGTGATCGGCAAGAAGGGCGAGGACATCGAGGGCCTGCGCACGGCGCTGCAGAAGCTGATGGGCGTGCCGGTGCACGTGAACATCGAGGAGATCAGGAAGCCCGAGCTCGACGCGCAGCTCATCGCCGCGTCGATCACGAGCCAGCTCGAGAAGCGCGTCATGTTCCGCCGCGCGATGAAGCGCGCCATGCAGAACGCCATGCGCCTGGGCGCGCAGGGCATCAAGATCACCAGCGCGGGCCGGCTGAACGGCGCGGAGATCGCGCGCACGGAGTGGTACCGCGAAGGCCGCGTGCCGCTGCATACGCTGCGCGCCGACATCGAATACGGTTTCTCGGAAGCGCGCACGACCTACGGGAAGATCGGCGTGCAGGTGCTCGTGTTCAAGGGTGAGGTGCTCGACAAGGGAGAGCAGCCGGCGGCGCCGGCGGTCCCCGAGCCCGAGAAGAAACCGCGTGGCAAACCGGGAGTGAGAAATGCTGCAGCCAGCTAGAAGGAAATACAGGAAGGAGCAGAAGGGCCGCAACAAGGGTGTCGCCACGCGCGGCGCCAAGGTCTCCTTCGGCGAGTACGGCCTGAAGGCGATCGGCCGCGGCCGGCTCACGGCGCGCCAGATCGAGGCGGCGCGCCGCGCCATGACGCGCCACATCAAGCGCGGCGGGCGCGTGTGGATCCGCATCTTCCCGGACAAGCCCATCTCCAAGAAGCCTGCCGAGGTCCGCATGGGCAACGGCAAGGGCTCGCCCGAGTACTTCGTGGCCGAGATCGTGCCGGGCAAGGTGCTCTACGAGATGGATGGAATCGACGAGGTGACGGCGCGCGCGGCTTTCGCGCTCGCCGCGGCCAAGCTGCCGATCCGCACGGCGTTCGTGCAGCGTGCGATCGGCGGGTGACGGAGGACTTATGAGCAAGAACGACGAGCTGCGCTCCAAGAGCGCCGAAGAGCTGACGAAGGAGCTGCTGGAGCTGCGCCGGGCGCAGTTCGGCCTGCGCATGCAGCTGGCCACGCAGAGCCTCACCAAGCATAGCGAGATCGAACGCCTGCGCCGCCAGGTCGCGCGCGTGCACACGTTCATCAACCAGAAGAAGTCGAAAGGCGGCGCGAAATGAGCGAGACCGCGAAGTCCCCCGCCAAGGCCGAGCCGAAGGCGAAGAACACGCGCACCCTCACCGGCATGGTGGTGAGCGACAAGATGGACAAGACGGTGACCGTGGTGGTTGCGCGCCAGGTGATGCACCCGACCATCGGCAAGGTCGTGAAGCGCACCAAGAAGTACCACGCCCACAACGAAGGCAACGACGCCAGGATGGGCGACCGGGTCGTGATCGAGGAGTGCCGCCCCATTTCCAAGACCAAGGCCTGGAAAGTGGCGAAGGTCGCGGAGCGCGCCCGCCCCGAGTAGCTCCGCGGGGATGGCGTCCTTGGCTCGAAACGTGCTATAGTCGACGTCTTTCGCTTGCGGCCCGGGCTTCGTGGCCGCAAGTCCAGTTGTGAGCCCGGGGGAGCATCCCGGGGGCCGCCCGCCGCCAGCAGAAGCCAGCAGCACCAAACGCCCGGGCAAACAGCGGTTGCTTTCAGACCCTCCTTCGCTTCCGGCAGTCCGGCGAGGGCACCCCAAAACCAGTCGATCGGTCGTCCCGTCCGGGGCCATCGAGCGGCGGAAGACGGATCCAAGACTGTCCGGCCGCGAGGCCGGGTCAAGTTGGAGATAGAACAATGATTCAGATGCAATCGATTCTCGACGTCGCCGACAATACCGGCGCGCGCTCGGTGATGTGTATCAAGGTGCTCGGCGGCTCCAAGCGCCGCTATGCGGGCATCGGCGACATCATCAAGGTCAGCATCAAGAGTGCTGCGCCGCGCGGCCGCGTGAAGAAGGGCGAGGTCTACAGCGCCGTCGTCGTGCGTACCGCGCACGGCGTGCGCCGCTCCGACGGCTCGGTGATCAAGTTCGACACCAACGCCGCAGTGCTGCTGAACCCCAAGCTCGAGCCGATCGGCACGCGCATCTTCGGGCCGGTGACGAGGGAACTTCGCACCGAGCGCTTCATGAAGATCGTGTCGCTCGCGCCTGAAGTCCTGTAGGAGCCGACATGAAGATCCGCAAGGGCGACACGGTCGTCGTGACGACCGGCAAGGAAAAGGGCAAGCGCGGCTCGGTGCTGCGCGTGTTCGACAGCGGCAAGGTGCTCGTCGAAGGCGTGAACCGCGCGAAGAAGCACCAGCGGCCCAACCCGATGAAGAACCAGCAGGGCGGCATCATCGACAAGGAGATGCCGCTCGCGATCTCCAACGTGATGCTGGTGAACCCCGCCACCGGCAAGGGCGACCGCGTCGGATTCAAGTTCCTGGAAGCGCAGGGCGCCAACCCCGCCCGCAAGGTGCGCTTCTTCAAGTCCAACGGCGAAGTCGTGGACGTTTGAGGCGATAACCATGGCTAAAGAAAAAGACAAGGAAGTGAAGGGCGGCAAGGGCGGCAAGGGCGCCAAGGGCGCCAAGGACGCAAAGCCCGCGGGCAAGCCGCCGGCGCTCGACGCGAAGCCCGCGAAGGAAGCGAAGAAGCCCAAGGACGCGAAGCCGGCGAAGCCCGCCGAGAAGGAAGCCGCGCCGACCCAGCCGCCGCGCCTCGCGGTCCAGTACCGCGAGACCATCGTCCCGGCGCTGATGAAGCAGTTCGGCTACAAGACCTCGATGCAGGTGCCGCGCATCAAGAAGATCACGCTCAACATGGGCGTGGGCGAGGCGGTCGCCGACAAGAAGGTGCTCGAGCACGCCTCCGGCGACATGCAGAAGATCGCCGGGCAAAAGCCCGTCATCACCAAGTCGAAGAAGTCCGTGGCGGCGTTCAAGATCCGCGACGGCTATCCCGTCGGCGTGATGGTCACGCTTCGCAACCGGCGCATGTACGAGTTCCTCGACCGCCTGGTGACGATCGCGCTGCCGCGCGTGCGCGACTTCCGCGGCATCGGCGCGCGCGCCTTCGACGGGCGCGGCAACTACAACATGGGCATCAAGGAACAGATCATCTTCCCGGAGATCGAGTACGACAAGATCGACGCGCTCCGGGGTTTGAACATCTCCATCACCACGAACGCGAAATCGGACGAAGAGGCCAAGGCGCTTCTCGCCGCGTTCAAGTTCCCGTTCAGGACTGAGAGGGCTGCGTAATGGCCAAGCTTGCCGTCATCAACCGCCAGGCCAAGCGCGTGGCGACCGTGAAGAAGTTCGCCGAGAAGCGAAAGCAGCTTCTGTCGATCATCCAGGATTCGAAGGCGACCGAGGACGCGAAGGAAGAAGCGCGCGCGAAGCTGCAGTCGCTGCCGCGCAACGCGTCGCCCGTGCGGCTTCGCAACCGCTGCGCCATGACCGGACGCCCGCGCGGCACGTTCCGCAAGTTCGGTCTGGGGCGCAACAAGCTCCGCGAGATCGCCATGCGTGGCGAGATCCCGGGAATGATCAAGGCGAGCTGGTAGGAGCACATATATGAGCATGAGTGATCCCATCGCCGACATGTTGACGCGCATCCGCAACGCGCAGGCCACCGAGAAGGTGAGCGTCGTGATGCCGGCATCGAAGGTGAAGCGCGCCATCGCGCAGGTTCTCAAGGACGAGGGCTACATCGAGGATTTCGCCACCCGCGACCTCGAAGGCAAGCCCGTCATCGAGATCGGCCTCAAGTACTACGCCGGCAAGCCCGTGATCGAGAAGATCGAGCGCGTCTCGCGCCCGGGGCTGCGCATCTACAAGGGCCGCGAGGACATCCCTCCCGTCATGAACGGGCTCGGCATCGCCATCGTCTCCACCTCCCGCGGGGTGATGACCGACCGGCGCGCGCGCGAGACCGGCGTCGGCGGCGAAGTGCTGTGCATCGTGGTCTAGAGGAACGAGCGCCATGTCCCGAATCGCAAAATACCCCGTCGTGATCCCCGAGAAGGTCGAGGTCACCATCGGCAATGCCGAGCTCACCGTGAAGGGCCCGCTCGGCACCCTGAAGCAGGCGATCGCTTCGCGCGTCGTCGTGAAGAAGGACGGCGACAAGGTCACCTTCGCCGCCGCCGACGAGTCGAAGCAGGCGAACGCGCTGTCCGGAACCATGCGCAACATCGTGGCCAACATGGTCCACGGCGTGAAGCAGGGCTTCGAGAAGAAGTTGACGCTCGTGGGCGTCGGCTACCGCGCGCAGGCCCAGGGCAACAAGGTGAACCTCTCGCTCGGCTTCTCGCACCCGGTGGTGCACGCGCTGCCCGACGGCGTGAAGGCCGAGACGCCGACGCAGACCGAGATCGTCATCAAGGGCATGGACCGCCAGCGCGTGGGCCAGGTGGCCGCCGAGATCCGCGCGTACAAGCCGCCCGAGCCGTACAAGGGCAAGGGCGTGCGCTATACGGGCGAGGTCGTGACCCTCAAGGAAACGAAGAAAAAGTGATGAGCGCCAGGAACATCAAGCAACGGGGCGATCGTTCGAGCGGACAACAAGTTGCCGCTCAACTCCACAGGCAGGGCTGACACATGGACAAGAAAGCATCGAGAATCCGCCGCGCCGCCAAGACGCGCGTGCGCATTGGCCGGCAGAGCGCGGTGCGCCTCATGGTGCATCGCACGAACCTGCACATCTACGCGCAGGTGATCGACGCCACCGGCGGCAAGGTGCTCGCCTCGGCGTCGACCCTCGAGAAGGACGTGCGTTCGGCGCACCCCAACGGCGCGAAGAAGGAAGCGGCGGCCGAGGTCGGCAAGCGCATCGCCGAGAAGGCGAAAGCCGCAGGGGTCACCGAGGTGGCGTTCGATCGCGCGGGCTTCAGCTATCACGGCCGCGTGAAAGCGTTGGCGGAGGCGGCCCGCGAGGGCGGCCTCAAGTTCTAAGGACGACACATGGCTAGAAACGACCAGAGAAACCAGGGCTCCGACGAGCGCAGCGACGGCTTGCGGGAGAAGATGATCTCCGTGAACCGCGTCACCAAGGTGGTGAAGGGCGGGCGCATCTTGGGCTTCGCCGCGCTCACCGTGGTGGGCGACGGCGACGGTTCCATCGGCATGGGCAAGGGCAAGGCGCGCGAAGTGCCGGTCGCGGTCCAGAAGGCGATGGAGCAGGCGCGGCGCAACATGGTGAAGATCTCGCTGAAGAGCGGGACCATCCACCACGAGGTGCTCGGCCAGCACGGCGCCACGCGCGTGATGATGAAGCCCGCGCAGGAGGGCAACGGCATCAAGGCGGGCGGCGCCATGCGCGCGGTCTTCGAGGTGATGGGCGTCACCAACATCTCGGCCAAGTGCCATGGCTCCACCAATCCCTACAACGTCGTGCGCGCCACCCTCGATGGGCTGGTGCAGCAGCGCCGTCCTTCCGAGATCGCGGCCAAGCGCGGCAAGAAGGTCGAAGAGATCGCCGGCTGAGGATTCGAGACATGACCAAAGCGAAGAAACCCGCCGATTCCGGCAAGCGCATCAAGGTGACGCTCGTGAAGGGCCTGCGCGGAGCGCTCAAGACGCATCGCGAGTCGGTGAAGGGCTTGGGGCTGCGCCATCGCGAGCACAGCGTCGAAGTGCAGGACACCCCGTCGATCCGCGGAATGATCAACAAGGTGAGCTACCTCCTGAAGGTCGAGGAATAGACCATGGAACTGAACGACATCAAACCCGCACCGGGCGCGAAGAAGAACCGCCGCCGCGTCGGCCGCGGCATCGGCTCGGGCCTGGGCAAGACCGCGGGACGCGGCCACAAGGGCCAGAAATCGCGCGCGGGCGGATATCACAAGGTCGGCTTCGAGGGCGGCCAGATGCCGCTGCAGCGCCGCCTGCCCAAGCGCGGGTTCCTCGCGGTCACCATCACCAAGGCGGCCGAGGTGCGCTCCGGCGACCTGGCCAAGCTTCCGGTCGATGCGATCGACCTCGAGTCGTTGGTGAAGGCGGGGCTCGTCCCCAACGGCACCAAGCGCGCCAAGGTCATCCTCGCGGGCAAGGTCGAGAAGGCTTTCAAGCTCTCGGGCCTGGGCGCCACCAAGGGCGCGAAGGCCGCCATCGAGAAGGCCGGCGGCAGCGTCGCGGCCATTGAAGTCGTACCCGTCGAACGCAAGCTCGTCGCCAAGCCCAAGGGCGAAGCCAAGCCCGCGGCGAAATAGGACCGGAGAAAAAAGCATTGTCGGCTAATCCCCTCGCGACCCTCGGCAAGCTCGGCGACCTGAAGCGCCGGCTATGGTTCCTGCTGGCCGCGCTCGTCGTGTTCCGCGTCGGCGCGCACATTCCCGTGCCCGGCATCGACCCGAACGAGCTGGGGCGCCTCTTCCAGCAGAACAAGGGCGGCATCCTGGACATGTTCAACATGTTCTCGGGAGGCGCGCTCTCGCGCTTCACCATCTTCGCGCTCGGCATCATGCCGTACATCTCGGCCTCGATCATCATGCAGCTGATGACGGTCGTCTCGCCGCAGCTCGAGGCGCTCAAGAAGGAAGGCGAATCGGGCCGGCGCAAGATCACGCAGTACACGCGCTACGGCACGGTGGTGCTCGCCGCCTTCCAGGCGCTGGGCATCTCGATCGCGCTGGAGGCGCAGCCCGGCCTCGTCGTGGACCCCGGCCTCGCCTTCCGCATCGTGACCGTGATCACGCTCATGACCGGCACCCTCTTCCTCATGTGGCTGGGCGAGCAGATCACCGAGCGCGGCATCGGCAACGGCATCTCGATGATCATCTTCGCGGGAATCGTCGCGGGCCTGCCCGCCGCCCTGGGCGGCAGCGCAGAGCTGGTGCGCACCGGCGCGATGTCGCCCTTCATCGCGCTCGTCGTGTTCGCGCTGGTGGTGGGCGTCACCATTGTGGTGGTGTTCGTCGAGAAGGGGCAGCGGCGCATCCTCGTGAACTACGCCAAGCGCCAGGTGGGCAACCGCCTCTACGGCGGGCAGAGCTCGTTCCTGCCGTTGAAGCTCAACATGTCCGGCGTGATCCCGCCGATCTTCGCCTCATCGATCATCCTCTTCCCGGCCACGCTCGCCTCCTGGTTCGGCTCCAACGAGCACATGGTGTGGCTGAAGGACGTGTCCGGAGCGCTCTCGCCCGGCAACGCGCTCTACATCATCATGTACGCGTCGGCGATCATCTTTTTCTGCTTCTTCTATACCGCGCTCGTCTTCAATTCCAAGGAGACGGCCGACAACCTGAAGAAGAGCGGCGCCTTCGTCCCCGGCATCCGCCCGGGTGACCAGACCGCGCGCTACATCGACCGCATCATCACGCGCTTGACGCTCGTGGGCGCCATCTACATCACGCTCGTGTGCCTGCTGCCGGAGTTTCTGCACACGCAGTACAACGTGCCGTTCTACTTCGGCGGCACGTCGCTGCTCATCACGGTCGTGGTGACGATGGATTTCATGGCGCAGCTGCAGGCCTACCTCATGTCGCACCAGTACGAGAGCCTGCTCAAGAAGGCCAACTTCAAGGGCGGCCCGGGGCTGGGCATCCGCTGATGGCCAAGGAAGAGACGATCCAGATGCAGGGGGAGATCGTGGAGACCCTCCCCAACGCGATGTTCAGGGTGAAGCTGGAGAACGGGCACATCGTCCTCGGGCACATCTCCGGGAAGATGCGGATGCACTACATCCGGATCCTTCCCGGCGACAAGGTGACCGTGGAGCTCACGCCCTACGATTTGACCAAGGCGCGGATCACGTTCCGCGCCAAGTAAGGAGAGCGACAATGCGAGTGCAGGCTTCGGTCAAGAAAATCTGCCGCAAGTGCAAGATCGTGCGGCGCAAGCGCGTGGTGCGCGTGATCTGCACGGATCCGCGCCACAAGCAACGCCAGGGCTGAGACCTCCCGTTGGCGACCCCGTAATCGAGGAAAAAACATGGCCCGTATTGCAGGCATCAACATCCCCAACCACCAGCACGCGGCGATCGCGCTGACGTCGATCTTCGGCATCGGACGTTCGCGCGCCCGCGATTTGTGCGACGCCGCCGGCATCAAGCAATCCGCCAAGATCAAGGACCTCACCGACGCGGAGATGGACAAGCTGCGCGAGCAGGTGGGCAAGTTCACCGTCGAGGGGGATCTGCGCCGCGAGACGTCGATGAGCATCAAGCGGCTCATGGACCTCGGTTGCTACCGCGGGGTGCGCCACAAGAAGGGCTTGCCCGTGCGCGGCCAGCGCACCCGCACCAACGCGCGCACCCGCAAAGGGCCGCGCAAGGCAGTGCGGCTCTCCAAGGCCGCGACGGCCTAATCGAGACACGGAAGGACACACCGAATGGCAAAGGCACCCGCAGCAGCGCGAGCGCGCAAGAAGACGAAGAAAGTCGTCTCCGAGGGCATCGCGCACGTCCACGCATCGTTCAACAACACGATCATCACCATCACCGACCGCCAGGGCAACGCGCTCTCGTGGGCGACCTCCGGCGCCGCCGGCTTCAAGGGCTCGCGCAAGTCCACCCCGTTCGCGGCCCAGGTCGCGGCGGAGTCCGCGGGCCGCGCCGCGCAGGAGCACGGCGTGAAGAACCTCGAAGTGCGCATCAAGGGCCCCGGCCCCGGCCGCGAGTCGGCGGTGCGCGCGCTGAACGCGCTGGGACTGAAGATCGTCTCGATCGCGGATGTCACGCCCGTCCCGCACAACGGCTGCCGCCCGCCCAAGCGCCGGCGCATGTAACGCGAGCCCTCGCTCGTATCGCGACTCGCAAGTATTGATTAGGAGAACACCGTGGCACGTTATCTCGGACCCAAATGCAAGCTCTCCCGGAGGGAAGGCACCGACCTTTTCCTGAAGAGCGCCCGCCGCTCGCTCGACACCAAGTGCAAGCTCGACTCGCGACCCGGACAGCACGGCGCGAAGTCGACGCGCATCTCGGAGTACGGGACGCAGCTTCGCGAGAAGCAGAAGATCCGCCGCATGTACGGCGTGCTCGAGCGCCAGTTCCGCACCTATTTCGACAAGGCGATCCAGAAGCGCGGCGCCACCGGCGAGAACCTCCTGCAGATGCTGGAGAGCCGCCTGGACAACGTGGTCTACCGCATGGGATTCGCCTCCACGCGCGCCGAAGCGCGCCAGCTGGTCTCCCACAAGGCGATCGAGGTGAACGGCAAGCCCGTGAACATCCCCTCGTACCTGGTGAAGGCCACCGACACCGTCGCGGTGCGCGAGAAGTCGCGCGCGCAGCTGCGCATCAAGTCGTCCCTGGACCTCGCCGAGCAGCACGGCTTCCCGAGCTGGGTCGAGGTCGATTCGAAGAACTTCAAGGGCGTCTTCAAGGCCCTCCCCGACCGCGCCGAGTTCGCCAACGACGTGAACGAGCAGCTGGTCGTCGAACTTTATTCGAAGTAATCGAAGTAACGCGCGAAGGGTCTCCCCCTAGCGCATCTGGCAGAGGTACCTGCGAATGCAAAGCAACGCCACGACTTTCCTGAAACCCCGCATCATCGATGTCCAGAACCTTTCGCCCACCCACGCGAAGGTGGTGATGGAGCCTTTCGAGCGCGGCTACGGCCATACGCTCGGCAACGCGCTGCGCCGCATCCTCCTCTCCTCGATGCCTGGCTACGCCGCCACCGAGGTGAAGATCGCCGGCGTGCTTCACGAGTACTCCACCATTGAAGGCGTGCAGGAGGACGTGGTCGACGTCATCCTCAACCTCAAGGGCGTGGTGATGAAGCTGCACAACCGCTCGGAAGCGACGTTGAAGCTGAAGAAGAACGCCGCCGGCCCCGTCACCGCGTCCGACATCGAGCAGACGCACGACGTCGAGATCATCAACCCCGACCATGTGATCGCGCACCTCACCCAGGGCGGCAAGATCGACATGACCATCAAGATCGAGAAGGGCCGCGGCTACGTGCCGGCCACCTCGCGCCGGCAGGACGACTCGCGCTCCATCGGGTCCATCCTCCTCGACGCCTCGTTCTCGCCGGTGCGCCGCGTGAGCTACCAGGTGGAGAGCGCGCGCGTCGAGCAGCGCACGGACCTCGACCGCCTCGTGATCGACATCGAGACCAACGGCGTGATCGAGCCCGAGGAAGCGGTGCGCTATTCGGCGAGCGTCCTCGTCGACCAGCTCTCCGTGTTCGCGTCGCTCCAGTCCACGAGCGAAGAGCGCGTCGAGAGCGCGCAGCCCCAGGTCGACCCGATCCTGCTGCAGCCGGTCGACGACCTCGAGCTCACCGTGCGCTCGGCCAACTGCCTCAAGGCCGAGAACATCTACTACATCGGGGACCTCATCCAGCGCACCGAGAACGAGCTGCTGAAGACGCCGAACCTCGGCCGGAAGTCGCTGAACGAGATCAAGGAAGTGCTCGCCTCCAAGGGCCTCACGCTCGGCATGAAGCTCGAGAACTGGCCGGTCGCGGGCCTCACCAAGTAAACCGTTGTCGCCCCGGCGAAGGCCGGGGCCCAATTTTCCAAACCCACAATAACAACAAGGCTGCATAAGCCAAGAGAGTCGAAAGGGAAACAGCAATGCGTCACCGTCACGGGCTTCGCAAGCTCAACAAGACCAGCAGCCATCGCCTCGCGATGCTGCGCAACATGACCGTCTCGCTCCTCAAGCACGAGGCCATCAAGACCACGCTGCCGAAGGCGAAAGAGCTGCGCCGCGTCGCCGAGCCCATCATCACGCTCGGCAAGACCGAGACGCTCGCCAACAAGCGCCTCGCCTTCGACCGCCTGCGCGACCGCGACATGGTGGTGAAGCTCTTCGCCGAGCTGGGCCCGCGCTACAAGGCGAGGAACGGCGGCTACCTGCGCATCCTCAAGTACGGCTTCCGGCAGGGCGACAACGCCCCCATGGCGCTGGTGGAGCTCCTCGACCGGCCCGAGCCGGGGGAAGAGGCGCGCGACACCGGCGACTCGAAGGTGAAGGCCTAGCGCCCCGCCCGAGCGCCCGCGGGAAGAAGGCCGGCCCAGCGCCGGCCTTTTTCATTGCGCGCTTCAGTCGTGCGTCGCGCCGAAGACGATGAATCGCCGCGCGAGGTAGTTCCAGAAGAACACGACTCCCGTCGCGGCGAGCTTCGCGGCAAGGAGCGGCAGGCGCGCCATCTCGACCCCGGCGGCGAGGATCGCCTGGTTCACCGCGAGCCCGATCGCGCTCACCACGAAGACGAGCAGCATCTCCCAGCGCCGCGTGAAGCGCGCGCCGCTCACGAAGACGAAGCGCACGCTGAGGAAGTAGTTCACGAGCGTGGCCGCGACGAAGCTTCCCGCCGCGACGCGCAGGTACGGCAGTCCCATGCCCTCCGCGAACAGCATGAAGAGTCCGATGTCGACGCACGCGGCGACCCCGCCCACGGCGAAGTAGCGCGCGATGCGCCGCGCTTCAGCGAAAGAGGTTGTACTTGATGACACAGTAGATGGCGCGGAAGCCGTCGCGCCAGTTGACCTTCTTGCCTTCCGCGTAGGTGCGCCCGTAGTAGGCGATGCCGACCTCGAACACGCGCACCCGCATCTTCGCCACCTTGGCGGTGATCTCCGGCTCGAACCCGAAGCGGTTCTCCTCGATCGCGATCGACTGGATCACCTCGCGCCGGAAGGCCTTGTAGCAGGTCTCCATGTCGGTGAGGTTCAGGTTCGTGAACATGTTCGAGAGCAGCGTGAGCACGCCGTTGCCGACGCGGTGCCAGAAGTAGAGGACGCGGTGGGGCTCCGCGCCCATGAAGCGCGAGCCGAACACGACGTCCGCCCGGCCTTCCACGATCGGGGCGAGGATGCGCGGGTACTGCACCGGATCGTATTCGAGGTCCGCGTCCTGGATGATCACGATGTCGCCGGTAGCGAGCTTGATGCCGCTCCTCAACGCCGCACCTTTGCCCTGGTTCACCGCGTGCATCTCGAGGTGGTCGATGCGACCGGCCAGCGCTCCCGTAAGGATCGCGCGCGTGCCGTCGGTGGAGGCATCGTCCACGACGATGATCTCCTTGTCGGGCCAGGGCGCGGCGCGCACCGCGTCGATGAGGCGCTCGATGGTCTTCGCCTCGTTGTAGCAGGGGATGATGACGGAGAGTTTCATCGGGGGCTCGCGATGCGCGCGGGGTCGACCTTGAGCAGGATCGACTCGAGGCCCCCGCGCGAATTCTGGCGCTGCCACACGCCTTCGGAGAAAGGCAGCGCCGCGCCCACGGCGGCGAGCGGATCGCCCAGGCGATGCGCGCTGTCGCGCGGCACCGCGGCGGCGAGGTAGATGTAGTCGGGCCGCGCCGCGCGCATCTGCGCCGACATCTCGGCCAAGCTCTCGCGCCGCTCCAACGCGACACCTCGCCGGCCCGAGAGGAGCGCCACGTATCCGGGCGAATACCACATGACGCGCGCCGCTTCCGGCGTGCTCGCGCGAATCTGGCCCATGTCCTCGAAGACGCCGATCTGCAGGCGCGCGTTGGCCTCCGCGCTCGCGCGGTCGGGGATGCGATAGAACTCCGCGATATCGCCCAGGCGATAGCCCACCGCCACCGCTTCGCCGCCGTCGCTCGCGCGCCCGGCAATGTAGAAGAGGACCGCGGGAACGCAGACGAGGAGCGGCAGCGCGCTCGCGAGCGCCGCCCCTGTCGCCGCGCGCGCATCGCCCGCCCATCGTGCCGCGAGCCGCTGCCACATCCAGAGCGCGTGGACCACGAGGAGCGGCAGCACCGGAAACGCGAGGCGATACATCTGGCCCGGAAACGGCCATGCCACGAGGATCGCCGCGAAGGCCAGCACGTAGAGCGCGTCCAGCTCGCCGCGCGCGGCGCGCCACAGCGTGCCGATGGCGCCGCTCGCGCCCAGCAGCACGGCGATCATGAAGCCCGGGCGCCACGGCTCGCCCCAGTAGATGAGGATCGCGTTCAGCCACGCGTCGACGAGCGCGGCGACGTTGGCGTTCGCGATGCCGAGCGCCCAGTCGATGCCGTGCTCCGCCGTGCCCTGCGCGACACCCGCGCCGAACGCGAGGTAGGCGTCCTCGCCTGCCTTCGGCCGCAACGCATACCACGCGGCCGCTGCGAGGATCGCGATGCCGAGCGCTCCCGCGGCCATGCGAAGCCGCGCGGTGTCGCGCTCCTTCATGAATCGCCACGCCTCCGCGGCCGCGAAGGCAGCGAGCATCGCGATTCCGATGGTGCGCGTGAGGACAACCGCCGCGAGCAAGGCGCCGAGCCCCGCATAGCCGCGCCATGTCGCGGGCCTCGCGCGGATCCGCTCGAAGAAAACGAGTGTGGCGAACGTGAGCGCCATGAACGGGAACTCGGAAAGAATCCCCTTCACGTTGAGCCAAGCGCCCGGCATCCACGCGAAGACGAGCGCCGCGGCGCACCCGACGCGCGGCGAGCCGGTCGCGCCCGTCGCGTGCACGCCCAGCAGGTACACGCTCGCGGCGAACGCGAGCGCGACCCAGAGATGCGCGATGCGCCAATCGTATGCGCCGCCGCCCAGCGCGAGGAGGAGCGGGAAGAGCGGCGGATATTTCTCGAAAGGGAATGCCGCCGCGACGGCCGGGCTTGCCGCGGCGAACGGGGAGAACGCCTGCGCCATCACGAGGTAGCTCACGCTGTCGTCGTAGAGCGAGCCCAAGCCCGGCTGCCAGGTGAAGATCGCCGCGACGCCGCCGCAGGCCGCGGCCAGCGCGCCGAGCGCGGCGTGCGCGCGCGTCATCGAACCATGATGATGCGAAAGTCGTTCACGTTGGTGCGCGTGGGCCCGGTGACGACGAGGTCGCCGAGCGCGGAGAAGAACCCATAGCTGTCGTTGTCCGCGAGCATCCTCTTGGCGGCGAGGCCCTTCCCGCGCGCGCGAGGCAGAGCGTCGGGAGTGAGGATCGCGCCGGCGTTGTCCTCGCTGCCGTCGATGCCGTCAGTGTCGCACGCGAGCGCCCACGTGTCGCCGAGACCGTCGAGCGAGATCGCGAGCGACAGCAGGAACTCCGCGCAGCGCCCGCCGCGGCCCTGCTTCCTCAGCGTGACCGTGGTCTCGCCGCCGGAGATGAGTGCGACCGGCGGCTTCAGCGGATTGCCGTGCTCGCGCACCTCGCGCGCGAGCGCGGCGTACACCTTCGCGACCTCCGCGGATTCGCCGGTCACGCTGTCGCCGAGCACCATCGGCGCGATGCAGTGCTCGCGCGCGAAGGCCGCGGCGCTCATGAGGCTCGCGTGCGCCGTGGCGATCACGCGGTTGTCGACGCGAGCGAACGCGCAATGACCGGGCTTGGGCGTCTCGTCGATCGCGCCCTCGGCGCCGCGCTCGAGGTGCGAGGCGATCGCGGGCGGCGGCGCCACGCCGAAACGCTCGAGGATCTCGAGCGCGTCGCGATAGGTGGTGGGATCGGGCACGGTGGGCCCGGATGCGATATGGGTGGGATCGTCCCCGGTCACGTCGGAGATCACGAGCGCCAGCACGCGCGCCTTCGTGGCGAGCGCGAGCTTTCCGCCCTGGATCGCCGAGAGGTGCTTCCTCACCGTGTTCATGTCCTGGATCGGCGCGCCGCTCGCGAGGAGATCGCGCGTCACCTGCTTCAGGTCCGCCATCGCGATGCCGGCGACCGGCAAAGCGAGAAGCGAGGAGCCGCCACCCGACACGAGGACGAGAAGGAGATCGTCCTCCCCGAGCGAGCGCGCGAGCGCGAGGATCTCCTTCGCGGCGCCCTCGCCATGCTCGTCGGGAACGGGGTGCCCGGCCTCGACGACGCGGATGCGCTCCACGGGAAGGCCATGGCCATAGCGCGTGATGACGACGCCTTCCAGCGCGCTTGCCGCGGGCCAGTGGCGTTCCACGGCTAGAGCCATGGAAGCGGCCGCCTTTCCGGCGCCCACCACGACCGTGCGCCCGCGCGGTGGCGGGGGCAGGTGCGCGGGCACGATTTGCAGGGGGTCTGCCGCGCCGAGCGCGGCGCGGAAGCTGCCGAGGAGAAATTCGCGGGGATCCATGGGCGGATATTAGCTAGAATTGCCTTGCCGCGATGCCGCGCAAGACGACGGGGCACGCGAGCCACAGGGAGAATCGCCGATGGCCAAGACATTGTCCAGCGCGCCCGAGCGTCGCGCTCCGCCGCCTTTCTGGCAGCAGCTGCCCCAGGTCTTCAAGTATCCCGCGCACACCGACGCGCTGGTGAAGATCTTCTCCTTCGCGATCGCGGTGTTCCTCGTGGAGAGGTTCTTCCCCATGAGCTTCCTCATTTCGCGCCTGGTCTGGCTCGCCTTCCTCGCCTATTGCTTCGGCATTCTCGAGCGCACCGCGCGCGGCCACCTCGTCGCCGCGGAAGTGTTCATGAACGACCGCACCAACAAGGACTATCGACCGATTCTCCAGGTCGTGATCTTCCTCGTCTTCATGGCGCTCTCGATCCTCGCGACGGCGTTCGTGGGGCCGGTGGCGGGGCAGGTGACGCTCTTCATCGTGTGCCTCGTGATTCCCGCCTCCATCATGGTGCTCGCGCTCGACGAACGTCTGGGCTCCGCTTTGAACCCGGTGCGCCTCATGGCGACCATCGCCGCGATCGGGCTGCCTTATTTCGCGCTCTGCGCATTCCTCTTCCTCTTGCTGGAGAGCTCGGAGTACCTCGCCGACGGCCTCGACCATTTCCTGCCCGAGTCGGCCGCCGAGATCCTCGCCAACCTGGTGACGATGTACTTCATGGTCTCGATGTACTACCTCATGGGCTACGTGATCTACCAGAACCACGAGGCGCTGGGCGTCGACGTCCAGGTCGATACCGCCATGGCGCACCACAACCTGCAAAAGGCGGCGGCCGGCGGCAAGGCCGAGCCCGACATCCTCGGGCCCGAGACGCGCGCGCTCATCGCCGACGGCAAGCTCGAGGAGGCGGCCACGCGCATGGAGGGCCGCATGCGCCGCGAGTGGGACAACAACAAGTTGCACGACCAGTACCTGAAGCTGCTGCTGTTGCAGGGCAACCCCAAGGCGATCGCGAAGGAAATGAACGAGTACGTGCCCAAGCTCATGCGCGAGAAGAAGGCGGCGCGCGCGGTCGAGGTCTACGAGACCGCGAAAAAGTCCGTGCCCGACCTCCTCATCGCCGATTCGACGCTCGTGCTGCCGCTCGCCACGCAGGCCTCGGAGCTGCGCCGCGACACGACCGCCTTCGAGCTCCTCAAGGGCTTCGACAAGCGCTTTCCAGATAGCGCGGACATCCCCGGCGTGTACATGCTCGCGGCGCGCATCCTCCTCGAGAAGATGCACGACTACGCGATGGCGCAGAAGATCTTCCGGCACCTGGTGAAGAAATTCCCCCAGCACGCGCTCGCGCCCGAGGCGACGCGGCTCGCCGACATCGCGGCGAAGATGGCGGCGGCGCCGGCCGCTTGAGGCTTACGCGGGGCCCGAGATCCTGGCCTTCGCCTGCGCGCCCATGAGCGCGCGATAGCGCTTCGCCTTCTTCAGGCTCGCCTCGTCGCCGGCCGTCTGCGCCAACGCGTGCGCGAGCGCTTCCCAGAGGATGGCGAGGCGCGGCTCGCCGGGCGATTGCTTGAGGAGGACTTCCGCGGCGCGTTCCGCCTCGGCGATCTCGCCCGCGCGCGCGAACGTGAGGCCCGCGGTGGCAAGGGTGCGCGCGTCCAGGCGCGGCGCCGGCCTCGCCTTCTGAAAGTACTCGTTGAACACGGCCTTCTGCAGGGCGCGCTGTGTCGAGTCGGCTTTCGGCAGCGCGAGGATCTTCGCGGCGACCTCGTGGTAGGCGTCGCTCGCGGGATCGGCCTTGGCGATCGCGTGCCACTCGCGCAGGAGCTGGAACTCCGTCGGAAAGCGACGAGCGAGGCGCGCGAACACCGTGCTCGCGGACTTGAAGTCGAGCTTCGCCACGAGCGCGCGCGCCCGTTCGTACTCCGCCTTGTCGAAGGCCACCTGCTCGCGCTCCCCGTGGAACTGCTCGACGCGCTCGCCGGCGAAGCGCTTCATCACGATGAGCCCGAGGAGCGCGCCGCCCATGAGGCCGCCCGCGTGCGCCATGTAGCCGACGCTCGAATTCCTGTCCGTCGCGTACTGGATCAGCTCCCACGCGATCCAGATGGGCAGCACGACGATGCCGCGCATCGGCTTGAAGCCGAAGAAAAAGAGGACCCAGTAGAAGAAATTCACCTTGCGCAGTCCGAAGACCGCCGTGAATAGCCCCATCAGTCCCGAGATCGCGCCCGAGGCGCCGACGCTGGGGATGGTGCTCGCCGGATGCACGAGGTAATGCAGCGCGTCGCCCGCGAGCCCTCCGGCGAGGTAGAGGAGCACGTACCAGAATCCGCCGAGCGCGCTCTCCACGGCGACGCCCACGATGAAGAGGAAGACCATGTTGCCGGCGAGGTGCATGAGGTCGCCGTGCAGGAACATGCTGGTGATCCACGTGACCGGCCGCGGATCGGCGGGCGTGAATCCGAAACGCCGGAAGGAGACCTGGCCCTCGAGCGCCTCGAAGCGCGCGCGGTCTTCCTTCCACTGCGCGTAGGCCGGGTTCTGCGGCGTCACTACGCGCCCGGCGTGGAGATCGGCCATGAACGCCTCGTCGCCGCCCATGCGCTCCACCAGCGCCTCTGGATCGGCCTTGTCCACGTACGGCGCGAGCTTCGGATGCGTCGCGCGCAGGCGTTCCTTGAACGCGGGGAGCTCCGCGCGCGGCAGGCTCGAGGACATGTAGGCCTCGAGCGCTTTCGCCTCGCGCGCGCCGTCGCCGGCCTGATAGAAAAGAAAGACCGCGCAGTTGATGAGGATCAGCGCGACGGTGACCGGGGGCGGCCTTCGCCAGTTCAGTCCCTCGACGATGGGGACGATCAGCACCCGTGCTAGCCCGCGGCCATCCTGCGGCGCGGCGGCGGCTCGAGGATCGCCTTGAGGAAGTGCCCGGTGAAACTCTCGGGCACGTGGCACACGTCTTCGGGCGTCCCCTGCGCGACGATGCGCCCGCCGCCGTCGCCGCCCTCGGGGCCCAGGTCGATCACCCAGTCGGCGGTCTTGATGACGTCCAGGTTGTGCTCGATCACCACCACCGTGTTGCCGTGGTCGCGCAGGCGATGCAGCACCGTGAGGAGGAGGTCGATGTCGTGGAAGTGCAGCCCCGTGGTGGGCTCGTCGAGGATGAAGAGCGTGCGGCCGGTGTCGCGCTTGGAGAGCTCCAGCGAAAGCTTCACGCGCTGCGCTTCTCCGCCCGAGAGCGTGGTCGCGCTCTGGCCGAGCTTGATGTAGCCCAGGCCCACCTCGAGGAGCGTGGCGAGCTTCCTCTGGATCGCCGGCACCGCCGAGAAGAACTCGTGCGCGGCTTCCACCGTCATCTCGAGCACCTGGTCGATGGAGCGGCCCTTGTAGTGGATCTCGAGCGTCTCGCGGTTGTAGCGCTTGCCGTGGCACACGTCGCACGGCACGTAGATGTCGGGGAGGAAGTGCATCTCCACCTTGATGAGGCCGTCGCCCTGGCACGCCTCGCAGCGCCCGCCCTTCACGTTGAACGAGAAGCGCCCCGGGCCGTAGCCGCGCGCGCGCGATTCCGGCACCCCCGCGAAGAGATCGCGGATCGGCGTGAAGAGCCCGGTGTAGGTTGCGGGATTGGAGCGCGGCGTGCGCCCGATGGGGCTCTGGTCGACGTTGATCACCTTGTCGAAGAAATCGAGGCCCTCGATGGCATCGTGCTCCGCGGGCTCGGCGGCCGAGCCGTACAGGTGATGCGCCACCGCGTTGTAGAGCGTGTCGTTGATGAGGGTCGACTTGCCCGAGCCCGACAGCCCCGTGATCGCGACGAAGAGCCCCACGGGAATGTCGACGGTCACGTTCTTCAGGTTGTTGCCGCGCGCTCCGGCGATGCGCAGCTGCTTCTTGGGATCGCCGTGGCGCCTGCGGGTCGGTGTGGGGATGACCTTGCGCCCGGAGAGGTACTGCCCGGTGAGCGAGGCGGGGTTCGCCATCACTTCCTCGGGCGTGCCCTGGGCCACCACTTCGCCGCCGTGCACGCCCGCGCCGGGCCCCATGTCCACCACGTGGTCGGCGGCCTCGATGGCTTCCTCGTCGTGCTCCACGACGATCACGGAGTTGCCCAGGTCGCGCAGGCGCTTCAGCGTCTCGATGAGACGCGCGTTGTCGCGTTGGTGCAGGCCGATGGAGGGCTCGTCGAGCACGTACATCACGCCGGTGAGGCCCGAGCCGATCTGGCTCGCGAGGCGGATCCTCTGCGCCTCGCCGCCCGAGAGCGTGTCGGCCGAGCGCGTGAGCGAGAGATAGTCGAGGCCCACGTCGTTCAGGAACTGCACGCGGTTGGCGATCTCGCGCACGATGCGCTCGGCGATCGCCTTCTTCGTGCCGGGGAGCTCGAGGTGCTCGAAGAAGGGCTGCGCCTCCTTCAGCGGCAGCGACGAGAGCTCGTGGATCGAGCGGCCCGCGACGAAGACGTTGCGCGCCTCGCGCCTCAGGCGCGTGCCGAGGCATTCGGGACAGGCGCGCGTGTTGAGATACTTCGTGAGCTCCTCCTTCACGGCGGCGGAGTCGGTCTCGCGATGGCGCCGCTCGAGGTTGGGAAGGATTCCCTCGAAGGCGTGCTCCTTCACGGCGCTGCGGCCCTTCTCGCCGGGGTAGCGGAACGCGATCTTCTCCTCGCCGGAGCCGTTCAGCACGATCTCCTGGCTGTTCGCCGGCAGCGATTCGAAGGGCGCCTCCACGTCGAAGCCGTAGTGTTGCGCGAGCGACTGCAGCATCGAGAAGTAGAACTGGTTCCTGCGGTCCCAGCCGCGGATGGCGCCGCCGGCGAGGGAGAGATGCGGGAATGCGACGACGCGCCGCGGATCGAAGAACGTGATCTCGCCCAGGCCGTCGCAGCGCGGGCACGCGCCCATCGGATTGTTGAAGGAGAAGAGGCGCGGCTCGAGCTCGGGAATCGAGTAGCTGCAGATGGGGCAGGCGAACTTCGCCGAGAAGAGGTGCTCCTTGCCGCTATCCATCTCGGCGGCGATGGCGCGGCCGTCGGCGTGGCGCAGCGCCGTCTCGAACGATTCGGCGAGGCGTTGCGTGATGCCGCCGGGCTTGCCGCCGTCGGAGACCACTTTCAGGCGGTCGATCACGATCTCGATCGTGTGCTTCTTGTTCTTGTCGAGCTTGGGAAGCTGGTCGATCTCGTGCACCGCGCCGTCGATGCGAAGCCGCACGAAGCCCTGCGCGCGCAGCTCCTCGATCAACGCTTCCTGCTCGCCCTTGCGGCCCACCACCAGCGGCGCGAGGATCATGACGCGCATGCCTTCCTCGAGGGCGAGCACGTGGTCCACCATCTGCGCCACGCTCTGCGAGCTGAGCGCCGCCTTGTGCTCGGGGCAATAGGGCTCGCCCACGCGCGCGAAGAGGAGCCGCATGTAGTCGTGGATCTCGGTGACCGTTCCCACGGTGGAGCGCGGGTTGTGCGAGGTCGCCTTCTGCTCGATGGCGATGGCGGGCGACAGGCCCTCGATCAGGTCGACGTCGGGCTTCTCCATGAGCTGGAGGAATTGCCGCGCGTACGCGGAGAGCGACTCCACGTAGCGCCGCTGCCCTTCGGCGTAGAGCGTGTCGAAGGCGAGGGAGGATTTGCCCGAACCGGAAAGCCCGGTGATGACGACGAGCTTGTTGCGCGGAATGTCGAGGCTGACATTCCTGAGGTTGTGGGTCCGCGCCCCGCGTATCCGGATCGTTTCCATAGGCGAATCTGCTAATATACATGAGCCTCCTTCCTCTGCTCCAACCCCCTATTTCGGTGAATTCAACGGCGCGCATGAGCCCCAGCGAGCTGCGAGCGAGCCTTTCGCTCGCCGCCATCTTCGGGCTGCGGCTATTCGGGATGTTCATCATCCTGCCGGTCTTCGCGCTCTGGACCCAGGAGCGCCCGGGCTGGAGCCTGCAACTCGCCGGGATCGCCATGGGGGCCTACGGCCTCACCCAGGGGATCCTGCAGATCCCGTATGGCTGGCTTTCCGACCGCCACGGCAGGAAGCTCATGCTCTACATCGGCCTCGCCACCTTCGCCGCGGGCAGCTTCCTTTGCGCCGCCAGCGACCACCCCTACCTGATGATCCTCGGGCGCATCGTCCAGGGCGCGGGCGCCATCTCCGGGGTGGCGATCGCGACGGTCGCCGACCTCACGCGCGAGACGCAGCGCACCAAGGCGATGGCGATCATCGGCTCGACCATCGGCGCGGTGTTCGCGATCTCTTTCGTGGCCGCTCCCTTCCTGGAGCATTCGATCGGCGTGCAGGGCATTTTCGCGGTGACGGGCCTGTGCGCGCTCGCGGCGCTCGCCGTGGTGCGCTGGGTGGTCCCGGACGCGCCGGCGGTGAAGCGCGTGGCGAGCGCGGCCATGTTCCGGAAGGCGCTGCGCACCCCGGAGCTCGTGCGCCTGAACGTCGGCATCTTCTCGCTGCACGCGGTGCTGATGGCCATGTTCGTGGTGGTTCCGATGGCGCTGGTGCGCGCGGGGCTGCCAGCCGCGGAGCACTGGTACGTCTACCTGGGCGCCGTGGGCGCGGGCTTTGTCCTGATGCTGCCGGCGGTGTTGGGCCCGGCGGCGACGCACGAGCGCGCCGTCTTCCTTTTTGCCGTGGCGACGATCGCCGTGTCGCTCCTCATCCTCGTCGTGGAGCTGAAGAGCCTCGCCGGAATCGTCGCCGCCCTCGTCATCTTCTTCGCGGGCTTCAACGTTCTGGAGGCCAAGCTCCCCGCCCTCGTGTCTCGCGCGGCTCCGCGCGAGGCCACCGGCGCCGCCACGGGAGCCTATTCGAGCGTACAGTTCCTCGGGGCGTTTTTCGGCGCCGCCGCGGGCGGGGCGATCGCGCAGTACGCGAGCTCCCTCGCGGTGCTCGCCACTTGCCTTGCGCTCACGGTGGCGTGGCTCGCCGTCGCATGGAACATGGGCGATTTCACACCGGCCGCATCGCCGGCTTCGCGCACCTAGGAAAGGAAGCACTCATGGCATCGATCAACAAGGTCATCATCATCGGCAACCTCGGGCGCGATCCCGAGACGCGCTACATGCCCGACGGCGGTGCGATCACCAACATCTCGGTGGCCACCACCGACTCGTGGAAGGACAAGAACGGCGAAAAGCAGGAGAAGACCGAATGGCACCGCGTCGCCTTCTTCGGCAAGCTCGCCGAGATCGCGGGCGAGTACCTGAAGAAGGGAAGCCAGGTCTACGTCGAGGGGCGCCTGCAGACGCGCAAGTGGCAGGACAAGGACGGGCAGGACAAGTACACCACCGAGATCGTCGCCCAACAGATGCAGATGCTCGGCTCGCGCCAGGGCATGGGCGGCGGCGATCGCGATGCCGGCGGCGGCGGCGAGCGCGAGCCCTCGGCCCCGCGCCCGGCGGGTGCCAAGCCCGCGGCCGCTCCCGCAAAGGCAGCCGGCGGCAAGTTCGACGACTTCGAAGACGATATCCCTTTCTAGGCACGCGCCATGAAACGCATCGTTCTCTTCCTCGTCACCAACATCGCCGTGATGCTGGTGCTCTCGATCACGCTCTCGATCCTGGGCGTGAACCGCTTCCTCACGGCCAACGGCCTGAACATGGGAATGCTCCTCGCGTTCTCGGCGGTCGTGGGGTTCGCGGGGTCGTTCGTCTCGCTGCTCATCTCCAAGCCCATGGCCAAGTGGTCCGTGGGCGCGCGCGTGATCGATGCTCCCGCGACCCCCGACGAACAATGGCTGGTGGCCACCGTGAAGCGCCTCGCCGACAAGGCGGGCGTGGGCATGCCGGAAGTGGCGGTGTACGAGGGAGCGCCCAACGCGTTCGCCACGGGCGCCTTCCGCGACTCTTCGCTGGTGGCGGTGTCGACGGGGCTCCTCGAATCGATGACGCGCGACGAGGTGGAAGCCGTGCTCGGCCACGAGATGTCGCACGTCGCCAACGGCGACATGGTGACCCTCACGCTGATCCAGGGCGTGCTTAACACGTTCGTCGTGTTCCTCGCGCGAGTGGTGGGCTACCTCGTCGACAAGACCGTCTTCAGGACCGAGCGCGGCATCGGCATGGGGTACTACATCACCGTGTTCGCGTGCGAGATCCTGTTCGGCGTCCTCGCCTCGATCGTGGTCGCATGGTTCTCGCGCCAGCGCGAGTTCCGCGCCGATGCAGGTTCTGCTGGGCTCCTGGGCTCGCCGCGGCCCATGGTCTCTGCTCTGCGCCGCCTGGGAGGCCTCGATGCGGGCGATCTTCCGCAGTCGTTCCAGGCGTCGGGAATCGCCGAGGGACATGCGAAGTTCATGGGGCTCTTCGCGAGCCATCCGCCCATCCAGGAACGCATCGCTGCCCTCGAGAATCGCCGTCCCTGATTCGACGCGAGCGCCGAGCGAGGCGGTGGAAGTTTCGCGGCACGGGGATCGCGCCGCGGCGTTCGCCAAGATCCCCTCGCTACCTGGAAATGGGCGGCGGCTCGCAAAAAAGGGCGGGCTCGTCGATCGTTTCGCAAGAGAGTGATAGGGTGGCTCGCCCGCTTTTTGCGAGCCGAAACCCCGTCCATTTCCGAGTCCGCTCGGTGCGCTCCACGGCCGCGAAACTTCCACCGCATCGCTCGCCACTCGCTCCACGAGGCGACGTCATCGGCAGCGCCGCGAGCGGGAAGATGTCGGGCGGGGAAGGGATCGAATGAAGGCGCGCACCGCGGAACGGGCCGAGCAAGCCGAATCATGACGGGGTTGTCGCCGGGCACAGTCTGAGGGCTCCCCGAGCGCACGCGAGGGAAGTCGGGGCAGCGCCCGAGTTGCGCAGGCGCCGTCGTGATTTGGCGAGCGAGGGCACCGCGGCGCGACAGCAAAGCGGCCACTCGTTCCCGGTGCGCGCCTTCATTCGATCCCTTCTCCGCCCCGGCATCAGGGGTCTTCGATGGCGCACTGCACAATCGTGCCAAGTGCTTGTGTTAAAATGCGATTTTGTTCATTTCCGGAGACACCCCAGCATGCCCATCTACGAATATCGCTGCGCCGCTTGTGGCCACCAGCAGGAATTCCTGCAGAAGGTGAGCGACGCGCCGATGACGGTCTGCACGAAGTGCGGCAAGCCGTCGTTCGAGAAGATGGTCACCGCCGCGGGATTCCAGCTGAAGGGCAGCGGCTGGTACGCCACCGACTTCAAGAACAGCGGCTCGAAGCCCGCGACGACGGTCCCGCCGGCCAAGCCCGCGGGCGACTCGAAATCTTCGGACGCGAAGCCCTCGACGGACGCGAAGCCCGCCGCCGAATCGAAGCCCGCCTCCGAAGGCTCGAGCGCGCCGTCCACGCCGCCGTCCTCGCCTCCCGCCTCCAAATAATGGTGACGCTGCGGCGTTACTTCGTCGCCGGACTTCTCGTCTGGATTCCCCTCGGCATCACGCTGTGGGTGCTGAAGCTGCTCGTCGACATGATGGACCAGTCGCTGCTGCTGGTTCCGGAGAACTATCACAGCGACATGCTCTTCGGGTTCCATGTCCCCGGGCTCGGCATCATCCTCACGCTCGCGATCGTGCTCGGCACGGGCGCGCTCGCCGCGAACTTCTTCGGCCGCAAGGTGCTCAAGCTCGGCGACGCGGCGCTCTCGCGCATCCCGATCGTGCGTTCCATCTACGGCGGCGTGAAGCAGATCAGCGACACGCTCTTCTCCCCGGAGGGCAAGGCCTTCCGGCGTGCGGTCCTCGTGCGCTATCCGCACCCCGGCACGTGGACCGTCGCGCTCGTCACCGGCACGCCGCAGCACGAGGTCGCCGCGAAGCTCGGGCCGGCGCAGATCTCGGTATTCGTGCCGACCACGCCCAACATCACCTCGGGATTCTTCCTCATCGTGCCGCGCGCGGACACGATCGAGCTCGACATGACCGTCGATGCGGCGTTGAAGTACATCATTTCCATGGGCGTCGCCGAGCCGGCGGCGCGGCAGGTTCGCGAAGCGATCCGGGTGACGCCGCCGGCGCTCTGACGCGGCGGCCCGATTGCATCACTTGAAACTGGATCCCGGGCCGGCCTCGCCGCCGCGCCGGATGACGAGAAAGACATGCGCACCGAATATTGCGGCAACATCGACACCCGCTTCCTGGGGCAGACGGTCACCCTCTTCGGCTGGGCGCACCGGCGCCGCGACCATGGCGGGGTGATCTTCATCGACCTTCGCGACCGCGAGGGCCTCGTGCAGGTGGTCTGCGATCCGGATCGCGCGGAAACTTTCAAGACCGCCGACAGCGTGCGCAACGAGTTCGTCCTGCGCGTGGAAGGCAAGGTGCGCCCGCGTCCGCAGGGCACCGTCAACGCCAACCTGAAGAGCGGCGAGATCGAGGTGCTCGCCCACGAGCTCGAGATCCTGAATCCCGCGGTCACGCCGCCTTTCATGATCGACGAGGAGCATGTGAGCGAGGAGGTGCGGCTCAAGTATCGCTACCTCGACCTGCGCCGCGAGCCGATGCAGAAGGCGCTGCGGATGCGCCACGCCACGTCGCGCGCGGTGCGCGGCTATCTCGACGGCAATGGCTTCATCGACGTCGAGACGCCGGTGCTCTACAAGTCCACGCCGGAGGGCGCGCGCGAGTTCCTCGTGCCCTCGCGCCTGCACGACGGCCAGTTCTACGCGCTGCCGCAATCGCCGCAGCTCTTCAAGCAGCTCCTCATGGTGTCGGGCTTCGACCGCTACTACCAGATCGTGAAGTGCTTCCGCGACGAGGACCTGCGCGCCGACCGCCAGCCCGAGTTCACGCAGATCGACATCGAGACTTCCTTCCTCACCGAGCGCGAGATCCAGGACCTGATGGAGGGCCTGGTGCGCCACGTGTTCAAGGAGGTGCTCGCCGTCGACCTGCCGGCGTTCCCGCGCCTCACCTACGCGCAAGCGACGTCGAAGTACGGCAGCGACAAGCCCGACCTGCGCGTGAAGCTCGAGCTGACCGAGCTCACCGACATCGTGCGCGACGCAAGCTTCAAGGTGTTCAAGTCCGCCGCGGAGCTGAAAGACGGCCGTGTCGCCGCGCTGCGCGTACCCGGCGGCAACGAGCAGTTCACGAGGAAGGAGCTTGATGACCTCGCGCCCTTCGTCGCGATCTACGGCGCCAAGGGCCTCGCCTACATCCGCGTGAACGATCCGGCGAAGCTGAACGAGGAGGGGCTTCAGTCGCCGATCGTGAAGTTCCTCTCGCCCGAGATCCTCGGCAGGATCATCGAGCGCACCGGCGCGAGAGCGGGCGACCTCCTCTTCTTCGGCGCCGATCGCCGCAAGATCGTGAATGACGCGCTGGGAGCGCTGCGCCAGAAGATCGGCCACGAGAAGGGGCACGCCGACGCGGGCTGGCGCCCGCTGTGGGTCGTTGACTTTCCCGCGTACGAATACGACGACGAGAACAAGCGCTGGGCTGCGGCCCACCATCCTTTCACCGCGCCCAAGGACGAGCACGTGCAGTTCATGGAAGTCGATCCCGGCAAGGTGCTGGCGAAGGCCTACGACATCGCGCTGAACGGCTGGGAAATCGGCGGCGGCTCGGTGCGGATCCATCGCGCGGAAGTGCAGGCCAAGCAATTCAAGGTGCTCGGCATCAGCGAGGAAGAGCAGCGCGCGAAATTCGGCTTCCTCCTGGACGCTCTTGCCTACGGCGCGCCTCCGCACGGCGGCGTCGCGTTCGGCTTCGACCGCATGGTGGCGATGATGGCAGGCGTGGACCAGATCCGCGACGTGATCGCCTTCCCGAAGACGCAGCGCGGCCAGGACCTGATGGTCGAGGCGCCGACGCCGGTCACCGAGAAGCAATTGCGCGAGCTCCACTTGAAGCTTCGCAACGCGTAGATGCCCATCTCGCTCATCGCCCATGGCGGCGCCGGCAGCTGGCGCCCGGGATCCGGGGAGGATGCCATCGACGGCATGAAGGCCGCGGTGGAGAAGGGCCGCGCCATCCTCGTCGCCGGAGGCTCGGCGCTGGACGCGGTGTGCGCGGCCGTGGTCGACCTGGAAGACAACCCGATCTTCAACGCGGGCACCGGCGCGGTCCTCAATTTCGACGGCTTCTGCGAGCTCGATGCCGCGGTGATGGTGAGCCGCGAGGCGCGCGCCGGGGCCGTGGCGGCGCTGCAGCGCGTGAAGAACCCGGTGCTCGTCGCGCGCAAGGTGATGGAAGAGACCGATCACGCGATGCTCGCGGGCGAGGGCGCGCAGCGCTTCGCGCGTGTGATGGGCTTTCCGGACCATGACCCCATCACGCCCGCGCGCCTCGCGGACTGGCAGGACAAGAAGAAGCGCCTCGACGAGGTGCTCGGGCCGCACGGCCTCAGGATGCGTCGATTCCTGAAGGACCACCCCGAATACGCGGGTGGGACGGTTGGCGCTGCCGCGGTCGACACGAACGGCATTCTCGCGGCGGCCACCTCCACCGGAGGCGTCACCATGAAGCTCGTCGGCCGCGTCGGCGACTCGCCGCTCGTGGGCGCCGGCAACTACGCATCGCGATACGTCGCCGCGTCCGCCACGGGCACCGGGGAATACGTGATGCGCTCGCTCGCGACGCGCGCCATTTCCGAGAGGGTGGCGCGCGGCGCCAGGCTCGACGTGGCGATGAAGGAGGTGCTCGAGGAGCTCGCCGCCGACTACCAGGCCGACGTGGGGGTAGTCGGCGTCGACAGCGCCGGCACGCCGGTGGCGCGGCACCTGTCCCGCGAAATGCCGCACGCGTTCTTCAGCGGCGAGGGCGCGGTCGCCTCGCGCATGCGCGTCGAGTGACGCAGAAAATCCCGGTCTCGGCGCTGGTCGTCATCCACACGCCCGACCTGCAGGTGCTCGTCATCGAGCGCGCCGATCGCCCTGGCTCGTGGCAGTCGGTCACCGGCAGCCGGCACGAAGGCGAGAGCCTGCGCGACACCGCCATCCGCGAGGTGGAGGAAGAGACGGGCCTCGCGGCGGCGAGCTTCGCGCTCGAGGATTGGAACTTGCAGAACGTCTTCGAAATCTATCCGGTATGGCGCCATCGCTACGCGCCCGGCGTGACGCACAATACGGAGCACGTGTTCGGCCTCGAGGTTCCCGGCGCGCTCCCGGTGCGGCTCGCGCCGCGCGAGCACCTGGCGGCGCAATGGCTGCCCTGGGAAGAAGCGGCCGAACGCGTGTTCTCATGGAGCAACCGAAAGGCGATCCTCATGCTTGCCCACAGAAAGCGCGGCTGACAATGTTCCGGTCCAAGGCGTTCAACGTCGTCACGTACAACATCCACAAGGGCTTGTCGCAGTTCGGGAAGCGCCTGGTGCTGCACGAGATCCGCGACCGCCTGATGTCCCTCGACGCCGACGTGGCGTTCCTGCAGGAGGTGCAGGGCAAGCACGATTCCAACGCGCGCCGCCACGTGACCTGGCCCGAGGTGGGCCAGCAGGACTTCCTCACCCACGAGGGCTGCCACAACGTCTACGGCATGAACGCCGTCTACCAGGACGGCCACCACGGCAACGCGGTCGTGAGCCGCCACCCGATCCCCGTGTGGGAGAACATCGACGTCTCGCACCACCCGATGGAAAGCCGCGGGCTATTGCACTGCGAGGTGCAGATCGAGGGCTGGAAGGAGCCCCTGCATTGCATCAACGTGCACCTGGGCCTGTGGGCGCGCAGCCGGCGCTTCCAGCTGGAGTGGCTGTGCGAGCGCATCCGCGCCTCGGTGCCGAAGAAGGGCCCGCTCATCGTCGCCGGCGACTTCAACGACTGGCACCGCAAGGCGAGCAATTTCCTCGAGGACGAGCTCGGCCTCGTCGAGGTCTTCGAGAAGGCCGAAGGCCGCCCCGCGCGCAGCTATCCGGCGCAGATGCCGGTGTTCACGCTCGACCGCATCTACGTGCGCGACCTGAACGTGGAGAGCGTGACGCGCCACACCGGGGCGCAGTGGTCGCGCCTTTCGGACCACGTGGCTCTCGCCGCGCGCCTGTCTCGCTAGGCTCGCGTCCCGCCGGAATCAGCGGTGGTTGGGCGCCCGGTTCGCCGAGGCGCCGCGGATGAGCGTGCCCACTCCGGAGCTGGTGAGCACCTCCAGCAGCAGCGCGTGCGATACGCGCCCGTCGATGATGTGCGCGCTCTTCACGCCGTTCCTCACCGCGTCCAGCGCGCATTCCACCTTCGGCAGCATGCCTCCGGAGATGGTGCCCTCGTCGATCATCTCCTTCACCTTCTGCGCCGTGAGGCCGGTGATGACCTTGCCTTCCTTGTCGAGGACGCCGGTGGTGTTGGTGAGGAGCACCAGCTTCTCTGCCTGCAGCGTGATCGCGAGCTTGCCCGCGGCCACGTCGGCGTTGATGTTGTAGGCGGTGCCGTTCTCGTCGCTGCCGATGGGCGCGATCACGGGGATGAAGTCGCGCGAGTCGAGGAGCTGGATGATCTCCGGGTCGATGCGCACCACCTCGCCCACCAGGCCCACGTCGATCTTCTTCTTCTTGTCTTCCTTGCTCGCCACCTTGAGCTTCCTCGCGTGGATGAAGTGGCCGTCCTTGCCGGTGAGGCCGACGGCCTTGCCGCCCGCCTTGTTGATGAGCGTCACGATGTCCTGGTTGATGAGCCCGCCCAGGACCATCTCCACCACGTCGAGCGTTTCCTCGTCGGTCACGCGCATGCCCTGGATGAACTCGCTCTGCTTGCCGAGCTTCTGCAGCAGCGCACCGATCTGGGGCCCTGCACCGTGCACGACCACGGGGTTCATGCCGATCAGCTTCAGCAGCACCACGTCCTCGGCGAAGTCCTCCTGGAGGGCGACGTCGGTCATGGCGTTGCCGCCGTACTTGATGACGATGGTGCGGTCGTAGAACTTCTGGATGTAGGGCAGCGCCTCGATGAGGACTTCTGCCTTCTGCGCGGAGGTCAGCTTGACGGCCATGGAAGGCCCGGGCGGCGAGGCCCGGGGCGCGGGAAAGTGAAGGCGCTTATTCTAGGGCAAACGACGAGAACCCCGAGGGACTATTCATCCCCCGGGGCGACCGCGACTCGCGCCTCTCGCCTCAGCGCCCGCGCTGGTCGCGATGGTAAGATTTCCCACGCCAATGCCCACCGCGCCCGCCATCAGCGACCCGCGTTTCGCCGAGATCGAAGGCCATCGGCCCTATCTCCTGCGCTACGCGCTCTCGCAGCTGCGCGACGCCCAGCTCGCCGAGGAAGCGGTCCAGGAATGCCTCCTGGCGTCCCTGGAGGGCATCCAGGGCTTCGCCGGGAGATCGTCGCTGCGCAACCCTGGCTCACCTCGATCCTTCGCTTCAAGGTGATCGACCTGCAGCGGCGCGCCGCGAGCGAGCGCTCGCAGGTGGAGTTCACGGATTTCGCCGCCGAGGCGCCCGACGAGGGCTGGATGGACGAGCTCTTCGACGCAACCGGCCACTGGCGCGTGGCGCCCTCGGCGTGGAGCGATCCGGAAGCGGCCTTCGAATCGAGCCGCTTCTGGGAGGTGTTCCAGGGCTGCCTCGACAAGCTGCCCGCCGCGGGCGGCCGCGTCTTCTTCAAGCGCGAGATCGTCGGCGAGGAAGCCGACGTGATCTGTAAGGAAGAGGGGATCACGGCGTCCAACTGCTGGGTCATCCTCCACCGGGCACGGCTCGCGCTGCGCTCCTGCCTCGAGAAGAACTGGTTTGGAAAAGAAGCCGCCCGCTGAGAGCGTCGACTGCCGCGCGGCTTCGCGCCTGCTGTCCATCGCCTACGACCGCAAGCTCTCCGCGAGCGAGTCGGAATCGCTCACCTACCATCTCGACCGCTGCCTCATGTGCCGCAACTTCGACTCGCAGCTGAAGTTCCTGCACCGCGCGAGCGAGAAGTTCCGTTCCGGAAACGGATAGAATTCGGGCAACAAGGAGCCACTCATGTCCACCCGCAACAAGCTTCTGCAGTCGGCCATCGCGAGCGTCCTGGCGCTCGGCGTTGCCCATGGCGTCCAGGCCCAGGACAAGGGCGCCGGCGCCAAGGAGAAATGCTACGGCGTCGCCAAGGCCGGCCAGAACGATTGCGGGACCGCGCGCCACACCTGCGCGGGCAAGGCCGCCAGGGACAATGCCCCGGACGAATGGAAGTACGTTCCCAAGGGCACCTGCGCCTCGATCGGCGGCAAGAGCTCGTCGGGCGGGCCGGATACGTCGAAGGCGCCCAAGTTCAGGGCGTACTAGCGTTGTGAGCGCCCCCGGGCTCGCGCCCGGCAGCGCCGGCATCGGCCTGCGCGCGCCGCATTACGAGGAGATCCTCGAGCGCCGCCCGGCGCTCTCCTTTCTCGAGGTCCACAGCGAGAATTTCTTCTGCGAGGGGGGCGCTCCCCTGGCGTGGCTCGAGCGCTTCCGCGCGCTCTACCCCTTGAGCCTGCACGGGGTGGGGCTCTCGCTCGGATCAGTCGACGCGCTCGACGAGCGCCACCTCGCGAAGCTCGAGGCGCTCACGCACCGCTTCGAGCCCGCGCTCGTCTCCGAGCACCTGTGCTGGTCGTCGTACGGCGCGCGCCATGCGAACGACCTCCTGCCGCTTCCGTATACCGAGGAGGCCCTCGATCACGTGGTCGAGCGCATCGAGCGCGTTCAGGAACGGCTCGCGCGCCGCATCCTCGTGGAGAACGTGTCTTCGTATGTGCGCTTCGCGCATTCGACCCTCGCCGAATGCGACTTCGTCGCCGAGGCGGCGCGCCGTTCGGGCTGCGGCATCCTGCTCGACGTGAACAACGTCTGGGTGAACGCGTGCAACCACGGCTTCGACGCCCATCGCTACCTCGCGTCGATGGATGCCGGCGCGGTGGGCGAGATCCATCTCGCGGGGTTCGAGCGCGAAGGCGGACTCCTCGTCGACACCCACGGCGCGCGCGTGAGCGCCGAGGTCTGGGCCCTCTACGCCGCCGCGCTCGCGGGCATGGGGCCGCGGCCCACGCTGGTCGAGTGGGATGTCGACCTGCCCGCGCTCGACGTGCTTCTCGACGAGACGCGCATCGCGCGTTCGCATCTCGCGCGCGCCGCGACAGCGGCCGCGCCGGAAGTGATGGCGTGATGGAACGCCTCGCCCGCACCCAGGAGGAATTCCTCGAGGCGATCCTCGAGCCGCGCGACATCGAGGCGACGCCCGGGCTGGAGATCTACCGCCGCAACGCGCGCGCCAACGCCGTGAGCGCGCTCGCCGCCGCCTATCCCGTGGTGCGCCGCCTGGTGGGCGAGGCTTTCTTCGACGAGGCGGCCGTGCGATACATGCGCTCCAACCCGTCGCGAAGCGGCGACCTGCATGAACACGGCGGTTCGCTCGCCGCGTTCCTCGAGGTGTACGAGCCGGCTCGCGGGCTCGAATACCTCGCCGACGTGGCGCGGCTCGAATGGGCGTGCCACGAGTGCCATCACGCAGCCGACGCGGGCGCGCTCGACGTCGCGGCGCTCGCGCGCGTCGGCGCCGAGTCGCTGGGCGAGCTGCGCTTCGCGCTGCATCCGGCGGTGCGCCTCATGCGCTCCTTCCATCCCATCGCCGCCATCTGGGAAGCGAACCAGCCGCACCGCGACGGCATTCCCGATCGCGCCCGCGGCCCCGACCACGTGCTGGTGCGGCGCGAGGACCTGGCGGTCCGCGTGGAGCGCGTCGACGCCGCGCAGTGGACGCTCCTCGCGGGATTCGCCGCGGGGGCGAGCCTCGACGAAGCGAGCGCGTCGCTCGGCGCGGGCGAGGCCGAGCGCATCCTTGCCGCCTCGCTCGCACGCTTCGTGCGCGACGGCGTGATCCGGCGATTCTCGCTGCCTGCGGGCCCGGTCGCGGCGTGAGGCCCGTCCGCGCCGCCGCGTGGAGCGTCGCCGCCGTCCTCTTCGCCTGCGCGGTGGCGGGACACGCGTTCGCGCAGCAAGCCCCGCGCGCCACCGCCGCGATCCGTCTCGCCACGCTCGCCGAGCGCATCGCCAAGCTGCACGCGCAGGTGGGCGAGGGCGTCCTCGCGTACCGCTCGCGCCGCGCGCTCGCCGAGGCGCTGGGCGACTTCGACGCGACGCTCAAGGCTGTCGCCGCGCGCGCGGGCACGGCCGAGCTGCGCGACAACTACGCGCTCCTCGCGCTCCTCTGGCAGGACTATCGCGATTGGGCGATGCGAACGCCCACGCGGGACAACGCCCGCAAGCTGAGGAGCCGCACCGAGGAGGTGGTCTGGATCGCGCAGAAGGGCGCGAAGCTGGTGCAGGAAAGCGCACGCGCCGCGACCAACGCTTCGGCGGTGCGCGCCGCCACCGCGGCGATGCTCGCGCAGCGCATCGCCAAGGCGCACCTGTGGATGCGCTGGGAGATTCGCGACGCCGCCCTCACCCGGGAGCTGCGCGAGGCGAACGAGAACCTGCGGCGCACCCTGCAGACGCTGCGCGCCGCGGCCGATGAATCCGGCGCGATCGACGCGGAGCTGCGCACGGCCGAGAGCCAGATGCGCTTCATGGAGGACGCGGCACGCGCTCTAGATCGCGGCGAGGATCCGGCGCGCGCGATCGAGTTCATCGCCAAGACCGGCGACAACATCTACGAGTCGATGGAGCGCCTCGCGCGCCTCTACGAGGACGCGGGCTGATTCAGCCCTTCGGGGCGGGGTTGGTCACGTCCATGACGATGCGCCAGGCGTTGCCCTCGCGGCGCCAGACGCGCAGGAAGTAGCCGAGCGGCACGCCGCGCGCCGAGAGCGCCGCGTAGCTGCCACGCGCGTAGCCGAAATCGCGCGAGCCCGCGATCTCGGTGCGATCGACGACCCACGCGAGCCTCTCGTCGGACATCCCGGGCGAGGCGAGCGCGGCGGCCTTGCCGATCGCGGGCTGCGTGCTGGTGCGGTAGAAGCGCATGCGCTGGGAGCCGTGCTTGGCGTACGCCGCGCGCGGGCCGAGCGCGTGCGCGTCCGAGACGAAGTCGAGCTCAGCCGACTCGATATCGTTCGAGCGCGAGGCCGGCGTGCCCTCGCTCGATGTGGTGTCCAGCGGCGCGTCCCAGAGCGAGCTCTGCGAGTGCGCGATGCCCAGGTCCACGGCGACCTTCCACGGCCCGAGCGCCTCGCGACGCCAGATGGAGACGTACTGGCCGTACGCGGGCGGCGCGGCAGGATCGGTCTTGCTGGTGATCTTCCAGGGCCCCGTCGACAGTCCCAGCTCGCCCGAGGCCGCGACCTCGGTATGCGCCGGGCGCCAGTCGAGCACGATGGGCGGGGCGGGCTGCGTCGCGAGGAAGGCATTGCTGTTGGTCCATCCGTTCCTCACGAACACGCCGTCGTCGGCGAAGTTGGCGAGGAAGGCGGCGCGCATGTCCTCGCGCACCGAGTGTGCCGCGAAGGCAGTTTCCGCGGCCGCGAGCGAGGCGGCGGGGACGGGAGCGGGAGGCTCGGCCGGCAGCTGCGCGCAGCCGGCGGCGAGCGCGGCGATCACGAGGGCGGTTCGCATGGGCCCCATTCTAGGTCCCCGCGCAAGGCCGTTTCGTTACAAAACGTAGCGGGCCAGGTCCTCGCTTCGGGCGAGCTCGCCGAGGCGCTGGTCGACGTAGGCGGCGTCGATGGTGACGCGGTCGGCCTTCCTCCCGGCGTCGAAGGAGACCTCCTCGAGGAGCTTCTCCATCACCGTGTAGAGGCGGCGCGCGCCGATGTTCTCGGTGCGCTCGTTCACCGAGAAGGCGATTTCGGCCAGGCGCCGCACGCCGTCGGCGGTATAGGCGAGCTCCACGCCCTCGGTGGCGAGGAGCGCCTGGTACTGGCGCGTGAGGCAGGCGTCGGTGGCGGTGAGGATGCGCTCGAAGTCCTCCACCGAAAGGCTGGAGAGCTCCACCCGGATCGGGAGCCTGCCCTGCAGCTCGGGGATGAGGTCCGAGGGCTTGGCGAGGTGGAAGGCGCCGCTCGCGATGAAGAGGATGTGGTCGGTGCGGATCATGCCGTACTTGGTGGTGACCGCGGTCCCCTCGACCAGGGGCAGGAGGTCGCGCTGCACGCCCTGGCGCGAGATATCCGCACCCTGCATCTCGCCGCGGCTCGCGATCTTGTCGATCTCGTCCAGGAAGACGATGCCGTCCTCCTCCACCGAGCCGAGCGCCTTGAAGCGGATCTCCTCCTCGTTCACGAGCTTCAACGCCTCCTCGTCCGTCACCAGGCGCAGCGCTTCGCGGATCTTCAGCGTGCGCCGCTTCCTGCGCGTCCCGCCCATGTTGGCGAACATGCCCTGGATCTGGCTGGTGAGCTCCTCCATGCCGGGCGGGGCGAGGATCTCCATGTTGCCCGGGCCCTGCGCGAGGTCGATCTCGATCTCCTTGTCGTCGAGCTTGCCCTCGCGCAGCATCTTGCGGAAGCGCTGCCGCGTGGAGTTCGCCTCGTGCGCGTCGGCCGCGGGAACGCCGGGCAGCAGCGCGTCGAGGACACGGTCCTCGCCGGCATCCTCGGCGCGCGGGCGCACCTTCGCCATCTCGCTTTCGCGCGTCGACTTGATCGCGATCTCCACGAGGTCGCGCACGATCGAGTCCACGTCGCGCCCCACGTAGCCCACCTCGGTGAACTTGGTGGCTTCCACCTTGATGAAGGGCGCGTTGGCGAGCCGCGCGAGGCGCCGGGCGATCTCCGTCTTGCCGACGCCGGTAGGCCCGATCATGAGGATGTTCTTCGGCGTGATCTCCATGCGCAAGGGTTGCGCCACGTGCGAGCGGCGCCAGCGGTTCCTCAGCGCGATCGCCACCGCGCGCTTCGCCTCGCCCTGGCCGACGATGTACTTGTCGAGCTCGTGGACGATCTCCTGCGGGGTCATCATCGAGGCGCCCTCGGCGGGCGCGGCGGGAGCCGGCGTCGTTTCGGCCATCACAGGGACTCGATCACGTGGTTCTGGTTGGTGTAGATGCAAAGCTCGCCCGCGATCTCGAGGGACTTCTTCACGATCAGCGCGGGCTCGAGCGCGGAATTGTCGAGGAGCGCGAGCGCCGCGGCCTGCGCGTAGCCCCCGCCGCTGCCGATGGCGAGGAGCCCGTGCTCGGGCTCGAGGACGTCGCCGGTGCCGGTGATGATGAGCGACGATTCGCGGTCGGCGATCGCGAGCATCGCCTCGAGGCGGCGCAGCATGCGGTCGGTGCGCCAGTCCTTGGCGAGCTCCACCGCGGAGCGCAGCAGGTTGCCCTGGTGCTTCTCGAGCTTCGCCTCGAAGCGCTCGAAGAGCGTGAAGGCGTCCGCGGTAGCTCCCGCGAAGCCGGCGAGGATGCGGTCGTGGTAGAGGCGGCGCACCTTGCGCGCCGTGGCCTTCACCACGATGTTGCCGAGCGTCACCTGGCCGTCGCCGCCCATGGCGACACTCGCCCCCCGGCGGACCGAAAGGATGGTGGTGCCGTGGAACTGCGCGGGTTCGGTGCTCATCGTGTTGGCTATATCAGGCGCTCGCCGCGCGCGCGCGGGGAAATCGAAAAAAAGCGGCCGGGTATTTCAGGTGGACTTGCGGCGCACCAGGATCGCATACCGGTTGACACCCATCGCCTCGAGAAGTGCCGCGTTCAGCTCGTTCAGGTTGGCGAGGATCACGCGCTTGCCGGCGAGCTGGATCGCCTTCACCACGTCGAAGAAGATCGAGGTATAGCCGAACTCGACGCGCAGGACCTTGGCCATGTCCACGACCACCTCGCTGCGCAGGGCGGCCACGGCGTTCAGCTCGGCGATCTGGTTCGCGCTCGCCTGGGAGATCACGCCCTTCAGCTCATAGCCCGCCTCCGGCGCCGTGGGCGTGGCGGCCGCGATCTTCGCCGCGGAGGTGACGCGGGCCGTGTCGGCGGCGACCTTGTTCACGTACACCTCCCAGCTGGGCGGCGACATCTCGAAGGCCACGGCGAACTCCAGGCCAAGTTCCTCGAACTCGTCCATCTTGCCGCAGAGGATGTAGATCTCGAAGAGGAGGAGCCAGTACGGGCGCTGGCCCTCCGAGGGGCTCTCGTTGAACGCGGTGCGCAATACCTTTTCGAGCGCCTCGAAGTTGTTGAACCACATGGGCATCTTCTTCTTGCGCAGGTGCCCGAGCGCGTTGGCGAGGAGCAGTGCCTCGTCGGCGGAGATCGCCCCCACCTTGGACAGGTCCAGGCGCACGGTGCCCTGCGTCTGCGCGAACGCGAGGAACTTCTCGATCTCGCCGGCGAGCTCCCCCGAGGGCGAGGGCTTGAGCGCGAAGAAGTCCTTGCGCTCGCGGCTCTGGTTGCGGCGCGGGTCGTTCGCCGCGTCCCCGCCCTCGATCCACGCGGGCGGCGACTGCTCGAACTTCACCGTGAAGAGCATCGACAGCGAGTCGAACTCCTGCTGGTTCTGCGCGGCCTGGTGCAGGTCGAAGAGCATGAGCCAGGCCTGCTTGTTGTTGCGCCCGTTCGCGTCCTTGATTTCCGCCCTGAGGAGCGCGGCCGCGGCGTCGGGGTGGTTGGCCGCGTAGAGGAGCGCGGCTTCCTGCGCCACGGGGAGCGTTCCCGAGTTGTATTCCTCGGAGCCCAGGCGCCCCGGCGGGCGCGCCGGGCGGATGGGGCTCGGGGGATTGGCGCCCACGGCGGGAGTCGCCACGGCCTAGCGCACCGCGTTGGCGTTGGTGAGGCGGTAGTACACGACGTCGTCGTCGAGGACCGCCATGCGCCCGGCGACCACGATCGGCTCGTAGGTGAACTCGATCGCCTCGTCGGCCACCACCTCGACCATCGACTCGGGCCCGCCCGGCATGCAGAACGGGCAATGCGGCGGGAACGAGGCGAGGAGGAAGCGCTTCTGCATGCGCGTCTGCTCGAGGGGCATCATGAAGCCGTAGAGCTTCACCTGCTTCTTGTCGAGCCCGCGGATCTGGCGCGTGAAGACCGGCCCGAACCGCTTGTCGGCGCGCTGCACGGTCTTGGCTTCCTGCAGCAATTGCCACGGTACGGTGCCCGCTGGCTGCGCCTCGGTGGCGCCGCCGGGAACCTGCAGCCCTTTAGGCCCCGAGTCCTGGGCGAACGCCGGCGCCGCGAGCGCGCCCAGCGCGATCGCCGCGAAAAACGTTGCCAGTGTGCGCAGCATCTTTTCCATCGTCTTGTGTCGAGCGCCGCGGCTCATCGCTTCAGGAGGATCGCCGGATCGCGGCGATACGCCTGGAAGGCCGGGACGAGGCAGGTGAGGGCGCCGCCGGCGAGGACCGCGAGCGCCATCCAGCCTTCCGCCGGTTGCCACGCGTAGCCCGTGATGCTCCAGGCGTTCGTGCGCGCGATCCAGCTTCCCAGGACCCCTGCAGCCGCATGGCCGAGGACCAAACCCAGTATAACTCCCGCCCCCACGAGCGTCACGCCTTCGCAGGCGAGGAGCGCGAAGAGCGCGGCCGGCCTCGCCCCGAGCATGCGCAGCAGCGCGAGGTCGTAGCGGCGCTCCTGCAGGGCGGACATGAGCGCGGCGAAGAGCGAGAGCGCCGCGGTGGCCATCAGCACCAAAGCGAAAGCGCGCAGCACGTCGACGCCCACGCCCACGAGGTTCATGAGGCGCGCCATCTCGTAGGCCGGGGCGGCCGCCTGCATCGAGGTGGTCGCGTTCACCTGCCGCGGCATGATCGCCGCGGCGAGCGGCGTGCGGTACTTCACGAGGAGCGCGGTGATCTCGCGCGCCTCGGGTGCCGCACCGGCGTCGTGATGCGCCTCGTGGACTTCCCACACGCTCGCGAGCGGCGTCACCACGAGGCGGTCGATGACCGTTCCCGTGGGCGCGAGCACGCCGACCACGCGATAGCGGCGCCCCTCGTGCGCGGGCCCCGTGGCGCCGAGCCCATGGGAACCGACAAGCTCCGCGTCCGTGCCGATCGAGAATCGACGGGCGACCTCGGCCCCGACCACCGCTTCCATGGGCTGCGCGAAGACGCGGCCCTGCGCGAGCGTGGCGCCGTAGAGCGCGAGGTAACTTGCGTCCGTGCCGACGATGCGCCGGCCGCGGAAGGTGTCGCCGAGCGCGATGGGCGTGGCCGACGCGACCATCGGGTTCGCGGCGAGCCTCGTCGCCTCGGCGAGGGGAATGTTGCCGGTGGGCACGTCCACCTGGAGGACCGAGGAGAGGATGATCTGCAGCGGGCTTCCCTTCGCGCCCACCACGAGGTCCACCGGCCGCGCGTCGCGGTTGAGCCGCTCCTCGGCCTGGCCGGTGAAGAGGAGGAGGAGGGCGAGCGTGCCTACCCCGATCGCGAGCATCGCCACGCTGAGCGCGGTGGCGAAGGGGCGCGCGGCGAGGTAGGCCCAGGCGAGCCGCGGGATGCTCACAACTCGAGCCTCGCCGCGAAGCGCTCGCGGATCCTCTGGTCGTGCGTGGCGATGACGAGCGTCGCGCCGCATGCGCCCGCCTGGTCCACGAGGAGGGTGATCGCCTTTGCGCAGTTGGCGTCGTCGAGGGCGCTGGTGGGCTCGTCGGCGAGGATGAGCGCGGGGCGATTCACCACGGCGCGCGCGATCGCCACGCGCTGTGCTTCACCCACCGACAGCTCGCGCGCCTTGCGCCGCGCGAGCGCGGCGACGCCCAGGCTCGCGAGGCACGCGTCGATGGCGCCGTCGTCGCGCGCGAGGCCGGCTAGGCGCTGCGCGAGGCGCAGGTTGTCGCGCACGCTCACGACGCCGATGAGGTGCAGCGTCTGCGGCACGAGGCCGATCGAGCGCGCGCGCAGGGCGTCGCGCTCCACCGCGCCGAGCGCGGCGATGTCGCGTCCGGCCACCGAGACCTTGCCGGCTGCCGGCGCGATAAGGCCCGCGATGATGCAGATGAGCGTGCTCTTGCCGCTTCCCGACGACCCGATGACGAGGCTCGCCTCGCCCTTCGCGACGCTCCACTCCGGCACCGAGAGGACCGTGCGTCCCGCGTATTCGTGCCGCAGCCCGCGAATTTCGAGCACGGTGAGTTATTCGGACAAAGGGCTTTGGAAACGCAGATGAACGCGGATGCAGCGCAGATTGCCGCAGATACAACGCAGATGAATGCGGGACAGCCTGAAATCTCGAGGGGCGGAACTCCCTTCTGCGGCCATCTGCGCTGCATCTGCGTTCATCTGCGTTCCAATGCTGTAGTCGTTCAAGCGACGCAGTAGGCGAGGCCTTCTTCGAACAGGCGCCGGGGGAGCTTGCGCCCGATGAACACCATCACGCTCTCGCGCTTCTCGCCCGCTTCCCACGGCTTGCCGGGCGTGCCGCCCATCAGCATGTGCACGCCCTGGAAGATCATGCGGCGCGGCTCGCCCTGGATGTTGAGGACGCCCTTGTAGCGCAGCAGCTCCTCGCCGTAGTTCTGCACCATGAGCGAGAGGAAGGTCTCGATCTTCTCCATCTGCAGGGGGCGCGCGTCGCGCCACACGAACGACTTCACGTCGTCGTCGTGCTCGTGGTAGTCGCTCTCGAGGAACGCGGGGTCGACTTCGAGCACCGAATTGAGATTGAACCCGCGGATGTCGAGGATCTCCTTGATGTCGGCTTCGCCCATGTGCACCTTGCGCTGGTGCGCGCGCGGGTTCATCTGGCGCAGGCGCTTCATCAGCGCCTGCACCTTGTCGTCGTCCACGAGGTCGGTCTTGGAAAGGAAGATGCGGTCGGCGAAGCCCACCTGACGGCGCGCCTCGTCGTGGTCGTCGAGGGTCTTCTCGGCGTGCTTGGCGTCGACCACCGTCACCACTGCGTCGAGCAGGTACTGGTCGTGGATCGCCTCGTCCATGAAGAAGGTCTGGGCCACCGGGCCGGGATTGGCGAGGCCGGTGGTCTCGATGATCACGCGGTCGAACTTGAGCTTGCCCTCGCGCCTCTTCCTGCCGAGGTCGCCGAGGATCCTCACGAGATCCCCGCGCACGGTGCAGCACAGGCACCCGTTGTTCATCTCGACGATCTGCTCCTGCTTGTCCTTCACCAGGATGTCGTTGTCGATGCCGGTCTCGCCGAACTCGTTCTCGATCACCGCGATCTTCTCGCCGTGCTGCTCGGTGAGGATGCGGTTCAAGAGCGTCGTCTTGCCGGCGCCGAGGAAGCCGGTGAGGATGGTGACGGGAATCAGGTCTTTCTCGGCGGGAGCGGCGGCGGCCATGGGGATTGCCTCGGTAGAGTCGCGCAAGTGCGCGTGAAGGATTCAAGTATGCGGGCGAGCGCCGCCTCTTCAAGGTCCCGCGCTGTGAAAAACGATGCGGGTCGCGCCGACATCGCTTTCAGCCCTTCTTCGCACCGGCCTTGGCGCGGCGCGCGCGCGGGTGCGCGGCGTCGTAGACCCTGGCGAGGTGCTGGAAATCGAGGTGCGTGTAGACCTGGGTGGAAGCGATGCTCGCGTGGCCCAGCATTTCCTGCACGGCCCGCAGGTCGCCCGAAGACTGCAGCACGTGCGAAGCGAACGAGTGGCGCAGCATGTGCGGGTGCACGTCCATCGCGAGGCCCGCGGCGGCCGCCCAGCGCTTGATGCTGCGCTGCACTTCGCGCGGCGAAAGCCGCTTTCCGGAGCGCCCCACGAAGAGCGCCGTCTCGCCGGGCTTCGCGATCCCGGCACGGCACGCGAGCCAGCCGGCGAGCGCCGCGAGCGCGGGCCCGCCCACCGGGACGATGCGCGTCTTCGATCCCTTGCCGGTGACGCGCGCCTCGCCCGTGGCGGCGTCGATCGAGTCGAGGTCGAGGCCGGTTAGCTCCGAGACGCGAAGCCCCGACGAATAGGCGATCTCGAAGAGCGCGCGGTTGCGCGCCCCCGCGAGGCTCGAGTCGTCCACCGACATCAATTGCACCGCCTCGTCGGGCGAGAGCACCTCGGGCAGGTGCCGCGGCGCTTTCGGCGCCCGCACGCCGGCGCAGGGATTGGCGGGAATCTCGCGTTCGCGCTGCAGCCACGCGAAGAAGCCGCGCCAGCACGAAAGGACGCGCGCGAGCGAGCGCGGCGACATGCCCCTGGAGTGCAGCGTCGCGATGAGGCGGCGGATCTCGTGGCCGTCCAGGGACTCGAGGGCGCGCGCGCCGGCGAGCGCCTCGAGCAGGCGCGTGTCGCGCGCGTACGCGCTCAGCGTATTTGCGGCGAGCCTTCGCCCGGTCTTCAGGGTTGCGAGGTAGCGCTCGAGGGCGCTAGGCGGCGTCGCCACGCTTCGGGGTCACGAAGCGCCACAGCGCGTGGCTCAGCAGCTCGCCGATCCGCGCGAGGTAGAGCGTTCCCATCTCGGCATAGAACCGCTTCGGATCCTCGGAGGCGAGGGCGACCACGCCGAAGGTGACGCCGTCGCGCGCGAGCGCCACCAGCGCGAAGCTCTTCAGGTGCGCCGCCGCCTCGCCGAACCACGCCTGGGTTTCGTAGACCGCGTGCTGGCCGCAGTAGGGCGCGGCCATCTGCTCGACGAACTGGCGCATCTCGGAGGCGACCGGCGCGAACTCCTTGGTATCGGGATTCTCCTCGGCCACGTTCCACAGCCTCACCGCGACGTGCGGCACGGCGAAATGGTCGAGGAGGTCGAGGTAGAGCGTGTCCAGGGCGGCATCCAGGCTCACCGCCTCGATGAGGCGGCACGCGAGGCGGTGCACCTTCTCGCCGAGCGCGTCGTTCTCCTCGCCGAACTGGATGAGCTCGTGCAGCTTGTCCTCGAGGATCTTCGATTTCTCGCGCAGCGCGAGGAGCTGGCGCTCGCCGATGGACACCGCGCGCCCGCCGTGCGGATGCGGGATCTGCAGGTTGGTGAGGATCTCGACGTTCTGCTCGAAGAACCCCGGGTTGCGCGAGAGAAACTCCGCCACCTGCTGCGCTGTCAGCAACGCTTGCATCGCTTCACCCTCATGCCTCACGCCTCATTCCTCATGCCTCACGCCTCATGCCTCGATCTCTATCTCGCCGTCGAACACTCTCACGGCGTCGCCCGTCATCATAACGGGGTGGCCCTGCCCCATCCAGCGAATCTTGAGGTCCCCGCCGCGTGTGGTCACGGTCACCTCGGCGTCCAGGAGGCCACGGCGAATGCCCGCGACCACGGCCGCGCAGGCGCCGGTGCCGCAGGCAAGCGTCTCGCCCGCGCCGCGCTCCCATACGCGCAGCTTCACGTGGTCGCGCGAAAGCGCCTGCATGTAGCCCGCGTTCACGCGCCGCGGGAAGGCGGGATGGTGCTCGATGAGCGGCCCCTGGGTCGTGACCGGAGCGCTCTCGACGTCCTCGACCACCTGGACCGCGTGGGGGTTGCCCATGGACAGCACGCTCACCTCGACCGTGGCGCCCCCGACGGTGATCGGGTAGACGAGCTTCTCCTCGCCGGCTTCGAAGGGGACCTCGCGCGGATTGAAGCGCGGCGGCCCCATGTCGACCGTCACCTCGCCGGAATCCTCGAGCTTCGGCGCGATCACCCCGCTCGCCGTCTCCACGCGGATCTCGCGCTTGGCGCTGAGGCCCTCGTCCACGACGAAGCGCACGAAGCAGCGCGAGCCGTTTCCGCATTGCTCGACCTCGCCGCCATCGGCGTTGTAGATGCGGTAGCGGAAATCGGTGCCGGCTGTGCGCGCCTTCTCCACCACGAGGATCTGGTCGCAGCCCACGCCGAAATGGCGGTCGGCGATGCGCCGCGCGACCTCGGGCGTGAGGCGGACCTCCTGGCGCACCGCGTCGATCACGACGAAATCGTTGCCCTGCCCCTGCATTTTCGTGAAGCGAAGCTTCATGGCTTTCGCTTGTAGGGCGAGGGCTCTCCCGGCGGGCGCGTCTTGAAGCGCTTGTGCGCCCAGAAGTATTGCTCGGGCATTTCGCGCACGCGATCCTCGATGAACGCGTTCATGCGCCGCACGTCCGCCTCGAGGTCGCCGGTCGGATAGTTCTCCCACGCGGGATAGAAGCGCGCCACGTAGCCATGTCCCGCCTGGCGCGTGATCACCGGGACCACTTTCGCCCCGGTGAGCTTCGCCAGCCGCGGCAGCGCAGTGACGGTTGCGGTGGCGACGCCGAAGAACGGCGAGAAGATCGCGTCGCGGATGCCGAAGTCCATGTCCGGCAGGAAGTAGAAGGGCTTGCCGGTCTTGATCACGCGGATCACGCTGCGCAGGCCTTCCTGGCGGCTCACGAGGTGCGGGCTGCCGAAGCGCATGCGCGCCTTGAGGAAGATGCGATCGAGCACCGGATTCCTCTGGCGGCTGTAGATGCTCGACGTGCCGGGATACTCGTAGGCCACGCGGATGCCCCCCATATTGAGCCCGATGAAGTGCGGCGCGAGCGCGATCACCGGGCGAGCGCCTTCGGCCGCCGCCTTCAGGTGCTCGAGCCCCTCGACCTGGATCAGCTCGATCAGCTGCTTCTCGGTGCCCCACACCATCACCGAGAGCTCGACCGCGTTGCGCCCGAGCATGCGGAAGTGCCTGAGGCCGAGCTCGTGGCGCTCGCGCTCGCTCATTTCCGGGAAGCACAGCGCGAGATTGATGCGCGTCACGCGCCCGCGGCCGAATCGGTAGAGGACCGAGCCCAGCGCCGCGCCGATCGCGCCGATCCATTTCAACGGCAGGAAGTGCACGAGCCAGAGCACGAGGACGCCGGCCCACGTGCCCAGCTTTCTCAGGAGCTGCATCGGCAAATCTTACGCGTTGCGCTCATGCGGGGCGCGCGACCATGAGCCAGAAGATCGCGGCGACGCAGATGAACGCGGGCCAGCCGAGCAGCATCCAGCGGCGCGCGAGGCGGTGGAACTGCCCAGGCAGGGGTGCCTTCGCTTGCGCGCTTTGCGCGGCCAGGCCGCGCAGCTCGAGCTGGATGAAGACCACCGGAATCCAGCAAGCGCCGGCGACGAGGTAGAGCGCGAACGACGCGACGATCCACGTCGAGGCGAGCGGATATCCCGCGGCCACGGCGAGCGCGATGCCCGTGGCGGGTTGCAGCACGACCGCGGGAAGCGTGAAAAGGAAATCGGCGATCACCGTCGAGCGCGCCGCCGCGGCGATCGCGGTGACGCTCGCGCCGCGCAATGCGAGCCAGAAGTTGAACGCGATGCCGAGGCCGGTTCCGAAGAGGATGGCCGCGCCGAGGATGTGCAGCCATTTCAAGGCGACGTAGTGCTCGGCCATCGCTAGCGCTCCTCCTCGATCGCGCCGAGCGCGAGGATGGCCGCCACGATCGGCACGTTCTTCAGCAGCGGGCCGAGGGACTCCAGCCAGAGCGACGGCCAGAGCAGCGTCGCAACGGTGGTGTACGCGAGGGCGGCGCCGACCTGGATTGCGGCGAGGAATGGCGGCTTCCAGCGGCGCGCGACGAGGCACGCGAGCACGATATCGAGAATGCACGCGGCCACGAGGCCCAGGCCCGCCGCGAGGAAGGGAATGCCGAGCGTGGCGGCAACGAGCGGCGTCCACTCGCGCAGCCCGTACAGCCCCGCGAATCCCGAGGCGATCCAGAGGAGCGCGAGCGTCCAGCGCAGCATCGGGCGCACGAAATACAGGCGCGCATGCCAGCGGTCCTGCGCGTGGGCAGGGTTCGCGGCGAGCCACGCCTTCCATCGCACCGCCTCGATGCCGGTGGCGGCGCGCAGCGCGTCGTAGTCGCCCGTGTTGCCGTGCTCCATCTGCGCGAGCGCGGTCGAGTTGAGCGGTCCGCCGAAACGATCGCCCAGGAGCGTGGCCGCCTTCACCAGCGCCCGTGGAATCGGGATCACGCGCGCCGCGCCGAATCCGAGCCAGCGCCGGGAGTCCTCGAGGATCTCGCGCATCGTGAGCGCGTCGGGTCCGACGGGATCGATCGTCCTTCGTACGAGCGCATCGCTCTCGATGGCGAGGGCCACCACGCGAACGAGGTCGTCCATGGCGATCGGCTGGAAGCGCTGGGCGCCATCGCCCGGCACGGGGATCGCGAAGGGGAGCGCCGCCATGGCGCGCATCGCGCCCGTGCCGCCGTAGGCTCCGCGCGCGTACACGAGCGACGGGCGCAGCACGACCCAGTCGAGCGCGCTCGCGCGCAGGCGATCGTCGGCGGCGAGCTTGGTGAGCGCGTATTCGGTGCCTGCGGCGCGCTGCGCGCTGATCGCCGAAACCTGCACCACGCGCTTCACGCCTGAGCGCTCGCACGCCTCGAAGAGCGCGATGGGCGCGCGCCGGTGTATCGCGTCCATCGACTGCGCGCGCGTGCCTTGCAGGATGCCCGCGCAGTTCACCACGGCATCGATGCCCGCCAGGCGCGGCAGCCACGCCGCGGCCTCGATGTCGCGATTCAAATCGATGGCGATCGCGCTTTCCGCGCCGAAGGGCGGCGCGCGATCGATGTCCCGCACCGCCGCCACCACGCGATGCCCGCGCCCGGCGAGCGTGGCCAGCACCTCGCGGCCGATGAATCCTCCCGCGCCGAGAAGGAGCACGCGCATCACGACGCCGCCGGCGCAGGCGGGGCGCCCGCCGGGCGCTTGTAGCGGTTGTAGCCCCACAGGTACTGCTCGGGGCACTCGCGCACCATCCGTTCGACCATCGCGTTCACGAGGCGCGCGCTCTCGCGCCGATCCTTCGGAAGGGGTTCGGCGAGCGGCTCCAGGTGCAACGTGAATCCCGCGCCCGCCTCGAGGCGCTCGGCATAGCAGAACACCAGCGCCGCATCCGAGGCCCCCTGCAATCGCCCCACGAGCGTCATCGTGTACGCGGGGCGTCCGAAGAAATCCACCCATTCGCCGTCACCGAGTCCCGGCACCTGGTCGGGAAGCACGATCGTGCATCCGCCCTTGCGCAGGTGCTTGAGCACCATGCGCACGCCCGCGAGCGTCGCGGGCGCCACGTTGGAGCCGTCGGGGGCGGCGCCGCGGTCGCGCCCCTCGCGCAGCATCTGGTCGACCCAGAAGATCTTGTGCGGGCGGTACATCGCGAGAATGGGCAGGTGCGTCCAGAGGTAGCGCCCGGCGACGTCGTAGCCGCCCAGGTGCGGGGTCACGAACACGATGGGGCGGCCTTCGGCGTGGAGCTTCTCGACCGCCTCCCATCCGCGGCGCGCTTTCACCATGTCTGCCACCTGGTCGAGCGGCCGGAAGAGGGACCAGAGGAGCTCCGTCGCGCCCTTGCCGATCTCGGCGGCGTTCAGCCATGCGAGGCGTTTCACCTCGTCACGCGCGGCGCAAATGCCGCTCGCCGAGAGGTTCTCGAGGACGCGCAGCCGGTAGCGCGGCGACAACGCATAGACCAATCGGCCCAGGAAGGCGCCCACGGCATGGTTGACGCCGAGAGGCAATCGCGCGAGCGGGCGAAGGAGAAGTTTCAAATGAAGCCGGAAAGCGCGCGGTCTTTGCTAAAATGACCCCTCGCGCGACTGTGGGGTGACCCGAAATGAAGAGTGAATTCCTGTTTACGTCCGAGTCGGTCTCCGAAGGCCATCCGGACAAGGTCTCGGACCAGATCTCCGACGCCGTGCTCGACGCCATATTAGCTCAGGATCCGCGCTCGCGAGTCGCGGCCGAAACGCTGTGCAACACCGGGCTGGTGGTGCTGGCGGGCGAGATCACCACGAACGCCACGGTCGACTACATCCAGGTCGCGCGCGAGACCATCAAGCGCATCGGCTACGACAACACCGACTACGGCATCGATTACCGCGGCTGCGCGGTGATGGTGTGCTACGACAAGCAAAGCCCCGACATCGCGCAGGGCGTGGACAAGGCGCAGGACGACAACCTCGACCAGGGCGCCGGCGACCAGGGCCTCATGTTCGGCTACGCGTGCGACGAGACGCCGGTGCTCATGCCCGCGCCGATCCACTACGCCCATCGCCTGGTCGAGCGCCAGGCGATGCTGAGGAAGGACGGGCGGCTGCCGTGGCTTCGCCCCGACGCGAAGAGCCAGGTGACCTTCCGCTACGTGGACGGCAAGCCCGCGGAGATCGACACCGTGGTGCTCTCCACGCAGCATTCGCCGGAGATGAGCGACGGCCCGAAGATGAAGCAGGAGGCCATCGACGCGGTGATCGAGTTGATCATCAAGCCGGTGCTTCCCAAGGAGTTGCTGAAGAACACCAAGTACCTCGTGAACCCGACCGGGCGCTTCGTGATCGGCGGGCCGCAGGGCGATTGCGGGCTCACCGGGCGCAAGATCATCGTCGACACCTACGGCGGAGCCTGCCCGCACGGCGGCGGCGCTTTCTCCGGCAAGGATCCCTCGAAGGTCGACCGTTCCGCGGCCTATGCCGCGCGCTACGTCGCGAAGAACGTGGTGGCCGCGGGCCTCGCGCGCCAGTGCCAGATCCAGGTGAGCTACGCGATCGGCGTGGCCCGCCCCATCAACGTGACCGTCTACACCGAGGGCACGGGCGTGATCCCGGACGAGAAGATCGCGCAATTGATCCAGCAGCACTTCGACTTGCGCCCGAAGGGCATCGTGAAGATGCTCGACCTGCTGCGCCCCATCTACGCCAAGACCGCGGCGTACGGCCACTTCGGCCGCGAGGAGCCCGAGTTCTCCTGGGAAGCGACCGACAAGGCGGCGCTGCTGCGCGATGCCGCCGGCATCAAGGGCGAGGCGAAGCGCGCGATGGCGGCCGCCGACTGACCTTCCCTAGCCGAAGTGCGTCTTCAGGACCGCGGCCACCTTCGGGGTGGCCGCGACCTTTTCGGCGATCGCGAATAGCCGCGGAGCGTTGGCCGCGAACCACTTGCGCCCCGGCCTCCAGTACGTCATGGGCGCCACGTAGAGGTCGAGCGCGGTCATCTTCGCGCCGAGGAACCACGGGCTTTTCGCCACCGCGTCCATCTGGCGCCACAGGCTCTCCCGATGGCGGCTGGTGGTGTCGCGCAGTTGCTTCGCGCCTTCCTCGTTGGCGACCCACCTCGACGTGTCGTCGCCGTACGTGAAGCTGGGATAGAGCGCGGCCACGACGAAGGCCGCCCAGCGATGGAAGTCCTCGCGCGTGGGATCCCCACGCGGCGGGATGAGGCCCGCGCCGGGCGCGTTGTCGTCGACGTAGTGGATGATCGCGAGGCTCTCCGTCAGCACTTTCCCATCCGGGAGCACGAGGGCGGGCACCTGGCCCAGCGGATTCACCGAGAGCAGGCGCTCGCGCGTGGCGCTGCCCGGCGAGTAGTCCACCTCCTCGTAGTCGTACGGCACGCCCGCGACCGCCAGCGCGCCTTCCACGATCGCGTTGCCGCAGCCCTTGCAGCCCAGCACCAGTGCCTTTTTCAAGTGCCCCCCGATGACGCCGTCGGCCAAAACATTTACAATAGCGGTCGTTCGAGGAGCGTTGCAACGGGTTCTCCCGCCAGGCTCGAACTTTCCAAAACCGCGCTCGTTATCCGTGACCCGCTCACGGGAGACGAGCCGCACCAGCCGCCCCTCTCCCGCGTTCAGGCCACCTTTGACGAAAAGGGACCGCCCCATGAACGCCCGCATCAAGCCCGCAGACTTCACCGACTACAAATGCGCCGACCTGGGCCTTGCCGCCTGGGGCCGCAAGGAAATCCTCATCGCCGAGACCGAGATGCCCGGCCTCATGGCGATCCGCGAGGAGTTCGCGCAGACCCAGCCGCTGCGCGGCGCGCGCATCACCGGCTCGCTGCACATGACGATCCAGACCGCGGTCCTCATCGAGACGCTCGAAGCGCTCGGCGCGGAGCTGCGCTGGGCCTCGTGCAACATCTTCTCGACGCAGGACCACGCCGCGGCCGCCATCGCCGCCACCGGCGTCCCCGTGTTCGCGCACAAGGGCGAGTCGCTCACCGAGTACTGGGACTACACGCACCGCATCTTCGAGTGGGGCGCGGGCGCCGATGGCAAGCCGCGCTACACCAACATGATCCTCGACGACGGCGGCGACGCGACGCTGCTCCTGCACATCGGCGCGCGGGCGGAGAAGGACCAGGCCTGCATCTCGAAGCCCGCCAGCGAGGAAGAGGAAGTCCTCTTCGCCTCGATCAAGGCGAAGCTCGCCAAGGATCCCACGTGGTATTCCACCCGCCTCGAGCACGTGAAGGGCGTGACGGAGGAGACCACCACCGGCGTGAAACGCCTCTATCAAATGGCCAAGGACGGCGCGCTGAAATTCCCGGCGATCAACGTGAACGACTCGGTCACCAAGAGCAAGTTCGACAACCTCTACGGCTGCCGCGAGTCGCTGGTGGACGGCATCAAGCGCGCCACCGACGTGATGGTGGCGGGCAAGGTCGCCTGCGTCGCGGGCTACGGCGACGTGGGCAAGGGCTCGGCGCAGGCGCTGCGCGCGCTCTCCGCGCAGGTGTGGATCACCGAGATCGATCCCATCTGCGCCCTCCAGGCCGCCATGGAAGGCTACCGCGTAGTCACCATGGACTACGCGTGCGAGCACGCCGACATCTTCGTGACCGCCACCGGTAACTTCCAGGTGATCACGCACGAGCACATGAAGCGCATGAAGAACAACGCGATCGTCTGCAACATCGGCCACTTCGACAACGAGATCGAGGTCGCGGCTCTGAAGCAGTACACCTGGGAGAACATCAAGCCCCAGGTCGACCACGTGATCTTCCCGGACGGCAAGCGCATCATCCTGCTCGCCGAAGGCCGCCTCGTGAACCTGGGCTGCGGCACGGGCCACCCCTCGTACGTGATGAGCTCTTCGTTCGCGAACCAGGTGATCGCGCAGATCGAGCTCTTCACGCAGCAGGAGAAGTATCCGGTCGGCGTGTACGTGCTGCCCAAGCATCTCGACGAGAAGGTGGCACGGCTCCAGCTCACCAAGCTGGGCGCTCAGCTCACCGAGCTCACCGACGCGCAGGCGAACTACATCGGCGTGAAGCACGAGGGCCCCTACAAGCCCGACAGCTATCGCTATTGAGATGGCGCGCATCGAGGCGAGGCAGCGTACTTTCAGCTTCGAGTTCTTCCCGCCCAAGTCGCCCGAGGGCGTCGAGAAGCTGCGCGCGACGCGAAAGCAGCTCGCGCAGCTGAACCCGGCGTTCTTCTCGGTGACTTTCGGCGCGGGCGGCTCGACGCGCGAGGGTACGCTCTCCACGGTGCTCGAGATCCGCAAGGACGGGCAGCACGCCGCCCCGCACCTCTCGTGCGTCGCCTCGACGCGCGAGAGCCTCGCGGAGGTGATCGCGCAGTACAAGTCGCACGGCATCCGCCACGTCGTGGCGCTGCGCGGCGACATGCCTTCGGGGATCGCCTCCGGCGGCGAATTGCGCTACGCCTCGGACCTGGTGCGCTTCATCCGCGAGGAGACCGGCGACTGGTTCACGGTCGAGGTCGCGTGCTATCCCGAGTACCACCCGCAGGCGAGGAAGCCGCAGCAGGACCTGATGGCCTTCAAGGCGAAGGTCGACGCGGGCGCCGACGGCGCGATCACGCAGTACTTCTACAACGCCGACGCCTACTTCCGCTTCGTCGACGAGAGCGAATCGCTCGGGATCGCCATCCCGATCGTCCCCGGCATCATGCCGATCAACAATTTCTCGCAGCTCGCGCGCTTCTCCGACAGCTGCGGCGCGGAGATCCCGCGCTGGATACGGCTCAAGCTCGAGGCCTTCGGCGACGACTCGGCGTCGATCAAGGCGTTCGGGCTCGACGTGGTGACCGAGCTTTGCGACCGCCTGCTGCAAGGCGGGGCGCCCGGGCTGCACTTCTACACGATGAACATGGCGGGCCCCACCTCCACCATCTGGCAACGACTCGGGCTCTAGGCTCGGGGGCTACAATCCCGGCACAGACAAGCCAGGGAGGGCGCTTGAAGAAGACCGCCAGTGAGCCGAGCGAAGCCGTGCCCCACGCGAGCTCGTCGCTCGCGTCCCAGATCCGCGCGCTGCCCCCCAATGAGGCCGCCGCCCTCATCGAACGAGCCGTGCCCTCGGAAGCGGTCGACGCGCTGCTGCACCTGAATCCCGCGATCGTGCAGGACATCCTGCGCGAGCTCGAGTCGGGGCCGCGGCGCTTCATCACCGCATCCGCGCCGCCCGAAGTGGCCGAGCAATGGAAGCGCAACACACGCTACCCCAAGGGCACCATCGGCCAGCTGATGGAGGCGCCGCTCGCGGTCTTCAGTCCCGACATGACGGTGGGCGAGGCGATCGAGAACCTGCGTCCCGTGGTGAGGAGCGCCTTCGTGACCTACGTGTACGTGGCCGACGCCGACGGCAAGCTCGCCGGGCTCGTTACCATGCGCGACCTCCTCTTCAACGACAGGAAGTCGCGGCTCGCCGACGTGATGCTGGCCAACCCCTTCACGCTCACGCCGGAGCTCCGGCTCCAGGAGGCGATGAAGCTCACCGTGAACAAGCATTTCCCGCAGTATCCCGTCACCGACGTCGAGGGCCGGCTCGTGGGCCTCGCGCGCGGCGCGGCGCTCTTCGAGCTCGAGGCGTTCGAAGTCACCGCTCAGGCGGGCTCCATGGTCGGCGTCGAGAAGGAAGAGCGCGTCTCCACCTCGATCAAGCAGAGCTTCAGGTACCGCAATCCCTGGCTCCTCATCAACCTGGTCACGGCATTCGCCGCGGGCGGCGTGGTCGCGGTCTTCCAGGGGACCCTCGACAAGCTCGTGATCCTCGCGACCTTCCTTCCCGTTCTCGCCGGACAGTCGGGCAATACCGGTTGCCAGGCGCTGGCCGTCACGGTGCGTGGCATCACGCTCGGCGACATCAAGGCGGGCGCCGGCAAGGCGCTCACCTCGAAGGAGGCGTTGCTGGGGCTGGCGAACGGCGCCGTCACCGGCGTGCTCTGCGGCATCGCCATGTACCTCTTCGCGCTTTCCCAGGAATCGCCGCACGCGTTGATGCTGGGGTTGGTGGTCACGCTGGCGATGATCGGCAGCTGCGCGCTCTCCGGCATCTCCGGCGCGTTGGTGCCGCTCATCCTCAAGCGCTTCGGCGCCGATCCGGCGACGGCATCGAGCATCATCGTCACCACCGCCACGGACGTGTCGAGCATGGGCCTCCTGCTGGGCCTCGCGACGCTGATGATCCACTAGAGGGAAAGCGCTATCATCGGGGCATGAGACTGCGTGCCCTTGCCGTGATGTTCCTCGTCGGCCTTGCATGCCCCGCGTGGGCAGACGAGCAAGCCTTCACCAACCGCTCCACGGACCTGCGCGAGCGCGGCTCCAGCGACGCGCGCGCCGTGGCGACGCTGCCCGAAAACACCCCGGTCACGGTCCTGGCGAGGGCGGGCGGCTGGACGCGCGTCGAGGCGAGCGGGAAAAGCGGCTGGGTGAACGTCTTTCACCTGCGCTTCCCCGCGACGATCGAGTCGTCGAAATCGAGCGGCGGCGGCAGCAACCCTTTGTCGGGGCTCACCTCGTTCTTGGGCGGCGGGCGGCAGACGGAGAAGAGAGCCACCATCGCCACCACCGGCATCCGTGGTCTTTCGCCCGAGGACCTGAAGAACGCCGAGCCCGACGCCGCGGCGCTCGCGAAGGCCCAGACCTACCGCGCCGACAAGCCCGCCGCCGAGCGCTTCGCGCGCGAAGGCAAGCTCGCCACGGTGTCCGTGGACAATCCGCAAGGAGAGCGTCGATGAATCGCACCCTCGTCCTCATGTTGCTCGCGGTGGCGTTGCCGTCGAGCGCGCAGTTCAGCTTCCCGGACATCGGCAAGGTGCTCGACATCGGCAAGAAGGCCATGGACCAGGGCGTGGTCGGCGCGAAGGAATTCTCCGAGGAGGACGAGATCGCGCTCGGCAATGCGTTGACCGCGAGCGTCCTGGGCGCCTCGCCGCTGCTTCCCGACGCCAACGTGCAGCGTTACGTGAACCGCGTGGGCAAGTGGATCGCACTGCACAGCGACCGGCCCAACCTGCCGTGGACGTTCAGCGTGATCGACACCGAGACGGTGAACGCCTTCGCCATGCCGGGCGGTTCCATCGTCATTTCCACCGGGCTGCTGAAGCGCCTGGGCAGCGAGTCCGAGCTCGCCGGGGCCCTGGCCCACGAGATCGCGCACGTCGTGAAGAAGCACCAGCTCACCGCGATCCAGGCGAGCATGAAGGCGGACTTCTGGAAGTCGGTGGGGACCTCGGTGGCCGCTGACCGGGTGAAGATCGGCGGCGGCGCCGTCGGCAGCGCCGTGGGCAATATCGCCAAGCCCTACATCCTCGATGCGGCGGGCAACGTGATCAAGGACGGGCTCTTCCTGCGTCCGCTCGACCGCAGCCTCGAGACCGAGGCCGACGAGCTGGCGATCGTGCTCGCCACGCGCAGCGGCTACGACCCCTACGGTCTGGTCGGCGTGCTGCAAATGCTCGCGCAGTACAAGGGCGACGCCGATGCCGCCTCGATCTTCAGCACCCATCCCGCGGCGAGCGAGCGCCTTGTCGACCTCGAGAAGTTCGTGCCCAGTATCGAGCGCTACGCGAAGCAGCCGCAGCTGCTCGAAGCGCGCTTCAAGCAGAACGTGAAGTAAAAAAAGTGGTGTCAGGTACCGAGTAGGCGCTCACTCGGTACCTGACACCACTTTTTATGTTTCTAGGCGGCGGTGGCGATCTTCTTGCGCGCGTGCATCGCGTCCGCGGAGTGCAGCGAGGCATATGCCTGGTGCGCCGCCGCTTCCGCCTCGCCGACCTTGATCGGCAATCCCATGTCCATCAGCACCGAGCCCAGCGCCGAGAGGCACAGCATCACGTTGTCCGGCCGGCACGAGTAGCCCATGAGGCCGAAGCGCCAGATCTTGCCCTTCAGCGGGCCCAGGCCTGCGCCGATCTCGATGCTGAACTCGCTCAGCAGCGTCTTGCGGACCTGCTCTTCGTCCACGCCTGAGGGGCAGAGCACCGCGTTCATCTGTGGCAGCTGATACGCCTCGGCGACGAGGAACTTGAGCCCCATCGCTTCCAGCCCCGCCTTCAACGCGAGGTGATGGCGGCGATGGCGCGCCCAGCACGCCTCGAGGCCCTCTTCCTTGATGAGCAGCAGCGCCTCGTGCAGCGCGAAGAGCGAATTCGTCGGTGCCGTGTGGTGATAGGTACGCGTGGTGGCGCCCCAGTAGCCCAGCAGCAGGTTCATGTCCATGAACCAGCTGTGGATCTTGTCCTTGCGCGCCTTCACGTGTTCAACGACGCGTTCCGAGAACGACACCGGCGACAGTCCCGGCGTGCACGACAGGCACTTCTGGCTCGCCGAATAAACCGCGTCGATGCCCCAATCGTCCACGCGCACCGGCGTGCCCGCGAGCGAAGTCACCGCATCCATGATCACCATCGCGCCGTGCTTGTGCGCGATCTGCGCGAGCGCCTTGGCGTCGGACTGCGCGCCCGTGGAAGTCTCGGCGTGCACGAAGGCGAGGATCTTCGCGTCGGGATTCTTGCGGAACGCGTCCTCGACCTTCTGCGGGTCCACGGGATTGCCCCAGTCGTCATCGACCATCACCGCGGTGCCGCCGCAGCGCTCGACGTTCTCCAGCATGCGCCCGCCGAAGACGCCGTTCCTGCACACGATCACCTTGGTGCCGGGCGCCACCATGTTCACGAAGCAATACTCCATGCCGACGGAGCCGGGGCCGGACACCGGGAAGGTGAGCGGGTTGTCCGTCTGGTACACGTAGCGCAGCAGCGATTTCAGCTCCTCCATCATCTCGACGAACACAGGGTCGAGGTAGCCGATGGCAGGCTGGCTCATGGTGGTGAGCACCCGCGGATGGATCTCCGTGGGGCCCGGGCCCATCAACGTGCGCTGCGGCGGATGGAAGGACGTGATCTTCTTGGTGGTGTTCAGCTGCTTGAGGGTCATGGAAATCCTAGGGCACGGGGCGCGAGGCACGAGGCGCGAGATGGATGGGATGCTGGCGGTCCGCTTCGTCATCCGCAGCTTCGATGTTTGCGAAGTCGTGCAGGGAACGGTCGAGCAAGTGCGAAGGGGACACGTTCGCGAGCGCGCTGAAGATCGACTCGACGCGGCCGGGGTGCTGCTTCTCCCAGTCGCGCAGCATCGCCTTCACCTGCTTTCTCTGCAGCTGCTCCTGGGATCCGCACAGGTCGCACGGGATGATCGGGAAGGCGCGCGCCTCGGCGTATGCGGCGAGGTCGCTTTCCTCCACGTAGGCGAGCGGCCGGATCACGACGTGCCTGCCATCATCGGAGATGAGCTTGGGCGGCATCGTTTTCAGCTTGCCGCCGTGGAAGAGGTTGAGGAAGAAAGTCTCGAGGATGTCGTCGCGGTGATGGCCGAGCGCGATCTTCGTTGCGCCGAGCTCGCCCGCGACCTTGTAGAGCGCGCCGCGTCGCAGCCGCGAGCACAGGCCGCACATGGTCTTGCCTTCGGGGATCACGCGCTTCACGACGCTGTACGTGTCCTGCACCACGATGCGATAGGGGACAGCCACGGACTCGAGGTATTCCGGCAGCACGTGCTCGGGAAATCCCGGATGGCGCTGGTCGAGATTCACGGCGATGAGCTCGAAAGGCACCGGCGACTTCTCGCGAAGGCGCATGAGCACGTCGAGCATCGCGTAGCTGTCCTTGCCCCCGGACAGGCACACCATCACCTTGTCGCCCGCCCCGATCATCGAGAAGTCCGCGATCGCCTGGCCCACGAGGCGGCGCAGGCGCTTGGCGAGCTTGGCGGATTCGAAGTCGGTCTTGCGGGTGTCGGCGGTGGTGCTCACGGCGGGCCTAGAGGTGGATGCCGCGCCCCCCATCCACGGCGAGGATCTGGCCGGTGACGAACGGGGCGTCGAAGAGGAGGTATTTTACCGCGCCGGCGACATCCTCCGGGCTGCCGACCCGCGCGAGAGGCGTTTGCGCGGTGATGCGCTCCTTTTCCGAGGCCTCGAAGTGGGTGCCGCCGTCGGGCCACAGGATCGCGCCCGGAGACACGCCGTTCACCCGAACCTCGGGCCCCAGCTCGAGCGCGAGCGAGCGCGTGAGCCCCGCGAGCCCCGCCTTGGCGATCGAGTACACGACGAAATTCTTCAGCGGCCGCTCGGCGTGGATATCGACCACGTTCACGATGGCGCCCCTCGATTCGCGTAGCCGCGGCGCCGCCGCCTGCGCGAGGAAGAGCGGCGCGCGCAGGTTGGTGCCGATGAGGTCCTCCCAAGCGGCCGCGTCGATGCGGCCCAGGGGCGTGGGGTAGAACGAGGACGCGTTGTTCACGAGGGCGTCGAGGCGTCCGAAGGCGCGCGCGGCTTCCTCGACGATGCGCGCGACCTCTTCCACGTCGAGGAGGTCGCCCTCGATCACCGCGCACGATCCCGCGCGCGCCGCGTTCATCTCCGCGGCGAGGCGTTCGGCCTCGGCGCGCGAGCGGTGGCAATGCAGCGCCACCCGTGCGCCGGCCGCGTGCAGCGTGCGCGCGATCGCCGCGCCGATGCGCCGCGCCGCTCCGGTGACGAGGACCGCGCCATCCTGCATGCTATATTCCCGCGCACTCGAAAAGAACCTCGAAGTGTAGCCCAAGGCTCCCATGCCGCAGCCCGCCGAACCCGTCCTTCCCCCACCCTCCCCGGACGCATCGGCCCACTCGCGCGAGCTCGCCGAGCACATCGCCAACACCATCGTCGCCGAGGGCGAGTGGATCGCGTTCACGCGCTACATGGAGCTCGCGCTGTATGCGCCGGGCCTGGGCTACTACGCCGCCGGTGCGCGCAAGTTCGGCTCCGACGGCGACTTCGTCACGTCTCCGGAGATCTCGCCGATGTTCGCCAAGTGCTTCGCGCTGCAGGCGGCGCAGGTGCTGAAGGCGGTGGGCGGCGACGTCCTCGAGCTGGGCCCGGGCTCCGGGATATTCGCCGCAGACATGTTCGAGGCGTTGAAGGAGATGGGGACGCTCCCCGATCGCTACCTCCTCCTCGAGGTGAGCCCGGACCTGCGCGAGCGCCAGCGCACGCTCCTCATGCAGCGCTTCCCCGGCGACATCGGCCGCTTCGAATGGATCGAGCGCCTTCCCGCGAAAATCCGCGGCATGGTGATCGCCAACGAGGTGCTCGACGTGGTGCCCTGCGCGCTCGTGCACCGCACCGACGAGGGCTACATGGAGAGCGGAGTGGTCCTCACCGAGGCGGGCCTGGCCTTCGAGGACCAGGGGCTTCGCGACGGCGAGCTGCGCCGCCGCGCGGAGTCGGCCTTCCCGCCCGGCGACTACGATTACCTCTCGGAAGTGAATTTCGCGGCGGAAGGGCTGGTGCGCACCATCGCGGCAACGCTCGAAGCCGGGATCGCGATCTTCGTCGACTATGGTTTCCCCGAGCGCGAGTACTACCATCCGCAGCGCTCCATGGGGACGCTGCGCTGCCACTATCGCCATCGCGTGCACGGCGATCCCTTCTTCATGCCCGGCCTGCAGGACATCACGGCGCATGTGGACTTCAGCGCCATGGCGCGCGCCGCGGAGCAGGGCGGCGCGGAGGTCTACGGCTTCACGACCCAAGCCTACTTCCTCATCTCCTGCGGCCTGGCGGTGCTGGTCTCCGCGGGCGATCCCACCATGACGCTCTCGCGCCTGAAGGGGACCTCCGCGGTGCACCGGCTCATCAGCCCCTCGGAGATGGGCGAGCTCTTCAAGGTGATGGGCTTCGGCAAGGGCATGGCGGACCCGATCCTCGGGTTCCAGTCGGCGCGGCACCTGCAGTTGTGACCTAGCTCTTCAGCGCTGCCAGCACCTCGTCCAGCATCTTCTTCGCGTCGCCGAAGAGCATCCGGTTGTTCTCCTTGTAGAAGAGCGGATTGTCGACGCCGGCGTAGCCCGAAGCCATGCTGCGCTTCATCACGATCGAGTTGTGCGCCTTCCAGACCTCGAGCACCGGCATGCCTGCGATCGGGCTCGTGGGATCTTCCTGCGCGCTCGGGTTCACGATGTCGTTGGCGCCGATCACCATGGCGACGTCGGTGTCCGGAAAGTCCCCGTTGATCTCGTCCATCTCCATCACGATGTCGTAGGGCACCTTCGCCTCGGCGAGCAACACGTTCATGTGGCCCGGCATGCGTCCCGCGACCGGATGAATGCCGAAGCGCACGGTCTTGCCCAGCTCGCGCAGCCGCTTGGTGATCTCGAACACCGTGTGCTGCGCCTGGGCGACCGCCATGCCGTAGCCCGGCACGATGATGACGCTCTTGGCTTCCTTGAGGAGGTCCGCGGCTTCCTGCGCGCTCACCGGCACCACCTCGCCCGCGGGCTGCGCGGCGCCGCCGTCGGCGGCGTTGGGCGCGGGCGCCCCGCCGCCGAACCCGCCGGCGATGACGCTGATGAAGTTGCGATTCATCGCGCGGCACATGATGTAGGAGAGGATCGCGCCGGACGAACCCACCAGCGCGCCGGTGACGATCAGGAGATCGTTGGAGAGCATGAAGCCCGTGGCGGCCGCCGCCCATCCCGAGTAGCTATTCAGCATCGAGACCACCACCGGCATGTCCGCGCCGCCGATGGCCATCACCATGTGCACGCCGAAGAGGAGCGCGATCAACGTCATAGCGACGAGCGGGAGCATGCCCACGGCGATGGAATGGGCGCGCAGGAAGGCATAGCCGAGGAATATCACCGCGACAAGGCCGGCGAGATTCATCCAGTGCCGCGCGGGCAATAGCAGGGGCTTGCCGCCGATGCGCCCGGAGAGCTTGCCGAACGCGATCACCGATCCGGAGAGCGTCACCGCGCCGATCAGCACGCCCACGTAGATCTCGGCGTGGTGGATCGCGACTTCCGCGCTCGACATGCCGGCGGAAGCGGTGGGGTCGATGAAGCTCGCGTAACCCACGATCATCGCGACCAGGCCCACAAGGCTGTGCATGAACGCCACCAGCTCGGGCATCTGCGTCATCTTCACGGTGCGCGCGAGGTAAAGGCCGATGGATCCGCCCACCACCAGCGCGATCGCGATCCAGACGATGCCGCCCGAGGAGACGCGCGGACCGCACACGGTGGCGATCACGGCGATCGCCATGCCGATCATTCCGTAGAGGTTGCCGCGCCGCGAGGACTCGGGATTGGAGAGGCCGCCCAGGCTCAGGATGAAGAGGATGATCGCGGCGATGTAGGAAACGGTAACCAGGTTCGCGGACATGTCGGCTCCTATTTCCGGAACATGGACAGCATGCGTTGCGTCACCGCGAAGCCGCCGAACATGTTGATCGCCGTGAGGGCGATGCCCGCGACCGCGAGCCACCGGATGATCCCGTCGGGCCGCGCGCCTTCACCCGCCAACTCCGCGACCACGGGCGGCGCGATCTGCACCAGCGCCCCGATGATGATGATGCTGCTGATGGCGTTGGTCACGCTCATGAGCGGCGTGTGCAGCGCGGGCGTCACGTTCCAGACCACCATGTAGCCCACGAAGCAAGCGAGGACGAACACGGTGAAGTGCCCGAGGAAGGCTGCCGGCGCGTACGCGCCGATGAGCGCGAAGAGCACCGCGCCCGCCGCGAACATGATCGCGAGCGTGCCCGCCGCCATGGGATCGCCTGCGCCGTGACCGTGCCCTGCCTTGCCCGCAGCGGCCGCGGCGGGCATCGGCTTCGCGGGCGCCTTGGCGGCCGGCGCCGCGGAGAGCTTCGGCGCGGGCTGCGGCCAGGTCACCACGCCGTCCTTGATCACGGTCGTGCCGCGGATGACCTCGTCTTCCATGTCGACGTTGTAGACGCCGTCCTTCGCCTTGCAGAGGTCCTCGGAGAGCCTGAAGAGGTTGTTCGCATAGAGCGTGCTGGCTTGCGTGGCCAGCCTGCTGGGAAGATCGGTGTAGCCGATGATGATGACACCGTGCTTCGTCACCACCTTGCCGGGCTCGGTGAGCTCGCAGTTGCCACCCTGCTCCGCGGCCATGTCGACGATCACGCTGCCGGGCTTCATCGACCGCACCATCTCGGCGGTTATGAGCTTGGGCGCGGGCTTGCCGGGGATGAGCGCGGTGGTGATGATGATGTCGACTTCCTTCGCCTGCTTCGCGAACGTCTCGCGTTGCGCCTTCTGGAAGCCCTCGCTCATCACCTTGGCGTAGCCGCCGACGCCGCTGCCTTCCTCCACGTAGTCGACCGGGACGTACTCGCCGCCGAGCGAACGGATCTGGTCCGCCACTTCGGGCCGCGTGTCGTTGGCGCGCACGATGGCGCCCAGCCCCGACGCCGCGCCGATGGCCGCGAGGCCGGCCACACCCGCGCCGATCACGAACACCTTCGCGGGCGGCACCTTGCCGGCGGCGGTGATCTGGCCGGTGAAGAAGCGCCCGAACTCGTGTGCTGCCTCGATGACCGCACGATATCCGCCGATGTTGGCCATGGAGGAGAGCGCATCGAGCTTCTGCGCGCGCGAGATGCGCGGCACGCTGTCCATGGCGAGCACCGTCACCTTCTTCGCGGCGAGGAACTGCAGCAGCTCCGGATTCTGCGCGGGCCAGATGAAGGAGACGAGGATCTGGCCCTCGCGCATCGACTGCACCTCATCGCGGCTGGGAGCGCGCACCTTGAAGACGATGTCCGCGCCCGACCACACCGCCGCGGCATCGGGGACCACCTTCGCGCCCGCCGCCGCGTAAGCCTCGTCGCCGATGCTCGCCGCCTCGCCGGCGCCGGATTCGACGATCACGCTGAAGCCGAGCTTCGCGAGCTTCGGGACCACATCCGGCACGGTGGCGACGCGTTTTTCGCCAGCGAAGGTTTCCCGCGGTACGCCGATCACCTGTGCCATGCGCTTGCTCCCGGATTCGTAGTTTGGGGAATTCTACGTCCTCGGCCGCGGGCGCCTGCGCGCAGGGCCTAAACGATTGAAGAAGCGGGGTTTTCCGGGCCCCGCCCCGCGATGCTGCAGCGCAACAAAAACACCTTGACTCCGGGGCTAATTGGCCTAAAATATGGATTGTGCAGTGCAGCAAAAGAGGCTGCCCCAACAACCCCACAAAGGAGTACACCATGTTCAAAATCGACCAGTTCAGCGCCGCCAACGAGGCCGCCATCAACCAGTTCTCCTATTTCGCGCAACTCTCGCTCGCCAACGCCGAGCGCTTCGCCGAGCTTTCGCTGGGCGCCGCCCGCGACTCCGTCGAGCAAGCCGCCGCCCACGCGCAGAGCCTCGCCGGCGCGAAGGACGTGCATGAAGTCATCGCCCTCAACTCCGCCGCCATGGAGCCGGTGATGAAGCGCGCCTATGCGTACTCGCGCACCGCCTACGAGACCGCCGCCGAGACCAACACCGAAGTGAAGCGCGTGTTCGAGAAGCAAGCGGCCGAGTACAACAAAGCCGCCGTCGCCGCCCTCGAAGAGGCCTTCAAGTACGCGCCCGCCGGCTCCGAGTCCGTGGTGGACAACGTGAAGACCGCGATCGCCGCCGCGCAGAGCGCCTACAACAACCTCGCCGCGATCAACAAGCAGATCTATGACACCGTCGAGAAGTCGGTGGAGCAGAACGTCGCGACCGTGAAGTCGGCGACCCGCAAGGCGAAGGCGAAGAAGCGCTAAGCCCAGCCGGGGCCGGGCTCGCCCGGCGCCGCGAAAGTTTTCCCCCAAGTTGGAACCGCCCCCGGCATGCCCGGGGGTGTTTTTTTTTCTAGTTGCCGCTCACCGGCTGCAGCGAGGCGATCGCTGCCAGCCGCGCGCGCCGCAGCGCCCCGGGAATGTCCTGCGGGTTCTCGCGGGCGATGGCGCCGGCATCGACGCCGCGCGCGGCGTCGAGCGCGAGGCGTAATTCCCGTCCCGGGCGAAACACCTGCTGCGGCGCGCCGCCGTGGGAGTCGCACTCGGCGACCTCCATCAGCCGGTCGAGCCGCTCGGGGCGCCGGAACGCGTCCGCGCGCTCGAGCGTCTCGAGCGTCGAGCCCGCGTCCAGCCCCGAGGTCGCGATCGAGCCGCGCTCACGGATGGCGAGGAGGGCGAGCTCGCGGCAATCGGCCGGCGCGTTGACGCGGGTCGCGAGGCCGCGGGCGTCCTCGGCGGCGAGGTCGAGCGCGAGGAGCGCGAAGCGCACGGCGAGGTTGCGCCCGCGCGAGGCCGCGCAATCCAGGCGCCGCGCCAGCGCGTCGGGCTCGTCCGGACGATCGAAAACGCGGTCGAGCTCGGGCAGGATGCGCGCGAGCGCCCCGCATTCACGCAGCACCGCGATCATCCTCGCGGGGCTCTTCTCCATGAGGCCGCGCGCGAGCTCCTGCCACACGCGCTCGGCGACCAGGGCGTCGGCCTCTCCCGCCTCGACCATGTGGCGCATCAGCGCGAGCGTTTCGGGCGCGATCGCGAAGCCGAAGCGCGCGGCGAAGCGCGCGACGCGCAGGATTCGCACCGGATCCTCCGCGAACGCCTCGCTCACGTGCCGCAGCACACCCGCGCGGAGGTCGCGCTCGCCGCCATGGGGATCGACGAGCGCTCCGTCCTCGCCGCGCGCCATTGCGTTGATGGTGAGGTCGCGCCGCGCGAGGTCTTCCTCCAGGGTCACGCTCGCGTCGGCATGGAACACGAAGCCGCGATAACCGGGCGCCGTCTTCCTCTCGGTGCGCGCGAGCGCGTATTCCTCGTGGGTCTCGGGATGCAGGAACACGGGGAAATCGGCGCCCACGGGGCGCAAGCCCCGCTTCACCATCTCCGCGGGGTCGCTGCCCACCACCACGTAGTCGCGATCCTGCACCTCGAGGCCGAGCAGCTCATCGCGCACCGACCCGCCCACCAGGTAGGTCTTCATCTACCGCGCGGGGGAGGCTGTGGCGTAGGGCTCGTCCTCGGAGACGATCTCCTTTTCCTGCAGGGCCCCCTCGATCCACGCGCGCACGCCCGGCGCCGCGGCCATCGCCTCGCAGTAGCGCGTGCTTTCCGGCGCGAGCGCCACGGCGTAGGTCCTGAATCGCATCACCACGGGCGCATACATCGCGTCGGCCGCCGAGAACTCGCCGAAGAGGAAGGGGCCTGCCGCGCCGAAGCGCTGTCGCGACTCGCCCCACAGGCGCTCGATGCGCTCGATGTTCTTCTTCACCCCGGCGTTCATGCCCATGCCGGGATGCGAGCCTCGGATGTTCATCGGCATGTGGTCGCGCAGGTCGCGGAAGCCCGAGTGCATCTCCGCGGCCACCGAGCGCGCGAAGGCGCGGGCGGCATCGTCGCGCGGCCACACGCCCTTGCCCGGATACCACTCGTTCAACGCCTCCGTGATCGCGAGCGAGTCCCACACCGACTGCTCCGCGCGCCAGAGCACGGGCACCAGGCGCGAGGGCGACCAGCGCTCGATGCCGGCGTCCCATTCGCCGGAGTTGAAGCGCAGCTTCTTCTCCTCGAACGCGATGCCGAGCTGGGTCATCAGCACCCACGGGCGCATCGACCACGACGAGTAGTTCTTGTTGCCGATCACGAGGGTGAGCTCGCTCATGCGTTACCTTCCGGCGTAGTGGCGAAATCTCGGAAAGCGGGCGCGGATGGACACGTCCGCCAGGTAGGCGGGCGCGACGGCCTCCAGCGGCGAGGGCTCGAATCCGAACACGTGCGGGAAGGGGCCGCTGCAGACGTTGTCGACCTGCATCGAGCGAAGGTTGTCGCGCGTCACGAGCTTGCCGGGCAGGTGCTCGAAGACGAACGCCTGCAGCGCCGCGAGCCCCGCGGGAAGTGCCACGATCCTGCGCGGATGCCCGACCGTCGCCGCGACGAAGCGCGCGAGGTCTTCCAGGGTGTAGGCATGCGGCCCGCACAGCTCGTAGGTCGAGCCGAGGGCGCGCGCGTCCCCGAGCGAGGCGACCATCGCATGCGCGACGTCCTCGACCCAGATCGGCTTGAACTTCGCGTTCGCACCGGCCAGGGGAATCACCGGGAACCAGCGCGCGAGGCTCGCGAGGAGATTGAGGAAGCGGTCGCCCTCGCCGAAGATGACCGATGGCCGGAAGATGGTGAAGGGCAGGTGCGACTCGGCGTCGCGCACGGCGGCTTCCCCCGCGGCCTTGGAGCGCAGGTATTCGCTCGGGGCCGAGTCGCAGGCGCCCAGCGCGCTCATGTGCAGCGAGTGGCGCACGCCGGCTGCGCGCGAGGCGCGCGCGATCTTGCGCGGCAGCTCGACATGCGCCGAGTCGAAGCTCGCGCCCGCCGAGGGATGGAGGACTCCCACGAGGTTCACGACCGCGTCCATGTCCTCCAGGGCGCGCGCGAGAGAATTCTCGTCGTTGGGGTCGGCGACCCGCGCCTCGAGCGTCGGCAGCACGAGGAGCTCCCTCGCGCGCGGCGCGCTGCGGGTGACGACGCGCACGCGATAGCCGGCGGCGCACGCCTGCTCGGCAACGCTGCGCCCGACGAAGCCGCTGCCGCCGATGATGCAGATGCTCGCGATTTCCATTTTCGGCCTCAGGGAATGTTGGAGGCGACCGCGGGCTGCGCCGAGCGGCCCGGGACCGTGCCGAGGAGCTCGCGCATCGATGCGGTCTTGCCGGTGAGGCGGTGGCGGTAGAACCACGCGTTGGCGAATACCTTCTTCACGTACTCGCGCGTCTCGTTGAAGGGAATGGTCTCGGCGTAGATCGCGCCTTCCAGCGCGCGCTCGTCGCGCCAGCGGCGCGCGCGGCCCGGCCCGGCGTTGTACGCGGCCGTCGCGAGCATCGGATGGCCCAGGTCGTTCAGCACGCGCTTGAAGTAGTAGGTGCCCATCTGCAGGTTCACCTCAGGGCGCACCAGCATCTCCTGCTTGAAGGGAGCGAGCGCGATCTGGCGCGCCACCCAGCGCGCCGTGGCGGGCATGAGCTGCATGAGCCCGGTGGCGCCGACCCGCGAGCGTGCCTCGGGCATGAAGCGGCTCTCCTGGCGAACGATGCCGTACACCATGGCTTCGTCGAGGTCCCACTGGCGCGCCGCGGCGGCGAGCGCCTCGCGGTGGGGCATGGGAAAGCGCTGCGCGAAATCATGGATCTGCACGGTGCGATCCGCGGTGCCGATGGCGCGGTCGGGCTCGTGGGCGAGGCGCGCCACCTCGGCCGCGGCGAGGAGGCTGCGATCGTCGAGGCTGCGGATCGCCCACTGCCATTCGCGCAGCGCCTCGTTGTCGAGGCCGAGGCGATAGAGCGCGAGGGCGCGCCGGATGCCGTCGAGGGAGCGCACGCGCTCGAGATCGGCTTCGCCCGGGCGCCAACCGCCGGTCCACTCGGGCGCGTTCGCGATGCCGAGCTCCTCGGCGGCGAGGAGGCCGTAGAAGCTCGGGTGCGGCGCGAGAGCCTTGAGGAGCGCGTCGGCGGCCTCGGGCGCGCCGAGGTTGCGCAGCGCGCGCGCGCGCCAGTAGCGCCAGTTGGGCTCGCGCGACTCTTCGGCCGACAGGGCCTGGACCGATGCGAGGACTTCCTTCCAGTCTCCCACGCGCAGCGCGGCGCGCGCTTTCCATGCGACCTGGACGTCGGTGAGAGGCGCCCCGGCGGCGAGCGCGTACCACTCGAGCGCGCGCGGGTGGTGCACGAGCGCCGCCTGCCAGGCGACCTGTCCCCACGCGAAGCGCACGGCATCGGCGGGAAGGCGCTGCGCCATCGCCGCGAGCCGCTCGGCCGCATCGTCGGGCTTCGAGCGCGCCAGGCGCTCGATCGCGAAGACGAGCGTCTCCTGGGACGCGCGCGACGGATGCTTGCCGAGCCTCTCGCGCGCGAGGAAGCCGCCGGAATCGGCGGCGCAGTGCTCGAGGCTCTTCTCGACCACGCTCGCGCGAAGGGCAATGAGCGCATTGGCGCGCCGCGCTTCCCTCAGGTTGCCCGCCGCGAGCAGCTTCCTCAGGCGGTCCCACACCTCGGCTTCGGTGATGCTCTTCGCGGCCACCGCCGCGGCGAACACCGGCTCGCACGCGGGGCCCGCCTCGCGCCCCGAGACGAAGAGCGCGCGCACCTCGCCCGCCGCCTCGCCGTCGCCGCGCGCCTGGCGCTCCTGGAACGAGTAGCACGCGATCTCGACGTCGTCGCCCACCACGCGCGGGTACTCGGCGCGGAAGAGCTCCCAGGAGCCGGCCGCGCCGAGCGCCTTCAGCCACTCGCGCCGCAGGCCCTCCGCGAGCGGGGAGTCGGGATAGCGCGCGAGAAAGGCCTGGACCTCGCGCGGGTCGCTGCGCTCGACGTTGCCCGCCAGCAGCCAATAGGTGGGATACGCCTCGAGGAGGTTGCCCTGGACGCGCGTGCGGTAGCCTTCGAGCGCCTTCCACTGGCCGCGCGCCGCGGCGTCCCTGGCGGCGAGGATGTCGGTATCGGAGGATGACTGAGCGACGGCGCGTGCCGATACGCCGGCGAGAATTACCAGGCCCAATCCCACCGCAATCGTGTTCTTGATGCAAATCAAGGCCATTCGCGCCGCCGCTGACTACCGTTCGGAGGATAAAATTATAGTCCCCTACCGCGCGGATCCCCTTCGACATGAATCCCAACGATCTCGTTGATCCCGTTTTCTGGACGGCGCTCCTGAAGATCATCGGGGTCAACATCATCCTGTCGGGGGACAACGCGGTGGTGATCGCGCTCGCCGCGCGCTCGCTGCCGCACCGCCAGCAGAACCAGGCGATCTTCTGGGGTTCCGCGGCGGCGATCTTGCTGCGCATCGTGCTCACTCTCTTCGCCGTGGCGCTCCTCGCGCTGCCGTGGTTGAAGCTCATCGGCTCGGCGCTCCTCATGTGGATCGGCGTGAAGCTCCTCATTCCCGAGGATGGCGATCCCGACATCGACGCGAGCGACAACCTCATCACCGCCATCAAGACCATCCTCATCGCCGACCTGGTGATGAGCCTGGACAACGTGATCGCGGTAGCCGCCGCCGCGGGCGGCCACTGGGGCCTCATGATCATCGGTCTCGCGATCTCGATCCCGCTTGTCATCTTCGGCGCGACCCTTCTCGTTAAGCTGATGGAGCGCTGGCCGGTGATCATCACCATCGGCGCCGCCTTGATCGGTTTTGTCGCCGGCGAGATGGCGTGGGAAGATGGCGGAATCGTGGCATGGACCAGCCCCTACCCGCCGAGCATGAAATACGTTTGTGCGCTTGTCGGCGCGGCGCTCGTGGTGATCCTGGGCAACTACTTCGCCCGCAGAGCCGCGGGGCGCGTCGCAACCGAAGGAGCGCAACCGAACCCCTAGCAGCAGGCAGAGTCGCCCGAGAGGAACAGCGGGCTCCCGCGCGCCAGCCGCGCGAGGCACAAGTTCCATTTCCAGATAACCCGAGGAGAGAGACATGAAGCGATCCTTTTTCAACCGTGGCCGCGTGGCCGCACTGCTGGGCGCAGCGCTCACCGCGCTCGCCCCGGCCTTTGCGTGGGAACCCACCAAGACCGTCGAGTTCATCGTGCCGGCCGGCACTGGCGGGGGCGCGGACCAGATGTCGCGCCTCATCCAGTCGATCATCGCCAAGCACAACCTCATGAAGCAGCCGATGGTGGTCGTGAACAAGGGCGGCGGCGCGGGGGCCGAGGGCTTCCTCGACATGAAGGGCTCCAAGGGGGACCCGCACAAGATCATCATCACCCTGTCCAATCTCTTCACCACGCCGCTCGCCACGGGCGTGCCCTTCAACTGGAAGGACTTGACGCCGGTGCGCATGATGGCGCTCGACGAATTCGTCCTCTGGGTGAATTCCGAAACGCCCTACAAGACCGCCAAGGAATACCTGGACGCGGTGAAGGCGGGCGGAGCCAACAAGTTCAAGATGGGCGGCACCGGCTCCAAGCAGGAAGACCAGATCCTCACCGCGGCGATCGAGAAGCAGACCGGCGCCAAGTTCACCTACATCCCCTTCAAGGGCGGCGGAGCGGTCGCGACGCAGCTCGTGGGCAAGCACATTGACTCCACGGTGAACAATCCCATCGAGGCGGTCGCCCAGTGGCGCGGCGGCACGCTGCGTCCGCTCTGCGTCTTCGACGAGAAACGCATGCCGTACAAGGAGAAGGTCACCAAGGACATGGCCTGGGGCGACATCCCGACCTGCAAGGAATCCGGCGTGGACGCGCACTACCTCATGCTGCGCGGCATCTTCATGCCCGGCGGCGTCACCAAGGACCAGGTGGACTACTACGTGGACCTCCTCGACAAGGTGAGCCAGACCCCCGAATGGAAGAAGTTCCTCGAGGAAGGCGCCTTCAACACCACCGCGCTCAAGGGCAAGGCGTACGCCGACTGGGTCGCGCAGAACGAGAAGCTCCATGAGGGGCTCATGAAGGAAGCGGGCTTCCTCGCCAAGAAGTAGCGCGGGAGTTCGGGGGCCCCGCGAGGGGCACCCCCGGTGCCATCGGCGACATACGGAGAAGAATCGATGCAGCAGGAAAAGGCGGTCGGGTCCGTCCGCACATGGGAAGTGATCGTCGCGGGCATCTTCCTCGCGGTGGGCGCGGTGGTGATATTCGACAGCCGCAGGCTCGGAGCGTCGTGGGCGAGCGACGGCCCGCAAGCGGGATACTTTCCCTTCTACATCGGCGTGCTGATCTGCCTCGCCTCGGCGATGTCCCTCATCGCGGCGCTCACGAAGCCCAACCGCGAGCCTTTCGTGAACTGGGGCCAGCTGAGGATGGTCCTCGTGGTGATGCTGCCGTACGCGGTGTACGTGGCGCTCATCGACAACCCCGTGTACTCGCTCGGGTTCTACGAGGCGTCGGTGATCTTCATCGCGGTGTTCATGCGCCGCCTGGGCAAGTACGGCTGGTTCAAGATCGCGGCGGTGAGCGTGGGCACGATGTTCGCCTTCTTCCTCATGTTCGAAATCTGGTTCAGCGTGCCGCTTCCCAAGGGCCCGATCGAAGCCCTGCTCGGGTACCAATAGGAAGGCCGCGCAATGCAAGAGATCCACTCGCTCATCGGCGGCTTCGAGGTCGCCCTATCCTGGTTCAACCTGATGCTGATGCTCGCCGGGGTGGTCCTCGGCGTCATCATCGGCGTGCTCCCGGGCCTGGGCGGCGCCAACGGCGTCGCCATCCTGCTGCCGCTCACGTTCTCCATGGCGCAGCAGCCCGGCGGCCAGACCTCGGCGATCATCCTGCTCTCGTGCATCTACTGGGGAGCGCTTTTCGGCGGCGCCATCACGTCGATCCTCTTCAACATCCCCGGCGAGCCGTGGTCCGTCGCGACCACCTTCGACGGCTATCCGCTCGGCCAGAAGGGCCGCGCGGGCGCCGCGCTCACCGCTGCGTTCACCTCGTCGTTCGTGGGCGCGCTGGTGGGCGTCCTCCTCATCACGTTCCTGTCGCCCATCGTGGCGCGCTTCGCGCTGCGCTTCGGGCCCCCGGAGTTCTTCTCGGTCTACCTCCTCACGTTCTCCGCCTTCGTGGGCATGAGCAAGGGCGCGCCCTGGAAGACGATCGCCTCGATGATGCTCGGCTTCGCCCTCGCCGCCGTGGGCATCGACACGGTGACGGGCCAGCTGCGAATGACCTTCGGGTTCACCGACCTGCTGAAGGGCTTCGACTTCCTGATCGCGGTGATCGGCCTCTTCGGCATCGGCGAGATCCTGCTCACGATCGAGGAGGGCCTGGAGTTCAAGGGAACGAAGGCGAAGCTCAACATGCGCGTCGTCCTCGACACCTGGAAGGAGCTTCCGCGCTACTGGAAGACATCGCTTCGCAGCGCCGCGGTCGGCTGCCTCATGGGCATCGTCCCGGGCGGCGCCACGCCGGCGTCGTTCATGAGCTACGGGCTCGCGAAGAAGATGTCGCGCGACGGCGCCAAGTTCGGCACCGGCCAGGTCGAGGGCGTGGTCGCCCCGGAGACGGCGGCCCACGCCGCGGGCACCTCGGCGCTCCTGCCCATGCTCACGCTCGGCGTGCCCGGCTCGCCCACGGCGGCGGTGCTCCTCGGCGGGCTCCTCATCTGGGGGCTGCAGCCCGGGCCGCTCCTCTTCACGGAGAAGCCGGACTTCGTCTGGGGGCTCATCGCCTCCATGTACCTGGGCAACATCGTCGGCCTCATCGTCGTGCTCACCTGCGTGCCGCTCTTCGCCGCGATCCTGCGCGTGCCCTTCGCGATCATCGCGCCGGTGATCCTGGTGATCTGCGCGATCGGCGCCTACACCGTGCACAACTCGATGTTCGACGTGTGGCTCATGCTCCTCTTCGGCGCCGTGGGCTACGTCTTCAAGAAGCTCGACTACCCGATGGCGCCGCTCGTGCTCGCGCTGGTGCTCGGCGACAACGCGGAGAACGGCTTCCGGCAGTCGATGCTCATGTCGCAGGGGGACCTGAGGATCTTCTACGCCAACTCGCTGGTGGGGACGATCACCACGCTGTCCCTGCTGCTGCTTTTCTGGCCCCTCATCTCCATGGGGATCGACGCGATCCGCGGGCGCGGCGCGAAGGAGTGATTGCATGGCCGTGATCGCGATGACGCAGGAGATGGCGAGCCTGGGCAAGGACGTGGCCCTCGGCGTCGCCGAGGCCCTCGGGCTGCAGCTCGTTCGCCACGAGGTGGGCGACATGGTCGCCGGGCGCATGCAGGTGAAGAAGAGCCTCATCCGGCGCATCCGCGAGGGCAAGGCGAGCAAGATCGAGAAGTGGAACGCCGACGAGAAGACCATCTCGATCTTCACCGCCGAGGAGGTGTTCGACCTCGCGGTGAAGGGCAACGTTTTGATCCGCGGCTGGGGTGCCACGCTCCTGCTGCGCACCGTGCCGCACATCGCCTGCGTGCGCGTGTGCGCGCCGCTGGAGCTGCGCGTGAAGCGCCTCATGGAGCGCCTCGAGACCGACGACGAGGATCTCGCCCGCCACGAGATCGAGGTCGACGACGCGGCGCGCGCCTCGCGCATGGGCGAGCACTTCAACGTGACCTGGGGCGACGCGACGCTCTACGACCTCACCCTCAACACCGAGCGCGTCTGCATTCCCACGTGCGTCGACGAGGTGGTGAAGCTCGCGAAGTCGAAGGAATTCGCCGAGACCGAGGCGTCGCGCCAGTTCCTCGCAGACCTCGCGCTGCAGGCCAAGGCGCGCGCGGCGCTGAAGGCCGACCCGCGCACCTCCGGCATCGACATCGCGGTCGAGGCCTCCGCGGGCCGGCTCAAGTTGAGCGGCATCGTGGTCGACGACGGCGAGAAGGCGCTGGTGCGCGACGTGGTGCATTCGCTACCCGGCGCCTGCGGGGTGGACGACGGGCTGCGCACCATGACGGGCGGCCTCTACCGGTTCCCCTCGCAGCGCAAGGACAAGGGTTAGATCTTCCCGGCGTGCTTCAGGCGCGAGAGCGTCTCGGCGGAAAGGTTGAGGTAGGAGGCGAGCTCCTTCTTCGGCACGCGCTCGGCGAGGTCCGAATGCTTCCTCACGAAGCGATGCACGCGTCCCGGGGCGTCCAACAGGTGCAGCGTGATGGTGTGCGCCATCACCTCGCTCATGAGGAACATCACCTCGTACTCGAAGTCTTCCTTGAGGTCCGGATGCGCGTCGAGGAATTCCGCCCAGTGCGGCAGCGCGAGCTTCGCCACGCGCGCCTTGGTGACGCAGCGGATCGAGTAGGGCGCGGGCGTGCGCAGCTTCCACGCCGCGTAGCTCGTGTCCATGTCGTCTTCCTTGGCGAAGCGCAGGATCATCTCCTTGCCTTCGGGGCTCGCCACCACGCGCTTGAGGATCCCGTCGAGGACGAAGTACTGCTCCATGTCGTGGGCGCCCTGCGAGAGCAGCACGTCGCCCTTGCGGTAGTCGACCACGGAGAGCGCGCCTTCGAGCTCGTCGAAGGCCCGGGTTTCCAGGCGGCGAAGAACGATGTTCTGCTGCAGGCGCTCGCGGATTTCCGGTCGCTGCGGGTGATTTACGAGGAGGGTCATTCTTGCGCGGCCTGGATTGCGTGGATGCGAGTCAAAAATTGACCCGTATCAAGGTGGCCTTCGCGGCCCTTTTCTTAACATTGTAGCCTCAAGTTCGCAAGTCTGATTTCCCCCGCCAGGCCGCCCTTCGAGCCTTCGGCAATCCCCTGAGGAGTCCCACATGGCTACCGTCACTCCCCCCGTTTCCACCGGCCAGAGCGCGGCGCAACCGGGCGCGCGCGAGGCAGGCAACGCCTCGGCCGGTGCGCAGCCGCAGGAAACGACCGACGGCTTCCACCTCGTCATCGAGGCGCTCAAGCTGAACGGCATCGACACGATCTTCGGCCTGCCCGGCATCCCCATCACCGACCTCACCCGCAAGCTCCAGGCTTCGGGCCTGCGCGTGATTTCGTTCCGCCACGAGCAGAACGCGGGCTACGCGGCGTCCATCGCCGGGTTCATGACGGGCAAGCCCGGCATCTGCCTCACGGTGTCCGCTCCCGGCTTCCTCAACGGCCTCACGGCGCTCGCCAACGCCACCACCAACTGCTTCCCGATGATCCTGGTGAGCGGCTCCTCGGAGCGCGAGATCGTGGACCTGCAGCAGGGCGACTACGAGGAGATGGACCAGCTCGCCATCGCCAAGCCCTTGTGCAAGGCGGCCTTCCGCGTGCTGCACGCGGAGGACATCGGCGTGGGCGTCGCGCGCGCCATCCGCGCCGCGGTTTCGGGGCGCCCGGGCGGCGTCTATCTCGACCTGCCGGCGAAGCTCTTCCCGCAATCGGTCGATGCCGAGGCCGGCAGGAAGTCGCTCATCAAGGTGGTGGATCCGGCGCCGCGCCAGATCCCCGCGCCGGACGCGGTGAAGCGCGCGCTCGACCTCCTCAAGGGCGCGAAGAAGCCCCTCATCGTGCTCGGCAAGGGCGCGGCCTACGCGCAGGCCGACGCGGACATCCGCGCATTGGTCGAGAAGACCGGAATTCCCTACCTGCCGATGTCGATGGCGAAGGGGCTCCTCCCGGACACGCACGAGCAGTCCGCGGCCGCCGCGCGGTCCTTCGTGCTGCCCGAGGCCGACGTGGTGATGCTCGTGGGCGCGCGCCTGAACTGGCTCCTCTCGCAGGGCAAGGGCAAGACGTGGGGCGGCAAGGCCTCGAAGGACTGGGGCGCACAGAGGTTCATCCAGATCGACATCTCCCCGCAAGAGGCCGACAGCAACGTGCGCATCGAGGCGCCCGTGGTGGGCGACATCGGCTCGTGCGTATCGGCTCTTCTCGCCGGCATCGGCACCGACTGGGCGAAGCCCCCGGCCGAGTGGACCGGCGCCATCGCCGAGCGCAGGACGAAGAACGTGGCGAAGATGGCCGAGACGCTCGCGAAGGACCCGTCGCCGATGAACTTCCACAGCGCGCTGAACGTCGTGCGCGACATCGTGAAGGCCAACCCCGATGCCTACCTCGTGAACGAGGGCGCCAACGCGCTCGACTTCACTCGCAGCATCGTCGACATGTACAAGCCGAGGAAGCGCCTGGACGTGGGAACCTGGGGCGTGATGGGCATCGGCATGGGCTTCGCCGTGGCCGCGGCCGTGGTCGGCAGGGAGCAGGTGATCGCGATCGAGGGCGACAGCGCGTTCGGCTTCTCCGGGATGGAAGTGGAGACCATCTGCCGCTACAACCTGCCGGTGTGCGTGGTCATCATGAACAACAACGGCGTCTACCGCGGCGACGAGGTGAACCCGACCGGCGGCAAGGATCCCTCGCCGCTCGTCTTCGTGAAGGACGCGCGCTACGAGAAGCTGATGGAGGCCTTCGGCGGCGTGGGCGCGCACGTGACCACGCCGGCGGACCTGCGCAAGGCCATGGAAGAGGCGATGCGCTCGCGCCGGCCCACACTCATCAATGCGATCATCGACGAGGGCGCGGGGACCGAGAGCGGGCGCATTACGAGCCTCAACCCGACCGCGAAGAAAAAGAGCTGAGCGCGCGCTAAACCACAGCGGGGCGATCGTTGGAGCGGACAACAAGTTGCCGCTCAACTCCTCGAGCAGAAAACCGGAGAAGCGAATGGAAGCATTAAAGGGCGTTCGAATACTGGATATGACGCACGTGCAGGCGGGGCCGACCTGTTCGCAGCTCCTCGCATGGATGGGCGCGGACGTGATCAAGTTCGAGCCGCCGCAGGGAGACGCCACGCGCGGGCAGCTGCGCGACATCCCCAACGCGGATTCGCTCTATTTCACGATGCTGAACTGCAACAAGCGCTCGATCACCGTCAACATGAAGAGCGTCGAGGGCAAGCAGGTGTTCGTCGACCTGCTGAAGAAGTGCGACATCATGATGGAGAACTTCGGTCCGGGAGTCCTCGAGCGGCTCGGCTTCACGTGGGAGAAGATCCACGAGATCAACCCGAAGATCGTCGTGGGATCGATCAAGGGCTTCGGCTCTTCCGGCCCCTACTCGGACTTCAAGGCCTACGAGAACGTGGCGCAGGCCATGGGCGGCGCCATGAGCACCACCGGCATCCCCGACGGCCCTCCGTTCGTCACCGGCGCGCAGATCGGCGACTCGGGCACCGGGCTGCACCTGGCCATCGGCCTTCTCGGCGCGCTTCACCAGGCGACGCGCACCGGGCAAGGGCAGTACGTCGAGGTCGCGATGATGGACGGCGTGATGAACCTCTGCCGAGTGAAGTTCCGCGATCACCAGCGCCTCAAGCGCCAATCGCTCGCCGAGTATTCGGTGCCCACGTACCAGGGCATGGGCGACGTGCCCCGCGCCGGCAACGACTCCGGCGGCGGCCAGCTGGGCAACGCCATCCATTGCAAGCCGCACGGCGCCAACGACTGGCTCTACGTGGTGGTGCAGGAAGCGGTGTGGGCCGCGCTCGCCGGGCGCATCGGTCCCGATGTGGGCGTGCCCGACCTCGCGGCCGACCCGCGCGTCGCCACCATCGCCGAGCGGCGCAAGAACCAGAACCTGGTGTGGACGCTGCTCAACAAGTTCGCCGAGAAGCACACCAAGCGCGAGCTGATGGCGATCCTCAATCCCCTCGACGTGCCGTGCGGCCCGATCATGTCGACCGAGGACCTCGCCACCGACGAGCACGTGCGCGGCCGCGAGATGTGGGTCGAGCTCGACCACCCGCAGCGCGGCAAGTGGTTCAACGTGGGAATGCCGATCAAGCTCTCCGCTTCTCCCGCGAAGATCGAGAGGAGCCCCACGCTCGGCGAGCACACCGACCAGGTGCTGAAGGAAGTGCTCGGCTACGACGACGCGAAGGTCGCTTCGTTGAAAGGCGCCGGTGCCTTCTCGGCTCCTCCGAAGAAAGTGGCCGCCTGAGAGTGATGCTGGCAAAAGGCTTTGGAAACACAGATGAACGTACCCCCGATATCCGGATGAGCGACGGCATCTTCAAGCAATGGGGCTTGGGGTACGTTCATCTGCGTGCTTTTAGTCTGCGTTCATCTGCGTCCACGATCTAGTCTTCGAAAGCAAAAAATGAAAATAGCGATCATCGGACAACAGGATTTCGGCAAGGCGATCCTCGAAGCGTTTCTCGCGCGGGCAGACACGGTGACGGGAGTCTTCGTCGCCCCGGAGAAGGAAGGCGCGAAGCCCGATCCGCTGAAAGTCGCCGCGCAGGAGAAGGGCCTGCAGGTCTTCCAGTTCCCCTCGCTCAAGACCCCGGAGGCCGCTGCGAAGATGAAGGAGCTCGGCGCGGACATCGGCATCATGGCCTTCGTGCTGCAGTTCGCGCCGCAGGAGTTCGTGAAGATCCCGAAGCACGGCACCATCCAGTACCACCCGTCGCTGCTGCCGAAATATCGCGGCCCCTCGTCGATCAACTGGCCGATCGCGCGCGGCGAGAAGAAGACCGGGCTCACCATCTTCCGTCCCACCGACGGCCTCGACGAGGGCCCGGTCATCCTGCAGAAGGAGACCGAGGTGTCCGAGAACGACACGCTCGGCACCGTCTACTTCGACCGGCTCTTCCCCATGGGCGTGAAGGCGATGCTGGAAGCCGCCGACCTCGTCGTGACGGGCAAGCACCAGGAAATGGTGCAGGACGAGTCGAGGGCCTCGTACGAAGGGTGGTTTCGCGCCGGCGAGGCGAAGATCAACTGGAACAACCACGTCGACGCGATCCACGACACCATCCGCGGCGCCGATCCCGCGCCCGGCGCGTGGACCACCGTGGGCGGCAAGAAGCTCCAGCTCTTCGGCTCGAGGAAGCACATCGTGCGCACCTTCGGCGCGGTGAAGGGAAAGATCGGCGAGGTGACCGACATCGGCCCGGAGTCCATGCGCATCACCGCGCAGGGCGGGCAGATCGAGGTGAGCAAGGTGAAGGGCGAAGAGACAAAGTAGATGTCGCCCGCGGAGTGGGCGAAGGGCGCCAACGTCTCTTCCGGCACGATCCTCGGAACCTGACGTTCGCCTCGGGCGCAGGAAAGCCGCACCCGCAAACCCCGCCTGGACGGCGGGGTTTTTTCGTCGCGTCGAAAATAAAGAATTCACCCAATAGTGAAGTAAGTTCCAATAAGTCATCGTAATCGTTTGATTAACAATAAAAGATAAATTCATTCACCAATGAATGATGGTGTTGACTTCCACGTGCGCATGAGGCAAATTCCAGCCGCGGACAAAACATAACCTCAACACCGCTCGGGAGAAAACATGTCGGCCAAACGGAAGCACTCGATCCGCGTATTGCACGCGGCCATCGCGCTCGCCCTTTCTCACGCAACGGCATACGCGCAAACGCCACCGAAGGACGCAGACCCGCCCGCAACCGCGAAGGGGGACGTCGCCACCGGGGAATCGATCGTCGTCACCGCGCGCCGCCGCGAGGAGCTGATCCAGGACGTTCCCGCCGCCGTCACCTCCTTCTCGGGCGCCGCCATCGAAAAGGCGGGAATCCAGGACGTGACCGGGCTTGCGGACCGCACGCCGAACACGACGCTCAAGACCTCGCGCGCGACCAATTCGACGCTCACCGCTTTCATTCGCGGCGTCGGCCAGCAGGACCCGGTGGCGGGCTACGAACAGGGCGTGGGCATCTACCTCGACGACGTCTATCTCGCGCGTCCGCAGGGCGCGCTGCAGGATATCTACGACATCGAGCGCATCGAGATCCTGCGCGGACCGCAGGGCACGCTCTATGGCCGCAACACGATTGGCGGCGCGGTGAAGTACATCACGCGCAAGCTCGGGCCGAATCCGGAAGTGAATGCGAAGGTGACGCTCGGCAACCACGGCGAGGAGGACTTTGTCGTGAGAGGCAACCTCCCGATCACCGATACCCTGAGGCTCGGCGCCACGGTCGGCACGTTCAACCACGACGGCTACGGCAAGAACGTCGTGAACGGCATCGAGAACTACAACAAGGACGTCCGCGCCGCCCGCGTGAGCGTGGAATTCACGCCGACGAGCTCGATCTTCGTGCGCTTCGCCGCGGATCGCACGGAAGACAACTCGCTTCCGCGCGCGGGCTACCGCCTCACTCCGGGACCCGCCCCGGGCAACGAGCAGCCCCTCCCGGGACTCTACGACACACGCGCCAACCTTTACACCGTGCTCGGCAAGCAGCAGGAAGTCATCACCGAAGGCCAATACCTGCTGTTCGACTGGAGGCTCACGCAGGACCTCTCGTTCAAGTCGATCACCGCGGCGCGCAAAAGCAAGTCCACGGCGCCCATCGATTTCGACTCGCTCAATACGCCGCTGTTCGAAGCGCCGGCGTTCTATCACGACAAGCAGACCAGCCAGGAATTCCAGTTCACCTATACCGGACCGCGGTGGCAGGGCGTGGCCGGGGCCTACTTCATGAAGGCGAACGCCTTCAACGAATTCGACGTGCTCTTCAACGCTTCGGGCGGGCTGTCGCTCTACACGCGGGACGACATCGACACGAAGACCTGGGCTGTGTTCGCCGATGGCAGCTACAGCCTCACCGATACGATCGACCTGAGCCTGGGCGGGCGCTACACGAGCGACGAGCGGCAAGCGGGCATCTACAAGAGGACGTACCTCGGGCTGGCCGGCTCGCCCACGCTCGGCAATCCGGCGGCCATTGGCCTGCCCGCCAATACGGACCTGCAGAAAGGCGACCTCACGCGCACCGATACGAAGTTCACGCCCAAGGTGGGCATCGGCTGGAAGTTCGTGCCCGGGCAAAACCTCTACGCGACGTATGCGGAAGGCTTCAAGGGCGGACTCTTCGATCCGCGCATGGACCTCGGAGGAAACCCCAACAGCGCGACCTCGCTGGTGAAGCGCAAGGGAGTGGAGCCTGAGGAAGTCGCGACGTGGGAGATGGGCCTGAAGTCCGCGTTCGACGGCGGGCGGCTGCAGACCAACCTCGCCGTGTTCTACACCGACTACAAGAACGTGCAGATTCCCGGGTCGATCCCGACCTTCGATGCGAGCGGGAACGTGACGGGCTTCGCGGGGAACGTGACCAACGCCGGCAAGGCGAAGTTGAAGGGCGTCGAGTTGGAGGCGATCGCGCGGCCCACGGACTCGCTCACGCTGACCGCGATGGTCGGTCTCATCGACGCCAAGTACAAGGAATGGATCGTCGCCAACGGACTTGCCGGGAGCGCCGCCGCCCTGATCAACATCGCCGGCGCGGCGGAGTTCCAGAACACTCCGAAGACGCAGGCAAGCATCACCGGCAACTATGAATGGCCGCTGTCGGTCTTCGGCCGCGGCGGCACGATGGCGCTGCAGGGCACGGCCTCGTTCAAGAGCAAGGTGTACCAGTTCGAGATCGTCCATCCGACCGGCGTTGTGGCGCTGGATGCGAACGTGCCGGCGGCCGAGCTCCTGGCGCAGGACGCGTACACGCTGTACGACGCGAGCCTCATCTGGACGAGCAGGGACCGCAAGTACACCGCAGGCATCGTCGGGCGCAACCTCGCCGACAAGCGCTACAAGGTGGCCGGCTATCCGTTCGGCGGCTTCTTCAATACCATCACGGCCTTCTATGGCGATCCGCGCACGGTCAAATTCGTCGCAAGCGTGACTTTCTGACCTCGACCGGCGGCCGCAAGGCCGCCGGTTCCTTCGGATAGAAGATGTCCCCATTCGGCGATCTGATCTGGCAGGGTGAGGGCGGACTCGCGCTTCATGCCCGCGATTACGCCCCCGGCGGCGGCGGGCCGGCGCGTTGTCCCGTCGTCTGCCTCCACGGCCTTACGCGAAACTCGGCGGATTTCGAGGACGTCGCGCCGTGGATCGCGCAACGCGGGCGGCGCGTGATTGCCGTCGACATCCGCGGGCGCGGGCGCTCCGCGCGGGATCCCCAGCCGCGCCGCTACAACCCCAAGGTGTACGCGGGCGACGTGCTCAAGCTCCTCGACACGACCGGCATTGCGCGCGCGGTCTTCATCGGCACGTCGATGGGTGGCATCATCACCATGGTGATCGCGATGAAGCGGCTGCGCGCGATCGAGGCCGCGGTGTTGAACGACGTGGGGCCGATGATCTCGATGCGCGGCCTGGAGCGCATCAAGGGTTATGTCGGCAAGGCAAGCTCGGTGCGGACCTGGGAAGAAGCAGCCGCCTACATCAAGTCCATCAATGAGGTCGCGTTTCCGGACAATACGAGCGAGGACTGGATGACGTGGTCGAGGCGGACATTCCGCAGCGATGCCGACGGGCGCATCAGCCTCGACTACGATCCGCAGATCGCGCTGGCGATCCAGGGTGCGAAGCTCAAGCCCACCTCGTTCCTGGCGAAAATGCTCTACCGGCGGCTCGCCCGCAATCGGCCGACGCTGCTGATCCGTGGCGGCAACTCCGATGTCGTGGGTCCCGAGGAGGCCGCCTACATGCGACGGGTGGCGCCCAGCCTCAAGTACGCCGAAGTGCCCGGCGTGGGGCATGCGCCGACGCTCGTGGAGCCCGCCGCCCGCGAAGCGCTCGCGAGCTTCCTCGACGAGGTTGCGTAGCGCGATGCAACGCCCGCGCGCGCGACCCGTCCGCCGCGGCCGTCCCGTCCGCAAGCCGGTCGTCGCCTCGGAGATGCGCGAGCGCATCCTCGACCATGCCGAGGGCCTTTTCGCCGACCACGGCTATTACGGCGTCACGGTGCGCGAGGTGGCGCGCCTCGCCGGCGTGGATTCGGCGCTGGTCCACTACTACTTCGAGACCAAGCAGGGCCTCTTCGACGCGGTCTTCACGCGGCGCTCGGACGTGCTCAACGTCGAGCGCATGCGCTCGATGGACGCGTACGCGCGCGCGGCCGGCGAGCGCATCAGCGTCGAAGGCTGCATCGAGGCCTTCCTCGAGCCGATCGTGCGCCGCTCCATCCAGCACGATCCCCACTGGAGGAACTATTTCCGGCTGGTGGCGTTGGTGAACAACGCCGGGAACTGGGGCGGCGAGATGATGACGCGGCAGTTCGATCCCGTGATCCAGCGCCTGATCGAGCTGCTGCGAAGAAGCATGCCGGCCGCGAGCGACGTGAACCTGTACTGGTGCTACCAATTCCTGTCCGGGGCGCTTACGCTCAGCCTCTCGGAGACCGGCCGGATCGATCGGCTTTCGGGCGGGCTTTGCGCCTCGGGAGACACCGAGGCCATCTATGCACGCATGGTGCCCTTCACCGCCGCCGGCTTCAGGCGCATCTGCCAGCCCGCTACCAACGATTCCTGAGGAGACTGCCGTGACGTCGAAGACCTTCATCCTTGCGCTGGCCCTGTGGACGGCGAGCGCGGCCGCGTCGGCACAGGAGCTGCGCATCGCCCTCCTCCTGGCGAGGACCGGGCCGCTCGAGGCGTACTCGAAGCAGACCGAGACCGGATTCATGATGGGCCTCGAATACCTCACCGGCGGAAAGATGGAGCTCGACGGCCGCAAGCTCAAGGTGCTGGTGAAGGACGACCAGGGCAAGCCCGACCTCGCCAAGGCCGCGCTCGCGGAGGCGTACGGCGACGACAAGGTCGCGATCGCGGTGGGAACGAGCTCGTCGGGGGCCACGCTCGCGATGCTGCCGGTGGCCGAGGAATACAAGAAAGTGCTCATCGTCGAGCCGGCGGTGGCCGACAGCATCACGGGCGACAAGTGGAACCGCTACATCTTCCGCACCGCGCGAAACTCCACCCAGGACGGGCTCGCGGGTGCCGCGACCCTCATGGGCGAGGCGAGCGTCGCCTTCCTCGCGCAGGACTATGCCTTCGGTCGCGACGGCGTGAAGGCCGCCAAGGATGCGCTCGCCGCCGTCGGCAGCAAGGCGAAGGTGGTGCACGAGGAATACGCGCCGCAGAACACCACCGACTTCACCGCCCCCGCGCAGCGCATTTTCGACGCGCTCAAGTCGAAGCCCATGCCGCGCATCCTCGCCATCATCTGGGCGGGGCCGCATCCGCTCGGCAAGCTCGCCGACCTCAAGCCCGAGCGTTACGGCATCGCGCTCGCACCGGGCGGCAACCTGCTGCCGGTGCTGAAGACCTGGAAAGCATATGCCGGAACCGAGGGCGCGATCTATTACTACTACGGCTTTCCGAAGAACGCGATGAACGATTGGCTCGTGGCCGAGCACATGAAGCGCTTCAAGTCGCCGCCCGACTTCTTCACCGCCGGTGGCTTCGCCGCGGCGAGCGCCGTGGTGGCTGCGTTGCGCAGGGTTCCGACGGCGGACACCGAGAAGCTCATCGCCGCCATGGAGGGCATGGAATTCGACACGCCCAAGGGCAAGATGACCTTCCGCAAGGAAGACCACCAGGCGCTGCAGTCGATGTACCACTTCCGCATGAAGAAGGAGCAAAAGGGCGAGTGGGACCTGCTCGAGCTGGTGCGCGAGATTCCCGCCTCCGAGCTGCCGGTTCCGATCCGGAACAAGCGCTGAGCCCGGCCCGCGGGAACGCCGTGTCCGCGCTGCCGATCACGCATCCGGTGCTCTCGACGCACGGCCTGACCGCGCGCTTCGGAGGCCACGTGGCCGTGAACGCGGTGAGCGCGGCCTTCGAGGCCGGGACGCTCACGGCGATCGTCGGCCCCAACGGCGCGGGCAAGACCACGTACTTCAACCTCATCTCGGGCCAGCTCGCGGCGAGCGCCGGATCGGTGCGCCTCTTCGGCGAGGACGTGACACGCCTGGGCGCGGCGCAGCGTGCGCAGCGCGGCATCGGCCGGGCGTTCCAGCTCACGCAGCTGTTTCCCAACCTCACGGTGATGGAGAACGTGCGCCTCGCCGTGCAGAGCCGTGCGCGCGTGGGCCTCAGGCTTCTCTCGCTGTGGTCGAAGCACGTCGAGCTCATCGAGAAAGCCGAGCACTACCTGGATCGCGTGGGGCTCGCCGGCCGGCTCGACGCACCCGCGGCATCGCTCTCCCACGGCGAGCAACGCAAGCTCGAGGTGGCGATGCTGCTGGCGCTCGAGCCGCAGGTGCTCATGTTCGACGAGCCCACCGCCGGCATGAGCGTCGACGAGGTGCCGGTGGTGCTCGACCTCATCCACCACATCAAGGCCCAGGGCGACCGCACGGTGCTGCTGGTCGAGCACAAGCTGGAAGTCGTGCGCTCGCTCGCCGATCGCATCGTCGTGCTCCACGAAGGCTGCCTCGTGGCCGACGGCGACCCGGCGGCTGTGATGGCCTCGCCCATCGTGCGCGAGGCCTACCTCGGCGCGAGCCCGGCGGACCGTGGCTGAGGCGATGCTCGAGCTCGCCGGCGTGCACACGCACATCGGCCGCTACCACATCCTGCAGGGCGTGGACCTCGCAGTGCCCGAGGGGGAGATGACCGTGCTCCTGGGACGCAACGGCGCGGGCAAGACCACCACGCTGCGCACCATCATGGGACTCTGGCAGGCGAGCCGCGGGCGGCTGCGCTACGGCGCGCGCGACATCACGAGCCTCGCCACGCCCGAGATCGCGCGCTCGGGCATCGCCTACGTGCCCGAGAGCATGGCGATCTTCTCCGGCCTCACCGTGCGCGAGAACCTGCTGCTGGGCGCGCGCGCGGGGAAGATGGACGCCGCTCGGCTCGAGTGGATCTTCGGTTTCATGCCGGCGCTGCGGAAGTTCTGGAACTATCCGGCCGGCAATCTATCGGGCGGACAAAAGCAGATGGTGGCCATCGCGCGCGCCATCGTGGTGCCGCGCCGCCTGCTCCTCGTGGACGAGCCCACCAAGGGCCTCGCGCCGGCCATCGTGCAGAGCCTGCTCGCCGCGTTCCGCGAGCTCAAGGCCGCGGGCAGCACGATCCTGCTCGTCGAGCAGAACCTGAGCTTCGTGAGGAGCCTGGGCGACCATGTCGCGGTGATGGACGACGGGCGCGTCGTCCACGCCTCGTCGATGGATGCGTTCGCGGCCGACGGCGCGCTGCAGTCGCGCCTCCTTGGGCTCGCGCTGGAGCCGCACGCGTGAACGCGGCGGGCGAGCCGGTGGCGGGCGGAGAAGCGCTTCCTGCGGCGCGCCTGGACGTCGCTCCATTGCTGCTCGTGCCGGCGCTGGCCCTTGCGGCCATTCCCTTCGTGGGGAACATTCCCGCCTGGGTGACGCTCACCGTCGCGGGGCTCGCGATGGGGATGATGGTCTTCATCATGGCGAGCGGGCTCACGCTCGTCTTCGGCCTCATGGACGTGCTCAACTTCGGCCACGGCGCCTTCGTCTCGGTCGGCGCCTACGCGGCGACACTGGTGCTGCTGCCCCTCGCGGGCTGGACCGGCGCCGATTCGCTGATGCTCAACCTTGCGGCGATCGCGCTCGCAGTCGCCGTCGCGATGATCGCCACCGGCGCGGTGGGGTTCGTCTTCGAGCGCCTGCTCGTGCGGCCCGTCTATGGGCAGCACCTGCGCCAGATCCTCGTGACGATGGGCGGGGCGATCGTCACCGAGCAGCTCATCGTCGTCATCTGGGGGCCGGAGCAGATCCCGCTGCCGTTGCCGCAGAGCCTGCGCGGCGCCGTCGTCATGGGAGAGGTCGCGATCGAGAAGTACCGCATCTTCGCGGTGGTGGTCGGGCTCGTGGTCTTCGCGGCGATGTTCCTCGTGCTCAACCGCACGCGCCTGGGGCTGCTCATCCGCGCGGGCGTGGAGAACCGTGACATGGTCGAGGCGCTCGGCTACCGGATCCGGAGGCTTTTCGTGGGCGTGTTCGTCGCCGGATCGGCGCTCGCCGGACTGGGCGGCGTGTTGTGGGGCCTGTATCGCGAGATGCTCACCGCGTCGATGGGCGGGGAGATCGTGGTGCTGATCTTCATCGTGATCATCATCGGCGGCCTGGGCTCGGTGGGCGGCTGCTTCCTGGGGGCCTTGCTCACCGCGCTGGTGGCCAACTACGCGGGATACCTCGCGCCCAAGGCCGCGCTCGTCTCCAACATCCTCGTGATGGTGGCGATCCTGCTCTGGCGTCCCGCGGGGCTCTATCCCATGACCAGGCGCTGATGGCGCGCCCATGATCCGCGCGCTCCTTTCCGACGACCTTCCCCGCAGCCGCGGGCTGGCCGCGCTTCTCGTGGCCGTCGCCGTCGGGCTTGCGCTCGCCCCATTCCTGGTGAGCGGCGCCCGCGCGATCAACACGGCCGCCACCATCTGCGTGTTCATCGTGCTGGTCGCGTCCTACGACCTGCTCCTCGGCTACTGCGGCATCGTGTCGTTCGCGCACACGATGTTTTACGGCATCGGCGCCTACGGCGCGGGCCTCGCGCTGGGTTCGATGGGCCCCACCTGGTGGGCTCTCTTCTGCGGCGTGGCCACCGCACTCCTCGTGTCGCTGGTGCTCGCGCTGGCCATCGGGCTGCTGTCGCTTCGCGTACGCGCCCTCTTCTTCGCGATGATCACGCTCGCCGTCGCGTCGGTGTTCGGGGTGCTCGCCTCGCAGCTGTCGGACTTCACCGGCGGCGAGGACGGAAGGAACTTCCCGGTGCCCGAGTGGCTGCGCCCTGGCTACCGGCTCTTCGAGGCCGACGTCCTCGGGCGGTCGATCGATGGGCGCCTCGTCACCTACTACCTCGTGTTCGCTGCCTCGGCCGTTCTCTTCCTGTTGCTGCTGCGCGTGGTGAACTCGCACTTCGGCCGCGTGCTGCTGGCGATCCGCGAGAACGACTTCCGCGCCGAGGCCCTGGGATACCGCACCGTGGTCTATCGCACGCTCGCCAATTGCATCGCGGCCCTGGCGGCGACGCTCGCCGGCGCGCTCATGGCGCTGTGGCTTCGCTACGTGGGGCCCAAGACCATGCTCGGCTTCGACGTGATGACCGACATCCTGTTGATCGTCGTGATCGGCGGCATGGGCCGGATGTACGGTGCGGTGATCGGCTCCGTGTTGTTCCTCCTCGCGCAGAACTACCTCCAGTCCGCGATGGGGCGCGTGTCCGGTGAGCTCACGGCGCTGCCCTGGCTCGCGAGGGCGCTCAATCCGGACCGCTGGATGCTGTGGATGGGCGTGCTCTTCATCGCCTGCGTCTACTACTTTCCCTCGGGCATCGTGGGAAAGCTGCGCGGCACGGGAAAGTGAGGCTGGGCGAATGCTCGAGCTGGCAACGCTGATCGCGCGCCAGGCACGCTACCGCCCCGGGGCCACGGCCGTGGTGTGTGACGGCGAGCGGCTCACCTACGCGCAGTTCTGGGAGAGGGTGGCGCGAGCGGGCAACGCGCTGCGCGCGCTCGGCCTGGGCCCCGGGGACAAGGTGGCCACGCTCGCCGCCAACTCGCTGGAGCTCCTCGTGATCTACTGGGCGGTGCCGTCGATCGGCGCCGTGCTCGTGCCGCTGTCGCCATTGCTGCTGCGCGAGGGCCTCGCCAGCCTCATTCGCGGCTCGCAGGCTCGCTGCCTCATCGCCCAGACGTCCATGCTGCCGGTGCTGCGCGAGATGCGCGACGAGCTGCCCCCGCAGGTCCTGATCCTCGAGGGCGAGCGCGACGGATTCGGCGACTACCGGGCGCTTCGCGACGCCCAGTCGCCGGACATGGTGCCCGCGCAGGTCGACGAAGGCGACCTCTTCAATATCATGTTCACCAGCGGCACGACGGGCGTGCCCAAGGGGATCATGCACACCCACTTCGTGCGCTCGATGTACGCCACCCTGATGGGCGCGGCGTTGCGCATGACGCCCGAGTCGCGCGCGCTGCACTGCGGCGCGATCGTCTTCAACGGCGCGTTCGTCACGATGATGCCCTCGTTCTTCCTCGGCGCAACCTACTTCCTGCTGCTCCAGTTCGATGCCGAGGAGACAATCGCGGCGATCGAGCGCGAGAGCGTCACCCACGTGATGCTCGTCCCTGCGCAGATCGTGGCGATCCTCGGCGCGAAGGGTTTCGACGCGAAACGCCTGGCCTCGCTGGAGTGCATCCTTTCGCTGGGGGCGCCGCTGCTCAAGCCCGACAAGGATCGGTTGAACGCCGAGCTCCCGGGGCGCCTCTACGAGCTCTACGGGCTCACCGAAGGCTTCCTCACGATCCTCGATCGCAGCGACGCGGTGCGCAAGGCAAGCTCCGTCGGCGTGCCGCCGGCCTGCTTCCAGATGCGCATCGAGCGCGAGGACGGCAGCGAAGCGGCTCCGCGCGAGCCCGGGGAGATCGTGGGCCGCGGCCCGATGCTGATGAAGGGCTACTACAACCGGCCGGACCTCACGGTGCAGGCCATCCGCGACGGCTGGCTGCATACCGGCGACGTCGGCTATGTCGACGAGGAGGGCTATCTGTACCTGGTCGATCGCATGAAGGACATGATCGACTCCGGCGGCGTGAAGGTGTATCCGCGCGACGTCGAGGAAGTCGCCATTCGCCATGCCGACGTGCGCGAGGTGGCGGTGTTCGGCATTCCCCACGACAAGTGGGGCGAGACTCCGCTCGCGGCGGTGATCCTGCGGCCGGGATCCCGGGTCACGCCCGAGGCTTTGCGCGACTGGATCAACGCGCGCGTGAGCGCCCGGTTCCAGCGCGTCGCGGGCGTGGTCATCATGGAGGACTTTCCGCGCAGCACCGCGGGCAAGACGCTCAAGCGCGAGCTGCGGGAACCTTATTGGGCCGATCGCGGCAGGAGGATCTGAGCGACTGACCTACAATAGCGGCGAATCCACCGAGGAGAGTCGAGATGGCGCACGCAATCCGAATCCACAAGGCCGGCGGTCCCGAAGTCCTGCAATGGGAAGAGGTGAACGTCCCGCAGCCGGGAGCGGGCGAAGCGCTCATCCGCCACAAGGCGGTGGGCCTGAACTACATCGACACCTATCACCGCACGGGCCTGTATCCGCTGCCGATGCCTTCGGGAATCGGCCTCGAGGCGGCGGGCGTGGTCGAGGCGGTGGGCGCGGGCGTGACTGACGTGAAGGCGGGCGACCGCGTCGCCTACGCGAACGGCCCCATCGGCGCCTATTCGGAGCTGAAGGTGCACCCGGTCGATCGGCTCGTGAAGATTCCCGACGGCATCACCTTCGAGCAGGGCGCGAGCATGATGCTGCAGGGCCTCACGGTGCAGTACCTGCTGCGGCGCATGCACGTGGTGCCCAAGGCGGGCGACACGATCCTGTGGCACGCGGCCGCGGGCGGCATCGGCCTCATCGCCTGCCAATGGGCGAAGGCGCTCGGCGTGAATCTCATCGGCACGGTGAGCTCGGAAGAAAAAGCCAAGCTCGCGCGCGAGCACGGCGCCGCTCACACGATCATCTACACGAAGGAAGACTTCGTCGCGAAGGTGATGGAGATCACCGGCGGCAAGAAGGTGCCGGTGGTGTACGACTCGGTGGGCAAGGACACCTTCGTGAAATCCCTCGACTGCCTGCAGGTGCGCGGGCTCATGGTGAGCTTCGGCAACTCGTCTGGCGCGGTGCCGCCGACCGACCTGGGCATCCTCGCCGCGAAAGGCTCGCTCTACGTGACGCGCCCGTCGCTCATGGGCTACGTCGCCAAGCGCGACGAGCTCCTCGCTTCCGCGAGGGACCTCATCGACATGGTGGTGGGCGGCAAGGTGAAGGTCGGCCCCCGCCAGTCCTACGCGCTGAAGGATGCGGCCCGCGCGCACAGCGACCTCGAGGCGCGCAAGACGACGGGGTCCACGGTCCTCATTCCCTGAGGGGCGCCGCCGCGGCTTGAAATGCGCCGCCGCGAGGTCTAGGCTGGTTTCACGGGTTTCCCAACGCCAAGGAGGGACGACCATGAGACTCCGGATGTATTTGACGCTCCCCGACGTCTCGAGCGCCCGCAGGCTCGCCAACGACTTGCTGCTCGCGCGCATCGAGGACAAGCACATGCATTTCCTGGCGCGCCGCGGCACCGACCTGGGCGAGCTCCACGAGGCCTCCTACCTGCAGAAGACCGACACCGTCCACGGCGCCTTCGTGGGCTTCGTGGTCGGCGGCCTCATGGGCGTGCTGGTGGGGCTCCTCCTTGTGAACTACCCTCCGCAAGGCGTGTCGCTGGAGCTCGTGGCCGTGCTCATCGCCGCCATCGTCGGCGCCATGCTGGGCACGTGGGTGGCGAGCATGGTGGGAATGCAGGTGCCCAACTCGCGCTTGCGCAACTTCGAGGGCGAGCTGCAGGAGGGCAAGATCCTCCTTATGCTCGACGTTCCCTCGGGCCGCTACGACGAGGTGCGCAACGTGATCGCGCGCACCCACCCCGAGGCGGCCGACCGCGGCAACGAGCCCACCGTCCCCGCATTCCCATAGAGGGAAAGAAGACCGGCGCCCGTTCGGGACCGAAAAGGGGTCCGGCCCCGTTTTGTGCCCGCGGAACCCTAGGTATGATGGGGTCAAGAAAGAACTCAGGGAGAGTTCATGAAGACCGCATTCTGGAAGGCCGACTGGTTCCTCGGCCTGGTAATCGCCGTGGCACTGTTCGGCTTCGCCCGAATGTCCGGGTTCATTCCCGGGCTCGAGCGCTGGGCCTACGACCTCGGCGTGAAGATGACCTCCAAGCAGCCCAGCGACAAGGTCGCCGTCATCGCCATCGACGACCAGTCGATCGCCAACATCGGGCGCTGGCCGTGGCCACGCGAAGTGCAGGCGAAGCTGATCGACCAGCTGGTCGCCGCGAAGGCGAAGGTCATCGGCAACACGGTGTTGTTCTTCGAGCCGCAGAAGGATCCCGGCCTCGTGTACGTCGAGAAGATGCTCGACGTCTACAACAAGGCCTATCCCGGCGCATTGCCCACCGACGTGCCCGGTGTCGCGCCCATCGGCGGGCAGACCCCTGCGGCGCAGGGCGCGGCGCCCCCCGGAGACATGGCGGAGATCGGCAAGATCCTCGCCGAGGCATCGGTCGCGCTGAATAGCGACGTGCGCCTCGCGGCGAGCGTGAAGAAGGCCGGCAACGTCGTGGTGCCGATGGTCTTCAGCGAGTCGAGCTATTCGCCTCCGCAGGGCAAGCCCGACAAGCCGCTCCCGGAATACGTGACGAAGAACACCATCGGCGAAGTGACCGGGTCGGGCGGCGACTTCCTGCACGGCATCAACGCGCTCGTGCCCATCGAGCTGATCGGCGCGTCGGTCGCGGGCATTGGGCACCTCACTTCCGTGCTCGACGAGGACGGCGCGATTCGCTTCGAGCCGCTGGTGATCGATTACTACGGGCAGCGCTATCCGTCGCTCGCCCTCGTGCTCGCCGCGAAGAGCCTCAACCTCACCTCGAAGGACATCAAGGCGAAGCTGGGCGAGAGCGTCTCGGTGGGCGGCAAGACCATCCGCACCGACGACGCCGCGCAGATGTACACGTACTTCTACAAGGATCGCGACGGGCGCCGCGCCTTCGCCGAGGATTCCTTCTTCGACGTCTACACCGGCAAGATTCCCGCGGCGAAGTACGCCGACAAGATCGTCCTCATCGGCGCGACGGCCGCCGGCATCGGCGCGAGCCAAGTGACGCCGATCTCGGCGGGAATGAGCCCGGTGCAGACGCTCGCGCACTCGGTCTCCTCGATCCTGCAGGAGCATTTCTTCGTGGCGCCCACGTGGGGCGCCTTCGCCACGCTCGGCGCGTACCTCTTCATCGCGCTCTACCTCATCCTGCTGCTGCCCAGGCTCACCGCCGGCAAGGGCGCGGTGATCACCGGCATCCTCCTCGTGGCGCTCTTCGCCGCCCACCTGGGCCTCATGACGGGCGCGGGGCTCTGGATCCAGCTCATGCTGCCCGCCACACTCCTCGTCGTGGGCCATGCGCTCCTCACCACCAAGCGCTACCTGTCCACCGAGCGCGGCAAGGAAGCCGCCGACGTCGCCAGCGCCGAATCCAACCGCATGCTCGGGCTCGCGTTCCAGCAGCAGGGCCAGCTCGACATGGCCTTCGACAAGTTCCGCAAGGCGCCGCTGAACGACGAGGTGATGGAGAACATGTACGCGCTCGCGCTCGACTTCGAGCGCCGCCGCCAGTTCAACAAGGCGGAGAGCGTCTTTCGCTACATGTCGACCTACAACCCGAAGTTCCGCGACATCGAGGAGCGCCTCGGGCGCAACAAGCAGCTCTCGGAGACGATCATCCTGGGCGGCTCGGCGGCGGCGCGCACCAACGCGAGCACCATGGTGCTGCAGGGCGGCGCGCAGGAAAAGCCCATGCTCGGGCGCTACCAGATCGAGAAGGAGCTCGGCAAAGGCGCGATGGGCGTGGTGTACGGCGGCAAGGATCCGAAGATCGGCCGCATTGTCGCCATCAAGACCATGGCGCTCTCGGCGGAGTTCGAGGCCGACGAGCTGCAGGACGCGAAGGAGCGCTTCTTCCGTGAGGCCGAGACGGCGGGGCGCCTCACGCACCCCAACATCGTCACCATCTACGACGCGGGCGAAGAGCACGACCTGTGCTACATCGCGATGGAATTCCTCAAGGGCAAGGACCTCGCGCCGTACACCAAGCAGCCCAACCTGCTGCCGCCCGACAAGGTGCTGTCCATCGTCGAGCGTGTTGGCGACGCGCTCGGCTATGCGCACACCATGGGCGTCGTGCACCGCGACATCAAGCCCGCCAACATCATGTACGAGCCCGAGAGCGACACGGCCAAGGTGACCGACTTCGGCATCGCGCGCATCACCGACTCGTCGAAGACCAAGACCGGGATGGTGCTCGGCACGCCGTCGTACATGTCGCCCGAGCAGCTCGCGGGAAAGAAGATCGACGGGCGCTCGGATCTCTTCTCGCTCGGGGTCATGCTCTACCAGATGCTCGCGGGACGCCTTCCGTTCGAGGGCGAGTCGATGACGCAGCTCATGTTCGCGATCGCCAACAACCCGCATCCGGCGATCCGCGATTACAACCCGGCCCTGCCCGAATGGGTCGACGCGATCATCGAAAAGGCCCTCGCCAAGGATTTCGAGAAGCGCTACCAGACCGGAGCCGAATTCGCCGCCGCGATCCGGGAAGCGCGCAGGACCGGCGCGGTGCCGAAGTCGGCCGATGCCAGGGCTTGAGCCGACCGTCGCGCGCGAGCCGCTGCACAAGCGCGCGATCGAGATCCAGGGATACGGGCGCGAGGACGGGCTCTACGACATCGAGGGCCACCTCGTCGACACCAAGGCCTACGACTTCAAGCTCGCCGCGGGCGTGCGCAAGTCGGGTGAACCGGTGCACGGCATGTGGCTTCGCATCACAGTGGACAAGGCGCTCAACATCGTCGACGCCGCGGCGGCGATGGACGCGATGCCCTATGTCGACTACTGCGACGCGATCGTTCCCGCGTACAAGCTGCTCATCGGCGTCGCGATCCGCCCGGGCTACCACCAGCGCCTGAAGGAGCTGCTGGGCGGCGTTCGCGGCTGCACGCACATCACGGAGCTCGCCGGCTCGCTCGCCACCGCCGCGTTCCAGACCATGGCGGGGCAGCGCGCGCAGGATCCCGCGAAGAAGCCCTTCCAGCTCGACCGCTGCCACGCGCTCGCGCTGACGAGCCCCGCGGTCGCGCGGTATTACCCGCAGTGGTACCGGGGCACCGAGAAGATCGACCCCTCCGTCGAGGGCGACCAGCACTGAGAAAATGTCGTGTCAGGTACGACTTTCCGCGGGGCGGAAAGTCGTACCTGACACCACTTTTCTCGCCAAGGTAAAATCGCGGGCTCGGGTCGCCGTCCGCGCGATCCTCCCGCGAGCCCCGCAATGAACATCCACGAATACCAGGGCAAGGAACTCTTCCGCAAGTACGGCGTGGCGACCCCGCGCGGCTTTCCGGCGTTCTCGGTCGACGAAGCGGCCGACGCGGCGAAGAAGCTGGGCGGGCCCGTGTGGGTCGTGAAGGCGCAGATCCACGCCGGCGGCCGCGGTAAGGGCGGCGGCGTGAAGCTCGCGC
>JBBRTF010000013.1:0-94090 GCA_038244725.1 Burkholderiales bacterium
ACGGAAGTGTCCGCGCTGCTGGGCCGCATGCCTTCCGCCGTGGGCTACCAGCCGACGCTCGCCGAGGAGATGGGCCGCCTGCAGGAGCGCATCACCTCCACCAAGAAGGGCTCGATCACGTCGATCCAGGCCGTGTACGTCCCCGCGGACGACCTGACCGACCCGTCGCCCGCGACGACCTTCGGCCACCTGGACGCGACCGTGGTGCTCTCGCGCGACATCGCCTCGCTCGGCATCTATCCCGCCGTGGATCCGCTCGATTCGAACTCGCGCCAGGTCGATCCCAACGTGATCGGCGAAGAGCACTACAACACCACGCGCGCCGTGCAGGCCGTGCTGCAGCGCTACAAGGAATTGCGCGACATCATCGCGATTCTCGGCATGGACGAGCTGTCCCCCGAGGACAAGCTCGCGGTCGGCCGCGCGCGCAAGATCCAGCGCTTCCTGTCGCAGCCTTTCCACGTGGCCGAGATATTCACCGGCTCCCCCGGCAAGTACGTGACCCTCAAGGACACGATCAAGGGCTTCAACATGATCGTGAACGGCGAATGCGATTCGCTTCCCGAGCAGGCCTTCTACATGGTCGGCCCGATCGAGGAGGCGTTCGAGAAAGCCAAGACGTTGCAGTAGGCATGAGGCGATAGGCACGAGGCCCGAGAAAAACCAATGGCAAAAACCTTCCAAGTCGACATCGTTTCCGCCGAGCAGCAGATCTTCTCCGGCGCCGCCGAGCGGGTGATCGCCCCGGGCGAGGCGGGCGAGCTGGGCATCCTTCCCGAGCACGCCCCGCTCCTCACGCGCATCAAGCCGGGCACCGTGCGCATCCAGCAGACCGGCGGCGAAGAAGAGGTGATCTACGTCTCGGGTGGCATGATGGAAGTGCAGCCCGATCGCGTGACCGTGCTCGCCGATACGTCGGTGCGCGCCCACGATCTCGACGAAGCCAAGGCGATGGAGGCCGAGCGGCTCGCCAAGGAGGCGATCGCCAACCGCAGCGGCGTGATGGAAGTCGCCAGGGCCCAGGCGGAGCTCGCGGAGGCCGTGGCGCAGCTCGCCGCGATCCGCAAGCTGCGCAGGGCCCGTTAGAGTGCTAGAATCCACCCAGTAGTTGAGGGGGATCACTGAACTCCTTGATTAGAGGCGCAACACATACGGGCAGGGGAAACCCTGCCCTTTTTGTTTTCCGTTTCCGCATCCGATGACCTCCTCCTCTCCGCTCCAGGTCGTGGTGCTCGCCGCCGGGCAGGGCAAGCGCATGAATTCAAGCCTGCCCAAGGTGGTCCATCCGCTTGCCGGACGCCCGCTCCTCTCCCATGTGATCGAGACCGCCGGACGACTGGCGCCCACGCGCCTTTGCGTCGTCGTGGGCCATGGCGCCGACGTGGTCCGGGAGCGCCTCGCGCAGGCAGGCGTCGAATGGGCCATCCAGGAACGCCAGCTCGGCACGGGCCACGCGGTGATGCAGGCGCTGCCGCATCTCGAGGAAGGCGGCACCGTGCTGGTCCTCTACGGCGACGTGCCGCTCATCGCGTCGGGGACGCTGCGCTCGCTGGTCGACGCGGCCGGCAATGGCCGCCTCGCCCTCCTCACGCAGGAGCTCGACTCGCCCAAGGGATACGGGCGCATCGTGCGCGAGGGTGGCCGCGTCGTGCGCATCGTCGAGGAAAAGGACGCCTCGTCCGAGGAGCGCGCCATCCGCGAGGTGAACACCGGAATCCTCGCCGCGCCGCGCGCGAGGCTCGCCGAATGGCTCGCGCGGCTCTCCAACGACAACGCGCAGGGCGAGTATTATCTGACCGACATCGTAGCCGCGGCGGTGGCCGACGGCGTCGCCATCGAGGTGCGCCATCCCGGCGCGCCGCACGAGTCGCTCGGAGTGAACAGCAAGGCCGAGCTCGCCGCCCTGGAGCGCCGTTTCCAGATGAACGAAGCCGCCAAGCTCCTCGAATCCGGCGTGACGCTCGCCGATCCCGCGCGCATCGACGTGCGCGGCGAGCTCGCCTGCGGGCGCGACGTGACGATCGACGTGAACTGCATCTTCGAGGGGCGCGTCACCCTCGCCGACGGCGTGAAGATCGGCGCGAACTGCATCGTGCGCGACGCGGCGATCGGCGCCGGCACCGAGGTGAAGCCCTTCACGCTCATCGAGGAGGCCTCGATCGGCGCCAACGCGCGCATCGGCCCGTATGCGCGCATCCGTCCCGGCGCGCAGCTCGCCGACGAAGTGCACATCGGCAACTTCGTCGAGGTGAAGGCATCGAGCTTCGGGCGCGGCAGCAAGGCAAACCACCTCGCCTACATCGGCGATTCGAGCGTGGGAAGCGGCGTGAACATCGGCGCCGGCACCATCACGTGCAACTACGATGGCGCCAACAAGCACCGCACGGTGATCGAGGACGACGTGCACATCGGCTCGGACGTGCAGCTGGTGGCGCCGGTGACCGTCGGCAAGGGCGCCACGATCGCCGCCGGCGCCACCATCGTGAAGGACGTGCCCCCCGGCGGCCTCACGCTGACCGAGGCGAAGCAGCTCACCAAACCCGGCTGGCAGCGTCCGCGCAAGAAGTAGCGTCGAGCGCCTAGCGCGCCGCGGCGACGACCGCCGGCGCATTCGGCATGGAAAAGTCCGTCGCGGCGGTGCCGATCAATACCGCGAGGGCCATGAGGGCCATCACACGCGCGGCGGCGCGGAAGGGATCGGTCTCGATCCATGCGCGTTCCTGCTCGGTGGGTCGGGGATCGTGGTTCCTGCGGGGTTCTTCGAACATGGTCGGCCCTTTTTTCTCGTTGCGCCTGTGTGCGCCAGGCAGATGCGAGACTACGCAAGGGCCGAAGGCGCGGCGATGGCAAATTGAACGGCGCGAATACTGAAAATTCCGCATCCCCCGCCCCGCCGATCACCAGCGCGCCGGTGGCTTCTTGTTGATGGTGATGTGCCGGCTCTCCACGCTGATGTATCCGCCCGCGGTGAGGTCGCGGAAGATCCGGCTCACCATGTCGCGCGAGGCGCCGACGCGCTCGGCGATCTCCTGCTGGGTGAGCTTGTCGGGGATCTCGAGCTTGCCGTTCGTGTCCACGGCCATGTTGAGCAGCAGCCGCGCGACGCGCCCATACACGTCGAGGAGGGCGAGATCCTTCACGCTGTTGGTCGCGAGGCGCGCGCGGTCGATGATCTTGGAGATCATGTCGAGCGCGAAATCGGGATTGTGGCGGATCGCCTCCCTGATCGGGTCGCGCGACACCACGGAGAAGGTGCTCGACTCCAGGGTCATGACGGAGGCCGAGCGGGGCTTGCCGTCCAGCGCCATCTCTCCCACGTATTCGCCGGGCCCCTGCGTGTCGAGGATCATCTCGTGGCCCTCGGTGTCCGACAGGAATATCTTCACCCGCCCGGAAAGGACGACGAACACCGAGTCGCTGGAGTCGCCCTCGGTGATGAATACCGTGTTCTTCGGATAGCCGCGAAGGCGCCCCAGCGCCGCGAGCTCCCTCACGAAGGGGTCGGCGATGGCGCTCAGCTGTGCGAGGCTCGGTGACTCCCCTATCATGTTTTTTCTCGGGGGGCGCGGGATCAAGGGGCCAGTCTAGCACCGGCGACCGCGCGCGTTAAGATGAAGGCCCATGACCGAATCCGACGACGGCGCAGACGCCGCTCTGCGCGCTTTCGCCGTGGCGGCGATCGCGCTGGCGGGCCTCGCGTTCTGCGTCATGGCGCCGGCGAGGTTCCTCGACGATCGCCTGCTCGATCACGAGTGGTCGATACTGCGGGCATTCGCTCCCAAGCCGTCGGCCGACGAGATCGTCGTGGTCGGCATCGATCCGGCGACGCTCGACGCGATCGCGGCGCCCCCGGGCCTGTGGCACGAGCCGCTCGGCCTGGCGCTCGCGCGCATCGCTTCGGCCCATCCGCGCGCCATCGGGCTCGACTACCCGCTGCCGGAGCGCTCGTTCGACTCGATCCATCCGGGCCTGGACCGCGCGCTCTTCGTCGGGCTCGCGGCCGCCGCGGGCAACGGACCCTTTGTCGTGTCCCTCAATATCGACGCGCGCACGCGCGCCGCGCGCCGCATCCACACGCCCTTCCTCGCGCTGCTGGGCGAGGAGCGACTCGCCATCGGTCTCCTCGCCCGCGACGACGACGGGACCACGCGCCGCTTCTCGCTCGTCCTTCCCACCGAGGATGGGGGCTTCCCCACGTTCACGGGGCGCCTGTGCCGCGCGCTCGAGCGCCAATGCAGCGACGGCCTCATCGATTTCGCCCTGGGCGCAGCGCTACGCTACGTGCCGCTGAAAAGCGTGCTCCAGGTGAAGGATCCGGCGCTTCTGGAGCGGCTCTTCCGCGGCCGCATCGTTCTCATCGGCGAGACGATGCCCTATTCCGACCGTGTCGCGGTTCCGGTGAACATCACCGCCTGGGAGGACGCGCGCCACGACGCGCCCGCCATCGTGGTCCACGCGCAGTCCCTGCGCACGGCTCTCGCCGGCGCCCCCCGGGAACCCTCGCGACCGCTTTCGGTGCTCCTCCTCGCCCTCGGCGCGCTCGTCTTTCTGCTGCGCGACTGGCGCCTCGCGCTCGCGGCCGCGATCCTCGTCGCGGCGCTCGCGTTCGCGGGCGCGACTTTCGCCTTGCGCGCGGGGGTCGCGGTGTCCATCGCGCCCCTGCTGGCCACGCTTGCGCTCGCCGCGGCGTCCAGGGCGTTCAGGGCCCGCCGGGCCGCACGCGGTACGCCGAATATTCGGCACTCCGGTTGAGCACTTTCCCGCTGCGCCGCAGTATGGAGCCGCGCACAATCGGTTCAGGTCACGGGTTCCCTCCTCTCCCGCGGCCTGCTAGGCGACGTGAGGCCAAGAGCATGACGCCTAACTTCTCACTCTCCCCGGTCCCCAGACTGGGGAGAGCTTGTTTTTTGAGACAATACGATTCCCCATCCCCACCCTCGATGCCGAGGGAGTGTCCCCCATGTGCGGAATCGTCGGAGCCATCGCCAGCCGTAACGTCGTGCCTATCCTCACGGAAGGGCTGAAGCGCCTCGAGTATCGCGGTTACGACTCCGCCGGCATCGCGGTCCTCAACGACGGCATTCGGCGTGTGCGGCGAGTCGGACGCGTGGCCGAGATGGAAAACGCGGTGCGCGCCGAGGACCTGAAGGGAATCATCGGCATCGCCCATACGCGCTGGGCCACGCACGGCGGCGTGACCGAGCCCAACGCGCACCCGCACGTCTCGATGAACGAGATCGCGGTGGTGCACAACGGCATCATCGAGAACCACGAGGAGCAGCGCGCGCGCCTGAAGGCGCTCGGCTATACCTTCGAGTCGCAGACCGACACCGAGGTCGTCGCGCACCTCATCCATCACTACTTCAAGGCGAGCGGGGACCTCTTCGCCGCGACGCGCAAGGCGGCCGCCGATCTCCACGGCGCCTTCGCCCTCGGGGTGGTCGCGCTCGACGATCCGCAAACGCTCACCGGCGCGCGCATGGGGTGCCCTCTGGTGGTGGGCCTGGGCGACGGCGAAAACTTCCTCGCCTCGGACCTGTCGGCGGTGATCGCCGAGACGCGCCGCGTGATCTACCTCGAGGACGGCGACGTGGTCGCGCTCAGGCGCTCTGGCGTGACGATCGTCGACCGCGAGGGGCGAGCCGTGAAGCGCGAGGAGCACCTCTCGGAGCTCAACGCCGATGCCGTCGACCTCGGCATCTACACCCACTACATGCAGAAGGAGATCCACGAGCAGCCGCGCGCGGTCTCCGACACGCTGGAAGGCGTGATCGATTGCGGCGTCGACGTGGACGGGCTCTTCGGCGCCGGCGCCGAGGCCGCCTTCCGCGACGCCGACTCCGTCCTCGTGCTCGCTTCGGGAACGAGCTTCTACGCGGGTCTCATCGCGCGCTACTGGATCGAGGGCACCGCGCTCGTGCCGTGCAACGTGGAGCTGGGCCACGAGTATCGCTACCGCGACTCGATTCCCAATCCCCGCCAGCTGGTGGTCACCATCTCGCAATCGGGCGAGACGCTGGACACCATGGAGGCATTGAAGCGCGCGAAGGAGCTGGGCCACGCGACGACGCTGTCCATCTGCAACGTGCGCGAGAGCGCGATACCACGCGCGTCGCGCTTCGTCTTCTATACGCGCGCCGGCGCCGAGATCGGCGTCGCGTCCACCAAGGCGTTCACCACGCAGCTCGCCGCGCTCTACACGCTTTCGCTCGCGCTCGCCAAGTCGCGTGGCCGCCTGGCTCCCGACGCCGAGGCCGCGGCCATCGCGCAGCTGCGCTTCGTGCCGGGCAGCATCCAGCACGCCTTGAACCTCGAGCCGCAGATCCAGGCATGGGCAGAGCGCTTCGCCGAGCGCGACCATGCGCTCTTCCTCGGGCGAGGCATCCACTACCCGGTGGCGCTCGAAGGCGCGCTCAAGCTGAAGGAGATCTCCTATATCCACGCCGAGGCGTATCCCGCGGGCGAGCTCAAGCACGGCCCCCTCGCCCTGGTGGACGCCTCGATGCCCGTCGTCGTGATCGCGCCCAATGACGCGCTCCTCGAGAAGGTGAAGTCCAACATGCAGGAAGTAAGCGCGCGCGGCGGCGAGCTCTACGTCTTCGCCGACCTCGACAGCCACTTCACCGAGAGCGAGGGCGTGCACGTGATCCGCACGCCGCGCCACTCGGGCGCCCTCTCGCCGATCGTGCACGCGATCCCGGTGCAGCTCCTCGCCTATCACTCCGCGTTGAGGCGCGGCACCGACGTCGACAAGCCCCGCAACCTCGCCAAGGCGGTCACGGTCGAGTAGTCCGGGTCCTTCAGGCTGGCTGCGCCGCCGCCACCGGCGCCTCGTGGATCGGCAGGTTCACCCCCGCGGCGAGCGCGGCGAGCGCCATGTCGGCGTACCACATCCACTGGTAGTTGCCGGTTCTCTCGAGGGCGATCCCGCCGAGATAGGCGCCGAGGAACCCGCCCACCTGGTGCGACAGCAGCGTGAGGCCGAAGAGTGTCGCGAGATAGCGCACGCCGAAGAGCTTGCCGACGATGGCCGCGGTGGGCGGCACGGTCGCGAGCCATGTGAGGCCGAGACCCCCCGCGAAGACGTAGAACGTGAGCGAGGTCTTGGGCGCCATCAGGTACGCGCCGATCAGCACCGCGCGCGAAGCGTACATGGCGGCCAGGATGTATTTGCTGCGATAACGCGCGGTGCCCGATCCGGCAAGGAGGCTTCCCGCGATGTTCGCCAGGCCGATGATGGCGAGCGACCAGCTCGCGACCGTCGGCGGAAGCCCGCAAAGGTTCACTTCCTGCGGCAGGTGCGTCACGAGGAACGCGATGTGGAACCCGCACGTGAAGAAGCCCGCCTGCAGCAGGATGTAGCTGCGATCGCCCAAGGCGCCCTTCACCGTGGGCCACAAGCCCGTGTCGCCGTGTGCGTGCTGCGGCGCGGGCGCGCCTTTGGGCGCGACGGCGCGCACCAGCGGCAGCGATGCGAGGGTGATCACGGCGAGCGTCCACATCGCGCCCATCCATCCCAGTCCCGAGATGAGGCGTTGCGTGAGTGGGGCGAACACGAACTGGCCGAACGAGCCACCGGCATTGATGATGCCCGCGGCCTTGCCGCGCTCCTGCGGCGAGAGCTTCCGCGCGGCCGCGCCGATCAGCACCGAGAAGCTTCCCGCCCCCGAGCCGATCGCCGAGAGGAGTCCCAGCGAGACGATGAGCCCGAAGCCCGAGGTCATGAACGGCGTCACGGCCGATCCCAACGCCAGCACGAACATGCCGGCGACGATCACCCTGCCCGGCCCGTAGCGATCGGCGATGGCGCCCGCCACGGGCTGGACCGCGCCCCAGGTGAACTGGCCCACGGCGAGCGCGAGGCTGATGGTGGCGATGCCGAGTCCCGTGGTGGTGTTGAGCGGCGAGACGAAGAGCCCGAGGGACTGGCGCGCGCCCATCGTCACCATCAGGATGGCGGCGGCGGCGAGGGTCACCACCACGGCGTCGCGGCTCCATTTCGTCATGGGCAATGATATGACGACGTCACTTCAGGGCCCCGAGATCGCTCGGCTGCGCGGGCGTGCCGGCGACGTTCATCACCAGGCACACCGTGAGGAAGTAGCCCACGGTAGCGGTGAGGTCCACCACGCCGTGCTCCCCGAATCGCTTCGCGGCGGTGGCATAGGTCGCATCGCCCACGCCATGGTCGCGCAGCAGCTCCGTGACGAAATCGTGGACCACCGCCTCGTCGTCGGTCATCGCGCCCGGGCGACTTCCTTCCTCGATCGCGTCGAGCGTCGCGCGCGCGATTCCCGCCTTCATCGCGAGCGGATGGTGGATCACCCACTCGAATTGGTTCCTCACGTGGCGCGCCGTGATGAGGATCGCGAGCTCGTTCAATCGCTGCGGGATCGCGTTGTCGAAGCGAAGGTATTCGCCGACGCGTTGCAGCCGGTCGAGGAGCTCGGGGCTTCGCATAAGCGCGATGAAGGGCCCCACCACCGCCTTTCGCGGTCCGGCGATGAGCGCGGCGGCCGCCTTCCTCTGCGCTTCGTTCATCGCCGACTCGTCGAGCGGCGGCATGCGTACGGTCATGGAATCCTCGTGCGGCTTCGTGCCGGTGATAGTGCGAACGCGCTCACGAGGAGCGCGGCGGCGGCGAGGGCAAGCGCCGGCGCGTAGCCGCCTGCGCTCCCGGCGAGCAAGCTTACCGCGATCGGCCCGGCGATCTGGCCCACGGCAAAGGCAGACGTCATCGTCGCGATGAGCGCGCGTGCCGTGGCGCCGCCCACGCGCCGCGCCTCCTGCATGCCGGCCATCGTGACCACCATGAACGTGCCTCCGACAAGGAGCGCGCAAGCGATGCTGCCGGCGATTCCGGGCGCGAAAAGGGGAACGGCGACGCCCACGGCCATCACACCGTGCCCCACCGCCCAGAGCGATCGATCCGAGCGCCGTCCCCGGGCCGCGACGGCCGCGTAGGTGCTCACCGCCGCGGCCGCTCCGAAAAGCGGCCACGACCAGCCGTAGACCGCGGGATCGGGGGACGACTCGCGCGCCATCGCGGCGAGGAAGGTGGCGGGGATGATGTAGCCGAACCCAAAGGCGCCATAGCAGGCCGCGAGCTTGAGAGTCTCCGCGTCCCATGCCAGGGCGCCGCCGCCACCCGCGGCGACGGGCTCCGCACCCCCGAGGCGGGACCAAAGGAGTGCCGCGACCGCGAGGCTGCAAAAGCCGAGCGCGATCCAGGCCGCATCGGCGCTGGCCCCGAGCATCGTGAGCAGGACGCACGCCGCGCCCGCGATCGCGATGCCCGCGCCCACGCCGGCGAAGAGCGTGGCGCCGAGCCACCCGCGACGGGCGGCGATCTCGCTCCGGTCGAACTGCTCCAGGCACCACGACGACGCGAACACCAGCACCCACGCGCTCGCCGCTCCGGCGATCGCCCGCAACGCGAGCCAGGCGATCAGGGAGTGCGTGAGCCCCATCGCGAGCGTCGCGATGCCGACTCCGAGGAGCCCCGCGCGGATCGCGCCACGCGCCGCTGCGCGAAGGCGCATCGCCGTGAGCCCGCCCGCGAGGTAGCCCAGGTAGTTGGCCGACGCGAGCCACCCGCCGCGCGCGAGGTCGAGCGTGCCCTCGCCCTGCATCATCGGCAGGATCGGCGTGAAGGCGAAGCGCCCGATGCCCATCGCCACCGCGAGGGCGGCGAATCCGGCGACGGCGATGGCGGCGGGGCGCGCGGTCATGGCCCACATTGAGCCCGGAAGGCCCATCTTGTAAAATGAATTATAGAGAATGCATTCATCTCGAAATGAGAATCCTCGACCTCGAAGCCCTCCACATCTTCCGCACCGTCGCGGCAGAGGGCGGCATCACGCGCGCCGCGGCGAAGCTGAACCGCGTCCAATCCAACGTCACCACGCGCGTGAAGCAGCTCGAGGAGCGCCTCGGCACGCGCCTTTTCGTGCGCGAGCGCAACCGCCTCGCGCTCTCGCCCGAAGGTGAGCTCCTCCTCGCCTACGCCGACGAGCTGCTGCGCCTTTCCTCGGAGGCCGAGGCGGCCGTGAGGAGCGGAAGGCCGCGCGGCGCGTTTCGCATCGGCACGCTCGAGAGCACGGCCGCCGCGCGCCTGCCCGCGATCCTCGCGCGCTACCACCGGGCCTACCCCGACGTGCAGATCGAGCTCGTCACGGGCACGAGCGGCGCGCTCGTCGCGCGCTTGCACGCCTTCGAGATCGAGGCCGCCTTCGTCGCGGAGCCGTTCACCGCGGCGGGGCTGGAAAGCGAGCGCGCCTTCGAGGAGGAGCTGGTAGTGATCCAGCCGCGAAGCGCGTCGGCCGTGCGTTCGGCGCGGGATGTGGCGGGATCGAGCGTCATCGCCTTCTCGGCGGGTTGCTCATACCGGCGACGACTCGAGGAATGGCTCGGCGGCGAGGGCGTGGTGCCCAGCCAGGTGCTGGAATTCGCCTCCTACCACGCGATCATCGCCTGCGTCGCGGCGGGGGCGGGAATCGCCATCGTGCCGCGCTCGGTCCTCAAGCTTGCCGGCGCCGGTCGCGGGCTCCTCGTGGGCAAGCTCCCCGCGCGGATCGCGCATGCACGCACGCAGCTCGCGTGGCGCGCGGGCCACCGCTCCATCGCCCTGGAGGCGTTGCGCGGGCAGTTGCGCAGGTAGCTCGTTCGGCCCATGCCCGCATCGCCCCCTCCTACGCCCGAATCGGAGGGCGTCCGAGAGACCGCACGCCACAAAGAGGGGAGATTGGAGTCCTCAGTGATCCAACGCGGAAGGAAAGAACATGACCATCATTTGGGCAATCATCATCGGCTTCATCGTGGGTCTCGTCGCCAAGTTCCTCATGCCGGGCCGTGACCCGGGCGGCTTCATCGTGACCGCCTTGCTGGGCATCGTCGGCGCGCTCGTCGCCACGTTCCTCGGCCAGGCCATGGGCATCTACGCTGCGGGGCAATCGGCCGGCTTCATCGGCGCGGTGATCGGCGCGATCGTCGTTCTGCTCGTCTATCACATGATTCGCGGCCGCCGCCGCGTCGTATAGCAACGCAATACGCTCAAAAGGAGCGCGGCAATCCCAGCACGTGCTCCGCGACATAGGCGAGGATGAGGTTGGTCGAGATGGGCGCCACCTGGTAGAGGCGCGTCTCCCGAAACTTCCGCTCCACGTCGTATTCAGCGGCGAAGCCATAGCCTCCATGGAACTGGAGGCAGGCTTCGCCGGCTTGCCATGAGGCCTTGGCGGCGAGGTACTTCGCCATGTTGGCCTCGGCGCCGCAGGCCAATCCCTTGTCGAAGAGCTCGCAGGCCCTGAATCGCATGAGGTTCGCCGCCTCGACCTCGATATAGGCCTCTGCGATCGGGAACTGCACGCCCTGGTTCTTGCCGATCGGGCGCCCGAAGACCACCCGCTCGTTCGCGTAGCGCGTCACCTTGTCGAGAAACCAATGCGCGTCGCCGATGCACTCGGCGGCGATGATGGCGCGCTCCGCGTTGAGCCCGTCGAGGATGTACCTGAAGCCCTGGCCCTCCTCGCCGATCAGGTTCTGCGCGGGAATCTCGAGATTGTCGAAGAAGAGCTCGTTGGTCTCGTGGTTCACCATGTTGGCGATGGGCCGGACCTCGAGCCCCTTGCCCACGGCCTCGCGCAAGTCCACCACGAAGATCGACATGCCCTCCGATTTCCTGCGCGCCTCGGGGATCGGCGTGGTGCGCGCGAGGAGGATCATGAGGTCGGAGTGCTGCACGCGCGAGATCCAGACCTTCTGGCCGTTCACCACGTAGCGATCGCCCTGGCGGCGCGCGAAGGTCTTGAGGGCGGTGGTGTCGGTTCCGGCGGTGGGCTCCGTCACTGCCATCGACTGCAGGCGCAGCTCGCCTCTCGCGATCGCCGGCAGGTACCTCGCCTTCTGCTCGGCGGAGCCGTGCCGCAGCAGCGTCCCCATGTTGTACATCTGGCCGTGGCAGGCGCCGGCGTTGCCCCCCGCGCGGTTGATCTCCTCCATGATCACCGATGCCTCGCAGACGCCGAGCCCCGAGCCGCCGTACTCCTGCGGGATCAGGGCGGCGAGCCATCCGGCGCGGGTGAGCGTGGTGACGAAGGCCTCGGGATAACCGCGCTCGCGGTCGATGCCGCGGAAATATGCCGGCGGGAAATCCGCGCACAGCGCGCGCACGCCTTCGCGAATCTCGGCGTAGGGATCTTCGGGTGCATGGGCTCGTCCGGTCATGGCTTCGCATCCCGCGCGGCTTCGATGGCGCGCGTCTCGCCGATCTTCATCACGTCGAAGTCCTCCGTGCGCAAACCCGCAGCGGCGCGCTTCGCCGCGAGCACCGCCGGCGGCTCGTCGAGCGGCTCGTCGGTGAGATTCTCGAAAGTGCCCCAGTGCATGCCGAGGGCGCGGCTCGCATGGAGGTCGGCGCGGACCTGCACGGCTTCCGAGGGGTCGACGTGCATCGCCTTCATGAATCAGCGCGGCGCATAGGCCCCGATCGGAATGAAGGCCATGTCGAACGGCCCGAGGCGCTCGCCGATGTCGCGCGCATCCCGCGAATAGCCGAGGTCTCCGGTATGGATGAGCTTCAGCCCCGCGCCCTCGATCACCCAGCCGCCCCAGAGCGTGCGATTCGTGTCCCAGAGGGTGCGCTTGCTCCAGTGCTGCACCGGCACGAGCGTGAAGCGCAGCGCGCCCACGGCCTGCGATTGCCACCAGTCTCGCTCCTCCACGCGCTCGATGCCGATCCCGGCGAACCAGGCCTTCAGCCCCAGCGGCACCAGGAAGAGCGGGCTTCCCGAAGGCATCGCGGCCAGTCGCTTCACCGAGTCGACGTCCAGGTGGTCGTAGTGGTTATGCGAGACCAGCACCACGTCGATGTGCGGCAGCTCATGAACGGCGATGGGCAGCGGCACGATGCGCCTGGGCCCGGCGAAGGCGACGGGTGAGGCGCGCTCGGAGAACTGGGGGTCGGTGAGGATGTTCATCCCGCCGAGCTGGATGAGGAAGGATGCGTGGCCGATCCAGGTGGCGGTCGGCGCGCCCGTATTGGCGCGCAGCGCCGCGGCGTCGGCTTTCATGTGGGGAATCTTCCATCCGCCCGGCGGCGGCTCGGGAACGCCGTTCTTCATTTGCTCCCACTTCCAGAGCCAGAAGCTTTGCTTCGCGTCGTGCGGATAGTTGTTGCGGAATTCATCTCCCGCGCGCGGCGCCCCATCCCCGGCCGCCTCGGAGAGGAATCCCCCGAACACCCCGCACATCGCGCAGATCATAATGACGGCGAGTCTACCGCGAGCCATGGACGATTCCGCCGATCAGCAGGACGCTGCCCGCGCACGCACGCTTGTCGCCGGCGCGCGCGAGATCGTGGTGCTCACCGGTGCGGGCATCTCCGCGGAATCGGGCATCCCCACGTTTCGCGATGCGCTGACCGGCCTGTGGTCGCGCTTCCGGTCCGAGGACCTCGCCACCCCCGAGGCGTTCACGCGCGATCCGGCGCGGGTCTGGGCCTGGTACGCCGAGCGCCGCGCGAAGGTGGAGTCGGTTTCGCCGAACACCGGTCATCGCGCACTCGCCAGGATCGAGGAGGAGGTGGCGGCGAAGGGAGGAAGGTTCACGCTGGTCACGCAGAATGTCGACGGATTGCATCATGCCGCAGGAAGCCGCCGCGTACTCGAGCTGCACGGAAATATTCGCCGCGTCCGCTGCTTCGAGCGCTCGCACGCCGCGGCTTCGTGGAGCGATGCGGACGCGGCGCCGCCGCGGTGCGCCCGATGCGGATCGTTCCTGCGCCCGGACGTGGTGTGGTTCGGCGAGATGCTTCCCGCCGCGGCGCTCGAGGAGGCGATGCAAGCGTCGGCGCGGTGTGACGTGTTTCTCAGCGTCGGCACATCGGGCCTGGTGGAGCCGGCCGCGTCGCTGCCGTTCGCCGCCCTTGACGCCGGCGCCAGCGTGATCGAGGTGAATCCCGATCGCACGGCGCTCTCGGCACGCGCCACGATCGCCCTGCGCGGCAGCGCGGGCGCAGTGCTGCCGCGCCTCGCGCCGTGAAGCTCTCGCCGCGCGCGGGCGCGCTCGTGATCCTGCTCCTCGTCGCCGCGTACACGTTGCCGGGCCTGGTGGGACACGATCCCTGGAAGCCCGACGAGCCGTATACGTTCGGCATCGTGATGGACATGGCGAAGACGCACGACGCCGTCGTGCCGATGGTGGGCAGCGAGCCCTTCGTCGAGAAGCCCCCGCTCTACTACTGGGTGTCCTGGGCCGGTGTTTCGCTCCTGTCGGGTATGCTGCCGCCGCCCGATGCGGCGCGCGTCGCGAGCCTCGCCTTCACGCTCGCGAGCCTCGCCGCCGTGGCGGGCGCGTCGGCGCTGCTGTGGGGCGGGGGCGCCGCGGGGTTCGCGGCGCTGCTATTCCTCGGCACGCTCGGGGTCGAGGGCCATGCGCAGCGCATGCAGGCGGATCTCGCGCTTCTCCTGGGCTTCTCGGTCGCGCTGCTGGGCATCGCCGGCTGCGCGCGCGGGCGGCGCTGGGGTGGCGCCATGCTCGGGCTCGGCGTGGGCCTGGGCTTCCTCGGCAAGGGCGTCTTCGCACCCGCGGTGATCGGCATCGCATGCCTCATGCTTCCGCTCTTCTTCGCGCAATGGCGCACACCCGCCTATGCGAAGCAGCTCGCCGTCGCCCTCGTAGTGGCGCTCCCGGCCCTGGTGTTATGGCCGCTCGCCCTATGGCTGCGCTCACCGGCGCTCTTCGACGAATGGCTCTGGACCAACAACTTCGGACGTTTCGCGGGCTTCGCCGTGGCGAGGCTGGGCGCCGGCGGCGATCGCGGCGACTGGAGCCGCGACTTCGCGTGGTTCCTCTTTCCCACCTGGCTTTTCGCCGTGGGCGCCGCGATGCGCGAAGGACGCTACGGGTGGCATCATCCCGCGCTCCAGGTGGGCCTCACGCTCACGCTGATAGGCGCGCTCACGCTCGCCGTGTCGGCTTCGATGCGCGCGGTGTACCTGCTGCCGCTGGTGCCCGGCCTTGCGCTCGCCGGGGCGGGCGCTTTCGGTACGCGCGACCGTGGCTACGGCAAATCGCTCGCGTTCATCGCGGTCATCGCCGCGGGCACCGCGTCGCTATTCATGTGGGCGGTGTGGGCGCTTCTCGTCTGGCACGGCGACATGGTTCCCTGGGCGCCGCTCGCGCGCGCCCTTCCGCTGCCCTTCGCGATGCCAGTCGAGCCGATCGCCATCGCAGCCGCTGTCACGCTGACGGCCGGATACATCGCGCTCGGCTGCGCGCGCCGGCGGCTTCCCGCCGCGAGCCTCACGCTTTGGGTCGCCTCGCTCGCTCTCGTCTGGGGTCTCGCGAACACGTTGTGGCTGCCGTGGCTCGACGCCGCGAAGAGCTATCGTCCGGTGTTCGACGAGATCGGCGCGCGCATGCCCGCCGACGCGCGCTGCGTCGTGACCTTCGAGCTGGGCGAGTCGGAGCGAGCCCTGGTGGGCTACTACCTCGGCGTGCCGCAGCGCCCGCGGCACGCGCACGAAGAGGATTGCCGCGCGCTCATCTGGGAGGGCAACCTGCACAAGAATCGCGGCTGGCCGTGGCCGGGCCAATGGAAGCTCGTGTGGCGCGGGCATCGGCGCGGCGAGACCGAGGAGGGCTTCGATCTCTTCCTGCGCCCGGAGTCGCCCGTGCCGGGTGAGGATTTCAGCGACCCGCGCAGGACCGGCGGAAGATAGGCGGCAATCGCAACCGGGAGAGACGAATGAAAGGACCGCTGGCGGATCTCAAGGTGGTGGAGCTCGGCACGCTCATCGCGGGCCCGTATTGCGCACGGCTCCTCGCGGAGTTCGGCGCCGAGGTGGTGAAGATCGAGACGCCCGGCGAGGGCGACCCGTTGCGCAAATGGAGGAAACTTCACGAGGGCACCTCGCTCTGGTGGTACGCGCAATCGCGCAACAAGAAGTCCGTCGCCGTGAACCTGCGCGAGGCCGACGGCCAGCAGGTCGTGCGCGCGCTCGTGAAAGACGCCGACATCGTGGTGGAGAACTTCCGGCCCGGGACGATGGAGCGCTGGGGATTGGGCTACGAGGCGCTCTCCCGCGACAATCCGGGGCTCGTGATGGTGCGGGTCTCGGGCTTCGGCCAGACCGGCCCCTACAAGGACCGGCCCGGCTTCGGCGCCATCGGCGAGTCCATGGGCGGCATGCGCTACCTGACCGGCTATCCCGATCGCGCGCCGGTGCGGGTGGGAATCTCCATCGGCGATTCGCTCGCCGCGTTGTTCGGCGCGATCGGGGCGCTTACCGCCATCCACCAGCGTGCGTCCTCGGGCAAGGGACAGGTGGTCGATGTCGCGCTCTACGAGGCGGTCTTTGCGATGATGGAGTCGATGCTGCCGGAGTACGGCATGGGCGGCTTCGTGCGCGAGCGCAGCGGCGCGTCGCTTCCCGGCATCGTGCCCTCGAACACCTACGCGTGTGCCGATGGAAAATACGTGGTGATCGGCGCCAACGCCGATTCGATCTTCAAGCGGATGATGCGCGCCATCGGACGCGCCGACCTGGCGGACGATCCCGCGCTCGCGACCAACGACGGCCGCGTGAAGCGCACCGCGGAGCTCGATGGCGCGATCGGGGAATGGACGGCGCGCCACGACCTCGACTTCGTTCTCGAAGCCCTCGACAAGGCCGAGGTGCCGTCGGGGCGCATCTATTCGATCGCCGACATCGTGGCCGACATGCATTACCAGGCGCGCGGCATGATCGAGCGCCATCGCCTCGGCGAGGGCGAGGTCCTGCTGCCCGGCATCGTGCCGAAGCTTTCGCGCACGCCGGGGGAGACGAGCTGGATAGGGCCACGCCTTGGCGAGCACACCGGCGAGGTGCTCTCCACCCTGGGCTACACCGAGGGCGAGATCGAAGCGTTGAGGAAGCGCGGCGTCGTCGGCTAGCTACGAAGCGCATGGCGTTCCCGCCGATGCAAAGCGGGTTACCTGTGGGTACGCGCGCCAGTCCTCGCGGTTCCGCGTGCCCCATCCTCCATTCGGAGAGTAAAATCGGGCTCTCCCGCGACCCCCTCTTCCCATGCGGCTCTACATGAACGACGTCGCCGTGCGCGACGGATTCCAGATCGAGAAGGCGTTCATCCCGACCGCGACCAAGGTCGAGGTGGTGAACCAGCTTTCGCGCACGGGGCTCCACAAGATCGAGGTGACGTCGTTCGTCTCGGCGAAGGCGGTGCCCGCGCTCGCCGACGCCGACGAGGTGCTGGCGCGCATCGAGCGCGTGCCCGGCGTCACCTACGTGGCGCTCGTCCCCAACGTGCGCGGGGTGCAGAACGCGGCGGCCACGGCGCGCAAGCCCGACGAGGTGAACGGCGTCGTGTCGGCTTCGGAGACCCACAACCGCGCCAACATCAACCGCTCGCACGCGCAATCGCTCGAGGAGCTGCCCACCATGGTGAAGGTGGCGCACGGCGCGGGGATGAAAATCACCATGAGCCTTTCCACCACCTTCGGCTGCCCCTTCGAGGGCCATGTCCACGAGGACGTGGTGCTCGATTTCGTCGGCCGCTTCCGCGACCTGGGCTTCGACGGCATCTCGCTCGCCGACACCACCGGGATGGCGAACCCGAGGCAGGTGGCCGAGCTCACGCGCAAGGTGCTGGCCAAGTACCCTCCTCCCGACGATACCTTCTACACGCTTCACTTCCACAACACGCGTGGCATGGGCCTCGCCAACGTGGTGGCCGGGATCGAGGCGGGCGTGCGCTCCTTCGACGGCTCGCTATCGGGGCTCGGCGGCTGTCCGTTCGCGCCCGGAGCCACGGGCAACATCTGCACCGAGGACATGGTGAACATGCTCGAGGACATGGGATACGACACCCGCGTGGACCTCGCCAAGCTCCTCCAGGTCGCGCGGCGCATGCCCGCCGTGGTGGGCCACGATGTGCCCGGCCAGGTAATGAAGGCGGGGCAGACGCTCGAGTTGCACGATCCCCCCGAATCCCCGAGGAACTGAATGCCGAAGCGCTTACTCCCGCTTGCCTTCGCCGCGAGCGCCTGGGCCGCACATGCCGCCGATTTTTCCACTCTCGGAACGTTGAGCCAGGACGAGTTCCTGCGCCTTTCGCGCGACATGGGCGCGGCGATCGCGTACAAGGGCGTCACCCCGGCGGGCTCGCTGGGCGTGCTCGGCTTCGACGTGGGCGTGGAGGTCACCGACACGAGGCTCGAAGCGTCGAACGCCTTCTCGCGCGCGGGCGCCGGCGGCCATTCGCATCTCGTCATTCCGAAGGTGCACGTGCACAAGGGTCTCTTCGGCGGCCTGGACATCGGCGCCTTCGTGGGCGGGGCTTCCGACGTGAGCGCGTCGGTCTTCGGCGCCGACCTTCGCTACGCGATCGTCGACGACGGGCTCGCCGCGCCCGCGGTCGCGTTGCGGCTTTCCGGGACGAAGGCGGCAGGGTTGGGCGACCTCGCCGTGAGCACGATAGCGGTGGACATGATGGCGTCGAAGAAATTCGCGCTGCTGACCCCCTACGCCGGCGTGGGATACGTGCGTGTGCATTCGCGGGCGAGCGGCACGGCGCTCGCCGAAGCGCGATTCAACCAGGGCCGCGTCTTCGGCGGCGTGAACCTGAACCTGGTCGCCGTGAACCTCGCGCTCGAGGCCGAGAAGATGGGCGGCAACACGTCGCTGTCTGCGAAGATCGGCCTGCGGTTCTAGAAGCGTCGAAAACAAACCAAGGACGGAGGAGACGAACATGAAGCGAATCATCCAGCGCGTCGGCGCGGCCCTCGTCGCGGCGGCATTCGCCGCGGGCGCGTGGGCGCAGACGCCCGAGAAGAAGAAGATCACCATCGCCGTCGGGGGCAAGAGCCTCTTCTACTACCTGCCGCTCACCGTGGCGGAGCGCAAGGGGTACTTCAAGGACGAGGGGCTCGAGGTCGAGATCCCCGACTTCGCCGGCGGCGCGCGGGCGCTGCAGGCGTTGGTGGGCGGAAGCGCCGACATGGTGTCGGGCGCCTACGAGCACACCATCAACATGGCCGCGAAGAAGCAGCCCATCGTGGCGGTGGTGCTGCAGGCCAGGTACAGCTCGATCGCGCTGGTGATGTCGAAGGAGAAGGCGGCGAAGTACCGCGATGCCAGGGACCTGAAGGGAATGAAGATCGGCGTCACCGCGCCGGGCTCTTCGACCAACATGTTCGTGAACAACCTCCTTGCCAAGGAAGGCCTCAAGCCGAGCGACGTCTCCATCGTCGGCGTGGGCACCGGCGCGGGCGCCGTCGCAGCCATGGAGAAGGGCGAGCTCGACGCGATCTCGAACCTCGATCCGGTGCTCACCCAGCTCGAATCCACCGGCAAGTTCGTCGCGGTCGCCGACAGCCGGACCGAGAAGGGCATGAAGGACATCTACGGGGGCGATTACCACGCCTCGGTGATCTACGTGACCGCGGAATTCGTGAAGAAGAACCCGAACACCGTGCAAGCCGTGGTGAACGCGATGGTGCGCGCCGACAAGTGGATCGCGAAGGCGACGCCGCAGGAAATCGTCGACCTCATGCCCTCCGAGTACAAGGCCGGCAATCCGTCGCTCTACAAGGAAGGGCTGCTGAAGAACATGATCGGCTACTCCGAGAACGGCGAGATGTCGATGAAGGCCGCCGAGAACGTCTACAAGGTCCTCAAGCAGTTCGAGCCTTCCGTGATGGCCGCGGGCAAGATCGACCTGCAATCGACTTTCGACAACTCGTTCGTGAAGAAGGCCAACGCCAAGTATCGATAGATGGCTGGCGTCGAATTCGACCGCATCACGTGCTCCTTCGCGGGGGCGCGCGGGTCGTACACGGCGGTGAAGGACGTGACGCTCGCGGTCGGCGACGGCGAGTTCGTCTCCGTTGTCGGGCCCACGGGGTGCGGGAAGTCGACGCTCCTCAACGTGGCCGCCGGGCTCCTCAAGCCCAGCTCGGGCGCGGTTCGCATCTTCGGCGACGCGCTCGCGGGCGTGAATCGCCGCGCCGGCTACATGTTCCAGTCCGAAGCTCTCATGCCCTGGCGCAGCGCCCTCGCCAACGTGACGGCCGGCCTGGAATTCCGCGGCGTGGACCTCGCCGAAGCACGGCGGCAGGGCGAGGATTGGCTCGCGCGCGTGGGCCTCGCCGGATTCGGCGACCGCTATCCGCACCAGCTCTCCGGCGGCATGAGGAAGCGCACGGCGCTCGCGCAGATGCTCATTCTCGACCCGAAGATCCTGCTCATGGACGAGCCCTTCTCCGCGCTCGACATCCAGACGCGCCAGCTGATGGAGAACGAGCTCCTCGAGCTCTGGGGCGCCAACAGGAAGAGCGTGATCTTCATCACGCACGACCTCGAGGAGGCGATCTCGCTCTCCGACCGCGTGATCGTGCTCTCCGCCGGACCTGGCACCCATCCCATCGGCGACTTCCCGATCGATCTCCCGCGTCCGCGCGACGTGCAGGAGATTCGCCTCTCGCCGCGCTTCATCGAGCTGCACGACCGCATCTGGCGCTCGATGAAGGAGGAAGTCCTCAAGGGGTACGCGCAGACGAAGAACAGGATGTCGGGATGAAGCGCTCGACGCTGCGCCTGGTGCAGGCCGCCATGCTGGTCGCGATCTTCGTCGCGTGGCAGGTCCTCTCGCAGCCGGGCCTCATCCCGCCCTTCGTCTGGGACAACCCCGACCGCGCCGCCTTCTTCTTCGGCGAGCCGGTGAGGATCTTCCGCGTGATCTGGGTGTGGTTCTCCGAGGGCGAGATCTACAGGCACCTGTGGGTGACGCTCCAGGAGACCGCGCTCGCGTTCGTGATCGGCTCGGTGGCGGGCCTCGCCATGGGCCTCTGGCTCGGGCTCTCGCCCACCGCGTCCGCCCTCTTCGATCCCTACATCACCGCAATGAACGCGATGCCGCGCGTGGTGCTGGCGCCCATCTTCATGGTGTGGTTCGGCCTGGGGATATGGTCGAAGGTGGCGCTCGGCGTGACGCTCGTCTTTTTCATCGTGTTCTTCAACGTGTACCAGGGCGTGAAGGAAGTGAGCCCCGTCGTCCTCAACAACACCGTCATGCTGGGCGCGAACAGGAAGCAGCTCCTGCGCTACGTGTACCTGCCGTCGGCGACCTCGTGGGTGTTCTCCAGCCTGCACATCGCGGTGGGCATGGCGTTCGTGGGCGCCGTGGTGGGCGAGTATCTCGGATCGGCGAGCGGTATCGGCTATCTCATCCAGCAGGCGGAGGGCGCCTTCGACATCAACACCGTGTTCGCGGGGATCCTCGTCCTCACCGCGTTCGCGCTCGTCCTCGACTACGCCGTCACCAAGGCCGAGAAACGCCTGCTCGTGTGGCGTCCCACGCAAAGCGAAACGGAGCAATTATGAGCGGACAACACGATTGGAAACACCACGGCGTGCGCGTGGTCCATGCGAACGAGCTCGACCCCGGCAACGTTCCCCAGACCCAGGGCATGTCGCGCGCGGCGGCGATCAACTTCGCGCGCATGGGCGCCGAAAAGATCTGGGCCGGCACGGTGAACATCCTTCCCAACGCGAAGACCGGCGCGCACCACCATGGCCCGGTGGAGAGCGTGATCTACGTGGTGAAGGGGAAGGCGCGCATGCGCTGGGGCGAGCGCCTGGAATTCACCGCCGAGGCCGGACCGGGCGATTTCATCTGGGTGCCGCCCTTCGTGCCCCACCAGGAGATGAACGGCAGCGCCGACGAGCCGCTCGAGTGCGTGTTGCTGCGCAGCGGCCAGGAACCCGTCGTGGTGAACCTCGACATCGCGGCGGCGGACAAGGCCGAGGAAGTGTTCTGGGTGGACAACATCCACCCGAAGCCCGAGAAGGGCTGCTAGGCCCGGCGCGGCTTGCGTCCCATGCCGCGCATGGCGCGGTCGTAGAGCGCGTTGGGCAGGAGTCCCAGCACCCGCCCGACGATCGCCATCTGCCACGGAATGATGGCGTAGCTCTTTCCCGCGTCGATGGCGCGCGCGATGCGCCGGGCCGCGTCGTCGGCGCCCATGATGAAGGGCATCGGATAGGGATTCTTCTCGGTCATGGGAGTCGCGATGAAGCCGGGAAGGATCGCGGCGACCTTCACGCCCGAGCGCTTCATCTCCAGGCGCAACCCCTCGAGATAGTTGATGGCCGCCGCTTTCGATGCGCTGTACGCGGAAGCGCCCGGCAATCCGCGGATGCCGGCCACGGATGCGATGCCCGCGAGCGTCCCGGATCCGCGGGCGCGCATGGGCTCGATGAACGGATGGAACGTGTTCACGATGCCCACCACGTTCACGTCGAGGATATCGGCGAAGGTCGCGGCGTCTTCCTGGTGCTCGGTGAGCGTGCCATGGGAGATCCCGGCGTTGGCGATGACGAGGTCGGGCGCGCCGTGCTTCGCGATGAAGTCCGCCGCGGCGGACTTGAGGGAGCGAATGTCGCGCACGTCGCAGGCGTACACCTCGGCGGGGGTGCCGAGCGAGCCGGCGAGGCGCTGCAGCAGGTCCATGCGCCTTGCGGCAAGCCCGAGGGTCGCGCCGCGCGCGGCGTAGTGCCGCGCGAGCGCCTCACCGATGCCGCTGGAGGCCCCGGTGAGGAACACCTTCATCGCTTCAGCTCTTTTCCTTGCGCACCTGGGCGATGATCCGGTCGATCGTCGGGACGATCTTGTCGTTGCCGCCGGCCAGCTCGCCGGAGGTCACGTACTTGCCGTTCACGATGAAGCGCGGGACGCTGTCGACCTGGTAGCCCTGCGTCATCTGCCGCGCGCGCGCGACCTTCGTCGTGACGGTGAAGGACTTCTCCACCGCCGCGTACTTCGCGGGATCGATGCCGTTCGCCTTCAGCCATTCGTCGCGCTTGGCCGGGTTCGCGAGATTCACGTTCTGCCTGTGCATCGCGTCGAACACCTTGGTGTGGTATTGGTCGATGAGGCCCATCGCTTCCAGCGTGTAGTACATCACCGCCATGCTGCCCCACGCCTCGCTCGGGAATGCGGGGACGCGCTTGAACACGACGTCCTTCGGCGCCGCCTTGAGCCACGCGTTCACCGTGGGCTCTATCGCGTAGCAGTGCGGGCAGCCGTACCAGAAGAACTCGATCACCTCGATCTTGCCGTTGCCCTCGGTGGGCTGCGGCGGATCGAGGAGCGAGGAGCCGAGGGGGGCCTGCGCCCACGAGGCCGCCGCGGTGAACGCGAGCGTCGCGGCGATGAAGGAAAGCATTTTTCGCAATGACATGAAATTTCCTTTACGGGTTCTTGGCTTCGTCGTTGGTGCGGATGATCGCGGCGCCGACGCCGTTCTGGAATAACGCGACCTTGATGCGGTTCGCATCGTCCAGGCTCTGGTAGGGGCCCAGGCGCACGCGGTAGAGCGTCCCCTTGTCGGGGATCGCGACCGCGCGGACCGTGGCCTCCAGTCCTGTAAACGCAATCTTCGCCTTTAGGTTGTCAGCCTCCTTCTCGTCGGAGAAGGCGCCGGCCTGCAGCCAGTACACCTCGCCCGAATGTGGCTTGGGCGAGGAGGGGGAGGAGCCGGGCTTGGTCGGCGCGGCCGGGGCGGGCGGGGTTGCCTTGGCCGCGGCCTTGGCCTCCTTGTCGCTCACCTCCCTGTCGCCCGGGAGGATCTGGTAGAACTCGAAGCGCGGGCGCTCCGAGGTCTTCGCCGGCGGCTTGCCGGACTTAGCCTCCTCGGCGGCCTTGGCCGCCTTCGCGGCCTCCTCGGAAGCCTTGGCGGCGCTCGCCGGCGCGGGCGGCTGCGCGGGAGCGATCTTCGGCGTGGGCTCGACTTGCTTGCCCTTCTCGACGAACGGGTTCGAGAGCCGGTTCAGCCAAAGCGCCACGGCGAGCGAGATCACGATGCCCAGCAGCAGCCCGATGATGATGCCGAGCAACAGCGGATGGTTCAGCCGGCTTTCGGAGCGCGGGGCGGGAGAATCCTTGTAGTCCTTGGCCATCACATTCTCTCGGGTGCGCTCACGCCGAGGACCGAGAGCCCGTTGGCGAGAACTTGTCGCGTCGCGGCGACGAGCGCGAGCCGCGCCTTCTTCAGGGCCTCGTCCTCGACGAGGAAGCGCTCGGCATTGTAGTAGGTATGCAGGCGTGCCGCCACGTCGTCATGGAGATAGTACGTGAGCAGATGGGGCGAGAACTCCGCCGCCGCGCGCGCCATCACCTCGGGGAATTCCGCGAGCTTTTGCGCGAGCGCGATCTCGTAGGGCGAAGCGAGCGGCGCGAGGTCGGCGCCCCGCAGCGACGCGATGTCGCCGCCCCATTCGCGCAGCACGCTGCCCAGGCGCGCGTGCGCGTACTGCACGTAGTACACCGGATTGTCGTCGGTCTGGCTCTTCGCCACGTCGATGTCGAAGACCAGCTGCGAGTCGACGCGGCGCATCATGAAGAAATAGCGCACGGCGTCGCGGCCCACCTCGTCGATGAGGTCGCGCACCGTCACGTAGGCGCCCGCGCGCTTGGAGATCTTCATCTCCTCGCCGCCCTTCATCACGGTGACCATCTGGTGCAGGACGTAGTCGGGGTAGCCCTTCGGAACGCCCGCGTCGAGCGCCTGGAGGCCCGCGCGCACGCGCGTGACCGTCGAGTGGTGGTCGGAGCCCTGCACGTTCACGGCGGCCCGGAAGCCGCGGCGGAACTTGCCGAGGTGATACGCGACGTCGGGCACGAAATAGGTGTACGTGCCGTCGGACTTGCGCATCACGCGGTCCTTGTCGTCGCCGAAGTCGGTGGTGCGCAGCCACAGCGCGCCTTCCTTCTCGTATGTGTGGCCGGCACGCTTCAGCATTTCCACCGTCTCGCCGACCTTGCCGTCGGTGTAGAGCGAGCTTTCGAGGAAGTACGAGTCGAACTTCACGCCGAAGGCGACGAGGTCCATGTCCTGCTCGTTGCGCAGGTAGGCGACCGCGAACTGGCGGATCTGCTCGAGGTCGCTGCCCACCGCGTCGCCGAAATGCGCGGCCACGTACTCGCGGGCGATGTCGCGGATGTAGTCGCCGAGATAACCGTCCTTCGGCATCTCGATCGTCTCGCCATGCGCCTGCCTCACGCGTGCCTGAACCGACAGCGCGAGGTTGGCGATCTGGTTCCCGGAATCGTTGTAGTAGAACTCGCGCGTGACCTGCCAGCCCTGCCATTCGAGGAGCGACGAGATCGCGTCGCCGAGCGCCGCCTGGCGGCCGTGGCCCACGTGCAGCGGCCCGGTGGGATTGGCGGAGACGAACTCCACCATGATCTTGCCGCCGGCGCCCGTCGTGCCGCGCCCGAACGCGGGGCCCGCGCGCTGGATCTCGCCCACGACAACGAAGCGCGATTCGGCCGCGAGCGTGAAGTTGATGAATCCCGGGCCCGCGATGTCGGTGCGCGCGATGTCGGCGTTGGGCGCGAGCGCCGCGACGATCGCTTCGGCCGCATCGCGCGGCTTCTTTCCCACCTGCCGGGCAAGCTGGAGCGCGACGTTCGTGGCGAAGTCGCCGTGATCGGCGTTCTTCGGGCGGTCGAGGACCACCACGGCGTCGGCGTCGGGAAAGGCCTTGCGCACGGCGTCCTGCACGAGGACGGCGAGCCGCGATTTCGAGTCGGGGGAAGACACTAGCGGGAGGGAGAATCCAAACCCCACATTATACGGGGGCGGCCCGGCCCGGACGCCGGGCTCACGCCTCCTGCGGATCGACGTCGAGCGACCAACGCACGTTGCGCACCGCCCGGGCGGCGAGCTCGACCCTCCACGCCTGCAGGAACGGTTGCAGCGCGGCGCGGGTCGGCGCACGCACCAGGAGCTGCGCGCGCTCGAACCCCGCCTTGCGCTCCAGCGGCGCGGGCACCGGGTCGAACACCTCGATCGCGCCGGCGCCCTCGCGCGCGGCGAGCTTGCGCGCGAGCCGCGCGGCGAGCTTGAGGAACGCGATCGCCTCGCCGGCCTTCTTCGATTCGGCCCGTGCGAGCGCGAGGTGCGAGAAGGGCGGGAAGCCGGCGAGCCGGCGCTCCTCGAGGGCCTCGTCGGCGAAGCGGGCGTAGTCCTGGCGGGCGACCGCGGCATGGAGCGGATGGCCGGGGAAATCCGTCTGGATCAGCACCTCTCCGGGCTTCTCCGCGCGACCGGCGCGTCCCGCGACCTGCACCAGCTGCGCGAAGAGCCGCTCCGCGGCGCGGAAATCCGCGCTGAAGAGCGCGCCGTCGCTGTCGAGCACGCCCACCAGCGTGAGATTCGGGTAGTCGTGGCCCTTGGCCAGCATCTGCGTTCCCACCAGGATGTCGATCTCGCCCTTGCGGACCTTCTCGAGCACGCCCGCGAGCGAGCCCTTGCGCGCCGTGGAGTCGCGATCGACGCGCGCGATGCGGGCCTCCGGAAAAGTCGCGCGCAGTGTTTCCTCGATGCGTTGCGTGCCTTGTCCAATGGGCGCCAGGTCCGCGGAGCCGCAGCCCGGGCACACTGAGGGAATGCGTTCGCGATGGCCGCAGTGGTGGCAGCGCATCTCGCGCGCTCCCAGGTGCATCACGAGGTTCGCGCTGCAGCGCTTGCAGGTCGAATGCCACGCGCAGGCGCGGCAGAAGAGCACGGGCGAGAAGCCGCGCCGGTTGAGAAAGACGAGCGACTGCTCCTTCCGCGCGAGGCGTGCGCGGATCGCGGCGGCGAGCGCGAAACTGAGCCCGTCCTGGGGACGGTCCGCGCGCGTGTCCACGGTGCGCACGACCGGCATGGCCGCGCCCTCGGTTGCGCGCGACGGCAGCCGCGCCAGCGCATAGCGTGCGTCGAGCGCGTTCGAATAGCTCTCCAGCGAGGGCGTGGCCGAGCCGAGGACGATGGGAATCTGCAGGCGCTGGGCGCGGCGCACGGCGGCGTCGCGCGCCGAATATCGCAGCCCTTCCTGCTGCTTGTACGAAGGATCGTGCTCTTCGTCGACCACGATGAGGCCCAGGTCGCGGAACGGCATCAACACCGCGAGCCGCGTGCCGAGCACGATGTGCGCGGCGCCCGACTGCGCCGCGAGCCAGCCGGCCGCGCGCTCGCCCTCGCCGAGATGGCTATGCGCGGCGACGAGCCGCGCCTCGGGAAAGCGTTGCGCCACCTGCCGCTCGAATTCCGGCGTGAGACCGATCTCGGGCACCAGGAAGAGCGCCTGGCGCCCGCGCGAGAGCGCGTCCGCGATGAGCCGCAGGTAGACCTCGGTCTTCCCGCTTCCCGTGACGCCGTGCAGCAGGACCGGGTGGAAGCCCTGCGGCTTCGCCAGCACAACGCCCACCGCGGCTTCCTGCTCGGGAGTGAGCGACACGCTTTCCGCGAGGCGGGGACGCCCTGCGGGGCCGGCCGCAGGCGCGGCGAGCGAGCGCCGGCTCACTTGCCGCAGCCGCGGCGGGAGCGCCGCGCCGATCACCTCGCCGAGCGGGCGCTGGTAGTAGCGCGCGCAGAACTGGAAGAGCTCCAGTTCGTCCTCACCCAGCGCGGGCACGTCCGCGACGACGGACTCGACGGCGCGCAAGCGCTCGGGCGCAACGGCGCTTTGGCCCGCCAGCGCCACCACGACGCCCACCTTCCGCGTGCGCCCGAAGGGCACGATCACCAGGCTGCCCACGGGCGCTTCGAGCCCCTCCTCGAGGCGGAAATCGAACGCGTCGTCGAGCGGCACATCGAGCGCGATTTTCGCGATTTTCAAGAGTGAAAAAGGCCGCGGAATAGGCTGTGGATAAGTCTGTGAATACGTACGCCGCCGCACCACGTATATCGCCGCCCAAGGGGGCGACGCCTCGAAATCTGATTTCGAATTACAACGCAAGTCCCTGATGCAAAATCAGATTTTTGCTTCGTCCTACAGGGCGGTAAAAAGGGCGCGGCGATGGGGCGAGGACGGCGGTTGTGTGAATAAGCAATCACATCGGGGCAAATATTTTTCTTGACACCGTTCAGGGCGCGTGGGCCCCGGGGGATCGTGAATGAACGGCCTCGACGAGCGCCGCGACATGGTCGGGCGAGGTGTATTGGGAAACGCCATGGCCGAGGTTGAAGACATGGCCGGGACCCTTTCCAAACGAGTCGAGCACGCGCTGGACCTCGGTCTCGATCGCCTGCGGCGGCGCGAAAAGCGCCATCGGATCGAGGTTGCCCTGGAGGGCCACGGACTTGCCGACGCGGCGGCGCGCGTCGCCCAGGTTCGTCTGCCAATCGATGCCCAGGGCATCGGCGCCGCTCGAAGCCATCGCCTCGAGCCACGCTCCGCCGCCCTTCGTGAAGAGGATGCGCGGCACCGTGCGTCCACCGCTCTGGCGCGTGAGCCCCGCGAGGACGCGCTTCGAATAGGCGAGCGAGAATTCGTGGAACGCCGCGTCCGCGAGGACGCCTCCCCAGGTATCGAAGATCATCACCGCCTGCGCGCCGGCGGCGATCTGCGCGTTGAGGTACTCGGTCACGGCACGCGCGTTCGTCTCCAGCAGCCGGTGCATCAGGTCGGGCCTCGCGTAGAGGAGCGTCTTCACGCGGCGGAAATCGTCGCTGCCGCCACCCTCCACCATGTAGCACGCGAGCGTGAAGGGGCTTCCCGAAAAGCCGATCAACGGAACCTTGCCGCCGATCTCCTTGCGGGTGAGCGCGATGGCGTCGAAGACGTAGCGCAGCTTGTCGAGGTCCGGCGCGGTGAGCGCGGCGATCGCGCCCTCTTCGCGCAGCGGGCGCTCGAACTTCGGCCCTTCGCCCTCGACGAAGTGAAGGCCCAGCCCCATGGCGTCGGGCACGGTGAGGATGTCGGAGAAGATGATCGCCGCGTCGAGCGCGAAGCGCCTCAGCGGCTGCAACGTCACCTCGCACGCGAGCTCGGGCGTCTTCGCGAGCGCGAGGAAGCTCCCCGCCTTGCGCCTCGTCTCGTTGTATTCGGGAAGGTAGCGTCCCGCCTGCCGCATGATCCACACCGGTGTGTACGGCGTGGGCTCGCGCATCAGGGCGCGAAGGAAGGTGTCGTTGTGCATCGCCGGGATTTTCTCACGCATTCGACGATGTTCCGGCGAGACGTCATGAGCACCGGTCGAGGAACTGCCGGATCGTCGCCCCATAGCGCGGGTTGAGCGCGATGTCGTTGTGGCCGAAGCCCTCGAAGCTCACGCGTTCGACCGGGCCGCCCCAGAGCGAGGCGAGGCGTTCGGAGTGCCGCGGGGCGATCAGCGTATCGGCGCTTCCCAAGAGGATGAGCGCCGGCATGCGCAGCCCCGGCGCGCGCGCCGCCGAGTCGAACGGATGGCGCAGCAGCCATGCCACCGGCAGCCACGGGTACATCTCCCGCGCGACGTCGAGCGCGCTCGCGAAGGGCGAGGTGAGCACCACGCATCGCGCCGGCCTCGCCGCGGCAACCTGCACCGCGACGCCGGTTCCGAGGCTCGCCCCGTGCAGCGCGATGCGCGACGCGTCGATATCGGCGCGGCGCGCGGCCCAGTCGAAGATCTCGATGCCGTCGGAGACGAGGTTCGCCTCGCCCGGCCGGCCCTCGCTCCGGCCATAGCCCCGGTAGTTCACGAGGAGCAGGGCGCGCTCGCCGTAGGTATCGAGCGCGGAAGGCGCAAACGACGTCACTTCCTGCGCATTGCCGCCGAAATAGATGACCAGCGCCGGCTTTGGAGACGGGGGGAGCGCGAGCACGCCCACGAGGCGTGCACCTTCGCGTGCGACCAACGACACCTGCTCGATCCGCCAGCCCGCGGGCGGCAACGGCTCCGGCCCCGGGGGCTGCGGGTAGAAGAGCAGGCTTTCCTGCGCGAGCCAGACCACCGCCGTGACGCCCAAGTATACGGCGATCAAGGCGAGGGGCAGGAATTTCAGCGCGGTGAAGTGGGCCTCAGCGCGGCAAGTCGGACGCGCCCATCAGGAACGCGTCGATCTCGCGCGCGCACTGACGGCCCTCGCGGATCGCCCACACCACGAGACTTTGTCCGCGGCGCATGTCGCCGGCGGCGAAGACTTTCGCCACCGACGTCGCGTAGCTTCGCGCGCCCTCGGTGGCCGCCTTCACGTTGCCGCGCGCATCCTTGGCGACGCCGATCTGCTCGATGAGGCCTTCATGCACCGGATGCACATAGCCCATCGCGAGCAGGACGAGTTGCGCGGGGATGGTGAATTCGGTGCCCGGCACTTCCTTCACAGCCATGGCGCCCTTCTCGTCCTTCACCCACTCGACATGGCACGCGGTGAGGCTTTCCACCCGGCCGCCCTTGCCCTCGAAGCGCTTGGTCGCCACCGCGAAGTCGCGCTCGGCGCCTTCCTCGTGCGACGACGATGTGCGCAGCTTGAGCGGCCAATAGGGCCAGGTGAGCGGCTTGTTCTCCTCATCCGGCGGCTGCGCCATGAGCTCGAAGTTCACCACCGACGCCGCGCCCTGGCGGATCGAGGTGCCGATGCAGTCGCTGCCGGTGTCGCCGCCGCCGATCACGACCACGTGCCTGCCGGTGGCGAGGATCTGGTGGGGAACGTCGTCGCCGGCGACCTTCTTGTTCTGCAGCGGCAGGAACTCCATGGCGAAATGGATTCCGCCCAGCTCGCGGCCCGGCACGGGGAGCTCGCGCGGCTTCTCCGATCCGCCGGTAAGCGCGATCGCGTCGAAGTCGCGCAGCAGGTCCTGCGCGGGCAGCGTGACGCCCACGTGCGTGTTGGGACGGAACGTCACGCCCTCGAGCGCCATCTGCTCGACGCGCCGGTCGATGAGGTGCTTCTCCATCTTGAAGTCGGGAATTCCGTAGCGAAGGAGCCCGCCGATGCGATCGCTCTTCTCGAAGAGCGTCACCTCATGGCCGGCACGCGCGAGCTGCTGCGCGCACGCCATGCCCGCGGGCCCGGAGCCCACCACCGCGACTTTCCGGCCGGTCTTGCGGTGCGGCAGCTGCGGGCCCACCCAGCCCTGCGCGTAGCCCTTGTCGACGATCGCCTGCTCGATCGACTTGATGGTCACGGGGTCGTCGTTGATGTTGAGGACGCACGCGGCCTCGCACGGCGCGGGGCACACGCGCCCGGTGAACTCGGGGAAGTTGTTCGTCGAGTGCAGCACGTCCAGCGCGTCGCGCCAGTTGCCGCGATACACGAGGTCGTTCCAGTCGGGGATGATGTTGTTCACCGGGCAGCCGGTCTGGCAGAACGGGATGCCGCAGTCCATGCAGCGCGCGCCCTGCCTGCCCATCTCCTCGTCGGAAAGCGGCCGGATGAACTCCTTGTAGAACTTGATGCGCTCGGGCACCGGCGTATACGGCCGGTCGCGGCGTTCGATCTCGATGAATCCGGTGATCTTTCCCATGTGTCACCCCGGCGCGAGGCCGGGGCCCGATTGTCACTTCAGTCGTTCGCGCGGACTTCCTCGCGCGGCGCGGGCTCGCGCTCGAGCTTCGCCTGCTCCTGGGCCATCTCGCCCAGCGCGCGGCGGTACTCGACCGGCATCACCTTCACGAACTTGGGCAGGTACGCCGCCCAGTTCTCGAGGATGCGGCGCGCGCGCTCGCTGCCGGTGAAGAGCAAATGGCGCTGGATGAGGCCCTTCAGCGTCGCGTCGTCGTGGCCGGCGATGTGGTCGATCTTCACCTTGCCATGCGTCTCGAGCTCCCCGCCGATGCCTTCGGCCGCGGCGGCGCTCTCCTCTTCAGGGATTGGTTCGAGCTCCACCATCGCGAGGTTGCAGCGCTGCGTGAAGTCGCCTTCCTCGTCGAGCACATAGGCGATGCCGCCCGACATGCCCGCCGCGAAATTGCGGCCCGCCGCGCCGAGCACCACGACCGTCCCGCCCGTCATGTACTCGCAGCCGTGGTCGCCGACGCCCTCCACCACCGCGGTCGCGCCGGAATTGCGCACGCAGAAGCGCTCGCCCGCGACGCCGCGGAAATACGCCTCGCCGCTAATCGCCCCGTACATCACCGTGTTGCCGATGATGATGTTCTCCTCGGGAATGATGGGGCTTTGCTTCGGCGGATAGATGATGATTCGCCCGCCCGAAAGGCCCTTGCCCACGTAGTCGTTGGCGTCGCCCTCGAGCTCGAACGTGATGCCGTGCGACAGCCATCCGCCGAACGTCTGCCCCGCGGTGCCCTTGAAGTTCACGTGGATCGTGTCCTCGGGCAGGCCCGCGTGGCCGTAGCGCATCGCGACCTCGCCCGAGAGCATCGCGCCCACCGTGCGGTTGCGGTTGTAGATCGGGCTTTCGAACTGCACCGGGCGCTTGGCGCTCAATGCCGTCGCCGCCTTGTCGATGAGATCGTGGTCGAGCGCATTGGCGAGTCCGTGGTCCTGCGATTCGCATTGGCGGATCGCGACGCCCGCGGGCACCTGGGGCATGTAGAAGAGCTTCGAGAAATCGAGGCCCCTCGCCTTCCAGTGCTCCACGCCGGGACGCACATCGAGGAGATCCGCGCGCCCGATGAGCTCCGAGAACTTGCGCGCGCCCAGCTTCGCCATCCACTCGCGCACTTCCTCGGCGACGAAGAAGAAATAGTTGATGACGTGCTCGGGCTTGCCCTCGAACTTCTTGATGAGCTCGGGATCCTGCGTGGCGATGCCGACGGGGCAGGTATTGAGGTGGCACTTGCGCACCATGATGCAGCCCTCCACCACGAGGGGCGCCGTGGCGAAGCCGAACTCGTCCGCGCCCAGGAGCGCGCCGATCACGACGTCGCGGCCCGTCTTCATCTGGCCGTCGGCCTGCACGGCGATGCGCCCGCGCAGCTTGTTCAGCACGAGCGTCTGCTGGGTTTCTGCGAGCCCGATCTCCCAGGGGCTGCCGGCATATTTCACCGACGAGAGGGGGGAGGCGCCCGTGCCGCCATCATGTCCGGAGATGGTGACGTGGTCGGCCTTCGCCTTGGCGACGCCGGCGGCGACGGTCCCGACGCCGATCTCGCTCACCAGCTTCACCGAGACGCGCGACTTCGGGTTCACGTTCTTCAGGTCGTGGATGAGCTGCGCCAGGTCCTCGATCGAGTAGATGTCGTGGTGGGGCGGGGGCGAGATGAGCCCCACGCCCGGCACGGTGTGGCGCACCTTGGCGATGTACTTGGAAACCTTGTGGCCGGGGAGCTGGCCGCCCTCGCCGGGCTTCGCGCCCTGCGCCATCTTGATCTGCAGGTCCTCCGCGTTCACGAGGTACTCGGTGGTCACGCCGAAGCGTCCCGCCGCCACCTGCTTGATGGCCGAGCGCATCGAGTCGCCGTTCGCGTTGCGGACATAGCGCACCGGATCCTCTCCGCCCTCGCCGGTGTTGGACTTGCCGCCGATGCGGTTCATCGCGATGGCGAGCGTCGAGTGCGCCTCGTGCGAGATGGAGCCCAGCGACATGGCGCCGGTCGCGAAGCGCTTCACGATGTCCTTGGCGCTTTCCACCTCCTCGATCGGCACCGGCGCGGGCGACTCCTTGATCCTGAAGAGGCCGCGCAGCGTGAGGAGCTTCTCGCTTTGCTCGTCGATGAGCTTCGAGTATTCCTTGAACGTCGAGAAGCTGTTCGCGCGCGTCGCGTGCTGCAGCTTCGCGATCGAGTCCGGGGTCCACATGTGCGCCTCGCCGCGAGTGCGGTAGGCGTAGTCCCCGCCGGCGTCGAGCTGCCCGCGGTAAAGCGGTGCGTCGGAATACGCCATGCGATGCATCCGCACCGCTTCCTCGGCGATTTCCTCGAGGCCCACGCCCTCGACGGCGCTCGGCGTGCCGCTGAAGTACTTGTCGACGAACGGCGTGGAGAGGCCCACCGCCTCGAAGATCTGCGCGCCGCAATAGGACTGGTAGGTGGAGATGCCCATCTTCGACATCACCTTGAGCATGCCCTTGCCCACCGCCTTGATGTAGCGCTTGACGAGCTCCTTCTCGTCCACCTTCTGCGGCAGGCCGTCCTTGATGTCGAGGAGCGTCGCGAACGCGAGGTTGGGATGGATCGCCTCGGCTCCGAAGCCGGCGAGGCACGCGAAGTGGTGCACCTCGCGCGCGCTGCCGGTTTCCACCACCAGGCCGCAGCGCGTGCGAAGTCCCGCGCGCACCAGGTGATGATGCACCGCGGCCGTCGCGAGGAGCGCCGGGATCGGAATGAGCGCCGCCGAAACATCGCGGTCGGTGAGTACGATGATGTTGGTGCCTTTCCTCACCGCGTCCACGGCGTCGGCGCAGAGCTGCGCGAGGGCGGGCTCCATGCCGTCCACGTCCCAATCGGCGGGATAGCACATGTTGAGCACTTCGCTCTTGAAGTGGCCCTGCGTGAAGGTCGAGGCGCGGCGCAGCTTCTCCATGTCCTCGAAGGTGAGGATCGGCTGCGAGACCTCCAGGCGCATCACCGGCTCGGTCTGGTCGGGCGAGAGCAGGTTCGGGCGCGGACCGATGAAGGACACGAGGGACATCACGAGCTGCTCGCGGATCGGATCGATCGGCGGGTTGGTCACCTGCGCGAAGAGCTGGCGGAAATACGAGTAGAGCGGCTTGGCGCGATTGGAGAGCACCGCGAGCGGCGAGTCGTCGCCCATGGAGCCGATCGCCTCTTCGCCGGCCACCGCCATCGGCGTCATCAGCATGCGCAGGTCTTCCTGCGTGTAGCCGAAGGCCTGCTGGCGATCGAGGAGTTTGTCGGTGTCCGGCGTGGGGATCTCCCAGGGCGTCGGCAGGTCCTCGAGGCGGATCTGCGTGCGGTCGAGCCAGTCCTGGTAAGGGCGCTGGGCCGCGAGGTCGCGCTTGAGCTCCTCGTCGGAAACGATGCGGCCGTGCTCGATGTCGACCAGCAGCATCTTGCCGGGCTGCAGGCGCCACTTCTTGATGATCCTTTCCTGCGGGATGTCGAGCACGCCCATCTCCGAGGACATCACGATGAGGTCGTCGTCGGTGATGAAATAGCGCGCCGGCCTCAGGCCGTTCCTGTCGAGCGTGGCGCCGATGAACTTGCAGTCGGTGAAGGCAACCGCCGCGGGCCCGTCCCACGGCTCCATCAACGCCGCGTGGTATTCGTAGAACGCGCGGCGCTTGGCATCCATCAGCGGGTTGCCCGCCCACGCTTCCGGGATCATCAGCATCATCGCGTGGGCGATCGGATAGCCGCCCATCACGAGGAGCTCGAGCGCGTTGTCGAAGGATGCCGAGTCCGACTGGCCGTCGTAGATCAAGGGCCAGATCTTGTCCAGGTCGTCGCCGAGGAGCTTCGAGTGGATGGTGGCCTGCCGCGAGCGGATCCAGTTGAGGTTTCCCTGCAACGTGTTGATCTCGCCGTTGTGCGCGATGTAGCGGAACGGATGCGCGAGGTCCCACGTGGGAAAGGTGTTCGTCGAGAAGCGCTGGTGCGCGAGGCACAGCGCCGAGACGAAGCGCTTGTCGTTCAGGTCGAGGTAGAAGGCGCCGACCTGCTCGGCGAGCAGCATTCCCTTGTACACGATGGTGCGGTGCGAGAACGAGGGCACGTAGAAATCGCCCGCGTTGGCGAGGCCGAGCGCGCGGATCGCGTGCCCGAGGCTCTTCCTGATGATGTAGAGCTTGCGCTCGAAGGCGTCGCGGTCGAGCTGGCCCCGGCCCGCGCCCACGAACACCTGGCGGATCACCGGCATCGTGCTGCGCGCGGTCTCGCCGAGCGAGCTGTCGTCCACGGGCACGTCACGCCAGCCGAGGAGCTGCTGGCCCTCGTTCGCGACGGCGCGCTCGATCTCGCGCACGCACGCCGCGCGCCCGGCCGGGTTGCGCGGCAGGAACACCATTCCCACGCCGTACGCGCCCTCCTTGGGCAGCTTCACGTTCTGCCGGGCCATCTCCTCGCGGAAGAAGGCGTCGGGGATCTGCACCAGGAGCCCCGCACCGTCGCCGTGCAGGGGGTCGGCTCCGGTCGCACCGCGGTGGCGCAGGTTGTTGAGGATGGTGAGGCCCTTCACGACGATGTCGTGGGACTTCTTCCCCTTGATATGGGCGACGAAGCCCACCCCGCACGCGTCGTGCTCGTAGCGTGGGTCGTAGAGTCCCTGTTTGCGCGGCGGGCCCGCTACTGGCGAATCCATGATCGGCACCTCGAACACGATGGTAGACGCGTTCTCCCGGCCGTCGGGAGCACGAATTCTGGGTTTGCGGGCTTTTGGCGCCGGCCGCGGGCCGCCCCCTGGGACGGCGATGCGGCTTGTGGCCGTCGCAAGCCACCATAGCCGCCAAGAATGGGAGCGGACGGGCAGGAAACCGGGCGAAACCGGACCATCGTAGCGTAGCCTTCGCTGCACTGCAATATAAATGCCCTTAAAAGCAAGATGCACGCCGCCACGCCTCGCGCCGCCATTTGCGTATGATTCGGAGGACGCGTCCCGGGGCACATCGGGCGCATGAAAACAGGGAACCCTTCGTGATCCGCTTCGCTCCTGGTCTCGCCGACCGGCTCGCTCGCCTCGCAGTCGCCCTCGCCTCCATCGCCGTCGTCTCTTCCTGCGGAAGCGGCGCCGTTTCAGGCTCCGCCCCGGTCAACGATCCGGCGCGCATCACGATCCTTCCGGATACCGCCACGGCGTTCTCGGGGCTTCCCACGACCTTCGTGATTTCCGGGGGCACCGGCTCCTACATCGTGAGCTCGAGCAACCAGTCGATCATCCAGGTCGCGGGCGCGCTCGCCGGCAACACGCTCACGATCATTCCGAACCCCGTGATCGCGGACACCGTCGTCACGCTCACCGTGCGCGATACGGGCGCGACGCCCACCGTGCAGGCGACAGTCACCGTCCGGCCCGGCACCGTGAGCAACAACATCGCCATCACGCCGTCGAGCACGCAGGCCGCGGCATGCGCGCCTGCGATTTGCTCCGGAGGAGACGCGCTCGTCTCCGCGACGATCTCGCAAGGCGGCATTCCCCTCGCCGCGCGCGGCGTTCGCTTCGATGTCGTGTCGGGAGACTTCCGCTTCATCAACACCGATCCCGTGACCGGCGTCGAGACCCTCACCACGAGCATCACGGTCATCAGCGACCAAACCGGCAAGGTGAGCGCACGCCTGCGCGCCACGTCGGGCGCCGCGAACCAGACCGCGCTCCTGCAAATCACCGATTTGGGAACAGGCGCCTTCCAGCGCACGAGCTTCCTCATCGCGCAGTCGACCGGCTCGAGCCCGGGCTTCTTTGCCACGCCGACGCAGATCACATTCCAGGGCACGCGCGAGAACGAATGCGCGAGCGGTAACAGTGCGACGGTCTACGTGTTCGGCGGCACGCCTCCCTATACGGTGTCGAGCACGAGCTCGGCCTACATCGTTTCGCGCGATTTCATCTCGTTCAGCGGCGGCAGCTATACGGTGACACCCAACGGGCAATGCGTCGGCACGCCGGGCGCACCCATCATCGTTCGGGATGCGGCGGGGAACACCGCAACGACGACGGTCGCCAACGTTGCCGGCACGCAGGCCGCGCCCGCGCTCGCCGTCACGCCGAGCACGGTGACGCTCACGAGTTGCACTGGCAGCGCGAACGTGACGGTGGCCGGCGGGCGCCAGAGCAACTACTTCGTGAGCTCGGGAAGCGATGCGCTGATCGCGACGATCTCCGGCAATACCGTCACGATTTCGCGGCGCAATCCGTCGCCCGCCGCGGGCACGGCGCCGCTCACGGTGGGCGTGTCCGACGGAACGACGGTCGCCAACGTCACGGTGAATCTTTCGGGCAGTGCACAGCGCGCGTGCCCATCGTTGAGTGCGACGCCTTCCAGCGTGACGCTGACCAGTTGCAACAGCCCGCAGACGGTTACGCTCTCCGGGGGCTCGGGAGCGTATGGGGCCGTCGCGAGCAATCCCAACGTAACGGCCACAATTTCGGGATCTACGCTTTCAATTGTTCGCACCTTGAATGGCGCGTCGTTCACGCCCGGTACGATCGTCACGGTCAACGATGCAAACGATTCGAGCGCTACGACGACTATTACCGTCAACGCAAGCGGCGTCGGCGCCGGCTCCTGCTAATAACGCAAAGTAGCTTCGACAAGAGAATCGTCGGTTTGATGGTGCACTGCAGCACGACCGGCTGGCCAAAAAACAGCCCTTGCATCAAACTGCAAGTTGCGCTTTAATAAACCTCGATAACCCGCTGACTTTTAAGAAAAGTGATTTGGCGGGGGCCCAACAAAGGGGACGCTATCGTGAAATTCCAATCTTTCGTAAACCTCGCGTTCGCGCTGGCTGCGTCGCTCCTGTTTTCCGCTTGCGGCGGCGGCGGTGCGTCCGGCAACCCGAACCAGGGCGGCCCGATCTCGGCCCAGCCGGGGAACAACGGCACGTTCTACGCGGGTGAGCCCGGCCTCATCACGTTCTCGGGCGGACGCAAGCCTTATGCGCTTACGTCCAGCGACTCGGGCATCCTGCCGGTGCCCCCGATCGTCGACGGCTACAGCGTCGAGGTCATCCCGAACAACCCGGGCGTCGTCGACACGGGCCTGGGCCCGAACGACCTGCAGGTGAGGACGATCACCCTCCAGGTGCGCGATACCACCGGCATCAGCGTGAACTTCGACGTGAAGGTCGCGCAGAACTTCGTGACCGGCTACCGCCTGCAGTTCACGGCGACCACTTGTCCGCCGCCCGCGGCGGCCACGACCACGACGATCACGCCTTGCGCCGGGAGCGATACCGCCGTGCAGCTTGCCGCGACGGTCAACGGTGCACGGCACGGCAACGAGGCCTTCAGGCTCGAGGTCGTGCGCGGCCAGTTCGCTTTCTACACGCCCGACTCTTCGACGGGCGTCATCTCGAATTCGGTGACCGTCGTCTCGGATCATGAAGGCAAGATCACCGCGGTCATTCGCGTACCCGCCGGCGTCCCGTCGCAGATCGCGATCGTGCGCGTGGTGCACATCGGTACCGGCGCGTCGCAGGAGCAGGTGTTCACGATCACGGGGGCGAGCACCGCGCCGCTCACGCTCACCGCCATACCAAATGACTTCACCTTCACCGGTCCCGATGCCAACGCATGCGGCACCGGATCCGGAGACTTCTTCGTGTTCGACGGCGCGCCCCCGTATTCCGCGGTGAGCTCGAACCCCGGGGTCAGCGTGGATGCGGTCAGCCCGAGCACTCAACCGGGACGTTTCCGCGTGACTGTCGGCAATGGACAGACCTGCGCCAACAAGGCGCCGGTCATCGTCACCGATTCGCAGGGCAACCGGGTCACGGTGACGGTGTCCTCGGTGCGTGGAGCCGCCGCGGCGGCGCCGCCGGCCCTGGCCGTGGCCCCGAACACCATCACACTCGTATGCAACAGCTCGGGTTCGGTGTCGGTCGTCGGCGGTACCGGTGCCTACTCCGTGGCCTCGAGTCATCCCCGGGTCAACGCGACGGTGTCCGGGCATACGATCACGATCACCCGACTGAACGGCGACGGCGCTACGGTCTATCCGCCGAGCGCCTCGATCTCGGTAACGGACGGCGCGACCGCCCAGACCGTCACGGCGACCGTGCCAGCCAACTGCCCGTAACCCGGCGGTAAGCTTGACGGGCATCCTGGAAGGGGTGCCCGTTTTCTTTTTGGAAAGGCCATGAGCGGGGCGATAGCTGAACGCGCGGTGATCTCGGGGGCAACCGGATTCGTCGGACGCTCGCTCGTGTCGCTCCTCGAGGGCGTGACTACACAGGTTCACCTCGGCGAGCCCGATTGGCAGGATCAGGTGCGCGCGGCCGACTACGCGGGCGCAACGGTCTTTCACCTCGCCGCCAAGGTCCACGGCGAGGGTCCGGAGTCGGAGGAAGCATACTGGGAGGACAACGTCGAGAAGACACGTGCGTTCGCGGCGGCCGCGGTGCAGGGGGGCGCCCGGCGATTCGTGTTCCTCAGCTCGATCAAGGTGAATGGCGAGGAAACGTTCGAGCGCCCGTATCGAGGCACGGATGCGCCCGCGCCCGAGGACGCATACGGCCGCACCAAATGGGAGGCGGAGAAGGCCATCGCGGCGCTCGCGGGCCTCGAACATTCGATCGTGCGCTCGCCGCTGGTCTACGGGTCCGGCGTGAAGGGCAACCTTCTCGCGTTGCTGCGCCTCGCCGATTCGGCCGCTCCGCTGCCGTTCGGCGCCATCGACAATCGCCGCTCCTTCGTCCACGTCGATGATCTCGCGCGCCTGCTGGTCGAATGCGGATCGCACCCGCGCGCCGCCGGCAGGGTGTTCATGGCGTCGCATCCGGAACGCGCGTCGACGCGGCGGCTGGTCGGTGCGATGCGCCAATATCTCGGGCGTCCGCGGCGGCTTGTCGCGGTCCCTCGCACTCTCCTGGAGAAGGTGGCGCTTGTCGCCGGGCAGGGTCGGCTCATGCGACGGCTCACGCGCTCGCTCGAGGTCGACGGATCCGAGGCGCGGGAGGTCCTCGGCTGGACCGCGCAGATCGGCTTCGAGACCGGCGTCGAGGACATGGTTCGATCGTACCGGGAGTCGCTCGGATGAACGGGCCATGGGTGTTCGCGCTCTCGGTACCGGCGATCGTTGCGTTCGCGGCGATCGCGCTGTTGCGGCGCTCCTCGTGGTCTGCGCGCCTTGCCGATCGGCCCAACGAGCGCTCGCTGCACACGGTGCCGACGCCGCGTGTGGGCGGACTGGGACTTCTCGCGGGAGCGTTTCCCGTCGCGGCGGCGTTCGCGGATTTCCCGCTTGTCGTGATGCTGGGCTGCGCCCTGGCGCTCGCGGTCGTGTCCTTCATCGACGACCGGAAAAGCTTGCCTATCCAGGTTCGGCTTCCCGCGCACGCGGCGGCGGCCATGGTGGCGCTACTGGCGATCGGAGGCCCCGACATGAGACATCCGGTGTCGAGCGTTGTCGCAGCGTTCCTCGGCATCGTTGCCATCGTATGGATGACCAATCTCTTCAACTTCATGGACGGCGCCGACGGCCTGGCGGGCGGAATGGCCATGATAGGGTTCGCGACGCTGGCGCTCGCCGCGGGCAGTGCCGATGTCATGCCGCTCGCGTTCGTCGCGGGCGCGCTGGCGGCGGCGAGCCTCGGCTTCCTCGGCCACAACTTTCCGCCGGCACGCGTGTTCCTCGGGGACGCAGGCTCGGTCCCGCTGGGCTTCCTTGCCGGGGCGCTCGGCCTTTACGGGGTTTTCGCGGGCGCATGGTCCGTTGCCGTGCCGCTGCTTGCATTCTCACCTTTCATCGCCGACGCGACCGTCACGTTGCTGCGCCGCGTGATGCGCGGAGAGCGCTTTTGGCAGGCGCATCGCGGCCATTACTACCAGCGCCTCGTCCTCGCGAGGTGGCCCAGGCGCGAGCTCGCTCTAGGCGCATACGCGTTGATGGCGGTGGCCTGCGCGAGCGCGCTCGCGGCGCAACGCTCGGGCGTGAATGTGCAGTTCGGTATAATTCTCGTTTGGGTGGCAGCCTACGCGCTGCTCTTCCTCACGATCGAACGAAGCAAGCCGGCGGCTTGAACCTCTCGGGCCGCGCGCCATCGGGCAACAACAACAAGAGGGTGGAAACGACGCCATGGCGTTCCATGACCGTGCCGGTGCCGCAATGAAGTCCCTGGAGCCCGATGCCCGTGCCCTCGCGGCGGCTTTGCACGACGGCATCGCCTTGTGCATCGCTTTCTTCGGCGCCACCGTCCTTCTGGATGCCGTCGGCCTCGGCGCGGAAGACGTGCGCATGCTTTTCGCGGTGTTCGCGATCGCGGTGCCGATCCAGATCGCGATCAACTTCCTCTTCGGTATCTACCAGGGAATCTGGCGCTACACGAGCCTGCCGGACATCCAGCGCATCGTCTTCTCGGTCCTCTGCGGCGCGGTCGCCGTCTCGATGGCGCTCTACACCTTCGGCCTCGACCAGCGCTTCGGCTATCGCGAATACATCCTCTATCCGCTCTTCCTCATCGCGCTCATGGCGATGAGCCGCATGGCGTTTCGCTCGTTCAAGGAGTGGGCGCTCTACGGGCGCGGCGGCGAGCAGGGCGCGCCGGTCATCGTCCTGGGCGCGGGCGACGCCGCCGTGGGCCTGGTGAAGGAGCTCTCGCGAAGCCACGAGTGGCGCGTCGTCGGCTTCCTCGACGACGACGAGAAGAAGCGCGGCCGGCTGCTGCATGGCGTGCGCGTGCTCGGTCCCCTCGAGGAGCTTCAACGCTTCGCGCAACGCCTCAAGGTGCGCCACGCGATCGTCGCCATGCCCTCGGTGCCGTACAAGACGCGCCGGCGCGTGGTCGAGATCTGCAAGAGGGCGCGCGTCTCGGTGATGACGGTGCCGACGCTGAACAACGTCCTCGCCGGCAAGGGCGGCTCGCCCGCGCGCATCCGCAAGGTCGCCGTCGAGGACTTGATGAAGCGCGACACGGTGACGCTCGACGACGCGGGCCTGCACAGTCTGCTCACCGGGCAGGTGGTGATGGTCACGGGAGCGGGCGGCTCCATCGGCTCCGAGCTTTGCCGCCAGATCGCCGCCTTCCAGCCGTCGATGCTGGTGCTTTTCGAGATGAACGAGTATGCGATGTACCGGGTCGACGAGCAGCTGCGCGAGCTCTTCCCGGAGATTCCGGTGGCGAGCATTGTGGGCGACATCAAGAACGCGCGGCGCGTGAACCAGGTAATGCACCAATACTCGCCGGCGCTGGTATTCCACGCGGCCGCGTACAAGCACGTGCCGTTGATGGAGGAGGCCAACGCCTGGGAGGCGGTGCGCAACAACGTGATGGGAACGTACGTGGTGGCGCGCGCGGCGATCGACTGCGGCGTGAAGCGCTTCGTCTTCATCTCCACCGACAAGGCCGTGAATCCCACGAACGTGATGGGCGCGACCAAGCGGCTGGCGGAAATGGTTTGCCAGGGGCTGCAGGCCGATGCCGGCGCGACCACGCGTTTCGAGATGGTCCGCTTCGGCAACGTCCTCGGCAGCGCCGGCAGCGTGATTCCCAAGTTCCAGGAGCAGATCGACAAGGGCGGGCCCGTCACCGTGACCCACCCGGAGATGGTGCGTTATTTCATGTCGATCCCGGAAGCCGCGCAGCTCGTGCTCCAGGCGGGCTGCATGGGGCTCGGCGGCGAGATCTTCGTGATGGACATGGGCGAGCCGGTGAAGATCGTCGACCTTGCGCGCGACATGATCCGGCTCTCGGAGCTCTCGGAGAACGAGATCCGCATCGTCTATACGGGGCTGCGTCCCGGCGAGAAGCTCTTCGAGGAGCTGCTCGCCGACGACGAGCACACGCGTCCCACCCCGCACCCGAAGCTGCGCATCGCCAAGGCGCGCGAAGTGGATCATCGCTGGATCGCGGGGCTGCTCGAATGGCTCGACCAGGATCGCATTCCCACGGATTCGGAAGTGCGCCGCGACCTGAAGCGCTGGGTGCCGGAATTCCAGTCTCAGGTGCGCCCGCGCCTTACCGCGATCCAGAATGCCAAGGCCGGCTAGGACTTCGCCGGAAGGCGCGCGGCGAGCCCCAGCAGCATTCCCGCGATCGCCCAGAACACGAGCGAATTGGGGCGGAAGAAAAAATCGTCGGTGAGATTCTTGGCGAGATAGCCGGTGAGCATCGCCGCACCCGCGATCGCGAGCGGCGCTCCGCCCTCACGCTTGCGCGCCGCCATGAACGCCGCGAGGAGCGCCCCCATGAAAGCGAGGAACGCGGCGGCCCCGACCGCCCCCATCTGCAGCGCGGAATCGAGCACAACGTTGTGGCCATGGTAGTAGGGCTGCACCCGCCCCGACTCGCTTTCCAGCTCGCCGCGAATGCGCGCGCCGATGATCTCGCGTCCATAGCCATAGCCCAGCATCGGGCGCTCGAGGGCGAAATTCCACGAGACCTTCCAGATGAGCGGGCGCTCGTCGAACGAGAACGACTCGATGGAGCCCGCGGCGCGCGGGTAGTAACGCAGCTTGAGTTCGGTCGCGAGAGCCATCAGCGCCGGGAGCAGCACGAGGGCGACGAGGAGGGCGCGGCGGGCGAGGACGCGCGAGGAATCCCCCGCGGCCGACGTCATCCAGAACACGGCGAACGCGCAGATCGCGGAAACGAGAAGGGCGACCCAGAGGATGCGGCTGTCGCCCGCGATGCCCGCGATCGCGAGCACCGCACCTGCCGCGAGCGTCGTCGCGATGCCGCGCTCGAGGCCCACCGGCCGCCGCGATGCGACCAGCACGAGGAGCGGGGCGAGCAGCGTGACGTGGGTGGAGAAGGGGCCCGGGCCCATGCTCACGCGGCTCGCCCACTTCACTCCCGGGAGGAGGAAGCGCAGCCACTCGCCGATGCCCAGCAGGAGCGCGCCACCGAAGAGGATCGCGACCCAAAGGTGCAGACGCGATGGCGTGGTCGTGACCGCGAAGAGCACGACGAAGGCCATGGCGCCGTAGAGGATCTCGCGGCGCAACTCCGCAAGCGTGTAGCCTGCGTCGATGCTCCAGGCGAGGGACGCCACGCAGAGCGCGATCCACGCGCACGCCGCGATCGCAAAGGCGCGCGGGATGCGCCCGAGGTCCAGCGGCGCCTCATGCCGCCACGCTTGCCATGCCAGCGCGCCGAGTCCCGTCAGCAGGAAGAACACGCGCCATCCCGCCGAAGACGGAAAGGGCGCGACGAGGAGGAAGGCTGCAGCGCTCGCGACGGACATGCGCTGCGCGCCGCTTGCGGGGCGGATGAGCGGCATCGAATATTTTTTGGCGCGCCCGACACGATTCGAACGTGCGACCCCTGCCTTCGGAGGGCAGTACTCTAATCCAGCTGAGCTACGGGCGCGTATGTACCGGATTCTAAATGAATCCGCAGGTCCGCGCAGCGGAAAAGGCTATAATTCGCGGTTCATTTTCCGTATGCCCGCGCGCAAATCCCCGAGGAAGACATGTCCGATCATCCCCACCACGACCCCATCGAGGACAACATCGAGACGCATCCGGTCAAGCTCGCGATCGGAGTCGTGATCGGGGCCGCCTCGCTCATCGTCGGCATCATCCTTCTCGCACAATTCGCGGTCGGCGCATATGGCGCGCGCTCCTTGAAGGACGATCCCGCCATGGCGAGCGCCGAGGTCGACAAGCGTCTCGCCCCGGTGGCGCAGGTGAACGTCGATCCCAACGCTCCGGCGCCCGTGCCGGCGACTGCCGCCCCCGCGGCCGCGCCCGTCGCCGTGGCCTCGGTGACCGTGCCTCCTCCGCCCGCAGCGAAAGTCGAGGCGGCGGGCGGCGCGGGCAAGAAGACCTACGACACGGTCTGCATGGCTTGCCACGCCACCGGCGTGGCCGGCGCGCCCAAGTTCGGCGACAAGGCCGCGTGGGCGCCGCGCATCAAGTCGGGCCTCGACGCCCTGCACGCGAGCGCGCTCAAGGGCAAGGGCGCGATGCCGGCCAAGGGAGGCAATCCCGCGCTGCCGGATGCCGACGTGAAGGCCGCGGTCGACTACATGGTCTCCGCGGCGAAGTAAGCTGGCCACCTACGCGATCGGCGACTTGCAGGGGTGCTATGCGCCCCTCGCGCGGCTCGTCGATTCGCTGTCCTTCGATCCGTCGCGCGATCGCCTCTGGTTCGTCGGCGATCTGGTGAACCGGGGCCCGGACTCCCTCGCCTGCCTGCGCTACGTGAAGTCGCTCGGCGAGTCGGCGGTCACGGTATTCGGCAACCACGACTTCCACCTGCTGTGCGTGGCCGAAGGAATCGAGAAGCGACGCAAGCGCGACACGCTCGAGCAGGTTCTCGGGGCGCCGGATCGCGACGAGCTCCTCGCCTGGCTACGGCGTCGCCCGCTCATGCACGCCGAAGGCGGCTTCGCGCTGGTGCACGCGGGCCTCTTGCCGCAGTGGACGGTGACGCGCGCCCGCGAGCTCGCCGCGGAGGTGGAGCAGCGGCTGCGTGGCCCCGACTATCGCAGCTTCCTCGAGCGCATGTACGGCGACGAGCCGGCGCGCTGGAGCGACGAGCTCGAGGGAATCGAGCGCCTGCGCGTTATCGTGAACGCGATGACGCGCCTTCGCGTGTGCACGGCCGATGGCGCGATGGTCCTCGCGTTCAAGGGCGAGCCGGGCGACGCTCGCGACGAGTGGACCCCCTGGTTCGACATGCCAGCTCGAAAGAGCCGCGATCACACCGTGGTGTTCGGGCATTGGTCCGCGCTCGGACTCGCCCTGCGCCCCGACATCGTCGGGCTCGACAGCGGCTGCGTGTGGGGCCGCAGCCTCTCCGCGGTGCGCCTCGGCGACCGCCGCCTCTATCAGGTGCCTTGCCCGGCTTCTAGAGATTCAGAAGAGTAGCCACGCGCGATCGCGCGGCGAGGCTTACGTCGCGGCGCGCGAGCCCCTCGGTTTCAACGGGGTCGGCGAACCCAAGCGTCGCGATCACGTGCTTCTGCCGGATCACGAGGCCCAGCGATTCCATGAAACTGCAATCTCCCGCGAACGACATCGCCTTGCACAACGCGCCCTCGGGCGTCTCGTAGCGGATCGCCGCGGGATGAACATGCGCGTGATTGGCCACGGCGCTCGCGAATAGCGAGCTGTGGAACTTGAGGAGCGTATCGCCTTCGGTGGTGATGCCCTCGGGGAAAAGGCCGATGCAATCGCCCGACTCGAGCGCCACATGCACCTTCTCGTTGATGCGCGAAGTGTCCCGCCACTGGTCGCGCCGGATGAAGAGCGTGCCCGCCTTGTCGGCGATCCATCCGGCGCCGGGCCAGTCGCGGATCTCGCCTTTCGCGATGAAGCGCGTGGGGCGCGCACTCGAGATGAGGAAGATGTCCAGCCACGACACGTGGTTGGCGGCGATCATGGCGCCGCGTTCGCCCGCGCGCGGCACCGGCCCTCGCACGCGTGCGGTGATGCCGAGGATGCGCAGGAGCTTCGCCGACCACCAATGCACGATGGCGCGGCGGCCCACCGGCGAGATGCGCGGAAAGACGAAGCGAAGGAGCAACGCGGCCGCCGCCGCGTGGCCCAGGAGGCGCGTCCAGCGGATGAAGCGAAGCGCGCGGCTCGCGTGGCTAATGCGTGACGCGCGTCGTGCCGCGCCCGGACAGGATGCGCACGCGGTCGCCGGCACGAAACGTCTCGTCGGCCTCCTGCACGATCGCGATGTACTTGCCGTTGTCCAGCAGCACGGTGAGCTCCACGCCGCGGCGCTCGTTTGCGGATTTCTCGATGTTCTGGCCGATGATGCCGCCCAGGATCGCGCCGCCGATGGCGCCGGCGATCTGGCCGTTGCCGCCGCCCACGTTGCTGCCCGCGAGCCCGCCGAGCACCGCGCCGCCGGCGGTGCCGACGCCGGTCTCGCGCGGATCGATGCGCACTTCCCGCACCGATTCCACGACGCCGAAGCGCACCGATTGCTCGCCGCGCACTTCGTAGCCGCGGTAGTCGCCGCTGCCCGCGTGATAGGCGCAGCCGCCCATCGCCAATGCGGCCAGGGCCGCGGCGGCCGTCGATTTCAAGCTGCTCATTGCCTTCTCCTTCTCAAAGCGTTTCCGCGAAGGTTTCGCGAAAGCGTAATGCGATGTCTTCGCGCCCGGGGCGATGGTTCTGCCCGCCGCGATGCGCGATCTTGATCGAGCCCATCACCGAGGCGAGCCGCGCGCATTTCTCCCAGCTCCAGCCGCGCGCCATCCCGTACAGCAGGCCCGAACGATAGGCATCTCCGCAACCGGTCGGGTCGACCAGCGCTTCGGGCTTCACCGCTTCGATGTCGATGCGCCCCTGCCTCGTGTACACGCTCGAGCCCTCCGCGCCGCGCGTCACCACCACGGCATCCATGCCGTGCGCGAGAGCTGCCATGTCCTTTCCCGTCTTCTGCTCGACAACACGTGCTTCGTAATCGTTCACCGTGAGCGCGGCCGCCCCCGCCATGAGATCGAGGAGCTCGGGACCCGAGAACATCGGCAGTCCCTGCCCCGGATCGAACACGTAGCGGATCTTCGCCGCGGCCAGGTCGCGGGCATGCTCGATCATCCCCTGGCGCCCGTCGGGGGAAACGATGGCGAGGCGCACCGCGTTGACATCGGCGATGCGATTGAGGTGCGAAAAGGACATCGCGCCCGGGTGGAACGCCGTGATCTGGTTGTCGTCCAGGTCCGTGGTGATGAAGGCCTGGGCCGTGAACTGCTCGGCGAGCCCCTTCACGTGCCGCGCCGAAATTCCGAGATGCTCCAGGCGCTCGGCGTAAGGGCCGAAATCGTGCCCGACGGTCGCCATGATGCCCGGCTCCTCGCCGAGCAGCTTGAGGTTGTAGGCGATGTTGCCCGCCGTCCCCCCGTACTCGCGGCGCATCTCGGGAACCATGAAGGAAACGTTGAGGATATGGATCTGGTCGGAAAGGATGTGATTCTTGAACCGGTCGGGGAACACCATGACGGTGTCGAAAGCCAGGGAACCGCAGACGAGGATGGTCATGGCCCGATTATATCGAGGCGAGGAAGCGCTTACGCCGGGAGACGCGCGGCGGGAAACGGCCGACGAGCGGCATTGACCGTTTCATCCGTAACAGCGAAAGTGACCGTGCTGAATCGGGTTTTCAGGCCGGCGGTCCGATGACCGGCCGAATGTGATCCCTGTCCGGCGCACGGTTTCTGAAACAGGGCAAACCCATCGAAAGGTGGGGACGCAAAATCTCCGGTCTAACGGGCTTCGCCGCCCCATGACAGCGGGATTGCCAGAAAGGCGGTGCGGCATGGCGCAATCTCCATTGGGCAACGTGGTCGCTCTCGGCGACCACCCGCGCGCGAGGACGCGCCTTACTCCGAAGGAATCGGCCGACATGCTCGCGGGTTGCCGCGAGCTCGCGCTGAAGCGCATGGTGGCCGCGCTCTCGGGAATGCTCGATCGCGTCGAGGACGACCTCTTCGAGCTCGCCGACAAGGCGCTCGACCGCGAGTCGCAGAACATGTATCTCGATGCGCGCGTGCAGGCGCGCGACCACCGCGCGGCCATCGAGCAGGCTTTCGGCCGGCACTTCGTCGAGTTCTTCAACCGCAAGGTGCGCGGCGACGCCCCCTCGAGCCCCACGCCGGCCCCCGGGAGCGAGCTCGCGCTGGTGGGCGAAGAGGATCTCGAGGAACGACTCGCGGTGCGCGAGATGTCGCGCAAGCTCGGCGCTCTCTGCGAGGGCGAGCTCATGGCGCTCAGCCAGCGCATGGGCTTCCTGCTCGAGAAGCCCGAGCTCGACGACGATGCCAATCCCATCAGCCCGGCCATGGTGTGCGGGGCGTTGAAGGACGCCTGCGACCAGATCCAGGCGGGCTTCAAGGTTCGCATGGTGCTCCTCAGCCGGCTCGAGAAGTACGCCGGCGACGAGCTGCAGACGCTCTACCACGACCTCAATTCGCACCTAGTCGAGCGGCGCATCCTGCCGGAGGTTCGTGCCGGCGTGCCGCGCGCTTCCGTTTCGCATGCGCCCAGGCGCGCGCCCAAGAGCGCGACCAAGCCGGCCGCCGCGCCCGGGACGGGAGCCGCGATTCCCAACGGACCGATCCCCGAAGGCGACATCCTCGCCGCGCTTGCGCAGCTCCTGAATCCCTCTCCGCCTTCGGCGCAGGGTGCGGTCGGCGCCGGCGTGGGCGCCGCGGGCAACGCGATGGCCTCGTGGCCCACCGCGCCCGGCACGGCCGGGGGTGCGGCCACGGTCCCGCAATCCTTCTTGAGCGAGCTCACGCGCCTGCATCGCGAGAGCGCGCCCGCCTCGGGCGACGACACCGTGCTCATGAACGTGGTGAAGCGCATCCGCGCGGCCCCGCAGAGCGCCTCGCTGGGCACCGTCGACGCGATGACGATCGACATCGTCGCGATGCTCTTCGATTACATCTTCGAGGACCGCCACATCCCGGCGAGTGTGAAGGCGCTCCTCGGGCGCCTGCAGATCCCGACGCTGAAGGTGGCGCTCCTCGACCGCAGCTTCTTCTCTTCGAAGGCGCATCCGGCCCGGCGCCTGCTGGATCTCCTTGCACAGGCCTCCATCGGCCTCGCCGAGGGAAGCCCCCGCGAGGGACCCGCGGTCGCCTTGATCGAGAGCGTGGTCGAGCGCGTGCTCGCCGAATTCGAGACCGACATCGCGCTCTTCGAGGCGATGGCCGAGCGCGTCGCCGCGTTCATCGAGGAACAGAAGGCGACCGAAGGCGAGATCGTCGAGCGCTCCGCGCGCCTCATCGAGGAACGCGAGCGCGAAGAGATCGCACGCCTCCTCGCCGAGGAGGAAGTTCACCGCAGGCTCGAGGCGCGTACCTGGACGCCACCCGCGGTGCGCGAGATGCTGGTGGAGACGTGGGTGCGCGCGCTTGCGCGAGTGCAACGCACGGAGGGCGAGACCTCCGCCACCTGGCAGGCGATGTTGCTGGGCATGGACGACCTCCTGTGGAGCGTCGAGCCCAAGGTCACGCCGGAAGACAGGAAGCGGCTCATCACGATGCTTCCGGGCATGTTGCGCACGATCCAGGACGGGCTCGAGAAGGGGGAGCTCGCCCCCGAAGGCCGCAACGCGTTCCTCGGCACGCTGGTCGACAGCCACGCGCTCGCCGTGAAGGCGGGGATCCGCGGCCTCGCGCCCGTGCCGCAGGCGCCGGCGCCCGAGCTCCCACGCGATCCCGCCATCGAGCGCGAAATGATTCCCGCGGGCAACATCCAGGTCGAGGAGATTCGGCTGCGCGCTCCGCGCGGCGCGAGCGCGGTGCGCAACGTGTTCACGCGCACCGGCATCTGGACCAACCTGCAGCGCGGCACGTGGGTGGAGTTCGTGCGCGCCGAAGGGCCCGACTTGCGCGCGCGGCTCACGTGGATCAGCCCCAACAAGGGCGTGTATCTCTTCACCAACCCGCTCTCGCCGAACGCCGCCGTGTCCATCTCGCCCGAGGCGCTTGCCGAGCAGATGCGCCTGGGCGAAGCGAAGATCATCGACGACGCCTCGCTCGTGGACCGCGCCGTCGACTCGATGCTCACCAGCCTGCGCGCCGGCGAGGGATTGCGCTGAAACGGGCTCAGGGATAGAAGAGCAGGAGCTCGTACCCCGTCGCCTTGATGCGCGGGGTCTCGAGGCGAAGCTGGATCGACATCTCCGCGCCCGGGGCGATGACGTCGGCGCCGCTCGCGGGGCGTCCGAGGTAATCGGTGGGCCTCACCACGCGGCGGATCGCCGCCTGCCCGGTCACGTCGGTGAGCGTGAGCTCGAGATGGGGATATTCCTGGGCCACCGCCGCGAGATTGCGGATGCGCGCCCCGAGCGCGATCTCGCTGGGATGCCCCGGCACTTCGAGCAGCTCCGAATCCTCGAGCTTGAGGAGCGAATCCTCGCGCGACCACGCGACCGTGCACCCCGCGACATTGCACACCGACTCCAGGTAGGGACGAAGCACCGGATAGCGCTGTGCGAGCGGGCTGCGGTACGCGTAGGCTAGCTCCGCGCCGAAGACGAGCGCGAGGAGCGCGGAGGCGAACGCCCAGGCACGCGCGGGCGGCTTCGAGCGCGGCGGGGGCGGCAGCATGAGATCGGGGCGCGCGAGATGCGGGCCGGTGCGGGTCGAGCGGAGGGGAGTGGAGGGCACCGGCGCGGGTTCCTCTACCGGCGCGGGCTGCGCAAGGTGCGCGGGCAGGGGCGCGGGCTGCAGCGTCTCGATGTCCGGAAGGTCCTCGAACGGCAGCGCCTCGACCAAGGGCATGGGGCGCTCCGCCGCCTCGCGCGCGGCCAGCAGCCTCGCGCCGGTGTCGTCGTCGGGGAAGCGTTCGAGCGCCTCGAACCCGCTGAAGACCGTGTGGCAGCGGCCGCAGCGCACCTGGCCCTGCTTCGCATTCAGCTGCTGCGGGGTCACGCGGAAGCGCGCGCCGCAATGGGTGCAAGTGGTGATCAGCATCGGCTATCCGGCGCGCTGTCCGGCGAGGAGCACCCAGCCGTCCTCGCGGCCGATCACCTCGAGCGCGGCCCATGGAGCGTATGCCAGCGTGACGTCGCTCGCCTGCTCGTCGAGGATTCCGGAGAGCACGATGGATCCGCCGGGCACGGTATGTGAAGCGAGAATCGGCGCGAGCATTCGCAGGGGGTTGGCGAGGATGTTGGCCACCGTGATGTCGACCACGCCCGGAATCGCGCTTTGCGCATCCGTCACTTCGAGCGCCACGGCGTTGCGTTGGGAATTGTAGCGCGCCGCCTCGAGCGCGAGGGGGTCGATGTCGACGGCGATCGCGCGCGAGGCGCCCAGCCTGAGGGCCGCGATCGCGAGGATTCCGGAGCCGCAGCCATAGTCGAGCACGCTCGCGCCAGGACGCACGTTGCGCTCGAGCCACGCGAGGACGAGGCGGGTGGTGGGATGGCTGCCGGTGCCGAAGGCCGCGCCGGGATCGAGGACGATGTTGATGGCGCCGGCCTCCGGGGCCTCGTGCCATGTCGGCACGATCCACAATCGATCGGCCGCGCGGATCGGCGCGAACTGGCGCTGCGTGACGCGAACCCAATCGGCGTCCTCGAGGCGGTCGACCGAGGCCTCCTCGAGGCTTTCCGCGCTGCACGCGGCGAGGGCGCGCCCCACGGCGGGCGCGACATCGCTCGCCTCGGGGAAAAGCGCGCTCACGCGCGCTCGCGGCCACAACGTGTTTTCCGCCCCCGGTTCCCCAAACATGGCGTGCTCGGAAGGCGTGCCCGCGCCCGCGTCGCAGATCTCCGCGGATACGGCGCCCTCTTCCCCGAGCGAATCGGCGATCGCTTCGGCCAGAGCTCCATCGACCACCAGCTGGACCCGCTGCCACGCCACCGTCTCGCTCCTCGTGCCTGCGGCCCCGGGCCTCGCGTCAGATCGACTTCAACGCCGCGATCTTTTCCTCGAGGTAGTGGATGCTCACCCCGCCGCGGATGAAGGCCGCGTCGTTCATGAGCTCCTGGTGCAGGGGGATGTTGGTCTGGATGCCCTCGATCACCATCTCCGAGAGCGCGACGCGCATGCGGGCGATCGCCTGCTCGCGCGTGTCGCCGTAGGCGACGAGCTTGCCCACCAGCGAGTCGTAATAGGGCGGGACGTAGTAGTTGGCGTAGACGTGCGAATCGTAGCGGATGCCCGGCCCGCCGGCGACGTGGTATTGCGTGATGCGCCCGGGAGACGGCACGAACGTGTAGGGGTTCTCCGCGTTGATGCGGCACTCGATCGCGTGCCCTTTCTTCACGATGTCCTTCTGCCGGTACTTGAGCTTCATGCCGGCGGCCACGCGGATCTGCTCCTGCACGATGTCCACGCCGGTGATGAGCTCGGTCACCGGGTGCTCCACCTGCACGCGCGTGTTCATCTCGATGAAGAAGAACTCGTCCTTCTCGAACAGGAACTCGAAGGTGCCGGCGCCGCGGTATCCCATCTTGCGGCACGCCTCCGCGCATTTTTCCCCGATGCGCTCGATGAGGCGCGGCTTCACCAGCGGCGCGGGACCTTCCTCGATGATCTTCTGGTGGCGGCGCTGCATCGAGCAGTCGCGCTCGCCCAGGTAGATCGCCTGCTTGTGTTCGTCGGCGAGCACCTGGATCTCGATGTGGCGGGGGTTCTCGAGGAATTTCTCGAGATATACGGTGGGGTTGTTGAAGGCGTTCTGCGCCTCTGTCTTGGTCATGGTGACCGCGTTCACGAGCGCCGCCTCCGTATGAACGACGCGCATGCCGCGCCCACCGCCGCCGCCCGACGCCTTGATGATCACCGGGTAGCCGACCGCCGCGGCGAGGCGGCGTATCTCCTTGGGGTCGTCCGGCAGCGCGCCGTCGGAGCCGGGAACGCACGGAATCCCCGCCTTCTTCATGGTGAGCTTCGCCTGGATCTTGTCGCCCATGGTGCGGATGGACTCGGCGCGCGGCCCGATGAAGACGAATCCCGAGTTCTCGACGCGCTCGGCGAAGTCGGCGTTCTCCGAGAGGAAACCGTAGCCCGGGTGGATCGCCTGGGCGTCGGTGACCTCCGCGGCGCTGATGATGGCGGGGATGTTGAGGTAGCTGTCGCGCGAGGGCGCGGGACCGATGCAGACCGATTCGTCGGCGAGCATCACGTACTTCGCGTCCGCGTCGGCCTCGGAGTGCACCGCGACCGTCTTGATGCCCATCTCGCGGCAGGCGCGCTGGATGCGAAGCGCGATCTCGCCGCGGTTGGCGATCAGGATCTTCTCGAACATGTCGCGCGCGGCTCTATTCGATCAGGAACAACGGCTGTCCGTATTCGACCGGTTGCCCGTTCTCCACGAGGATCGCCTTGATCGCTCCGGAAGCGTCCGACTCGATCTCGTTCAGCAGCTTCATCGCCTCGATGATGCACAGGGTCTGCCCCTTGGTGACCGATTGGCCGATCTCCACGAAGGACGGCGCGCCCGGCGACGGCGCGCGGTAGAACGTGCCCACCATCGGCGACTTCAGCTGGTGGCCCTTCGGCTCGGGGGCGGGTGCCGGCGCCTCGGGCTGCGCCGGCGCGCTCGCCGGCGCGTACCCCATGGACTGCATATGCGGGGCCATCATGACCGCAGGAGCGGACGCGGATTGGCGCGTGATGCGCACTTTCTCTTCACCCTCGGTGATCTCGATCTCGCCGATGCCGGATTCCTGGACGAGGTCGATCAGCTTCTTCAGCTTTCTCAGGTCCATCAGGTTTTCCTGTCCAAGGCCCGCGCCGCGGCGTCCAGGGCGAGCTCGTAGACGATCGGGCCCATCCCGGCGATGACGCCGGCGGCCAGGTCCGAAAAGTACGAGCGCCTGCGAAACTCCTCACGCGCATGGATATTGGACAAATGCACCTCGATGAACGGGATCTTCACCGCCGCGAGCGCGTCCCGCATTGCGATGCTGGTGTGGGTGAAGGCCGCAGGATTAATGATGATGTATGACGTTTCGTCGCTTTTCGCCGCATGAATCCGGTCGATGAGCGCGCCTTCCGCGTTGGCCTGGAATGCCGCGACTTCAATGCCCCGGCCACGGCCCAGCTCCACTAGGCGACGATTGATGGAGTCCAGCGAGTCGGTTCCATAGTGATGGGTCTCCCGATCGCCAAGGAGGTTCAAGTTCGGGCCGTGCAGCACCAGGATCTTGGGCATGGGCGGCGAGTTTGCCGCAATTTCCCGCGCGATGTCCAGTTTTCACCGAACTTGACTGTCGGCGGGACCGTGATCCCCGAAGGCTTTCGCGGATTCGGGCACGATTCGCGCTTTAGACGGGTAAGCAAACGCCCACGACCGCGAAGATCGACGAATATTGCCGATGAACCGATCAGTTCGACGAAATTGAAGCCAGCTTTTCGTCAAGCACCGATTCAGAGTAAGGGCCAACTTTGCTCTCCAGCACCCTGCCCTGCCGGTCCACAAGGACCGTAAACGGGAGAACGCCGAGCCGGTTGCCGAGGCGCCGCGAAAAATCGCCGATCTCGTCGCCTCCGACCCAGAGGGGGTAGTTGATGGCGAGATCGCGGGCGAATCGCTCGACCTTCCCGGGCTCCTCGCTGGATAGGCCCACGAACTGCACGCCGCGCCCGGCCCAACGGGTCTGCAGCCGGGTGAACGCCGGCATCTCCTCGCGGCACGGGGCGCACCAGGTCGCCCAGAAATTGACCACCAGTACCTTGCCCTGGAACCGCCCCAGGGACCCCGACCCGCCGCGGGTGTCGGCGAACGTGGCGGCATATAGCGCCGAGGGGGAGACTTGCGCGGGCACGGTGGACGGCTGAGCGGGCCTGCCGCCGAGCCAGAGCGCCGCGCCGGCGGCGATCGCCGCCAGGCCCACCGCGACATAGACCTTGCGCGGGCTCAACGGATCACTGCCGAGGTTTCCTGTTCCACCCAGCGCAGGTATCCTGCAAGGCCCAGCTCGATCGGCCACGCGACGATCTCGGGAAGCGAGTACGGATGCCTCTTGCGAATCGCGCCTTCGAGCTCGATGTAACGCTCACGGGTGGACTTGATGAGAAGCGGATATTCAGTGGCCTTCTCGGACCTTCCCTCCCAGCGGTAGAACGAGGTCACCGGCGCCAGAACATTCACGCAGGCGGCCAGTCGTAGCTCAACGAGCTCGCGGGCCAGGTTGAAGGCCGCCTCGGAGTCGGGTAGGTTTGTCAGCACCGCGATGACGGTCACGTGGGTCTTTGGCGGCTCGAAAGTTTTTCGATGGAGGCGGTGAAGTGATGCGGCTTCTGCTGATCGCGATTTTACTGGGTTTCCCCCTGCTGGAAGCCGTGGTGCTCGTGCGCCTTTCCGAGACGCTCGGCTGGTGGGTCCTCGCCTGGATGATCCTCGCCGCTTGCGCTGGGATGGCCCTCATCAAGGAAGCGCGCTTCGCCATGCTGGCGCGCCTGGCTGCGGGCCTCGCCGAGGGCCAGTTCTCGATCGTCGCGCTCACCGACAGCGCGCGAACCGTCGTGGCGGGAATCCTCCTCATCTTCCCCGGTGTCGTTTCCGACCTCATCGCCCTCACGCTGCTTCTCCTCCCCGGGCCGCGCCTCGCCTCCGATTCGGCTTCGCGCCGGCGGCGCGACGCGACGCTCATCGAAGGCGAGTTCCGCCGCACCCGCTGAAATTGCCTGATTCCCCGAAGCCCGGCCGCCAGGTCCGCCTCGAGCCGAGCGGGCACACATTCGTGGTCGAACCGGGAGAGACCGTCCTGGCCGCGGCCCTGCGCCAGGGCATCGGCCTGCCCTACGGGTGCCGCAACGGCGCCTGCGGCGCGTGCAAGGGCGTGCTGCGCTCCGGCGAGTTCGCCTACGACGAGTACCAGGAGCGCGCGCTGCACGATGCCGAGAAGGCGGCCGGCAAGGCCCTCACCTGCTGCACGCACCCGCTCACCGACATCGTCTTCGAGGTCCGCGAGCTTTCCGGCGCGAAGGACCTCGCCATTCGCACCATGCCCGCGCGCGTGGAGCGGGTCGAGAAGCCCGCGGAGGACGTGGCGGTGCTCTTCCTCAAGCTGCCCACCGGCGAGCGCCTGCAATTCCTCGCGGGCCAGTACATCGACATCCTGCTGAAGAGCGGCAAGCGGCGCAGCTTCTCGATGGCCAATGCGCCGCACAACGACCAGCTGATCGAGCTGCACGTGCGCAAGTCGCCCGGCGGCGCTTTCTCGAGCTTCGTGTTCGAGGAGATGAAGGAGCGCGCCATCCTGCGCTTCGAAGGGCCGCTCGGCACGTTCTACCTCCGGGAGGACGACGACAAGCCGATGATCTTCGTCGCGGGCGGCACGGGCTTCGCTCCGATCAAGGGAATCATCGAGCACGCGTTCCACCACGACGAGGATCGCCCGATGGTCCTCTACTGGGGTGTCCGATCGCTGCGCGATCTATACATGCCCGACCTGCCGATCGAGTGGCAGCGCGACCATCCCAACTTCACCTACATCCCGGTGCTCTCCGATCCCCTACCGCAGGACGCCTGGCGGGGCCGCACCGGCTTCGTCCACCAGGCGGTGCTCGACGATTTTCCCGACCTCTCCGGCTACCAGGTCTACGCGTGCGGCGGCCCCGCGATGACGGATGTGGCCAAGGCGACCTTCGTCGCCGAGCGTTCCCTTCCCGAGGACGAATTCTACTGCGACGCCTTCACGCCGTCGGTGGACCCGAAGAAGTAACGCGCAGCGCTTCGCGCTCGCGCAGCACCTTGCGCTGCACCTTGCCGGTGGTGGTCATCGGCAGCTCGCCGACGAACTCGATCTCGCGCGGCTGCTGGTAGGCCGCGAGATGCTTCTTCACGTGCTCGCGGATCGAGTCCTTCAGCGACTCCGAAGGCTCGTAGCCCGGCGAGAGCATCACGAAAGCCTTGACCACCGCGCCGCGGGTGGCGTCGGGGCTCGGCACCACGGCGCAGTTGGCGACCGCGGCGTGCTTCACCAGGCAGTTCTCGATCTCGGTCGGTCCGACGCGATATCCGGAGACCTTGAAGATGTCGTCCGCGCGCCCCTGGTACCAGAGGTAGCCGTCGGCATCGCGTGTGGCCTGGTCGCCCGTGCGGCACCAGTCGCCCGTGAACTTTTCCCCGGTCGCGCGCGGATCCTTCCAGTATTGGAGGAAGAGCACGGGGTCGGGCGTGCCGTCGGGCGAGCGGCGGTTGAGCGCGACGTCGCCCACCTCGCCCGCGCCCAGCTCGTTGCCGGCGTCGTCGATGATCGCCACGCCATGGCCCGGGTAGGGCCGCCCCATGGAGCCGGGCTTCACGGGCCAGTGCGTATGCGAGTTTCCGACGATGTAATTCATCTCCGTCTGGCCGAAGATCTCGTTGGCGGTCACGCCGAGCTCGTCGTGGCACCACTGGAACACCGCCGCACCGAGCGACTCTCCGCCGCTCATCAACGTGCGCAGGCCGATGTCGAACGAGGCGCGCGGCCGCGGATACGCCTTCATCATCATCTTCAGCGCAGTGGGAAAGAGGAACGTGTTGCGCACCGAGTACTTCTCCATGAGGCCGAGCGCGCGCTCCGCGTCGAAGCGGCCGCGATAGCCGAGGATCGCCTGACCGTGGTAGAGGGTGGGCATGAGCGCGTCCCAGAGCCCTCCGGTCCAGGCCCAGTCGGCCGGAGACCAGAAGAAGTCGCCGCGCTGCGGAAAGTCGTCGTGCGAATGCTCGAAGCCCGGCAGGTTCCCCAGCAGCGCGCATTGCGGCAGGAGCGCTCCCTTGGGCGGCCCGGTCGTCCCGCTGGTGTAGATGATCGCGGCGGGATCGCGCGCGCCGGTCGCAACCGCCTCGAAGCGCGGCGACGCCTCCCCGAGCGTCGCGTTCCAGTCGAGCACGCGCGCGCCTTTCGCTCCCGCGCAGCCGATCACGTGGGCGAGGTCGGGGAGCCGCAGGCGCAAGCCCTGCACGGCGGGAAGCGTGTCCCCATCGACGATGGCGACCCGCGCGGCGCTATTGGCGAGGCGGTACCCGAGCGCGTCCGGCCCGAACAGGAACGAGAGCGGGACGGCGATGGCGCCCATCTGGAAGCACGCGAAATACGCGACCACGGTTTCGGGGCGCTGCGGAAGGACGATCGCGACGCGATCGCCGCGCGCCACGCCCAGCGCCGTGAGCGCATTGGACAGGCGGTTCGCGGAATCCTGGAGCTCCCGATAGGTCCACGCCTGGGTCTCGCCCGATTCGTCCTCCCAGCGCAGCGCGAGCCGGGGCCGATCCATCGACCAGCGGCGGCACGCCCACTCGGTGATGTTGAAATCCGCGGGAACGCTCCAGCGGAACGCGGCGTGGATGTCGCGATGGCGATCGAGCGCCATGGCCGCGAGGATCAGCGCACCAGCGCCGCCTTGATGTCCGCGAAGGAGCGCGCCACCTCGAAGGTCTGCAGCTCGACGCCCAGCTGGCGCGCGAGCTGCGAGGTGGAGAAGAGGCCGCGGATGCGCCGCCCGCCGTCCTCGGCGACCATCAGGTGCTTGCGCCCCACGGCCTGCAGCGTGGCGACGACGTGGCCCACGCGCATCTGCGCGACCTCGAGGAGCGGCAACGCCTCCAGCATGGCGGCCGGCGTCATGATGTCCTCCACCAGGATCTCGGCGTGCGAGACGCCGCGCGATTGCATGAAGCGCATCGGCTTCTCGCCGAGGAGGTCGGTCGCCGTGATGACGCCGGTCACGGCCCCGTTGGCGTCGAGCACGAAGAGCAGGCGCACCCCGCGGCGGATCATCTGCGCGTGCGCCGCGTCGATGGTCTCTTCCGGGCGCGTCGTCGCCGCGGAAACTTCACGCAGGTCGGTCATCACCGAGAACGCGGGATCGTCGAGGGTCACGCGTCCCGGGGTCATGGGCCCGGCGACGCGCGCGCCGGCCGCGAGCGGTGCGTGCGTGAGGGGAGCGTATTCGCGCATCGATGCCTCCTTGATGTTCAGCCCGCCAGCTCGGCGCTGCGTCGGAAATGCAGGACCGCTTCCTGCGTCTTGCCAAGGCGCTCCATCAGCGCGGCGAGCGTCATGTGCCCGTCGTGGGTGGGCTCGAGCGCGAGGCTCGCCTCGATGTAGCTCTGCGCCTTGCCCCAGAGCTCCTGGCGCATGCACAGCTTGCCCAGCGCGAGGAGGAGCGCCGGATCGCGCGCGTGGCCACGCAGCCATTTCTCCGCGCGCTCGATCTGCGGGAGCGCGTCGGCGCCGGCCGCTTCGCCGTAGAGCGCGACGAGGGCCGCGCTCCACTCGCGCTCGAGCGCCTCCTCGATGATCGCCTGCGCCTCGGGCGTTGCGCCCAGCTCGAGGTGGTAGCGCGCGGCGGTCGCGGCCACCGCGGGATCGGCGCGCATCTCCGCGGGAAGGGTTTTCCAGTATGCAGAGAGCGCGGCGGCGTCGCTCGCCTTGCGGTTCAGGTTTCCCAGGTGCGCGGCGCGCCTCGCGGTGGCGGCCTCGGCGGGGCCCAGCCCGCCCAGCTTCACGAGCGAGCCCACGGTCTCCAGCACTTCGTCCCAGTCGCGCGTCGCCTGCTCCGCCTCAAGCTTCAGCCGAAGCAGGCGAAGGTTGCGGGCGTCGCGCGCCGAGAGGTCGTTCAGGACCGCGAGGGCCTCCTCGTAGCGGCTCTGCGAGACGAGGAGGTCGGCGAGCGTGGTGAGGCGCGCCTGGTCCACGTCGGGCGCCGAGCCCTTCGCGTGGTCGAGGAACTGCTCGCGCTCGTTGAAGCGGCCGAGCTCGTGGGCGCTCCTCGCGGCGATGATCGCCGCCACGCCCTTGGTCTCGTCGCCCGTGAGCGCGGCGGCGGCGCTCTTCTCGGCCGAAGCGTAGCGGCCCTGGAAGAAGGCGAGGAGCGCGTCGTTCAGCGACTGGCGCAGCTTCGAGCGCTGGCGCTCGGCGCGATAGGCGCGCACGCGCGCCGGTATCGCCGCGAGCGTGGAGACGAGCCTCGCCAGCGTGTAGAACGCGACGTAGCCCGCGAGCACAAGGAAGACAAGGAGGTTCAGCGACAGCTCGATGCGATAGGGCGCCGAGATGATCACGACATAGCCGGTGGAGTGCCGCGCGAAGAGCGCGATGCCCACCGCGACCACCGCGAGGATGACGGACCAGAGGGCGAATCGCACGGCCTAGCGCTTCTCTCGCGCGGCGCGCGCGGTGCGCACGGCGGCGAGGCTCGCGTTGATGTCGGGCACGGCGATGGCGACCGGGCTCTCGGCGACCTGCCTGAGCGTCGCGAGCGCGGCGATCGTGGGCTTCGCCCTCGCGTCGAAGAATCGCGCGATCCAGGCCTGCGTCGACTTCAGGTCCTCGCGGAACGAGGGCTCGTCGCGCGCGAGCAACGCCACGCGCGCCGACAGCAGGCGCATCTTCAGGTTCTCGCGCAGGAGATAGCTCTGCGCGGGCGTGACGAGCGGCACGTCGTTGGTCTCGAGGTCGCGGATGCGCACCAGGCCCTTCATCTCCTCCCAGAAGTCGCGCGCGGCGCGCTGGAACGTGCCCTGCTCCTCGGAGTAGCGCGCGCGGGAAACCACCCGTACCGGCAGCGTCTCGGCGACGAGGAGGGGCAACGACTCGGTCTGCGCGATGAGCCCGTCGAGCTTCACCGCGATGCCCACGGTATCGACCTGGGGCACGGCCTTCAGGCGTTCCATGTCCTGGGTGATCGCGCGCCGCAACGGCGTCGCGGCGAGCTTGTCGGCGCGCGCCAGGCGCTGGTCCGCGGCCTGCAGCGCGGCGAGCGCGCCGCGCACGTTGCCCGCGAGCTGCAGCTGCTGGCTCGCGAGCACCAGCATCTGCTCGACTTCGGAGAGCACACGATCGTCCGCACTCCTCGAAAGCTCGCGATACATTTCCTCGAGCGCGACGCGCTGCTCCTGCGTATCGGCCATGCGCGCCTCGAGGTCCGCGATGCGCGCCTGCGCGTCCTTCAGCGCGGCCTGCGACTGCGTGAGGGAGCTGCGCGCCTGGCTGGCTGCCGCGCCCAGCTCGGCGAGCCTTTCGCCGGCGGTGGACTGCATCGAGCTCACGGCCTGGCGCGCATCCCACGCGAGCCATCCCACCGCGGCGATCGCGACCAAAGCGATCGCGCCGATCACGCGCGCGCCGGTATCGCGGGGCGGCGCCCGGTTGGCGGGAAGCGCCGGCGTGGGATCGCTCACGTTGTCACTCGCAGTTGTGCCAGCGCCTCGATCAGCCCGCTCGCGCCGTGACCGGCGAGCGCCACGCGCCTGAAGCGCCTCGCGTCGCGATGCGCGCCCACCGCGGCGTGCGGCACCACGAGTGCCGCGTCGTGCAGGGATTGCGCGGCGGACGGTCCGATCATCGCGATGAAATTCTCCAGTGTCTCCGCGCTCAGCACGCTCACCGCATGCACCTCTCCGCGCGCCAATGCCGCGTTCACCGCGGCGGTATCCGAATCGGGACGCACGCGGCGATAGCACTGCGCGTACTCCACGTGCGCGCCTCGCGCCTCGAGCGTTTCCTTCAGGTGCTCGCGGCCGCCTTCGCCCCTGAACACCACGATATTCTGCCCCTTCACGGCCCTTAGCGGTGCCAGCGCGAGGAGCGCCTCGCTATCGTGCCTGTCCGCAGGTGAGATCACCGCGTCCAGCCCGGAGTTCCTGAGCGCCTCGGCGGTGGCCTCGCCGATCGCGGCGACCTGGATGCCGCGGGGCCACGCGCCCAGGCGGCGCGCCGCGGCGAGCCCCCTGTCTGCGGCGTTCGCGCTCACGAAGATCGCCATGTCGAATCGATCCAGCCGGGCGAGGCGCTCGGCGAGGGCCGCGTCGGGCGCGAGATCCTCGATGGCGAGCGCGGGCAGCAACCATACGACGGCGCCTTCGGCCTCAAGAGGCGCGGCGAGCGCCGCGGCCGCGGCGTGCGGGCGCGTCACCACGACGCCGATGCCCTCGAGCCTTCCTTTCGTCATGCGCTCTTACGCGCGAGACTCGTCAGGATCTCGCGGCCTCCCGCGCCAAGGAGCTTCTCGCCGAGCGCGTGCCCCAGGGCTTGCGCATCGGCGCTGCGCCCGGACGCGGACTCGCGGACGACGCGCGAGCCGTCGGGCATGCCGATGAATCCCTCGAGCGTGATCGACGCCGCGCTCACCCGCGCGAGCGCTCCCACCGGGACGTCGCAGCTGCCTTCCACCACGAGGCCGAGCGCGCGTTCCGCTCGCGCGGCGCTCGCGGTATCGGCCGTTTCGAACTCGGCGAGGAGGCGCGCCACGTCGCCGGAATCGCGCCGGTATTCGACGGCGAGGATCCCCTGGCCGATGGCCGGGACGGTCTCGTCGAGCGTCGCGCGCACGCGCGCCTCGAGGCCCAGGCGCCGCAAGCCGGCCGCGGCGAGGATGATGGCGTCGTAGTCGCCCGCATCGAGCTTGGCGAGGCGCGTGTTCACGTTGCCGCGCAACGCGCGGAACACGAGGCGCGGGTAGAGCGCGCGCAACTGGCACTCGCGGCGCACGCTCGAAGTGCCTACCACCGCGCCGTCGGGTAGCGCCGCGAGCGACGCGTGGCGATTCGAGACGAACGCGTCGCGCGGATCCTCGCGCTCGCCGAAGGTGGCGAGGCCGAATTGCGCGGGGATCTGCATCGGCACGTCCTTCATCGAATGCACCGCGATGTCCGCGCGGCCCTCGTCGATGGCGACCTCGAGCTCCTTCACGAAGAGGCCCTTGCCGCCCACCTGCGCGAGCGGCCGGTCCAGGATCTGGTCGCCGCGAGTCGTCATGCCGACGATCTGCACATCGAGGCCGGGGTGGCGCCCGGTGAGCGCGGCGCGGACCATCTCGGTCTGCGCCAGCGCGAGCCGGCTTTCTCGCGTGGCGATGCGAAGGCGTCGTGGGTTCGCGCTCATGGGAGGAGCAAGCGTACTACACTCGATCGCATGGAGCTCGGCGAGGCGGGGCGCGGCGGACCCGCTGTTGCGCTGCGGTAAGATTCTGCCTCCCGCACGCAACTGTCGCCCCGCCGCGGGATCGAACCGCCATGAATCCCCGCCTTCGCGAAATCCCCTACAACTACACCTCGTTCTCCGATCGCGAGATCGTGATCCGCCTGCTCGGCGAGGATGCGTGGCACGCTCTGGACGAGCTGCGCGAGCAGCGCGTCACCGGGCGCTCGGCGCGGATGCTCTACGAGGTGCTGGGCGACATCTGGGTCGTGAAGCGCAACCCCTACCTCCAGGACGATCTCCTCGACAGCCCCCGGCGCCTGGGCATGCTGGTGGACGCCATGCGCCACCGCCTGAACGAGATCGACAAGCGGCGCGCCGACAAGACCGAGCGCGACCGCGTGGCCGAGCTCCTCGATGCGGCGAGGAGCGCCGTGCAGGCCTTCGAGAACGAGTTCGCCGAGACGCGAAGCCTGCGGCGCAAGGTGACGCGCCGGCTCTCGGCGATCACGCGCAAGGACAACATCCAGTTCGACGGCATGGCGCGCGTATCGCACGTGACCGACGCGACCGATTGGCGCGTCGAGTATCCGTTCGTGGTGGTGAACCCCGACACCGAGGAAGAGTGCGCGGCGATCGTGAAGGCGTTGATCGACCTGGGCCTCACCATCATTCCCCGCGGCGGCGGCACCGGCTACACCGGAGGCGCGATCCCGCTCGACCGGCTTTCCGCGGTCGTGAATACCGAGAAGCTCGATACCGTCGGCGCGATCGAGGAGCGCATGCTGCCCGGCTTGACCGAGCCGTGCCCGGTGATCCGTTGCGGCGCCGGCGTCGTCACCAAGCGCGTGATGGAAGCGGCCGAGGACGCGGGACTCGTCTTCGCCGTCGATCCCACGTCCGCGGACGCATCCTGCATCGGCGGCAACGTGGCGATGAACGCGGGCGGCAAGAAGGCGGTGTTGTGGGGCACGGCGCTCGACAACCTCGCGTCGTGGCGCATGGTGACCCCGGACGCGGACTGGATCGAGGTGGAGCGCGTCGGGCACAACCGCGGGCGCATCCACGACGCGCCGCTCGCGCGCTTCCGCATCCGCCGCTACGAAGCCGACGGCAAGACGTTGAAGAGCGAGGAGATGCTCGAGGTCGAAGGTAAGCGGCTGCGCAAGGAAGGCCTCGGCAAGGACGTGACCGACAAGTGGCTCTCGGGCGTGCCCGGCGTGCAGAAGGAGGGCTGCGACGGCCTCATCACCTCGGCGACCTTCATCCTGCACCGGATGCCCAAGCACGTGCGCACCGTGTGCCTGGAATTCTTCGGCGACGTGAAGAAGGCCGTGCCCTCGATCGTCGAGATCAAGGACTACCTCGACACGCACCCGAAGGCGATCCTCGCGGGGCTCGAGCACCTGGACGAGCGCTACGTGAAGGCGGTGGGCTACGCCACCAAGGCGAAGGGCCGCGGGCGCCCGCGCATGATCCTGCTGGGCGACATCGTGAGCGACGACGAGAACGCCGCGGCCGAGGCCGCCTCGCACGTGGTGCGCATCGCCAACGCGCGCGACGGCGAGGGCTTCGTCGCGGTGACGCCCGAGCAGAAGAAGCGCTTCTGGCTCGACCGTGCGCGCACCGCCGCCATCTCCAAGCACACCAACGCGTTCAAGATCAACGAGGACGTGGTGATCCCGCTCGACCGGCTCGGCGACTACACCGAGGGCATCGAGCGCATCAACATCGAGTTCTCGGTGGGCAACAAGCTCGTGCTGGTGGAGCGCCTGAAGGAGCTCTTCGCGAAGGAACTGCCGGTCTACGCCGATTCGAAGGTCGGCCGGGCCGAGCTCTTCGCCGATCGGCCCGCGCAGGCCCTCGAGCTCCTCGAGCGCGTAGCGAAGCGCTGGACGTTCATCCTCGCCAACCTCGACCGCTTCGCCCACGAGGTGCGCAGCGACCTGGAGGGCCTCGGCCTCGAAGGGGAGGCGATCGGCCAGGATCCCGAGGCGACGCTCTTTTCGCGCGTGCAGCTGCACCGGATGGTGATCTCGTGGAAGCGCGAGCTCCTCGACCCGCTGCGGCGCATCTTCGCGGGGCGCGACTTCGAGCCGATGATGGCGGCCATCGACGCCGTGCACACCGAGGTTCTGCGCGGACGCGTCTTCGTCGCGCTGCACATGCACGCGGGCGACGGCAACGTCCACACCAACATCCCGGTCAACTCCGACAACTACGAGATGCTGCAGCAGGCGAATGCCGCAGTGGCGCGCATCATGCAGTTCGCCCGCGACCTGGGCGGCGTGATCTCGGGCGAGCACGGCATCGGCCTCACCAAGATGGAATACCTCACGCCCGCGGAGCTCGCGCCCTTCGCGGACTACAAGCGGCGCATCGATCCCGAGGGCCGCTTCAATCGCGGCAAGCTCCTTGCAGGCGCGGACCTGCGAAGCGCATACACGCCGTCCTTCGCACTCATCGGCCACGAGTCGCTCATCCTCGAGCAGAACGACATCGGCGCCATCGCCGACTCGGTGAAGGATTGCCTGCGCTGCGGCAAGTGCAAGCCGGTGTGCACCACGCACGTGCCGCGCGCGAACCTCCTCTACAGTCCGCGCAACAAGATCCTCGCCCTGGGCCTGCTCACCGAAGCCTTCCTCTACGAGGAGCAGACCCGCCGCGGCGTGTCGATCCGCCACTTCGACGAGTACGGCGACGTGGCCGACCACTGCACCGTGTGCCACAAGTGCGAATCGCCGTGCCCCGTGGACATCGACTTCGGCGACGTGTCGATCGCCATGAGGAACCTCCTCTCCAAGCTGAGGAAGCGCCGGCCCAACATCGGCACGTGGGCGGCGATGCAGTTCCTCACCGCGCAGGACCCGGCGAAGATCAAGGTCATCAAGGCGATCATGATCGACTTCGGCTTCCGCGCGCAGCGCTTCGCCAACAAGGTCTGGGGGCGCACGCCGTTCGTGCAGTCGAAAGTGAAGCATCCGCCCGCCACCGTGGGCAAGGCGCCGCTCAAGGCGCAGGTGATCCACTTCATCAACAAGCCCATGCCCGGGGGATTGCCGAAGAAGACCGCGCGCGCGCTCCTCGACGTGGAGGACGCCTCCATGATCCCGATCATCCGCGACCCGGCGAAGATCACGGAGGATTCCGAGGCGGTCTTCTACTTTCCCGGATGCGGGTCCGAGCGGCTCTTCGGGCAGGTTGGGCTCGCGACCCAGGCGCTCCTCTACCACGTGGGAAGCCTCTGCGTGCTGCCGCCGGGGTATCTGTGCTGCGGCTATCCGCAGACCTCCGCGGGGCACGCCGACCAGGGCGAGAGAATCACGATCCAGAACCGCGTGCTCTTCCACCGCGTCGCGACCACGTTGAACTACCTCGATATCAAGACCGTGGTGGTCTCCTGCGGCACGTGCATGGACCAGCTGCAGAAGTACGAATTCGACAAGATCTTCCCGGGCTGCCGCCTGCTCGACATCCACGAGTACCTGATGGAGAAGAACCTGAGGCTCCAGGGCGTGCAAGGCGTTCGCTACATGTACCACGACCCCTGCCACACGCCGATGAAGACCTACGAGCCGCTGAAAGTCGTGAACCAGCTCATGGGCCAGAAGGTGGACCTGAACGAGCGCTGCTGCGGCGAATCGGGGACCTTCGCGGCGACGCGCCCGGACATCGCCACCCAGGTGCGCTATCGCAAGGAGGAAGAGATGCGCAAGGGGGCGGCAGGCGTTCGCGCCGGCGGATTCGACGGCGCGGTGAAGATCCTCACGTCGTGCCCGTCCTGCCTGCAGGGCCTGTCCCGCTACGATCCGGACTCCGGCACGAGCGCCGATTACATCGTGGTCGAGATGGCCAAGCACCTCCTGGGCGAGGGCTGGATGAAGGAATTCGTCGAGAAAGCCAACCGCGGCGGCATCGAGCGCGTTCTGCTTTAGGTTCGCCCGGTTGCAAGCGCGGCTGCGCGCCGGGACAATCTTCGAACGAATGCCGACGGAGTCTGGAATGATCGATGCGCGTCGCCGGCTGGCGACACTCCTCCTTGCCTTTGCCGCGGGCGGCTGCGCCTACGGGCCGGCGCTACGCGTCGCCCAGATCGTCCCACCGACGCCCGCGGGGTACCCGATGGACATCGCCTCCTCGGCGCGCGAGGACGACGATGACGACGAGGAGGAGGGCGGCAAGCGCGAGAGCAAGGCCCTGGTCTCGGCCGAGTACAACCTCAGGATGGAGGCCGACGAGAACGGCCCCCCGACCGTCGCCCAGATCCTGCGCGCCCACGAGCAGCGCAAGGGCCTCGTCGCCGCGCCGGTGCGCGAGAAGGCCGCGGGGCTGCAGCCCTCGCAATGGCAATCTCTCGGGCCGTCGAACGTCGGCGGGCGCGTTCGCGCCCTTGCATTCGATCCGCGCAACGCCTCGCGCCTGCTCGCCGGCACCGCCTCGGGCGGACTGTGGATGTCGCTCGACGCAGGGACCACCTGGCGGGCCAACCAGGACTTCCTGCCCAACCTTTCCATCACCACCATCGCCTTCGACCCGTTGAATCCCGACGTGGTCTACCTCGGCACGGGAGAAGCGAGCGCTGCCCTGGTCGGCGTGGGCGCGTTCAAGTCCACCGACGCGGGCACCACGTGGACCTACCTTCCCGCGACCAACGTCGACGCGAATTCCGATTGGCGCTTCGTCAATCGCATCGCCGTGCATCCGACGCAGCCGAACGTGCTCCTCGCCGCGGTCATCAACACCAACCGTACCACCGGCGCGGTCTATCGCTCCACGGACTCCGGCGCCACCTGGGCCCGCGTGTCGACCGCCAAGGCCCTCGACATCGCCTTCGATCCCCGAAATCCGTCGAACGCGCTCGCCGGTCTCGACGACGGCTCGCTCCTCTATTCGCGCGATGCCGGCGTGAGCTGGGCGCATACCGCGAAGCTCGTCGACCCCGCTTCGGGGCGCGGCAACACCGCGCGCGCCGAGATCGCCTTCGCGCGCTCGCAGGGGGGGGTCGTGTACGCCTCCCTGGACAATGCGAAAGGCGAGGTGTGGCGCTCCCCGGATTCGGGCGCCACCTGGCAGCAGATCTCCAATCCCCAGCACCTGGGCGGGCTGGGCGACTACGCCAACGCGATCTGGGTCGATCCCACCGATGCGAACCACGTGGTCGTCGCGGGCCTCGACATCTACCAGTCGCGCGACGGCGCGGCCACCTTCAACAAGGTGAGCGATTGGCGCCAGGCGCCAGGCTCGGCGCACGCCGACCACCATGCGCTCGTCTCGCCTCCGGGCTTCTCCGGCGCAAGCCCCATGCTCTACAACGGCGACGATGGCGGCGTGTATCGGGCGGCGAACATCTACTCCGTGGCGAGCTCGGGCTGGACCAACCTGAACAATGGGCTCGCGGTGACCCAGTTCTACAGCGGCGCGGGGCGTACGGCGGCGGGCGGGCGGATCATCGGCGGCACCCAGGACAACGGCTCGCTGCAGCTTTCGGGCGGGCTCTGGCGCACCTTCCGCGGCGGCGACGGCGGCTTTTCCGCCATCGACCCCGCCAACGACCTCGTCTTCTACGGCGAGTACGTCTACCTCTCGATTCACCGCTCGCTCAATGGCGGGCAGTCTTCGGCCTACATCTGCGACGGAATCGCCGAGGCGCTGCCCGCGGAGAGTGGGGGCAACGATTATTGCGGCGCCGCGGCCACCCAGAAAGCGAACTTCATCGCGCCCTTCCTGCTGGACCCCAACAACTCCAATCGCCTGCTCGCGGGCGCGGCATCTCTGTGGGTGAGCGACAATGCGCGCGCCACACCCGTCACCTGGCGCGCCATCAAGGCGCCCAGCCCCACGACCGACAACTACATCAACGCGATCGCGGTGGCGGAAGGCAACAGCAACGTGATCTGGGTCGGCCACAACAACGGCGAGATCTATCGCACGCTGAACGGCGCGACGTCCTCGCCCTCGTGGACGCGCGTGGCGCAGGGGGTGATTCCCCTGCGCGCGGTGGACCGCATCGTGATCGATCGCGACAATTCCAATCGCGTGATGGTGGCGCTCACCGGTTTCACGCCGAACAACCTCTGGCAGACGACCGATGGGGGCGCGACCTGGGCCTCCATCACCGGGAACCTGCCGTCCGCGCCGGTGTTCGACGTGAAGCGGCACGCGGCGCATCCCGCATGGCTGTACGCCGCCACGTCGGTGGGCGTGTTCACGAGCGAGGACGGGGGAGCGAGCTGGTCGACCACCAACGAGGGTCCCGCGAACATCCGCGTGCGCGAGCTCTTCTGGATCGACGACAACACCCTCGGTGCGGCGACCTATGGGCGGGGCATGTTCAAGGTCGCCCTCAGCGCGAGCGGCGCGCCGAACTACCAGGACCTCTGGTGGGGGGGCACGCAGGAAAACGGCTGGGGGATGAGCATCACCCAGCACGGCTCGATCCTCTTTGGCGCCATGTACATCTACGACGCGCAGGGCAAGCCGCTCTGGGCGGTGATGCCCGGGGGCACCTGGAATGCGGGCTTCACGACCATCACCGGCGCCCTCTACATCCCGTCGGGCTCCTGGTTCGGAGCCTACGACGTCTCGCGCTTCGCCGCCAACGCGCCGGTGGGAAGCGCGACACTCGCCTTCACGAGCGCGAGCACGGCGACGCTCGCCTATACGATCAACGGCGCCTCGGGCACCAAGGCGATCCAGCGCCAGCCTTTCGGCGTCGCCGACCCGACTCCGATCGCCGCGTACGGCGATCTCTGGTGGGGAGGCAACGCGCAGAACGGCTGGGGGGTCGCCATCAACCAGCAATACCGCACGCTCTTCTCGGTCTGGTACACCTACGACACGTCGGGCAAGACCGTCTGGTACGTGATCCCCGGCGGCTCCTGGACCGCGGCGAACGTCTTCACCGGAACGGCGTACCGCACGACGGGCTCGCCTTGGGCGGGGGCGGCGTACAATCTCGCGGCGCTCATTGCGCAACCCGTCGGCACCGTCACCTTCACCTTCAACGACCTCAACAACGCCGTCATGAGCTACACCATCGACGGGGTGTCGGGTTCCAAGCCCATCGTGAGGCAGCCGTTTTGACGAAGACGTGCGAATTCTGTTCCAGCCCCGGCGGGGCCGTGCTCTGGCAGAATGACCTGTGCCGCGTGGTGCGGGTGGACGAGCCGGACTATCCCGGCTTCTGCCGGGTGATCCTGAAGCGGCACGCACGCGAGATGGGCGATCTCGGGGAGGGCGAACGTGGGGGCCTCATGGCGGTAGTCTTCGCCGTCGAGGCCGCGGTGCGCGAAACGATGAAGCCACACAAGATGAACCTGGCGAGCCTCGGGAACATGACCCCGCATGTGCATTGGCACGTGGTCCCCCGCTTCCAGGACGACCGCCACTTTCCGAACCCGATCTGGGCATCGCCGCAGCGCGATGGGGGCGTCCCCCCCGAGCGCGCCAGGCGCGCCGAATCCCTCGCCGCGGCGATCGTGGCGCGGCTGGGCGCCTAGGCGTGGCCTCGCTCACGCCACCCCCCGCCAAGGCAGTCGCGTTCAGCGATGCGCGCGGCTGCAAGGAGTGGCTGAACGCGCTCCCGCTCACCAACATTCCCCAGGCCCAGGCACTGGCGCTCGAATCGCTGCGCGCGTTGAACGGCGTCGAGGTCGACCCCCTCGAGCGCCTGAAGTGCCTCGAGCTCCTGCGCGACAAGGTGGCTTTCCTTCAGGGCGAGCAGCGCTCGCGCTATTTCGGCAAGACTCTGCCCCTCTCGGTGAACGACAGCAACGCGTGGACCACCGGGCGCGCGCTCCTCGAGGAGATGGAGGCCGGCTACCGGCTTTGCCTCGCGGCGGCGCTCGCGAGCGCCGGGGAGCTCGGGCGGCTCACGGGCCTCGTCTCGCAGCGCATCGTGCGCTACATCGGCGCGCAGATGCTCTTCCACGCCATGGTGTATCGGCGCTTCGACCCGCAACTCTGGGCGCGCCTGCACCAGCAATACCTCGATGCCGAGTCCACCAGCGTGTCCATGGAGCGCGTCAAGGACTCCCTCGAGGGCGAGGGCGGCGAATCGAGCGCGATGGAGACCTATGCGCAGATGGTCCTCATCCAGGCTGCCTTCCTCTCCGAGATGACCGCGCCGCAGATGGACTTCGCCGACGCGCTCCTCAAGCTCTGGTCGCGCAAGGTGCAGGTCCTGAGGCAATCCCCGGAGACCAACCGCGGCACCCTCGACCCTCTCGTGGTGGACCTCGCCAAGCCCATCGGCGCGCGCCCCCAGGCGCGCGGGCCGGTCCAGCCCACCCAGCGCGTGCTCGACATCGACCAGCTTTCGCGCAGCATGAGGAAGCGCATCCACGGCCTGCAAACGGGCGAGGATGTCGCCACCCTCGGGCTTCCCGCCGAGGCGAGCGCGCTCGACGCGCTCACCGAGCTGCAGCGCCTGCACAAACTCTGGTGCGAAGGCGCCCCGCCCAGGCCCGCGGCCAAGCCCCCGTCGCAGCCCGCCGCGGGCCTGGTCTTCGGCATGGTCGAGATCCATTTCTTCGTTAGCGGCGGCAAGATCTTCGAGCAGCCCGACAAGAAGCGCGACCTCACGCGCCAGGAGAAGCAGGACATCGAGGTGTTCGGGCGCGTGCGCGAGCAGACGCAGAACAGGATGGTCGCTGAGTTCAACTACACGGTCGAGCCGTGGGCGATGGTCGACGAGATGCTGGGCGCTGTCCGCGTCCTGCGGCCCGCGACGGCCTCGCGCGGCATCGGCATCGGCCGCCTCGTCGCGCTGCGCCTCGGAGACACCGCGCCCTTCTATCTCGGCTATGTGAGCGAGCTCACTCACGAGACCGATGGGCGCATCATCGCGACCGTCACGATATTTCCAGGGAAGCCCGAGCCGATCGCGGCGCGCGCGGGCGACGCGCGCAACCGCGCGAACGCCCATTGGATCCAGGGCTTCCGCCTGCCCGCCATCGAGAAGCTGAAGATCCCCGAATCGCTCGTCGTGCCCAGCAACATGGGCGCGCGTGGGCGCGGCATCGAGACGTGGAGCGAAGGCGCCAGGGAATCCACCGTCGAGGCCGTGCTCTACCGCGGCTCCGACTTCGACCGCGTCACGATCTTCTAGCCCCGCCTCGGCTCGGGTCCCGGGCGTACCTGTTCTCGCCTGTCACGTGATGAACGCCGCGGGCACTGCCTTTCGACCGACGATCCCTAGGGGCCTGCCGCCCGGCGCGCGGAGAAATACCAGCGCTCGGTGAGCGCATAGAGCGCCCGCGCCGAGGCGAGCGAGATCGCGAGCGCGCCCCCGATGAACGCCGCCGCGTAGGCGACGGGTTCTCCAGCGCCGATCCACGCGGACACGACGCCGCCCCAGTAATGGACCACGATGTAGTGGATGAGGAAGAACGAATACGAATAGCGGCCGAGCCATCGCATCGCGGGGCGTTCGAGGAGCCACGCCAGGGCCGAACCCGCGTCGCAGGCCTTGAGCACGACAAGCCCGCACGCGAGCGCCGAAGCGGCGTAATACGCGGCATGCGTGTTCGCCACCCAGCCCGCCTTCACGCCCAGCGTGAACGCGGCCCATGCGGCGAGCACCGCCGCGAGCGGCACGCGCCGCGCTGCCCGCTCGCGCGCCTCGTCGTCCGCCATTCCGAGAGCGATTCCCGGGAGAAAAAGCGCGAAGTAGGCGAGGTAGATCGCGCGATCGGCGCCCAGCATCGCGCACGCGGCGACGATCGCGATGAAAATAAGTGCGAGCGCGGCGAAGCGCCGGGAGAGCCTGCCCGGCCGCTTCGCGCCCCATGCGAGCGCGATGAGCGGCACCGCGATATAGAACCCCGCCTCGTAGCTGAGCGACCACGTGACCGGGTTGATCGCGTGGATGCCCAGCGGAAAGAATCCCTGCAGGAGCGCGAGGTTCGCGGCGCTCTCCCCGAGCGCGACCGGGCGCTTCATGGTGAAGTACACGACGAGGCCGACGACGATGAGGCTCGCGAGGTACGGTGGATAGATGCGCAGCATCCGCCGGCCCATGAAGCGCGGCGTGCCCGGCCAGCGTCGCATCGCGATGTCGGCCATGAGGAGTCCCGACAGCACGAAGAAGAGGTCGACGCCGTAGTTGGAGCGGAAGAGGAACACGCACGCCGCGAAGGCCGGGGTGGCCGCGTCGAAAAGGAAGACCTGCTCGACGTTCACGACGGGGCCGAGTTTCGCGGCGAGGTAGCCGAACGCGTGCGTGAGGAAGACCAGCATCGCTGCGTGGCCGCGCAACCCCTCGAGGGCCACGAGCCTCGCGCCCGGCCTCATCGCTCGATCGCGTCGACGAAATCCCTGGCCGCGTTGCGCCCCGTCTGCTCGGCGATCTCGACCATGCACGTGGGGCTGGTCACGTTGATCTCGGTGAGGGAGTCGCCGATCACGTCCAGCCCCGCGAAGACGATGCCCGCGGCCACCAGGTCGGGTCCCACCGTCTCGGCGATCTCGCGGTCGCGCTCCGAGATCGGCTGCGCGAGGCCGGTGCCGCCGACGGCGAGGTTGCCGCGCGTTTCCCCCGCCTTGGGGATGCGCGCGAGGCAATGGGAGAAGGGCTTGCCCGCGATCACCAGCACGCGCTTGTCGCCGCTCGCGATCTCGGGAATGAAGCGTTGCGCCATCACGGTCCGAACGCCCATGTCGGTGATCGTCTCGACGATCACGTTGCGGTTCACGTCGTCGGCCTTCACGCGGAAGATCATGGTCCCGCCCATGCCGTCCAGCTTCTTCACGATGACGTCGCGGTGCGCGTCGATGAAGGCGTGGATGCGCTGCATGTCGGAGGCGACCAGGGTAGCCGGGGAGAGCGCGGGATAGGCGAGGATCGCGAGCTTCTCGTTCCAGTCACGCAATGCCCGCGGGCGATTCACGACGCGAGCGCCCTCGGCCTCGACGCGGTCGAGGAGGAGCGTCGCGTTGTAGTACTCGATGTCGAAGGGCGGGTCCTTCCTCATGAGCACGCGGTCGAATTGCGCGAGCGGCGCGTCGCGCGGCTCGTCGGCGCGGTACCACGCGCGGTCGTCGTCCGAAACGGCGAGGCGGCGCACCGGGGCGTGCACGGAGCCTTCCAGGAGGAACATCGAGCGCGCCTCGAGCGCGTGGACCTCGTGGCCGCGGCGCGCGGCCTCGCGCATCATCGCGACGCTGGAATCCTTGTAGGCCTTGAGGCGCTCGAGCGGGTCCAGCACGAACGCGAGCTTCATGCGTTGGCCGCCCGCGCCTCCGGCTCGGCATCGCGCGCGACCAGCTCCTCGACCTCGAGGGCGGCGGCAAGGTTGGCGAGGCGCGCGACCACGCCGTAAGTGTAGAAGCGGTTGGGCGGATCGCCGGGCTCGCCTGCGCAGTCGGGCGTATGGCAATTCGTCTCGAAGGCGAGCGGCACGAACTTGGCGCCGGGAGAATTGAGGTTCTCGTCGATGCCGCGCTCGGTGTGAACGCGATAGAAGCCTCCCACGACGAACTGGTCCATCATGTAGACGACGGGCTCGGCGACCGCTCCTTCCACGCTCTCGAAGGTGTACACGCCTTCCTGGATGAGCACTTCGTGGACCGGCTGGCCTTCCTTGATCACCGACATCTTGTTGCGCGTCTTGCGGTTGAGGTTCCTCACGTCCTCGACGCTCTTCACCGTCATGATGCCCATGCCGTATGTGCCGGCGTTGGCCTTCACGATGCAGAAGGGCTGCTCGGTGATGCCGTACCGCGCGTACTTCTCGCGCACCTCGTTCAGCACGAACTCCACGTTGGCGGCGAGGCAATCCTCGCCCTCCTTCTCGCTGAAGTTCACCTTGCCGCACTGGCTGAAGAAGGGATTGATCACCCACGGGTCGATGCCCAGCAGTTTCGCGAACTCCTCGGCGACACGATCGTAGACGTGGAAGTGGTGCGATTTGCGGCGCGTGGACCAGCCCGCCACCACGGGAGGCAGCACCGGTTGCTTCACGCCGCGCAGGATCGCCGGGATGCCCGCCGAAAGGTCGTTGTTGAGGAGGATCGCGCAGGGCTCGAAGCCCTCGACGCCCACCGCGTCGCCGCGGCGCTGCAGCGGCTCGAGGAGGAGCTTCTCGCCGCTCGCGGTCTCGACTTGCATCGGCCCGGCGAGGTTGGGGATGAGGCTGCCGAAGCGCACCTGGAACCCCGCGCCCTCGAGAACGCGGCGCAGCACGGCCACGTTCTGCAGGTAATGCAGGTTCTTCGTGTGGTTCTCGGGGATGATCAGGAAGCCGCGGGCTTCGGGGCAGATGCGCTGCACCGCGGACATGGCGGCTTGCACGCAAAGCGGCAGGAACTCCGGATTCAGGTTGTTGAAGCCGCCCGGGAAGAGGTTCGTGTCGACGGGTGCAAGCTTGAAGCCGCTGTTGCGCAGGTCCACGGATGCGTAGAACGGCACGTCGTGCTCGAGCCATTGCGTGCGGAACCAGCGCTCGATCTCCGGGCGCTGGTCGAGGACGATGCGCTCCAGGTCCTTCAGCGGGCCGGCGAGCGACGTGGTGAGGTGTGGAACCATGGGATTGGGGCGGGCGCGGGTTGGCGAGCTGCGCGGGAGGGTCAGTTTACACGCTTCACAATGCTAGAATCCCGGGTCTCCCGCAGCCCATTTTTGGGGCGAGGATTCGAGCGATGACCTCGTGGCGGGATGCGGTCACGCTTACCGTGTTCGTGCCTTTCGCCATGCTCTACATGGGCGAGCCCGTCAGGTGGAACTACGCGTGGGCGGCACTGTGCATGTTGGGCGCGGTCTACTTCATCTTCAAGAGCTGAAAAGAGCTCCCCGCCGGCGCGGGGACACCCAATGCACCTTCATATCCTCGGCATCTGCGGCACTTTCATGGGCGGCCTCGCCAAGATCGCGGCCGAGCGCGGCCACGTCGTGACCGGGTGCGACGCGCACGTCTATCCGCCGATGAGCGAGCAGCTGCGCGCGCTCGGAATCAAGCTGCACGAGGGCTACGACGCCGGGCAGCTCGACGAGTACAAGGCCGACCTCTACGTGGTGGGCAACGCGATGGTTCGCGGCATGCCGGTGGTCGAGGAGATGCTGAACCGCGGCCTTGCCTACAATTCGGGGCCGCAGTGGCTCTCGGAGAACGTGCTGCAGGACAAGTGGGTGCTCGCCGTCGCCGGAACGCACGGCAAGTCCACGACCGCCTCCATGGTCGCGTGGATCCTCGCAGACGCGGGCCTGAACCCCGGTTTCCTCATCGGCGGCATCGCGCGCAATTTCCACGTTTCCGCGCTCGCCACCGATTCGTCCTTCTTCGTGATCGAGGCCGACGAGTACGACACGGCGTTCTTCGACAAGCGCTCGAAGTTCGTCTGGTATCGCCCGCGCACGGCGATCCTGAACAACCTCGAGCTGGACCACGCCGACATCTTCCCGGACCTTGCGGCGATCGAGACGCAGTTCCATCACCTCGTGCGCATCGTGCCGGCCAACGGGCTCATCGTGTCAAACGGCGCGGTCGCCGCCCTCGACCGCGTGCTCGAGCGCGGCTGCTGGACGGGCGTCGAGCGCTTCGGCGCCGGTCACGCCTGGAGCGTGGGCGGCGTGAACGACGACGATTCGTTCGAGGTCCTGCTGCACGGGGAAAGGCAAGGCACGGTGCGCTGGGACCTCATGGGCGACCACAACCGCCTGAACGCCCTTGCCGCGCTCGCCGCGGCGCGCAATGCCGGCGTGCCGGTCGCGCAGGGCATCGCTGCGCTCCACCGCTTCCAGGGCGTGAAGCGGCGCATGGAGGTGCGCGGCGTGGTGAACGCCATCACCGTCTACGACGACTTCGCGCACCATCCGACCGCCTTCGCGGCAACCATCGCGGGCCTTCGCCATCGCGTCGGATCCGCGCGCATCGTGGCCGTGTTCGAGCCGCGCTCCAACACCATGAAGCTCGGCATCATGCAGGGCGTTCTCGCCGCGAGCCTCGCCGGCGCGGATCTCGTCTACTGCTATGCGAAGGGCCTCGGCTGGGATCCCGCGAAGGCTCTCGCGCCGCTCTCGACGCGCGCGGCGATCTACCAGGACGTCGAGCCCATGGTGGAAGCCCTCTCGCACGTGCTGCGCCCGGGAGACCACGTGCTCGTGATGTCCAACGGCGGCTTCGGCGGCGTGCACGCGAAGCTCCTGCAGCGCCTTTCCTCCCGACAACTGGACGCCGCCGAATGAAGAGTCTCGCTTACCGGATCGTGAACGTGTTCGCCCGCGAGGGACGCCTTACCGGCAACCCGCTGTGCGTATTCGAGGACGCGCGCGGGCTCGACGATGCCACGATGCAGGCGCTCGCCCGCCAGTTCAATCTCTCCGAGACGACGTTCGTCCTCCCCTCCGAGAAGGCGGTGGCGCGCGTGCGCATCTTCACGCCCTCCTACGAGATGCCCTTCGCGGGCCACCCGACGCTCGGCACGGCGCACGTGGTGCGCTCGCTGAAGGGCGGCGGTGACGCGCTTGCGCTCGAGATGAAGGCGGGCGTGATTCCGGTGAGCGCCCAGGGCGATCGCTGGACGCTCTCGGCCAACCCGGCGCGCTCGCGCGCAGTGGAGCAATCGAGCGAGGAGCTGGCGGCGATCCTCGGGTTGGGCGCGGGCGATGTCGGCGAAAGACCCTTGTGGGTGAGCGCCGGCCGGGAGCAGCTGGTCGTGCCGCTCACGAGCGCCGAGGCGGTGCGCCGCGCGCGTCCCGCGGCCGATGCCTTCTCGCGCCTGAAGAGCGAGGACGGCCAGAGCATGGCCTATGTGTTCGCCGATTCGGGCGGCGCGGTCGAGGCCCGCTTCTTCTTTCCCAATGGAACGTCGATCGTCGAGGATCCCGCCACGGGCTCGGCCTGCGCCAACCTCGGCGGCTGGTTCGTGACGACGCAGCCCGGCGTCGCCATCGAGCGCACCGTTTCGCAGGGCGAGGTGGTGAAGCGGCCGTCGACGCTCTTCCTCACGGTGACCGCTGCCGGGGGCGAGCCCCAGCGAATCCTCGTCGGCGGCAACGTGATCGAGCTGGGGCGCGGCGTCGTGAACCTCTGAGTGAAGACCATCGTCTACCTCCACGGATTCGTGAGCTCCCCGCAGTCGAAGAAGGCCCTGATGCTGGGCGACTACCTCGCCAACTGCGTGAGCGGAGTCGACTATCGGGTACCGAAGCTCAACCACCGGCCGGCGCGCGCCATGGAGGAAGCCGAGGACGCATGCCGCGGCATGCCGGTCGAAGACCTCACGATCGTGGGAAGCTCCCTCGGCGGCTTCTACGCCACCGTCGCCGCGGAGCGCCTCGGCTGCCGCGCCGCGCTCCTCAATCCCGCCGTACATCCTGGTGAGCATTTCGACGGCTACCTCGGAGCGCAGAAAAATCTCTACACCGGCGAGGAGTTCGTGCTGGGCCCCGAGCACATCGCCGGTCTGCGGGCGCTTCAGCCGCCCGGCATCACGCGCCCCGAGCGCTACTGGCTTTTCGTCGAGACCGGCGACGTGGTGCTCGACTATCGCGAGGCCGTGGACTTCTACGCCGGCGCCCTGCAGAGCGTGGTGCGCGGCGGCGACCACACGCTGGTGTCGTTCCCCGAGCACGTGCCCGAGCTCGCCGAGTGGGCGAAATCGTGAAGCAGGTGCTCTTCGAGGAAGACGGCGCGTTTCGGGTCGGCACGATCCTCGCGGAAGCGGGGGCGTCGTTCCAGGTGGAGGCGGCGCACGGCAAGCGCTCGAAGGTGAAGGCGGCCTCGATCCTGCTGCGCTTCGACGGCCAGTCGCTCGCCGGCTTCATGCCCGAGGCGCAGAAGCTCTCCGAGCCCATCGATCCGCAATTCCTCTGGGAAGTGTGCGACGCCGGCGAGTTCGCCTTCGATGCGCTCGCGCGCGAGTATTTCGGCCGCGCGCCGACCCCGCAGGAGGCCGCGGCCGTGGCGCTGTCGCTGCATTCGCACCCGATGTATTTCTACAAGCGCGGCAAGGGCCGCTACCAGGCTGCCCCGGAGGAGAACCTCAAGGCGGCGCTCGCGGGCGCCGAGAAGAAGCGCCGCCAGCAGGACCAGGTGGACACCTGGGCGGCGGAGCTCGCCGCAGGGCGCGTGCCCGAGGCGCTGGCGGGGAAAGTCGACGCGCTCCTCTTCAAACCCGACAAGATGTCGCTCGAGTGGCGCGCGCTCGAGCAAGCCGCCGGCGCCCAGGGCCTCTCCGCGCAACGCGCGCTCGCCGCGGCCGGCGCGCTCTCAGGGCCGGAGGATTATTTCCTGCGCCGCTTCGCCTTCGAGTTCTTCCCCCGTGGCACGGGCTTCGCGCCGGTCGCGCCGGGCAGCGCGCCGGCCGATCTGCCGCAAGCCCCCGCGAGCGCATTCTCGATCGACGATGCCGATACCACGGAGATCGACGACGCGTTCTCCGTGGAGCGGCTCCCCGGCGGGCGATTGCGCGTAGGCGTGCATATCGCCGCGCCCGCGCTCGCCTTCCCGCGCGAGCACGCCGTGGAGTCGATCGCGCGCGAGCGCCTGTCGACCGTCTATTTTCCGGGCGGCAAGATCACCATGCTGCCCACCGAGACGGTGGAGGAGGCGACGCTCGCCGAGGGCCGCGTCGTCGCCGCGGCATCGCTCTACCTTGTCGTCGATGCGGTGAGCATGGAGATTCTCGAGAGCGACTCGCGCCTCGAGCGGGTCCACATCGCCGCCAACCTGCGCCTCGCCGAGCTCGACCTGCGACTGAACGACGAGACGGTGGCCGCGGGCCGGGTGGAAGGACCCCATGGCGGGGATCTCTTCGCGCTGTGGCGCCTTGCGAAGACGCTGAAGGCGTTGCGCGGCGCGGGCGAGGAGCGCAACGACCGGCCCGACTACAACATTCGCGTGGCGGGCGCACGCGTGGCGATCGAGCAGCGCCGCCGCGGAACGCCCGTGGACACGCTGGTCGCCGAGCTCATGATCCACGTGAACTCAACATGGGGAAAGCTCCTGGCCGAGCGCGGCTTCGACGCCATCTACCGCAACCAGAAGGGCGCCAAGACTCGCATGGAAGTCGAGCCCGGCGCGCACGAGTGGCTGGGGGTCACGCACTACGCCTGGACGAGTTCGCCGTTGCGCCGCTTCACCGATCTCGCCAACCAGCGCCAGCTGGTCGCGGCGCTGCAGGCGGAGGAGCCCGCCTACACGCGCGTCGAGCTTGCCGAGGCGGCACGCGAGTTCGAGACGGCCTACGAGGCCTATGCGGAGCACCAACGCCACCTCGAGCGCTTCTGGTGCCTCAAGTACCTGCAGCAGGAGGCGATCGAGTCGGCCGATGCCGTGGTCCTGCGCGAAGAGCTGGTGCGCATCGAGGGCATGCCGCTCGTGTGCAGGGCAATCGGCCTGCCGGCCGCGGCGCCGGGCGAGCGCGTGCGGGTCGCTTTCGGCGAGATCGACTTCTGGGAAGCGAACGTTCTCGCGCGCTACGCGGGAAAATGACCGTACAATTCCCACTCATGTCCCGCCCTTCGCGCGCTCCGTAGTTCCTGCCGATGCAGTTGAGGCAGCCTTCCCCCGACGCCCTCGTCTCCTTTTCCGATTTCCTGCTCGAGCGCTTCGGGCTGGTGGCGACGATGCAGGTCGCGATCATCTCTTCCATCGCCTTCCACGCGCTCCTCATCGTGGGCCTGGGCTTCAAGATGGTGGGCGCCGCGGGATGGGACGCGCCGCATAACGTAATGGACGTCGTGTTGGTGAACTCCAAGAGCGCGACGAAGCCGCAGAAGGCCGATGCCCTCGCGCAGGCGAACCTGGACGGCGGCGGCAATACCGACCAGAAGGTGCGCGCGAAGAGCCCCTTTCCCGCGGTCGACCCGCGGGAACCGACCCCGGAGTTGAGGGCCGCGGAAGCGCGCATGAAACAGCTCGAGAGCGAGGCGAGGGAGCTGCTCACGCGCATGAAGTCCAAGGCGGTCGTCGCGCAGCTCGAACCGCCCTCGGCCGATCCGGCGAAGTCCGACGCCGAGGCGCGCGACCTCGTCGACAAGAGCATGGAGATCGCGCGCCTCGAGGCGCAGATCGCGCGCGAGCATCAGGCCTACCAGGAGCGCCCGAAGCGCAAGTTCATCGGCGCTCGCACCTCGGAATACCGCTTCGCCCACTACATCGACAGCTGGCGGCAGAAGATCGAGCGCATCGGCAACCTGAACTACCCCGAGGAAGCACGCACGCGCAAGATCTACGCCTCGCTGCAGCTCACGGTCGCGATCAAGGCCGACGGCGAGGTCGAGTCCGTGGAGATCAACCGCTCGTCGGGACACAAGTTCCTCGACCAGGCGGCGATCCGCATCGTGCGCCTCGCCGCGCCCTTCGAGCGCTTCCCGGACAACATCCGCGCGGACACCGACATCCTCCACGTGACGCGCACCTGGACCTTCACCAAGAGCGACCAGGTCATCGCCGAGTAGGCGCTAGCCGCTCGCGCGAAACGAGGCGCGCTTGTAGAGCGCCAGCGCCGCGGCCCGCCGCGTGGCGTGGTCCACCACGGGAGCGGGATAGTCGCGCCCGATCGCGCAGCCCGCCGCCTCCTGCTCGATCGGCGGCATCGAATGCGGCTCGTGGATATACGCGTCCGGAACATGCGCAAGCTCCTCCACGTAGCGGCGGATGAAGGCGCCGCGCGGATCGAACCTGCGCGACTGCGAGACCGGATTGAAGATGCGGAAGTAGGGCTGCGCGTCGCACCCGGTGGAAGCCGCCCATTGCCAGCCGCCGTTGTTGGCGGCGAGGTCGAAGTCGTTCAGGTTCGCGGCGAAATACCGCTCGCCCCAGCGCCAGTCCACCAACAGGTCCTTGGCGAGGAAGGAGGCGGTCACCATGCGCAGCCGGTTGTGCATGTAGCCGGTGCGATTCAGCTGGCGCATCGCGGCGTCCACCAGCGGAAATCCCGTACGTCCCTCGCACCATGCGGCGAAGAGCGACGCGTCGTTGGGCCACGCGATCGACTCGTACGCGGTACGGAAAGCGCGCGTCGCGACGTCGGGGTAGTGCCAAAGGATCTGGAAGTAGAAATCCCGCCAGATGAGCTCCGAGAGCCACATGCGCGGTCCCCCGCCCTTGCGCGACGCAGCCAGGCGCGCGAGCGTGCGGATCGACGCCGTGCCGAAGCGGTTGTGCACCGACAGGTACGACACACCCTTCACGCCGGGGAAGTCGCGCGCCCGTGCGTAGCGCTCGATGCGCTTCTCGAAGTCGGCGAGCGCCGCGCGCGCGCCGGACATCCCGCACGCGACGCCGATCCCGGCGAGGCCGGTGCGGCGAAAGCCGAGGGACTCGAGCGCTGTCATCTCCGGCGCCGGGGCGGTGGCCGGCGAGAGCGCGCGTGCGTGGGTGCCGACCGGGTATGCCTTTAGGTAGTACGAATCCAGTTTCGCGAGCCATGCATCGCGATAAGGCGTGAAGACCGTGTACGGCCGCGCGGCCCGCGTGAGCACCTCGTCCTTCTCGAAGATCGCATGGTCCTTCGCAAGGTGCATTCGCCGGCCATCGGCCAGGAGCGCCGAGCGCACCGCTTCGTCGCGCGCGAGGGCGGCGGGCTCGTAGTCGCCGTTGGCGAACACCGCGTCGACTCCCAGGCGTCGCGCGAGCGCCGGAATCGCCGTGCGCGCCGTGTCGTGCAGCACCAGGAGATCGCCGCCCCTGGCGCGCAGGGATTCGCGCAGCTCGCGCACGCTCTCCCAGATGAATTCCACGCGCCGGTCGCTGGTCGATTCGAGCCGCTCGAGGATTTCGCGGTCGAAGACGAAGGCGCAATGCACCCGGCGCGCCGACTTGAGCGCGTGGTAGAGACCCGCGTTGTCGTCGTCGCGCAAGTCGCGCCGGAACCAGTGCAGCACGCAATCGTAGGCAGTCAATCGAGGAACCTCCGGAGTGCATTTGAGCCAAATCCCCTGAAGGGTTTAAAATACGCGACCGGTGGCCAATGCAAACGATCAACCTTACCAGCCACTTCCTCATCGCCATGCCGGCGATGTCGGACCCGAATTTTTCCCGAACCCTCACATTCGTCTGCGAGCACAACGAGCGCGGCGCCCTGGGGATCGTGGTGAATCGCCCGATCGAGGTGACGCTGGCCGCGCTTTTCAAGCAGGTGGAGATCCCCCTCGAGGATTCGCCGCTCGCCGGGGAGCCCGTGTTCTTCGGCGGGCCGGTGCAATTCGACCACGGCTTCGTCCTGCACCGCCCGGTAGGCGCATGGAAGTCCACCTTGCCGGTGGGAGACATCGGCCTCACGACCTCGCGCGACATCCTCGAGGCCATGGCGAAGGGGACGGGACCGCGGCAGAAGCTGGTGGCGCTCGGCTACGCGGGGTGGGCGCCGGGGCAGCTCGAGGACGAGATCCTGCGCAACGGCTGGCTCACCGTGCAGGCGGACCTGGACCTCATCTTCGACGTGACACCCGAGGCGCGCTACGAGGCGGCGATGCAGGCGCTCGGCGTGAACACCGCCAACCTGTCCGAGGAGGCGGGGCACGCGTGATCGAGAACGCCGAAGCCGTGTCCGGCACGCTCATCGGATTCGACTTCGGCGCCAAGCGCATCGGGTTCGCGGTCGGCGAGACTTCCACGGGCATCGCCAATCCCCTCGGGGCCATCGAGGAGGAAGCCAACGCGAAGCGCCTTGCCGAGATCGACCGCATCGTCGCCGAGTGGCGCCCGGTCGCCCTGGTGGTCGGCCAGCCGCGCCACTCGGACGGCTCCGAGCACGCGGTCGCGAAGCTCGCGGAGAAGTTCGCGCGGCGCCTCGCGGCGCGCTACAAGGTTCCCGTGGTGATGGTCGACGAGACGCTCAGCTCGGCGAGCGCCGAGGCCCACCTGCGCGCGACTCGAACGCGCGCGGCGCGCCGCTCCGACGTCGACGCGCTCGCCGCGGCCATCATCCTGCAAAGCTACCTGGACCAACCCGAGGGCCGTGAACATGTCGCTCCCCGATCCTGAGGAGCTGGTGCGCCAGATGGCCGCGCGGATGCGCGGCGGCATCGCGCCCGACGCCGCGCTGGTCGGCATCTACACCGGCGGCGCCTGGGTGGCGGAGCGCCTGCATCGCGCGCTCTCGATCGCCGCGCCCCTCGGGCTCCTGGCGGTCACGCTGCATCGCGACGACTTCGGGCGCATCGGGCTGCACCGGGAGTTGCGCCGCAGCCAGATCCCGTTCCCCGTGGACGGGCGCGAGGTGATCCTGGTGGACGACGTGATTCACACGGGGCGCACGATTCGCGCCGCGCTGAACGAGCTCTTCGATTTCGGGCGGCCGCGCGCGGTCCGCCTCGCGGCGCTCGTCGACCGCGGCGGGCGGGAGCTACCGCTCGCGCCCGACTACCTCGGCGCGAAGGTCGAGGTGCGCGCCGACGAGGATCTCGTGCTCTCCAACGACAACGGCAAGCTGCGGCTCGCGGCGGTGAAGCGCCCATGAGCATGAGGAGCAAGGCGAACGTGCAGCTCGGGCCCGACGGGCGCCTCAAGCACTTGCTCACCATCGAGGGGCTTCCCGCGGAAATGATCCGCCACATCCTCGACACGGCCGACCAGTTCGTCTCGGTCTCGGAGCGCGAAGTGAAGAAGGTGCCGGTCCTGCGCGGCAAATCCATCTTCAACGTCTTCTTCGAGAGCTCGACGCGCACGCGCACCACGTTCGAGATCGCCGCCAAGCGCCTGTCCGCCGACGTGATCAACCTCAACGTGGGCGCCTCGTCCACTTCCAAGGGTGAGACGCTGCTCGACACGGTCTTCAACCTGCAGGCGATGGACGCGGACATGTTCATCGTGCGGCACTCGCAGTCGGGCGCGCCGCACCTCATCGCGCGCCACGTGAAGCCCGGCATCGCGGTGATCAACGCGGGCGACGGGCGCCATGCGCACCCGACCCAGGGCCTGCTCGACATGTACACGATCCGCCACTACAAGAAGGACTTCTCGGCGCTCACGGTGGCGATCGTGGGCGATGTGATGCATTCCCGCGTGGCGCGTTCGCAGATCCATGCGCTGAAGACCCTCGGCGTGCCGGACCTGCGGGTGATCGGACCGAAGACGCTCATGCCGGCCGCGGTGGAGCGCCTGGGCGTGCGCGTCTTCCACGACATGGCCACGGGCATCCGCGATTGCGACGTGGTCATCATGCTGCGCCTGCAGAATGAGCGCATGAACGGCGCCCTGCTGCCCTCGGCCGGCGAGTTCTTCAAGTGCTACGGCCTCACCGCCGAGAAGCTCGCGCGCGCGAAGCCCGATGCGATCGTCATGCATCCCGGGCCCATGAATCGCGGCGTGGAGATCGATTCTCCCGTGGCCGACGGGCGCCAGAGCGTGATCCTTCCGCAGGTGACCTTCGGCATCGCGGTGCGCATGGCGGTGATGTCGATGCTGGGGTCGCAGTGACGCAGGAGGCGCGAGGCATGAGACTCGAGATCGCCGGCGCGCGGATCGTGGATCCAGCATCGGGCAGGGATGAGCCGGGATCAATCTTCGTGGACAACGGGAAGATCGCCGCGCTCGACAAGGCTCCCGACGGATTCCGCGCCGACGAGATCGTCGACGCGAAGGGCCTCATCGCGTGCCCGGGGCTTGTCGATCTGTCCGCGCGCTTGCGCGAGCCGGGGTTCGAATACAAGGCGACGCTCGAGTCCGAGCTCCTCGCCGCCGCTGCGGGCGGCGTGACGACGCTCGCGTGTCCGCCGGATACCGATCCGCCCCTCGACGAGCCGGGCCTCGTGGAGATGCTCACGCGGCGCGCCGCGAGCCTCGATCTCGCGCGCGTGCACCCGTTGGGCGCGCTCACGGTGGGCCTGAAAGGCGCGAAGCTCGCCGAGATGGCCGAGCTCGCCGAGGCGGGCTGCGTGGGATTCTTCCAGGGCAACGCCGCGCTCCCCGATCCGGCGACGCTCCTGCAGGCGATGCGCTATGCGTCGACCTTCGGCTTCACCGTGTGGCTGCGGGCCGAGAATGCCTATCTCGCCGCCGACGGAGTCGCGCACGAGGGCGAGGTCGCCACTCGCCTGGGGCTCGCGCCCATTCCGGTGATCGCGGAGACCATCGCCCTCGCCACCATCATCGAGCTCATGGAGGCTACCGGGGCGCGCGTCCACGTGGCACGCATCTCGAGCGCCGCGGGCGCCGGCCTCGTCGCGAGGGCGCGCGCCGCCGGCGCGCCGATCACCTGCGACGTGAGCATGAATCACCTGCACCTGTGCGACCGCGACATCGGCGACTTCGACGCGCAGTGCCGCCTCTCGCCGCCGCTGCGCGACCCCAGCGACCGCGACGCGCTGCGCCGCGCGCTCGCCGCAGGCGCCATCGACGCGGTCTGCTCGGACCACACCCCCGTGGACGACGACGCGAAGCAGGTTCCCTTCGGGGAAGCCGAGCCGGGCGCATCGGGCCTCGAGCTCCTCCTTCCGCTCACGCTCCAATGGGGCCGGGAATCGGGAATCGAGCTGTCGCAGTCGCTCGGGACGATCACGCACCGCGCCGCGCGCATCCTCGGCGTTCGCGCGGGGACGCTCGCCATCGGCGCGCCGGCCGACATCTGCCTCTACGATCCCGCGCGCGCCTGGGTGGTCACTCCCGCCGCTCTGGTGAGCCAGGGCAAGAACACGCCCTTCCAGGGACTCGAGCTCACCGGCCGCGTGGTGCGCACGCTGCTCGGGGGGCGCACGGTCCACGCCGCCTGAAAGCGACAACCTCGATAGCCGCACTCCGGAGCCGCCCATGTCCAATCCTCTCCTCGATTTCTCCTCGCTCCCCCATTTCGCCTCGGTGCGCGCCGAGCACATCGCGCCCGCCGTCGATCAGCTCATCGCCGAGGGCCGCGCGACGGTCGAGCGCCTGGCCGCCCTCGACAGCGCGCCGACCTGGGAAGACTTCGTCGAGCCGCTCGACGACGCGAACGAGAAGCTCGCGCGCGCCTGGTCCCAGGTGAGCCACCTGAACGCGGTGATGAATTCCCCGGAGCTGCGCGAGGCGTACAACGCCGCGCTCCCGAAGGTGACGCAATACTTCTCCGAGCAGGGCCAGGACCAGCGGCTGCACGCGGGCTTCAAGGCGATCGCCTCGTCGAGCGCCTTCGAGTCGTTCGCGCCGGCGCGCAAGCGCCACGTCCAGAACGAGCTGCGCGACTTCCGCCTCGGCGGTGCGGAGTTGCCGCCCCCCGAAAAGGCGCGCTTCCTCGAGATCCAGGAAGAGCTCGCGCGCACCGGCTCGCGCTTCCAGGACAACGTGCTCGACGCGACCAACGACTTCGGCCTCTTCGTCACCGACGAGGCCGAGCTTTCCGGCATCCCGCAGGACGTGCGCGACACCGCCCGCGAGGCGGCGCGCAAGGAATCCCGCGAGGGCTGGAAGCTCACGCTGCACATGCCGTGCTACCTGCCGGTGATGCAATATGCCGACCACCACGGGCTGCGCAAGCGCATGTACCGCGCATTCGTGACGCGCGCCTCGGAGTTCGGAAAGCCTGAATGGGACAACACCGCCAACATCAAGCGCCTCCTCGAGCTGCGCGCCGAGGCGGCGCGGCTCCTCGGCTTCGGCTCGTTCGCCGACGTCTCCCTCGCCACCAAGATGGCGGCCTCGCCGCGCGAGGCGCTCGACTTCCTCGAGGACCTCGCGCGCCGCTCCAAGCCCTTCGCCGAGAGCGACATGCAGGAGGTTCGCCGCTTCGCGCGCGACTCGCTCGGCATCGCCGAGGTGCGCGCTTTCGACGTCGCGTATGTGAGCGAGAAGCTGCGCCAGAAGCGCTATTCGTTCTCCGACCAGGAGGTGAAGCAGTACTTCCCCGAGGACGAGGTCCTCGCCGGGATGTTCCGCGTGGTCGAGACCATCTACAGCGTGACCATTCGCCGCGCCCCCGCCGAGACCTGGCATCCGTCGGTGCGCTTCTTCGAGATCACGGACGGCACGCGCGCGCGCGTGGGGCAGTTCTACCTCGACCTGTACGCGCGCGACTCCAAGCGCGGCGGCGCGTGGATGGACGATGCCATCAACAGGCGCCGCCGCGGCAGCGCCGTGCAGACGCCGGTCGCGTTCCTCACCTGCAATTTCTCCGCGCCGGTCGGCGACAAGCCCGCGCTCTTCACGCACAACGAGGTGAACACCCTCTTCCACGAGTTCGGCCACGGCCTGCACCAGCTCCTCACCCAGGTGGACGAGCTCGGCGTGACCGGCATCAACGGCGTGGAATGGGACGCGGTGGAGCTTCCCAGCCAATTCATGGAGAACTTCTGCTGGGAGTGGGACGTGGTCGCGCCGATGACCCGCCACGTCGAGACCGGCGAGCGCATTCCGCGTGCGCTCTTCGAGCGCATGGTCGCAGCGAAGAATTTCCAGAGCGGCATGCAGTTCGTGCGCCAGCTCGAGTTCGCGCTCTTCGACATGCACCTGCACTTCGATTTCGATCCCGCGCGCGGCGACATGCTGAAGCTGCTGGACGAAGTCCGCTCGCGCGTTGCGGTCGTGCCCGCCCCCGAGTACAACCGCTTCCCCAACCAGTTCTCGCACATCTTCGCCGGCGGCTACGCGGCGGGCTACTACAGCTACAAGTGGGCCGAGGTGCTCTCGTCCGACGCCTACGGGGCGTTCGAGGAAGCGGGCGTCCTCAACCCGGAGGTCGGCGCGCGCTTCCGCCGCGAGGTGCTCGCGGCGGGCGGAAGCCGGCCGGCGATCGAGTCGTTCGTCGCCTTCCGCGGCCGCAAGCCGCAGATCGACGCGCTCCTGCGGCATAATGGAATGACCGTCAAGGCCTGAAAGGACTCCCGAGGAGCCATGAAGACCGCAACGATCGCCCTCACGTGTCTCGTCGCCGCGCTCGGTTTCGCAACGCTCGCGGCCGCGCAGACCAACGTCTATCGCTGGGTCGACAAGGACGGCAAGGTGCACTTCTCCGACGCACCGCCCCCCGCGGACGCGAAGGACGCCTCGCAGCGGCGCATGGGCGGCGGCGGCGCCGACGACACGCAGCTGCCCTATGCGACGCAGCTCGCGGCGCGCAGGAACCCCGTCACGCTCTTCACCGGGACCGATTGCGGCGATCCGTGCGTGAAGGCACGCGAGCTTCTCACGGGACGCGGCATCCCGTTCACCGAGCGCGATGCGCAAGCCAACCCCGAGGACCAGGAGGCGCTGAAGAAGCTCGCCGGCGCCCTCGACGTGCCCTACCTCCTCATCGGTTCGACGAAGATGAAGGGATACGAGGAAGGCTCATGGCAAGTTTCCCTCGACAGCGCGGGCTATCCGCGCACGCGCCTGCCCGGGCAGGCGCCCCTGCGCCACGCCGCTCCGTCCACCGCTCCCGCCAAGCCGGCCGAGTCCCCATCCGACAACGCACCCCGTTAGGCCGGCGGTGAAGGTCGCCACCTGGAACGTGAACTCGCTCCGGGTGCGCATTCCGCACCTCCTCGAATGGCTCGCCGCGCACCGGCCCGACGCGGTGTGCCTGCAGGAGACCAAATGCGAGGACGCAACCTTTCCCGTCGACGAGCTCGCGGCCGCGGGCTACTGCAGCGTCCATCACGGGCAGCGCACCTATAACGGCGTCGCGATCCTGTCGCGAACGCAGCCCGACCGCGTGTGTCGCGGCATTCCGGAGTTCATCGACGAGCAAAGCCGCGTCATCGCGAGCGACGTGTACGGTGTTCGCGTGGTGAGCGTCTACGTGCCCAATGGACAGAGCGTGGGCTCCGACAAGTACGCCTACAAGCTGCGCTGGTTCGAGGCACTCGCCGGCTGGCTCGAGCGCGAGCTCGCCGCGCATCCGAGGCTCATCGTCACCGGCGACTTCAACGTGGCGCCTGAAGAGCGCGACGTGCACGATCCGGCGGCGTGGGCGGGGCGGGTCCTTTTCAGCGATCCGGAGCGCGAGGCGCTGCGCCGCCTCGTCGCGCTCGGTTTCGCCGATGCCTTTCGCCTCTTCGAGCAGCCGGAGAAATCGTTCAGCTGGTGGGACTACCGGATGGGAGCTTTCCGCCGCAACAGGGGCCTGCGCATCGACCACGTGCTGCTCTCGCCCGCGCTCGCGGCCGCGTGCACCGCCTGCACCATCGATGTCGCGCCGCGCAAGCTCGAGCGGCCCTCGGACCACGCACCCGTGGTCTGCGAGCTGGCGATCTAGCCCATGACGCTGCAGGCGGATCCGGGCGCCCTCGAAGGCGAGCGCATCGCGCGGCTGCGCGCCTATGGAGTCCTCGATCCCGACCAGGAGCTTCCGGCGCTCGACGAGCTGGTTAGGCGCGCGCAGGACGTCGCGCGCTTTCCCATGGCGTGGCTATCCTTCTTCGATGGCAAGCGCGAGCGGCTGCGCGCGCGCGCAGGGGTCTCGTTCGCCTACCTCTCGCGCGAGCAATCGTTCGCATTCGCCGGCGAAGCGCCGGCCGCGCCTGTCTTCATCGAAGATGCCGCGGCCACGGAGCTCACCACCCATCCGCTCGTGGCATCGGGGCCGCGCGTGCGCTTCATCGGCATCCTGCCGCTCGCCGCGCCGGACGGCTGTGTGGTGGGAACGCTCACGGTGCTCGACCCCAGCCCGCGCTCGCCGGGCAAGTCCGAGCGCACGGCGCTCGCCAACATCGCCTCGCTCGCCATGGCGCGGCTTGAGGCGCGCCGCGAGTCGGGGCTCGCCGCCGGCCGCAACGACGCCTTTGGCCACGGCAACCGGACGCTCGCCGAGCGCCTCGAGGACGAGACGCGCCGCCGCCGCCTCGCCGAGGAGAGCCTCGGGCGCGAGAAGGAGTTCTCCGAGGCGGTGCTCGACAGCCTCGCCGGCGCCTTCTTCCTCGTTTCGTCCGACGGCGCGATCGTGCGCTGGAACGCGGCGCTCTCGGCCGCCATCGGCTACACCGGCGCCGAGATCGGTACGATGCGTCCCCTCGACTTCGTCTCGTCCCGCGATCGCGACCACGTGGAGCGCGCGATGCGCGAGGTATTCGAGCAGGGAAGCGATATGGCGCTCGAGGCCGAGATCGTCGATCGTGCCGGAAACGTCCGTCCCTACGCCCTTTCCGGCAAGCCCCTGCGGGTGGGCGAGCGCACCTACCTCATCGGCGTCGCGCGCGACATCACGCTGAGGAAACGAACCGAGCAGCAGATGGCGCGCGCCAAGGAGCGCCTGGACCTCGCGCTCACCGGATCGCGCCTCGCGCTCTGGGACTGGGACCTGCGCAACAACAAGGTGTACTTCAACGAGAGCTGGGCATCCCTGCTGGGCGCGGCGCCGCGCGAATCGACGTTCTCCGGAGACGAGGTGCTGCAGTGGAACCACTCCGAGGACAAGGACGTCTTCATCGCGGCGCTCGGCAACGCGACGAAGGGCGTGAGCGATGAATTCGACTGCGAGTACCGCGTCCCCAACGCGTCGGGCGAATGGATCTGGGTGCATTCGCGCGGAAAGGTGACGCAGCGCGACGACACGGGGCGCGCGCTGCGCATGACCGGGACCTCGACGGACGTGACCAAGAGGAAGCGCGCCGAGGAGCGCGCCGAGTACCTTGCCACGCGCGACGCGCTCACGGGGCTGCCGAACCGCGTCTTGCTGCATGACCGCCTCGAGCAGGGCGTCTTCAATGCCGCGCGGCACCACACCGGTTTCGCTTTCATGTTCATCGACCTCGACCGCTTCAAGACCATCAACGATTCGCTCGGCCACCAGGTAGGCGACGAGCTGCTGAAGCGCGTCGCGTCGCGGCTCACCGCGTGCGTGCGCGCGACCGACACGGTGGCCCGCCTGGGTGGCGACGAGTTCGCGGTCATCCTCGAGAACCTCGGCGGCGACGACGACGAAGGCGCCCAGCAGGTGGCGGAGAAGATGATCGCCGCGATGGGCGCGCCGATGCTGATCGACAACCAGCACCTGTCCACCTCGTGCTCGATCGGCATCAGCCTGTATCCCGCGGACGGCAAGGACAGCGCGGCGCTCATGAAGAACGCGGACGTCGCGATGTACTTCGCCAAGGACAAGGGGCGCAACAACTACCAGTTCTTCTCGGCGCAGATGAATTCGCGCGCGCAGGAGCGCCTCTCGGTGGAGAACTACCTGCGCCTCGCGCTGAACAGGAACGAGCTGGTGCTGCACTACCAGCCCCGCGTGAAGATGGCCACGGGCGAGCTGGTGGGCGTGGAGGCCCTCATCCGCTGGCAGCATCCGCGCCGGGGCCTCATCACGCCCGACAAGTTCATCGAGGTCGCCGAGGACTCGGGGCTCATCGTGCCGATCGGCGAGTGGGTCCTGGAGAATGCATGCGCGCAGATCGGCGCATGGCAATCGTCGGTGAAGAAAGGCCTGAGGGTCTCGGTCAACCTGTCCGTGGGACAGGTGGTCGACGGCGAGCGGCTCTACCGCGCGGTGGAAGCCGCGCTAGCACGCTCCGGCATCGACGCGGCCTGCCTGGAGCTCGAGCTCACCGAGTCTCACCTCATGCAGAACATCCCCGAGAAGGCGGCGCTCCTCAATCGCCTCGGCCAGCTGGGGGTGGGCATCTCCATCGACGACTTCGGCACGGGCTACTCGTCGCTCTCGTACCTCAAGACCTTGCCGGTGGACTCCATCAAGATCGACAGCTCCTTCGTGCGCGACATACATGCGGACGCCAACGACGAGGCCATCATCAAGGCGATCCTGGCCATGGCCCATTCGCTTCACCTGTCGGTGGTGGCCGAGGGCGTCGAGACCGCGGAGCAGCTGCGCCTCCTGAGGGACCTCGGCTGCGACGAGTACCAGGGATTCTACGAAAGCCCCGCGCTGCCCGCCGGGGAGTTCGAGGAGCGTTACCGGGGCGGGGCGCGTTAGGGCCGCGGCCCCTCAGTCCTTGGTGTCGATCTTCAGCTCCTGCACCTTGCGCGTGAGCGTATTGCGCCCGATCCCGAGGAGTCCCGCGGCCTCGATGCGCCTGCCGCCGGTATGCTGCAGCGCCTTCACGATGAGGGCGGTCTCGAAGTCGCGCGTGAGGGGGTCGGCGATGTCCGATTCACCGCGGGCGAGGCGGCTGGCCACCTCGCGCTCGAGCATTCGCCGCCAGTCGCTCTCCGCGGTCGTCGCGGCTGTGGAATCGCCCCGCACCTCGGGGGGGAGGTCCTTCACGTCGACCACCTGCCCCGGCGCCATTACCGTGACCCAATGGCACACATTCTCCAGCTGGCGCACGTTGCCCGGCCAGTCCTGCGCGGCGAGGAACTGCAGCGCCGCCTCGGTGAGGCGCTTGCCCTCCACCCCCAGGTCGCGCGCGCTCTTGGCGAGGAAGTGGCGCGCCAGCGCGGGGATGTCCTCGCGACGCTCGCGCATCGCGGGAAGGCGAAGGCGGATCACGTTGAGGCGGTGGAAGAGGTCCTCGCGGAAGAGCCCCTGCTTCACGCGCGCCTCGAGCTCCTGGTGCGTCGCGGCGATCACGCGCACGTTCGCTGCGAGCGGCATGTGCCCGCCCACGCGATAGAACTGACCGTCGGAGAGCACTCGCAGCAGGCGCGTCTGCAGGTCCTGGGGCATGTCGCCGATCTCGTCCAGGAAGAGCGTG
>JBBRTF010000014.1:0-90225 GCA_038244725.1 Burkholderiales bacterium
CACTAAAGGCCGTTTATAGACTTGCAGTCCGACCTCTTTCCAGCCGGCAACAAATCACTTTGCAAAAATGGGGAAGTCCTTATAGACCGAGTTGAGCGGCCGGCCACGATGGTCGTGCCGCGGACAGACGCGGCCCACGATGCTTCACGGTCCGCTCCAACGCGTGGTTAGAGGTCATGCCCACCACAGCGCAGCCACGCCACCGACGATTAACATGAACGCAACAATCGTGACGTAACGAGGGAGCTGATTGCGGCTCCGGGCACTTTCAGATGCCCACTCGAGGCGACCTCCAAACGCCATCTCCACGATTGAGCCGCACCGAATAGCGCCCACCCGAATGCAATGACGAAATACGCTATCGACGAAGCCTGAATGCCGTTGATGACGTACATCGTAGCCATGATCCCACCGACCGCCAGCCACAGACCGGAGTACACCCGAGGGTTTGATTGCACAGCGCTGCTCCCTATTGGCTGACCTCTAACAATAATTGGTGTGATCAGGTAAGGACAACGTCCCGTAATGCCGTCCATTTTGGTCAATGAACGTCAACGGACCTGCCTCTAACTCCCCGAAGTCTTTAAGAAACTTGTCGAGCCTCTTTTCTTGGGGTGTACGGTATCTCCCAGCCAGCCAGCTGCTCACGTTCAACTAGCTCTTCTTCGACGCGAGCGCGCGGATGGCGTCGAGCGTCGTGTTGGGCGTGATCGCCTGCGGATCCATGCGCAGCTCGATCACCGCGGGCTTGCCCGAGGCAACGCATCTTTCAAATGCGGGCCCGAACTGCGCGGAGTCCTCGACGATCTCGCCCACCGCGCCGAACGATCGCGCAAACGCGGCGAATTGCGGGTTCACGATGTCGGTGCCGATCACGCGCCCCGGATAGTGCTTCTCCTGGTGCATGCGGATGGTGCCGTAGATGCCGTTGTTCACCACGAGGATGATGACGGGCGCGTTGTACTGCACCGCGGTGGCGAGCTCCTGCCCCGCCATGAGGAAGTCGCCGTCACCCGCGATGCACACCACGGTGCGCTCGGGCCGCGCGATCTTCGCCGCGATCGCGGCGGGCACGCCGTATCCCATGGCGCCGGAGGTGGGCGCGAGCTGCGTGCGCCAACCCGTGTAGCGGTGGAAGCGATGCAACCACGTCGCGAAGTTGCCCGCGCCGTTGGTGAAGATCGTGTCCTCGGGACAATGCTGGTTCAGGTAATCGACCACGTCCCACATCTGCACGCGACCGGGCGTCTGACGGCGCGCGGTCCATGCGAGGAAGTCCGCGCGGGCCTCGGCAGCGGCGCCCTTCCACGCGGGCGATTCGATCGGCGTCATCGCCGCGCAGGCGCGAGCGAAGTGCGCGGGCGCCGAGACGATGCCCAGCTCGGGCTGGTAGACGCGGCCGATCTCCTCGGCGCCGGACTGCACGTGCACGAGCTTCTGGCGCGGCACGGGCGACTCCAGCAGCGTGTAGCCGGAAGTCGTCATCTCGCCCAGGCGCGGGCCGATGGCGATCAGGAGATCGGACTGGCGCACGCGCGTGGCGAGCACCGGGCTGATGCCGATGCCGACGTCGCCCACGTAGTTGGCGTGGCGGTTGTCGAAGAGGTCCTGGAAGCGGAATGCGCACGCGCACGGCAGGTCGTTGGCCTCGACGAAGCGCTGGATGTCGTTGCACGCTTCGCGCGTCCACGGCGTGCCGCCGAGGATCACGAGCGGGCTCTTCGCCGCGGCGAGGAGCTGGCCGAAGCGCTCCATGTTCTCGCGGCCGGGATGCGCTTCGGTCGGCGTGTACGCCCGCGCATCGGCGGCGGCGGTGTCTTGCGTGAGCATGTCCTCGGGAAGCGCCAGCACCACGGGCCCGCGCCGCCCCGAGGTGGCGACCTGGAAAGCGCGCGCCACGTATTCGGGAATGCGATCGGCGCTGTCGATGCGCGCGGCCCACTTCGCGAGCGGCGCGAACATTGCGGAGAAGTCCACTTCCTGGAAGGCCTCGCGGTCGCGGAAGTCCGAGCCCACGTCGCCCACGAAAAGGATCATCGGCGTGGAATCCTGGAACGCCGTGTGCACGCCCACCGCCGCTTGCGTCGCGCCCGGCCCGCGCGTGACGAAGCACAGCCCCGGTCGATTGGTGAGCTTGCCGTACGCCTCGGCCATGTTCGCGGCCGCCGACTCGTGGCGGCACACGACGAGCTTCACGCGGTCCTGCACGTCGTAGAAGCCGTCCAGCACGGCGAGGAAGCTTTCGCCGGGCACCGTGAACGCGGTGTCGGCCCCGTGGACCACGAGCTGGTCGACGAGGACGTGGCCGGCGGGGCGCGTGCTCATAACTGGCGCACCACGTAGCCGCGCTTCTTCAGCATCTCGATCAGGCCGCGCGGCCCGGCCAGGTGCAGCGCGCCCACCGCGACGAAGTGGCGGTCCTTCGAATCATTCAGATAACCCTCGATCTTCTTCAGCATCTCCTCGTGGCGCGACCAGATGAACTTTTCCTCGAACTCGCGCGCGCCGGGAACCTTCTCGTTGTAGCTGCGCGCGACCTTGAGGATGCCGTCGGTGTCGCCGGCCTGCCACGCGGCCACGAGCCCCTTCACCTGCTCGCCGGTGAGTCCGCTTTCGAGCGCGTCGAGCGTGCCCTCGAAGAGCTGCTGCACCTCCTTGTCGCCGAGCGAATCCATGAGGCGGATCTGCGCGTCGATGCCCTCGATCTCGACCACGGGCTTCTTCTCCTCCTTCGCCTTGGCGAGGAGGTACGCGTCGACGCCGTAGTTGGGGAAGTAGCCCACGCGCGCCCACTCGCTGAAGACGAGGAGCGATACCGCCATGAAGGGCTTCATGCGGATCACCTCTTCCTCCGGCACGGCGTACCTTGGCAGCAGGCGCGCGAAGCGCTCGTAGATTTCCGCGGGAATGTGCGTCTTCAGCGACGCGGGCGGCGCGTATATCATCGCGGCGGTGGACTTCTTGATCGCGGCCTCGTCGGTGATGTCGGCTTCCACCACCAGCACCTTGGAATTGTCGAAGGCGTCCTCGACGGCCCGGGGCAGCGGGTACCACGAGGCCTTGCCGGCGTGCACCGTGCCGAAGAGGTACGCCTTGTTGGTGAGCGACGAGACTTCCCAGAGGTAGTTGGCCGCGGCGGCGGGCGCGGCGGCGAGGGCCGCGGCGAGGAGGAGGAAGAGGCTGCGTAGCGCGTAGCGAAGCAATTTCATTTGGCGTTGGGGGTCCATGGGTTGGCGATGGGCTCGAAGGGCGCCATCGGGATCGCTTCGTAGCGGACTTCGAGGATCTCGAGCTCTTCCTCGCCGCCGGGGGTCCTGAGAGTGACGGTATCGCCCTCGCGCGCCTTGATGAGCGCGCGCGCGACGGGTGAGATCCAGCTCACGTAATTTTGCGGCAAATCCGTCTCGTCGATGCCGACGATGCGGATCGTCTCCTCTCCGCCGCCGCGCTTCAGGTAGGTCACGGTGGCGCCGAAGAAGACCTGGTCGGTGTCCTCGCGCGTCGACGGATCCACCACCTCGGCCGCCTCGAGGCGCTTGGTGAGGTAGCGGATGCGCCGGTCGATCTCGCGAAGGCGCTTCTTGCCGTACTGGTAGTCGGCGTTCTCGGAGCGATCGCCGAGCTTCGCCGCCCACGACACGACGGAGGTCACGTTCGGGCGCTCGGTCTTCACGAGCCAGGTGAGCTCGTCGCGCATGCGCCGCCATCCGAGGGGCGTGAGGTAGTTCTTCGCGCCCGCCGGAATCGGATTGGCTTCCTCGCCCTCGAAATCGTCCTCGGGAGCGGCATCGTCTTCGCGGGTGAATGCCTTGCTCACTTGAGCCCTTCCACGAATTCGCGCACCGCGCCCAGCAGCATCTCCACCGCGATCGCCGTGAGGATCAATCCCATGAGGCGCTCGACCGCTTGCATGGCGCGCTCGCCGAGCCAGCGCTGCAGGCGATCGCCCGTCACGAGGATCACGGTGGCGAGCAGCATGGTGATGGCGAGCGCCGCCGCCCACATGCCGATCTTGGCGGGCTCGCGCGTGGCCATCAGCATCACGGTGGCGAGCGCGGAAGGGCCTGCGATGAGCGGCACCGCGAGCGGGACGATGAAGGGCTCGCCCGATTGCTGCGGGCCGAACGCGCCTTCGGGGTGGGCGAAAACCATGCGAATCGCGATCATGAAGAGGATCACTCCTCCTGCCATGGACAGCGAAGTCTCCGACAAGTGCATGAGCTCGAGGAGCGCGCGCCCGAACATCATGAAAAGCGCGAGGATGGCGGCGGCGATGGCGCACTCGCGCACGATCACCAGGCGCCGGCGCGCGGGCGGCACGCCCGCGAGCATGGCGTTCACCATCGGCACGTTGCCGAAGGGGTCGGTCACCAGCGTGAGCAGGATCACCGCCGAGAGGAGCTCTGTCTTCATGTGTGGGCGTTATCATATTCGCTTCCATGAGCCGGGTAGCCTTCCTCTGCCTCCTCGCCGGGGGCTGCGCGATCGCGTTCGCGCCGATTTTCGTGCGCCTCGCCGACACGGGCCCGGTGGCGAGCGCTTTCTGGCGCTGCGCGCTCGCGGTACCGCTGCTCTGGATCTGGGTCTTCGCCAAGCGCAAATCCCCAGCCGCTTCGGATTCGCTCGAGGCGCGGGGTCCGTTCCTCGCCCTCGTCGCCGCGGGCCTTTTCTTCGCCGCCGACCTGGGCGTGTGGCACTTCTCGATCCTGTACACGTCGGTTGCGAATTCCACGGTGCTCGCCAACCTCGCGCCGATCTTCGTGACGCTCGCCGGGTGGCTCTTCTGGAAGCGCACGGTCACGCGCACGTTCCTCGTCGGAATGGCGGTGGCGATCCTCGGCATGTTCGTGCTGGTGGGACCGAACTTCGCGCTCGGTGGAAAACCGTTGCTCGGCGACGCGCTGGGCGCGCTCACCGCCGTCTTCTACGCGGGATATTTCCTCTCCATCAAGGTCACGCGCGACGCGGGCGGATCGACGGCACGGCTCATGGCGTGGAGCACCACCATCACCGCGATCGTGCTGCTGCCCATCGCGCTCTTGATGCCGCAACCGTTCCTGCCATCGACCGTCGAGGGATGGTGGGTGCTCGCCGGCCTCGCGCTCGTCTCGCAGATCCTCGGGCAGGGACTCATCGCCTACGCCTTCGCGCACCTCACGGCGTCGCTGTCTTCCGTGTCGCTGCTGATCCAGCCGGTGATGGCCGCGCTCTTCGCCTGGCTCATCTTCGGCGAGGCCATCGGCTTCGCGCAGTATCTCGGCGGCGCCATCGTGCTCGCCGGCATCTGGCTCGCCCGCCGCGGCAGCAACCCTTAACCGGGGACAGACCTCGGTTATTACCTGCCGATAACCGAGGTCTGTCCCCGGTTAACTAGAGCGGCAGGGAGCCGAGCATTCCGGCGATCGTCGCGCACATGTCGTAGAGCTGGCGGCTCTGCGACGGGTCGAGCTTGGCGCGCGCGGTCCAGGTGGTGGCCAGCGCCTCGATGCGGGAGAGCGCCACGCGGCGCATGTGCGGCTCGCGCAGGAACCCTGCGTCGTGGGCCGCTTCCTCGAGATCGAGGCGCTCGAGGATGCAGTCGACTCCCATGGCCGAGGTGCGCTGCTCCTGGCCCGCATGGACGCGATACTGGCTGAGCGTGGCCGCCGAGTAGTACGCGTCGCCACGCGCGAGAAGGCGCAGCCATAACGCGAGGTCGGCGAGGCAATGGTAGTGCTTGCCCTGCCACGTGAAGATGCCGTCCGCGCCGATCTCGACGTCCTTGCGCCGGAACATGACCGTGGACGGCTCGCCGATGAGGTTGAGGCCGTTGGCGAGCGCGAGATCGCCCAGCTCGAAGCCGGGGGTCACGCACGACACATAGGAGACGGGCGACGTGGCGGGCATGTCGGGATGCACGGCGCCTTGCGAATCGATCACCTGGCGCCGGCTGGTGGCGAGCGTCACGCGCGGATTCGCGTCGAGCGCGCCCGCAAGGGTGGCGACGCATCCCGGCAGGAGCCTGTCGTCGTCGTTCAGGAATTTCACGAGATCGCCGCGCGCCTCGTGCAGGCACTCGGTGAAGTTGCCCTCGAAGCCCAGGCGCTTCGCATTGCGCACATAGCGCACGCGCGGATCGTGGTCGGCCGTGGACCACTGCTCGATGGCGCTGCCCGGGGAGTCGTCGCACACGACGACCTCGAACGCGTCGTACGCCTGGGCGCGCGCGCTCGCCAGGGCCTCGCGAAAGAACGCCTCGTTGTACGCGGGGATGAGGACCGAGACGCGCGGGCTCACTGGCCGCGCGCGGGCGTCGATGCGGGCACCACGACCTGGTAGAAAGTCTCGTCCTTCTTCACCATGCCGAGCTCCATGCGCGCGCGCTCCTCGAGCGCCTCCATGCCCTGCTTCAGGTCCTTCACGTCGGCATCGAGCGCGTCGTTGCGCGCCTTCAGGCTCGCGTTGATGAAGCGCTGCTGCGCGAGGGCGTTGTCGAGCTCCCGCACCCGCATCCAGCTTCCCTTGCCGATCCAGAGGGGGTACTGGAGCGCGAGGAGAATGCCGGCGAGGATGAGGGAAAGCGTCTTCACTTCAGCTGGTAGAAGGCATCGCGCCCGGCGTAGGAAGCGCTCTCGCCCAGCTCTTCCTCGATGCGCAGGAGCTGGTTGTACTTGGCGGTGCGGTCGGAGCGCGACAAGGACCCGGTCTTGATCTGCATCGCGTTCATGCCCACGGCGATGTCGGCGATGGTGGAATCCTCGGTCTCCCCGGAGCGGTGCGAGATGACCGCGGTGTAGCCCGCGCGCCGCGCCATCTCGATCGCCTCGAAGGTCTCCGAGAGCGTTCCGATCTGGTTGATCTTGATAAGGATGGAATTGGCCACGCCGCGCTGGATGCCCTCGGCGAGGATTCGCGTATTGGTGACGAAGATGTCGTCGCCCACGAGCTGCACGTCCTTGCCGAGGCGCTGGGTGAGGAGCTCCCAGCCCTCCCAGTCGCCCTCGGCCATGCCATCCTCGATGGAGATGATCGGATACTTGTCGCACCACGCGGCCAGCAGGTCCACGAACTGGGCCGAGGTGTACGAGAGCCTCTCCGCCTCGAAGCGGTACTTGCCGTCCTTGTAGAACTCGCTCGCCGCGCAGTCCATGCCGATCATCACCTGCTCGCCGGCGAGGTAACCCGCCTCCTCGATGGCGCGCAGCAGCAAGGTGATGGCCGCCTCGTTGTTGGCAAGGTTCGGCGCGAAGCCGCCCTCGTCGCCCACGGTGGTGGGCATGCCTTCCCGGTCGAGCATCTTCTTCAGCGTGTGGAAGATCTCCGCGCCGCAGCGCAGCGCGTCGCGGAACGTGGGCAGGCCCACGGGGATGATCATGAACTCCTGCATGTCGAGCGAATTGTTGGCATGCGCGCCACCGTTGATCACGTTCATGAGCGGCACGGGCATGCGCTTGGGGGCGGCGCCGCCGAAGTAGCGGTAGAGCGAAAGGCCCGACTCTTCCGCCGCGGCCTTGGCGCAGGCGACCGAGACGGCGAGGATCGCGTTGGCGCCCAGGCGCGACTTGTTCTCGGTGCCATCCAAGTCGATGAGGACGCGGTCGATGTACGACTGCTCGGAGACGTCGAGGCCGAGGATCGACTCGCAGATCTCGGTGTTCACGTGGTCGACGGCCCTCTGCACGCCCTTGCCGAAGTAGCGCTGCGGATCGCCGTCCCTCAGCTCGATGGCCTCGCGCGATCCCGTGGACGCCCCCGAGGGCACGGCGGCGCGCCCCATCGCCCCGGACTCCACCAGCACGTCCGCTTCGACCGTGGGATTGCCGCGCGAATCGAGGATCTCGCGGGCGACGACTTCGACGATGGCGGTCATGCGGGCATTCCTTGGCTTAAGGGGAAACGCCCGATTTTACGGTGCCCTACAACTTCTTGGCGAGAATCTCGGCGAGCTTCTTCGCGTCGTTGAGATCGCGCTCGGAAAGCTTGGGCGGCCCCACGGAGAGCGTGATCCACGAGCGGCCCTTGCGAAGGTTCATCTGCCCGGTCTTGGCGCTCCAGAAGGCCTCGACGCCGGAGATGAGCATGGGCTTGGTCTGGAACTGCATGCGCGCATCGTCGAAGGCCTTCTGCGCGTCGCCCTCGGTCCTGCCGAAGCGGAACTGCGCGGTCGCGGCGACGGGCTTGCCGTCCTTGAAGCCGTGATAGGTGCAGGCCGCCACGACTTTCGGGCGCTTCACCTTCGGATTGACCGGCTCGGCCGAAGCGGCCGTGCCGAGGGCTGTCTCGGCGTCGGCCTGCGTGAAGGCCTCGCAAGCGTCGAACGCCTCTTGCGCCCACGCGCCGGGGCAGAGGCAGGCCGCTCCCAAGACGGCCAGGGCTGTGAGCTTTCGCATGAATCACCTCGTCGGTTGCGCGCGCCAGCGATGTCTTGTGGACCCATGATACTGGATGGGCCCGCCGGCACGCCAACCCGCGGAGGTGATGCGGGCGCGCCCCGGCAAGCGGGGCGCGCCGCCCGGGCTTGCCTTACAGGACGTCGCGTACGCCGCCGAAGTAGCCGTTGTACGAGCAGAACTGGTCGGAGCCGGTGAAGCGCGAGGTGAAGCCGTTCTGGCTCGCATCGACCATGTCGAGCGCGAAGGTGCCGACGTTGCCGGGGCTTCCGCCGAAGGTGCAGTTCCACGTGCCGTTGCCCACCTGCGCCACGCGGCCCTGCGCCGTGAGCGTGCCGGCGAACGTGCACTGCGACGACTGTCCGGTGGTCGAGGTGAATTGCACCAGCATGCTGAGGTTGCGCCCCGACTGGGTCACCCTGAGGGTGTCGAAGATGAGGATCGGGCCGTTAGGCGAGTTATGGCAATTGGTGCCCTGCGCGGTGAGCCCGCCGATGTAGTTGCCGGCGATGTTCTGCTCGGCGAAGGTCTGGCGAGTGATCTGCTTGGTCACGGTCACGCCGCCCACCGAATAGACGAGCGAGCCCGAGTACTGGTTGGCGAAGGCGACCGTCATGTTGCCGGTCTGCGTCGCGACGACCGACGCGGGGTTGAAGGAGCCGGCGCCGAAGTACGGGCCCGTCGTCTGGTAGAGCGGCCCGGAGAACGCCGCGCCCGAGGGACGCATCGTCGCCACGTACCAGCGGGGGCTGCTATCGCTGCCGTAGACGAAGAGCGTCGCGAAGATCACGTCGTTCTGCTGAACGAAGTTCACGCCCCAGCCGCTTTCGGAGGCGTTCCACCATTGGTCGGTGTAATCGGGGCCGACGGTGGTGGCCGATGCGGAGAGGGAGACTGCGAAGGTGGCGAACAACGCTACGGCGTAGCGCTTGAGGGTATTCATCATTGTCGTGGCCCCATGCGGACGAAATGCCGCGTACAAATCACGGACTCGAAATGCAGGCAAAGAGTTCCCTGCGGCCATGTCAAAATATCGCAACCCCCACGACCGGAGACCCCATGCGCTTCCAGAAAATCTTTCTCGCTGCCGCCCTGGCCGCGCTTGCGGCACCCTCGTTCGCCCAGGTTCCCCGCTGGTATGCGGGCATCGCGGGCGGCCAGTCGCACACCAGCGACGACCTCGTGCACAACCGCGAGTCCACGGTCGTGAACGCGCAGCCCGGCACCATCCATAGCGATTTCGACAGCACCGCCGGCGCGTGGAAGGCGTTCGGGGGCGTGCGCGTGAACGACATCCTGTCTTTCGAGCTGAGCTACGCCGACCTCGGCCGTCACCGTTTGACGACAAGCTTCGTGGGCGGCGATCCGGCGCTGCCGGGCGCGGTCGCCATGGGACGCAAGATCACGGGCTTCGGCGCGGACGCGGTCTTCACCGCGCCCCTGGGCGAGCGCTTCGCGGTCTTCGGCAAGGTGGGAGCATTCCGCTCGCGCCTGGAGGTCGACGCCACCCTCGACGGCAGCGTCGTCTTCACCAACGCGCCCGGCGATCGCCAGCGCAGCGTCACGTACAACGAGACCGTGGCGCATTTCGGCCTCGGCGGCGACTGGTGGTTCACCCCGAACGCGGCGCTGCGCCTGGAATGGGAGCGTTATCACGACGTGGGGAAGGCATTCGCCGTGGGCGGCACCGGAACGACGGGTGAAGCCGATACCGATGCCGTGTTCCTGGGCGTGATGATGCGGTTCTAGCGCGGTCGCAGGATGCCGGCTACTTGAACAACCCCTTCAGCGCGTCCACGGCGCCTTCGACGCCACCCTGGCGCAAGAGCTCGATGCTGGTGAGCATCTTCTGCGCGATCTTCGCCAGCAGGGCATTGGCGACGACGTTCGCCGCCTCGCTCGCAGTCACGCCGCCGCGCCCCTTGCCGATGTCGCGCAATTCCACGTCGGGAAGGTCGAAGGTGATGCCCTGCCCCTTCAATCCCGGGTTGGTCATCGTCACCTTCGCACCGCGGATCGCGAGATGCTCGATCACGAAGCGGTGGTTGAGCGTCGTCCCCGCGGGCGTCGTTTCCTTGCCGCTCGCCGCGGGCGGCGCCGAGCTCTTCACGTAGGCCTCGATGTTCTTCTGGATCGTGTCGAGGTTGGTCGCCTTCTTGCCGCGCTCGTAGGTGATGGCGGGCGCGTCGATCACGATCTCGTGCACCACCACCAGCGGCGAGCGCAGCGTCGCCGGATCGAGCACGATCGAGACTTCGGCGAGGCGCGCCGCGCGCGGCGCCGAGAAGCCAGGGGGATTGCCGATCTCGACGCCCTTCAAGCTCCCGCGGCCGTCGCGCATGGAGAGCCTCACCTCGCCCACCTGGATCGGGACGCCGGCGATGCCCGGGCCGTAGTGCTCGAGCGCGATCTTCACGATCACATCGAGCGAGTTGTAGGCCCAGTAGACGCCGCCCGCGATGAGGACCGCCAGCACCGCGATGACGATGGCGGCCTTCTTCATCACTCGATCGCGGCGAGCACCGCGCGCAGGCCCTGCGCCTCGCCGCCCACCGGGCGCCCCGGGCGGCTCGCGTCGTTCCACGAGAAGACGTCGAAGTGCGCCCACGCGATGTCCTGCGGCACGAAGAAATCGAGAAAAAGCGCCGCGACGATCGAGCCGCCGAAGCCGCCGCGGCCGGAATTGTTGACGTCGGCGATCTCGCTATCGAAGAAGCGCCGGTAGTTGCGCCACAGCGGCAGGCGCCACATCGGGTCGTCCAGCGCCTCGGCCTTGCCCATGAGGCGCGCGGCGAGCTTCTCGTCGTTGGCGAAGAGCACCGGCAGCTCCGGGCCCAACGCCACGCGCGCGGCGCCGGTGAGCGTCGCGAAATCGATGATCGTCCTGGGCTTCCCCTCGACCGCGTAGGCGAGCGCGTCGCAGAGGATCACGCGCCCCTCGGCGTCGGTGTTGCCGATTTCCACCGTGAGGCCCTTCCTCGTGCGCACCACGTCGCCAGGTCTGTACGCGTTGCCGCTGATGGCGTTCTCCACCGCCGGCACCAGCATCTGCAACCGAACCGGCAGCTTCCTCTGCATGATGAGGCGCGCGAGCGCGATCGCGTGCGCCGCTCCTCCCATGTCCTTCTTCATGAGGCGCATGCCCTCGGCGGTCTTGATGTCGAGGCCGCCCGTGTCGAAGCACACGCCCTTGCCGACGATCGCGATGCGCGGATGCTTCGGATTGCCCCAGTTGATCTCGAGGAGGCGCGGTGGCCGCGCGGCCGCGCGGCCCACCGCGTGGATCGCGGGGAAGTTCTGCGCGAGGAGCTCGTCTCCCACCCACTCGTCGAACTCGCCGCCGAAGAGCTCCGCCTGCTCGCGCGCGATGTCGGAGAGGTGTTCCGGGCCCATGTCCTCCGTGGGCGTGTTGACGAGGTCGCGCACGAGGCGCACGGCCTGCGCCATCTCGAGGGCCGCGCGCACTTTCGAGGACGAGTCGAGCTGCAGGTCCGCGGGCTTGCGCTTCGAGCGCTTGTAGCGCGTGAACTGGTAGCCGCCCAGGTCCCACGCGAACGCCGCATTCTCCGGCGCGATCGAGACCGGTCCATTGCCGAGCGAGTAGCGCGCGCGCGGCAGTTTCATCGGCAGGCCCGCGAGCGCCCAGGGATCGTCGCCCTCGCGCACACCCGCGAGCACTCGAGCGATCGCGCCCTTGCCGTCGGGGATGAGCGCGAAGCTTCCGGGAGCGGCGTCGAAGCCCGCGGCCTCGGCCCACTTGCGATCCGCGGGGGCGAGCGAGGACATGAGCTTCGCGAGGCGCTTCGCGTCGGTGGCGAGGATCGGCGTGGCCTTCTCGAAGGCCTTCTTGTCGGTGATGACGGTCATGTCGTTTTTCGGTGAGAGCGATCCGCTATTTTAGACCCGTATGATTGAGGCACCGAAGGCTTCGATTGGAGAAAGGCTTTGGAAACGCGGATGAACGCAGATGTAGCGCAGATGTAGCGCAGATGTAGCGCAGATGTAGCGCAGATGAACGTACTGCGAACGCCCATGGAATTGCCTGTCATACCATCAAGCATTTGGGGTACGTTCATCTGCGCTACATCTGCGTTCATCTGCGTTCAAAAGCTTTTCGCCCGGATCACTCCGTTGCTGGCAGCGCAGCATCACTCGGGGGGTCAGACTACTTTTCACCCCTTAAAGACATCTGACCCCTTTTAGCGGTAAAGGCGTACCAGGCGAGCGCCACTGCCACGAGGGTCCAGACGATGACCGGGCCGCTGGGCAGGTCGAAGGCGGTGGAGAGCGCGAGCCCGGCGGCGTAGCCGACGGCGCCGATCGCCCACGCGGCGACGAGGCGATGGCGCGCGAGCCGGCGCGTGGCGAGCGGCGGCACGATGAGCGTCGCGAACACGAGGTAGAGCCCCACCAGCTGCACCGAGACGGTGACCGCGAGCGCGAAGAGCGCATAGAAGCCGACGCGGCCGATGCGATCGCCCATGCCGAACCAGATCGCGAGGATCGCCGCGTAGAGCGCGCCCGCCCATGCGAGGCGCAACGGCTGCGCCCACAGGATCTGCCCCACGAGGAGGTCGCGCAGGTGCTCGCTGCCGTGCGGGTTGCTCGCGAGCAGCAGCACGCTGCCGGTCGCGCCCAGCACGAACACGACGCCGATCACCGCTTCCTGCACGTCGGGCCAGACCTTCTCCGTCAACGTGAGGAGGAGCGCGCCCGCGAGCGCAGCGGCGAGCGCGGCCACCTGCACCGCGATGCCCTCGGCCTCGAAGCCGAAGCGGTCGGCCACGAGCACTCCGCAGCCGGCGATCTGCGCGATGGCGAGGTCGATGAAGACGATGCCGCGCGCGAGAACCTGCATTCCCAGTGGAACGTGCGTTGCCGTGACGAGAAGCCCCGCGGCGAACGCGGGCAGCAGGATGGAAAGGTCGAGCGCCGTGAGGTTCACGCGGCTCCCTTCAGCAGTCGCTGGAGGGTGTCGTCGAATAGCCCGAAGAGGTCCTTCGCGCCGTCGGTGCCGCCCACGGTGAATGGGAGCGCCACGGCCTTGATCTTGGCGCGCTCGGCGATCCATTGCGACGCGCGATCGCTCTGGTAGGCGGCGCGGATCACCATCTTCGCCGGCGTCTTCTGCAATGTCTCGAGGACGCTCGCGAGGTGCGCGGTGGTGGGCTCGAGGCCGGGCTTGGGCTCGAGCGCGGCGACCTCCTTCAACCCGAGCCACGCCTCGAGGTACGTGAACGCCTTGTGCTGCACCACGATGGGCACGCCTTTCAGCGGCGCCGCCTCGCGCTCCCAGCGCGCGAGCGCAGCGCTCCAGCGCTCATCGAACGATTTGTAGCGCGCCTGGTAGAGGGCCGCGTTGGCCGGATCCACCTCGGCCATCTTCGCCGCCAGCGCCGTGGCGACGCGAGCGATGTTGCGCGCGTCGGTCTGGATGTGCGGGTCTCCCTGCGGATGCACGTCACCCTCCGAGCGATCGAGCCGCGCGGGCTTGCCGAGGAGCGCCACGTGCGCGGCGGCTTCGAAGTACCCGGGACGCCCGGGCTGCACCTTCGGGTTGCCCGCTTGCTGGAGGACGAGCGGCAGCCACCCCACCTCGAGCTCGGCGCCCGTGGCGACGACCAGATCCGCGCTTCGCGCGCGCGCGATGAGGCTCGGCTTCGCCTCCACGTGATGCGGATCCTGCAGCGCGTTGGTGGCGGTGTAGACCTTCACCTTGTCGCCGCCCAGCTCCTGCGCGAGGGCGCCCCACTCCGGCACCGTCGCGAAAACATTAAGGTCCGCGCGTGCGGGCGCCGCCCACACCGCCAACGCGGTCAACACCGCCAGGAAATTCAATCTCATTTCGATGCTCCTCAATATTTGTGCGCGCCGTGGGCGCCCAGGCTGAGGACGTACTGGACGAACCATTGGTTGTCCGTCACGTCGGGAAGGGTGCGGCTTTGCGCGAACTGCAATCGCAGCCGGCTGAACTCGCTCGGCGTGTAGTCGAGCATCACCGTGTAACGCTTCGGATTGAAATCGGTTGCGCCGAAGATCGCGGCATTCGTCCCGTAGTCGACGCTTCCCGGATCGAGACGGTCGTAGCGCGCGCCCACGCGCCACATCGGCATGAACTGGTAGACGCCCTGCAGGTACCAGCCGCTCTGCCGCGACGAGTAGTCCGAGGTCAGGATCGAGGCGAGGTCGCCGCGCTCGCGCCGCCAGAAGTACTCGCCCTGCACCTTGAAGTTGGTCTCGCGGCCGTTGCCGTGCGGGGCCCACTTCCAGATGAAGTCGGCGACGGCGACGCGGCTGGTCCCGCTGAACGCGACGCCGGTGTCGTTGCCGTCACGCTCGGCGAGCGAGAACGCACGGTCCTCGGCGCGCGTCGAAAGATACGAGAGACCCGCGCGCCAGCTGTGGCTGTCGCCGATGTCGCCGCCCGTGTGAGCGAAGATCGTCGCCGATCCCGCGCCGTTCTTGCTGTGCGCGTTGCCGGGGAGACCGTCGCCGTTGCCGAGCTCCGCGCCCAGCTCGAAGTACTGGTCGATGGGCGCCACCCACTTCGCCTGGATGCCGTCGGTCGCGTACTGGCCGCCGAGGAACGCCTGGTAGGCGAGCGGCGCGTCGACGAAGTCCCAGTTGTGCTGGTGCTGCTCGTTGAGATAACCGAGCCCGGAGAAGAAACGCCCGAACTTCGGCGCGAGCCCGTAGGGCGCGGTGAGCCAGAGGCCATACGCCTCCTCCACGGAGACGGTGTTCTCGGGCGTGAGCGAGGCGATGAGGTTGCCGGCGAACTTGTCGTCCACATTGGCGAACATCGCGAGCTCGGATTCGCCCAGGCCGAAGCCGCGCCGCCCCGGCCCGATGTCGCCCGGCGGCGCGAAGCCGGCGAGCCCGAAGCGCGAAGGATCCTGCGAGAGGTTCGCGTACCTTCCCTGCAGCACCACGGAGATCGCGGGATTGAAGGCGTTGGCGGCGGCTTGCGGCGTCGATGGGACGGCAACGGGCGTCGGGGCCTCGGCCTTCGCATCGGCCTGCCTCAAGCGCTCCTCGAGCGCCCGGATGCGCGTCTCGTAGTGGGTCTTCAGCTCCTGGATCTGGCTGCGGATCTCGGCGAGATCCGCGTCGCTCGCGCCCCACGCGCTGGATGCGCTCGCGACGGCCAGCGCGACGAGCGCCGGCCTCGAAACATGCTTCAACATGGCAATGCTCCTCGAAAAAAGGGGTCAGTACCCTTTTCAGGCGAAAAAGGGGTCAGGTCCCTTTTTCGATGCGTGACAACGCTAGAGGAGCGTGGGAGGAGCGCGGGAGCGGTAGGCGAGGCGCGCCGGGGACGCGGCGCCGCGGGGGAGCGGCTCGGCGGCGCGCGGCGTGCATGCGGCCACCAGGGGAAGGACCGGCACGGTGACGCCGACCGCGCCGGAAAGCTCCGCGCACGCGAAGCACTTGTCGCAGGTCGACACGGGCGCCTTCGAGTCCTGCTTGTGCGAGAGCTGGCCGGTCGCGTGGCCGAGGTCGTGCAACGCCGCCGCCTGCTGCCCGACGAGGAGGGCAAGCGCGAGCCACAGGATGCCGGCGATGCGGTGGGTCGATCTCATGAAGCCGACATGATACGTCTAGAAACGCAAAGCTCACGCCTTCTACCCGGCGCCGCCTTTTCAGATTGCAGCAAGGCGGGTTATATATCCTGACGCAACCCGCCGCGGAATAAACCCGTGACTTCACCCGCACAACCCAAGACACCGATCCTGCAGCGCCTGGGCCCCGGCCTCATCACCGGCGCTGCCGACGACGACCCGAGCGGCATCGCCACGTACTCGCAGGCGGGCGCGCAGTACGGCTACGGGCTCCTCTGGTCGGTGCTCCTAACCACGCCGCTCATGGCCGGCATCCAGATCGTCTCCGCGCGCATCGGCCGCGTGACCGGGCACGGGCTCGCCGCCAACATCCGCGACCACTACCCCGCCCGCCTCCTCTACGCGATCGTGGCGCTGCTCCTCCTCGCCAACATGCTGAACATCGCGGCGGACCTCTCGGCGATGGGGACCGCCATGGAGCTCTCGCTCGGCGGCCCGCGCGAGATGTGGACGGTGCTCTTCGCCACGGTTTCGCTCGGGCTGCAGGTGTTCATCCCGTTTCCGCGCTACGCGCCGATCCTCAAGTGGGCGACACTCTCGCTCTTCTCCTACGTGGCGACGGTCTTCGTCGTGCACATCCCGTGGAACGAGGCGATGCGCTCCGCGATCTGGCCCAACTTCGAATGGAACGCGAAGTACACCTCGACCCTGGTGGCCGTCCTCGGCACCACCATCAGCCCCTATCTCTTCTTCTGGCAGGCCTCCCAGGAAGTCGAGGAGCAGCGCGCGGCCCCGGGCGAGATGCCGCTGAACGAGGCGCCCGAGCAGGCGCGCGAGCATTTCCGGCGCATCAAGTTCGACACGTGGCTGGGGATGATCTTCTCGAACCTCATCGCGTTCTGCATCATGCTCACCGCCGCGGCGACGCTGAACGCGCACGGCGTCACCAACGTCGACAGCGCTTCCCAGGCGGCGCAGGCGCTGCGGCCCATCGCCGGCAACTTCGCCTTCGCGCTCTTCACCGCCGGCATCGTCGGCACCGGCATGCTCGCGATCCCGGTGCTCGCGGGCTCGGCGGCCTACGCGGTCGCCGAGACCTTCCGCTGGCCCATCGGCCTGGGACTGAGGCTCCTCGAGGCGCGCGGCTTCTACGCGATCCTCGCCACCGCGACGCTGGGCGGCGTGGCGCTGGGCTTCACCCACATCGATGCGATCAAGGCGCTCCTCTGGAGCGCGGTCGTGAACGGCGTCATCGCCGTGCCGATCATGGTGGTGATGATGCTGCTCTCGGCCAAGCCCGCGGTGATGGGGCGATTCACCGCGCGGCGCAAGCTGCGCGCCCTGGGCTGGCTCTCGACGGGGGTGATGGGTGCCGCGGTGATCGCGATGCTCGCGACGATGTAGCGCGGGCCGGCTCGTGACAGCGCCTAGGCCGACAGGGCGAGCGCATGGCGAGCGATCTGCTCGTTCTCGCGCGACGGGAGCACCCGCACTTCGAGCGTCAACCAGGCGAGCTCCGCGCGGATCGTCTCGCGCACCAGCGCATCGTTCTCGCCGATGCCGCCGGTGAAGACGAGCGTATCGACGCCGCCGAGCGCCGCGCCCATGGCGGCGACCGTCTTCGCAACCGAGCGGCAGAACATTTCAATCGCGAGGCGCGCGTCGCCGTTCGAGGCCGCGGCTTCGTGCAGGCGGCGCATGTCGCTCGCGACGCCCGAGATGCCGAGGAGCCCGCTTCTTCGGTCGAGGAGGTTCTCGAGCGCCGCCGCGTCGAGCCCTTTCTCGCGCATGAGATAGAGCAGCACTCCGGGATCGAGGTCGCCGCTACGCGTTCCCATGATGACGCCGCCGGTGGGCGTGAGGCCCATGCTGGTGTCCACGGATCGGCCGCGGCGCACGGCGGTCACGCTCGCGCCGTTGCCCAGGTGCGCGATCACGAGGCGCTCCGGCAGCTCGCCTTCCATCTGGTGGACGATGGACTCGCACGAAAGGCCGTGGAAGCCGTAGCGCCGCACGCCCTCGCCCGCCAGGGCTCGCGGGACGGGAAGCACGCGCGCGACGTCCGGAAGGTCCGCGTGGAAAGCGGTGTCGAAGCACGCCACGTGCGCCGCGTGCGGGAATTCGCGGCGCGCCGAGGCGAGAAGCGCCAGCGCCGCGGGCATGTGCAACGGCGCGAACGCGCTCGCCGCCTCGAGCTCGCGCACCACCGATTCGTCGACGACGCAGTGGCGCAGGAGCTTCGGCCCGCCGTGCACGATGCGATGGCCGATCACGCCGGGGGTTGGAAGATGCGCATCGGCGAGGACTCGGACGATGCCTTCCACGCCATCGGCCTCGCCCGAGTGAAGCGCCTCGACCCGCGAGCCCTCGCAGCCGAAGAGGCCGTACTTGAGAGAGGACGAACCGCTGTTCAGCGCGAGCACGACGCGCCCCGCCGCTACGGTCACGGGCGCCAGCGCCATTCGCGCACTTCGGGCATGTCTTCTCCGTGCTCCACGATGTAGCGCCGGTGCTCCCCGAGCTTGGCTTCGAGGTCGCGCTTCAACCGCTGCCCGGCCTCGCCCGTACCGGGCACACGCGCGACCACGTCCATGGCGAGATGGAAGCGGTCGAGGTCGTTCAGCACCGTCATGTCGAAGGGCGTGGTGATCGTGCCCTCCTCCTTGTAGCCGCGCACGTGCAGATTGCCGTGGTTGGCGCGCCGATAAGCGAGCCGGTGGATGAGCGTGGGATAGCCGTGGAAGGCGAAGACGATGGGCTTGTCGCGCGTGAAGAGCGTGTCGAACGCCGCGTCGCTCAACCCGTGCGGATGCTCCGACGGCGGCTGCAGGCGCATGAGGTCCACCACGTTCACCACGCGGATGCGCAGCTCCGGCAGGCGCTCGCGCAGGATCGACACTGCGGCGAGTATCTCGAGCGTCGGCACGTCGCCGCAGCACGCCATCACCACGTCCGGGGAAGCGTCGCCGTCGTTGCTCGCCCAATGCCACTGGCCGATTCCCGTGGCGCAGTGGCGCGCGGCTTCGTCCATGGCGAGCCACTGCGGCGCCGGGTGCTTGCCCGCGACCACCACGTTCACGTAGTCGCGGCTGCGCAGGCAATGATCCATGACGGAGAGGAGGCAATTGCCGTCGGGCGGCAGGTACACGCGCACGATCGACGCCTTCTTGTTCACCACGTGGTCGATGAAGCCCGGGTCCTGGTGCGTGAAGCCGTTGTGGTCCTGGCGCCACACGTGCGACGACAGCAGGTAGTTGAGCGACGCGATCGGTTTGCGCCAGGCAAGGCCGGCGCACACCTTCAGCCACTTCGCGTGCTGGTTGAACATCGAGTCGACGATGTGCACGAACGCTTCGTAGCAGTTGAAGAGGCCGTGGCGCCCGGTGAGGAGGTAGCCTTCGAGCCAGCCCTGGCACTGGTGCTCGCTCAGCATCTCCATCACGCGGCCGGTGCGCGCGAGGTACTCGTCGCCCGGGATCGTTTGCGCGTCCCATTGGCGCGCGGTGGCCTCGAACATCGCCTCGAGCCCGTTGGAAATCGTCTCGTCGGGCCCGAACACGCGGAAATTGCGCTGCGCTTCGTTGAGCTTGGCGACATCGCGAAGGAAGGGCGCGAGCACGCGCGTGTCGCCGATACCGCTCGCGCCCGGCGCGGGGACCTGCGCGGCGTACTCACGGTAATCCGGCATCTGGAGCTCGCGCAGCAGCAGGCCGCCGTTGGCGTGCGGGTTCGCGCCCATGCGCCGCTCGCCTTCGGGCGCGAGTGCGGCGAGCTCCGGGGCGAAGCGGCCTTGCGCATCGAAAAGCTCTTCCGGCCGATAGCTGCGCAGCCACTCCTCGATGAGCGCGAGATGTCCGGGATGCGTCGACGGATCCGAGATCGGCACCTGGTGGGAACGGAACGTGCCTTCGTTCGCGAGGCCGTCCACGAACTTCGGGCCGGTCCAGCCCTTCGGCGATGCGAGCACGATCATCGGCCACGCTTGCCGCGAATCGTTGCCGCCGGCGCGCGCGCGATGCTGGATCTCGCGGATGCGCGCCACGGCCGTGTCCAACGCCGCGATCATCGCATCGTGCATCGGCATCGGCTCGTGGCCCTCGACGAAGAGGGGCGCCCATCCGTAGCCGCGCAGCAGCTGCTCGAGCTCCTCGCGCCCGATGCGCGCGAGGATCGTGGGGTTGGCGATCTTGTAGCCGTTGAGGTGCAGGATCGGAAGCACCGCGCCGTCGGTGGCGGGATCGAGGAACTTGTTGGAGTGCCAGGCGGTGGCGAGCGGCCCGGTCTCCGCCTCGCCGTCGCCCACCACGCATGCGACGACGAGCTCGGGATTGTCGAACACGGCGCCGAACGAGTGGCTCAGCGAATAGCCGAGCTCTCCGCCCTCGTGGATCGAGCCGGGGCATTCGGGGGAGGCATGGCTCGGGATTCCGCCGGGAAAGGAGAACTGGCGGAAGAGCCTGCGAAGGCCTTCCTCGTCGCGCGAGATGCGCGGATAGATCTCGCTGTAGGTGCCTTCGAGATAGGTGTTGGCGACGACCGCGGGCCCGCCGTGCCCGGGGCCGGACACGTAGATCATGTCGAGGTCGTGATCGCGGATGGCGCGGTTCAGGTGGACGTAGATGAAGTTCTGGCCGGGCGTGGTGCCCCAGTGCCCGAGGAGCATGCGCTTCACGTCCGCGAGCGCGAGGCGACGCTTGAGGAGCGGGTTGTCGCGCAGGTAGATCTGGCCTACGGAGAGATAGTTCGCCGCACGCCAGTACGCGTCGATCCTGCGAAGGAGATCGGCGCTCATCGCCGAACGCCGGGCGCGTTGGACACGAGGCCCTGGGCGCGCTTGGAAAGATAGAGCTGCAGCGCGACGAGGTCTTCGGAGCCGAACGCCGGCTGCTCCGCGCGCACGCCGAAGTAGCAGGCACGCAAACGCCGCTCGAGGGATGCGAGCGATTGCCACTCGACGCGATACGCGGGCCAATCGACCGGTTGGCCCTGGCTCACCTTCTCCGCGAGCAATGTTCGGCCCCAGTTGGCGTCGTGGCATTGCGCGCACGCGAGGTTCAGCTGGCCCTGGCGCTCGAAGTAGATCGTGCGGCCGCGTTCGTAAGCCGCGCTCGCCGCGCCGTCGATGCGCGGCGCGAGTGGCATTCCGCGGGATTGGTGGGCCACGTAGGCGGTGAGCGCGAGGAGATCCTGGGACTCCCACGGCAACGCGTCGCCGCGCTGCTTCTGGACCACGCACGCGTTGATGCGCTGTTCGACGCCGGCAACGCGGCCAAGGGACGCGTCGTACGCGGGATAGCGCGCCGCCACGCCCTTCATCGAACGCGCGCCGTCGCCATGGCACGACTCGCAGCTCGCGTTGGCCGCGCCGCGCGGCGCCTTCCACAGCGCGGCGCCGCGCTCGACCCACAGCATCCCGGGATTGCCGAACTCGTCGGCCTGCATGGCGCGCACATCCGCGCTCTGGAACTCCACGCCGCTCCTCGGCGGCTGCGGCCCATGCGCCCCCGCAATAAGTGGTGTCAGGTACAACATAAAAAGTCGTGTCAGGTACGAGTTCTTCAAGCGACGTTCACCGTCGTCGCGACCCGGCCGGTGGCGCCGCGGTCGTCGCTCCACTCCACCACGAGCTCGCCGCTCGCCTCGGCCGTGGCGTAGAACGCGACGTAGGGATTGGCCGCCATGCCCGAGCCGAACTCGGCGCGGAAGATCTCGCGATCGCCGATGCGCGCGGAGAGCTTGTCCACGATGTTGATGGGGATCGCCTGGCCGTCCAGGTCGCGGCGAAAGCCCGTCTCCATGGGATGCTGCACCAGCAAGCGCACCTCGAACGGCTCGCCGCGCTTCACCGTGGGAGGAACCTGCACGCGCCCCAGCATCACAGCAGCGACTCATCGAGGCAGGCCGCGGCCGTGACCAGCACGTACGCCGGCCCCATCACGAAGCGCCCGCCGGAAAGCTCCGCCAGCACCGTGACCGTCTGCGTCCCCGCGAGGCGGATGCGGGTGGAGATCTCCGCGCGCCCGGATCGCGGCCCGAGGTGGAAGGAAGCCACCAGCGGACGCGGATTCCTCTCGGCGAAGACGTGGATCGCCTTCACGTGGTCGTCCGCGGTCATGGGGCTATCGACCTTGACGCGCAGCGGCACCGAGTTGCCGTTTTCCGCGATCTGCGGCAACACCACCTCGACGCCGCGCTTCTCCGCAGCGACGCCGCCGGTGATCTTCATGAGGAGCGGCGTGATGTCCTGCGGCGGTTGGAAGCGTTGCGCCGCGGCGGGAAGCCCCGCGAGCGCGATGCCGGCGGCGAGGAAGCGGCGGCGTTTCATTTGAGTGTCGACAGCCACGCGACCACGTCTTCCACCTGCTGCCCCGACAACACGGGCCTGCCGCGATATTCCGGCGCCACGCGCGTGAGCCCCTCCGTGCGATGGAACGCGGGCATCGCGGCCGCGGGATTCACGCGCGAGATGTCGGCCACGCGCATGCGGATCTGCGCGCGCGTGAAGCGCGAGCCGACCCCCGCGAGCGGCGGCCCGACGTCGCCCGCGATCGCGACGCCCGGCACCGCATGGCAGAGCACGCAATGCCCGCCCTCGCGCGAGACGAACACCTCGCGCCCGCGCGCCACGTCGCCCGATGGCGCGAAAGGCGTGTCGACGCGGTCACCGGCGCCGGGCATGCTCGCGCATGCTGCGGCGATGAGCGGCAGGCCCGTGAGGGCGCTAAGCGACCTTGCCATCCTTCAACGGCAGCGAGCGGATGCGCGTGCCCGTGGCGGCAAACACGGCATTGCAGATCGCCGGCGCCACGTTCAGTCCCCCCGGCTCGCCATGCCCGCCCCAGAATCCGCCGGTCGGCACGAACACGGTCTCCACGACGGGCATCTGCGGCATGGAAGGAAGGCGGAAGTCGTGGAAGTTCGACTCCTGGATGCGCCCGTCCTTCAGCGTGTGGCCCTCGTAGAGCTGGCCGATGCAGAAGATCACGTTGCCCTCGGCCTGCGCGCGGCACGCGTCCGGATTCACCACGTAGCCCGAGTCGATCGCGAAGACCACGCGGTGCACCTTGACGGCGCCATCCTTCACCGACACTTCCGCCACCATCGCGGTGTAGCTGCCGAACCCGTCGGACTGCGCGATGCCGCGATGGACTCCCGCGGGCAAGGGCGCTCCCCAGTTCGCGGCTTTCGCGCACGCCTCCAGCACGAGGCGGTTCTTGTCGCCGGGCTTCAACATCGCGAGCCTGAATTCCAGCGGGTCCTTGCCGGCGGCGCGCGCCACCTCGTCGATGAACGACTCGCGGTAGAACGAGTTCTGCAGCCCCGGCGCGCGCCAGAATCCCACGGGCACGTGCGGATTCCTCATCGCGTATTCGACGAGCTGGTTGGGCGTCGTGTAGGGCGAATCGCTGAAGGTGCGCACCGCGGTGAAGTCGATGCCCTTGTCGATGCCCTCGGGACGCAGCAGCGCGAGGATCGACGGGCACGCGATCGTGGTGTGCATCGCGACCATGTTGCCCTGCGCGTCCAGGCCCGCCTTCATGCGCACCCGCGACGCCGGGCGATAGAAGCCGTGCTGCATGTCCTCCTCGCGCGACCAGATGAGCTTCACCGGGCGATCCGGGAATTGCTTCGCGATGGCGACCGCCTGCTTCACGTAATCCTGCGGCGCGCCGCGCCGGCCGAAGCCGCCCCCCAGCATCGCCTTGTGCACTTCCACCTTCTCCAGCGGAATGCCGGACGCTTCGGACGCGGCCGCCATGGACGCCTCGCCATTCTGCGTGGAGGTCCACACTTCCAGCGTGCCGTCGGGCTTGAACCACGCGGTGGCCGTCATCGGCTCCATGGTGGCGTGGCTGAGATAGGGCGACGCGTACTCGGCCTCGATCACCTTCGCGGCGGCGGCGATGGCAGCGGGGGCATCGCCCATCTTGCGGGCGGTGGGAAGGTCCTTCGCGTCCAGGCCCTCCTTGAAGAGCGCGTCGATGGACTCGCTCGACACCGCGCCGTTGGCGCCTTCGTCCCACTGGATCTTCAGCGCCTTCGCGGCCTGGTTCGCGCGCCACCAGTTGTCGGCGACCACCGCGACCCATGCGTCCTGCTTCACGATGCCCTTCACGCCGCGCATCTTCTCGGCCTCGGCGCTGTCCACGCTCTTCACTTTCCCGAGGAACACGGGGCACTGGACGATGGAGGCGTGCAGCATGTCGGGCAGCATCACGTCCACGCCGTAGATGGGCTTGCCCGCGACCTTGTCGGGCATCTCCAGGCGCTTCATCGACTTGCCGGCGATCTTCCAGTCCTTCGGATCGCGCAACTTCACGTCCTTGGGCGGCTCGACCTTCGAGGCCGCGGCGGCGACCTTGCCGTAGGTGGTCCTGCGCTTCGATGGCGCGTGCGTGATGACGCCCTTGTCGACGACGCACTCCGCGGCGGGGACATTCCAGCCCGACGCGGCGGCGGAGACCAGCATCTGCTTCGCGCGCGCTCCGGATGTGCGCAGGTATTCCTGCGAGGTGCGCACGCCCGCGCTCCCGCCCGTGGACATCGAGCCCCAGATGCGCTTCCTGCGGACGTGCTCGTTGGGAGAGACGAATTCGGTGCTGACCTTGCCCCAGTCGCAGTCGAGATCCTCGGCGACGAGCTGGGCGAGGCCGGTGAGGCTGCCCTGGCCCATCTCGGAGCGCGCGATGCGGATCACGACGCGGTCGTCGGGATGGATCACGATCCAGTGGGTGATTTCGGGTCCCGAGGCATTGCCGAATTGCGCGAGCGCGGCGCCCGCGACGGAGAATTCGAGCGCGAGTCCACCGCCGATGGCGGCGCTCGCCTTGAGGAATTCGCGGCGGTCGATGGCGAGTATCGTCATGGTCGCCCCCTCACGCTTTCTGGCCATTGGGAAGCTCGCGCGGCGCCGGGTCCGCGGCGACCTGGGCGCCCGCGGCGGCGTGGATCGCCTTCCTCACTCGCCCATAGGTGCCGCAGCGGCAGAGGTTTGTCATGGCGGCATCGATGTCCGCGTCGCTGGGCCGCGGCGTCTTCGCGAGGAGCGCGGTGGCCGCCATCATCATGCCGGTCTGGCAGTAGCCGCACTGCGGCACCTCGTGGTCGAGCCACGCCTTCTGCACGCGCGTGAGGCCCTTCGCGCCAATGCCCTCGATGGTGACGATCTTCTTGCCGGCGAGCGTTCCCACCGGCATCACGCACGAGCGCACCGCCTGGCCGTCGATGTGCACGGTGCACGCGCCGCATTGCGCGATTCCGCACCCGTACTTGGTGCCGGCGAGCTTCAGCTCGTCGCGAAGCACCCACAACAAGGGCATCTCGGGCTCGACGTCCACTTCATGGACGCGGCCGTTCACGTTGAGTCTCGCCATTTCTTTTTTTCCGGGGAGGGATACAGGGGGGCGAGGCTCATTCTGCTACCTTCCGCCCGCGCGCCGCAAGGAGCGGCCCGTGACGAAACGCTACCCGCCGCCGGGGCCGCTGCCGAATGCGCGGAAGGGCCCCAGCCCGGGCGGGCGCGGGCCGCGCACGGCGCTCAGCTGGGACCAGTCGCCGGTGGCGATGGCGGTCTGCAGCATCGCCCGGTATTGCGACATGAGCTGCGAATCGTTGGGCGAGGCGCCGTAGTAATACAGATAATCCGCGAGGCTCGAGGCATTGCAATGCCCCTGGTACGCGCAGCCCGCCTGCACGCGCGGATTCGTGTCTCCGCAAGGGTAGCCATAGTCGCAGGCGACGAGCTGCCAGGCCTGCATGAAGGCGCGCTGCTCCACCGGCTGGTTGTCGGGCCCCGTGCGTAGCGTGAGATCGTGCCAGGTGTTGGAAAGGATGCGCCCGGCGATGAGCATCGCCTCGGGATCGCGCGTGCCGGCGATGCGCTGCAGGTTCGCGAGCTGCTCATCGCTCAAGGTGACGCTGTCGCGTCCCCAGCGGGTGCCGGGACCGGCGGCGCGGCGCTCCGCCCAGAGCTCCTGCTCGAGGGAAAGGGCTTGCGCCTTGGGATCCCTGCCGGAGGCGGCGGTGGCGAGCATCTTGTTCAGATCCGCCTGCGTGATGGTGAGGCCTTCCATGCCCGCGCAGCGATTGGTGTTCACGTCATCGAAGGCGGCGATGCGCTTCTCGCGCAGCGGGTCGGTGGGCGCGATGGCGGCGACGAAATCGTCGCGCTTCTGCTCGCCCACGGGCCGCGGCTGGAACTGGCGCGTGGTGCGCTCGGTCACCGTGGCGCAGCGCCGCAGCATCTCGTACATCACGTACCAGCCCTCCGGGGTCTGGCCCTCGGGAGAATTCTTCAGGCGCTCGTAGAGGGCCTTGTAGCCCTTCGCGCCGAGGAATTCGCCGAAGAGCGTCGGGCGCGCGGCCACCGCTGCCTGCGCCTTCGGGGAGGCGGCGCGCGGATCGATCGAGAGCACCGACGAGGCGCCGAGCTTGCGCTCGCCCGCGGAAAGGCGCGCGCGCGCCTCCGGAGGATCTTCCGGGGCCGCGAGACGAGACGGGTCCTCGGGCAGCTCCGGCGGACGCACCAGCATCCAGGCGCCCGCGACCAGGGCGGCGGTGAGCAGGAGGATGAGCGGAAGTCTGTATTTCATCGGGCGTCCGAGAGGATGAATTCGGCGCCACGCTCGGCGATCATGTAGGTCGGCGCGTTGGTGTTGCCCGACGTGATGCGCGGCATGACGGATGCATCGATAACGCGCAGCCCTTCGATCCCGTGCACACGCAGCCGGTCGTCCACGACGCTCCACGAGTCGCGCCCCATGCGGCACGTGCCGACGGGATGGAAGATGGTCGTGCCGAGGTCGCCCGCGGACTTCACCAGAGCGGCGTCGGTCTCGGCGGCGGGGCCGGGGCGCCATTCCTCGGGCGAATACCTCGACAGCGCGCGTGCCCGCATGATGTGGCGCGTGATGCGCATGGATCGCGCCGCCACCGCCTGGTCCTCGGGCGTGGAAAGGTAGTTGAGGCGGATCTGCGGCGCGGCCATGGGATCGGCATCGCGGATGCGCACCGCGCCGCGCGAGGTGGGGCGCAGGTTGCACACCGACGGCGTGATCGCGGGGAACGGATGCAAGGGATCGCCGAATTTCTCCAGTGAGAGCGGTTGCACGTGCCACTCGATGTCCGGCGTTGCGGCGCCGGGCTCGCTCTTCGCGAAGGCTCCGAGCTGCGAGGGCGGCATCGTGAGCGGCCCGGTCTTGAAGAGCAGGTACTCGAGTCCCATGGCGGCCTTGCCGACCCAGCGGTTGGCGCGCTCGTTCAGCGTGGGGCCCTTCACCTTCCACACCATGCGGATCTGCAGGTGGTCGTGCAGATTCTCGCCGACGCCGGTGAGCTCATGGACGAGCGGGATCGAGAATTGTTGTAACAATTTGCGCGGACCGATTCCCGACAGCTGCAGCAGCTGCGGCGAGCCGATGGCGCCCGCGGCGAGGATCACGGCCTTGCGCGCGCGCGCGACACCTTCCCCGCGGCCTTCGACGACGAGGTCGATCCCCGCCGCGCGCTTCACGCCGTCCTTCTCCTCGATCACGATCTTTCGCGTGTGCGCCTTCGTCATGAGCGTGAGGTTGGCGCGGCCGAGCGCGGGGCGCAGGAACGCCTTGGTCGCGCTCCAGCGCCGTCCGCCGCGCTGGTTCATGTGGAAATACGCGTTGCCGAAGTTGTCGCCGCGGTTGAATTCCTCGACCTTGGGGATGCCGCACTCGGCTGCCGCGTCGCGCCAAGCGTCGAGGATCTCCCACTTCACGCGCGGCTCCTCCACGCAGAGCTCGCCGTCGCAGCCGTGGTGCTCGGTGGCGCCGCCGAAGTGGCGCTCGGCGCGCTTGAAATGCGGCAGCACGTCCGCCCACGACCAGCCGCGGTTGCCGAGCGACTCCCAATAGTCGTAGTCGACTTGCTGGCCGCGCATGTAGACCATCGCGTTGATCGAGGAGCACCCGCCCAGCACCTTGCCGCGCGCATAGCCGAGGCTGCGGCCGTTCAGCCCCGGCTCGGCTTCGGTCCTGAAGCACCAGTCGGTGCGCGGATTGCCGATGGTGTAGAGGTATCCGACCGGGATGTCGATCCAGAACCAGTCGTCCTTGCCGCCCGCCTCCACCACGAGGACGCTCGACTTGCCGTCCTTCGTGAGGCGATTGGCGAGCACGCAGCCGGCGCTGCCCGCGCCCACCACGATGTAGTCGTATTCGCCGAAGTTTTCCATCGCCCCCGATGCTAGCAGGGACGGCGCGTCAACCGATGACCTTGTTGGCGCGCTTCACGAGCTCGGGCGGCAGCGTGAGGCCGAGGGAGCGCGCGGCGTTGCGGTTCACGACGAGCTCGTGGTTGGCGGGCTGCTCGATGGCGAGCTCGCCCGGGTTCGCGCCCTTGAGGATCTTGTCGACGTACACCGCGGCGCGCGCGTAGTTGTATTCGAGTTTCTGCCCGAAGCTCAGCAGCCCGCCCGCGTCGGCGAATCCCTGCTGCGGATACACGGCGGGCACGCGATAGCGCGCGGCGAGCTCGGTGATGGTGCTGCGCTCGGTGTAGAGCTGCCCGTCGCTCATCACCAACATGCCTCCCACGGGCGTCGCCTGCAGCTGCGCGAAAACGCGCTCGATGTCGCGATACGACGAGGCATCCATCACCAGCATGCGCACGCGGAAGGCCTTGGCCGCCCATTCGACCCGGGCGCGGTACGGCGCGTAGATGGCGTTGCCGGGATTGAGGAGGGCGGCGGCGCGCGTGATCCCCGGAACCGTCTTCACCAGCAGCTCCATGTGCCGCGGCACCTGCTCGAGCGCGTTGGAGGTGAGGCCCGTCACGTTGGTCTCGGGATGCGCGAGGCTCTTCACGAAGCCGCTCAACACCGGATCCTCCACCGTCGCCATGACGATGGGGATGCTGCTGGTCGCCTGCAGAAGCGCGTCGGTGGTGAGCGTCGAGGCCGAGACGATCACGTCGACGGGCCCCCTTGCGATCTCGTGCGCCAGGTCGCGCAGGAGGTCCGGCTGCCCGTTGGCGAAGCGCCACTCGTACTGGACGTTGCGCCCCTCTTCGTAGCCCAGCTCGCGCATGCCCTTCAGGAACGCTTCAATGCGGCTGCGGGCGTTGAGTCGCGAGCCGAAGGTGAAGACGGCGACGTGGGAGATTTTCGTCGGTGCCTGCGCGCGAAGGCTTGGTGCGAGCGCGGCGCCCAGGGCGCCGGCGCCGAGAAGGAGGGCTTTCCGCCGGTTCATGCCCGGCATAGTACGTGCCTTGCGGCGTCAGAGGAAGAAGACGCGGAAGCGCAGCGCGCCGGCCAGGCGCCAGAAGATCGCGATGGGCGGGATCGCGACGGAGGTCGCGACGACCTCGGTGAGCCCCGCGTGGCCCGCGGCGCCCATGCGGCGCGTGACGAGGAGCGCGGTGAGCGCGGCCCAAAGGAGGAGGCCCGCCCACGCCAGCGCCGGGAGCTGGGCCACGGCGCCCGCGCCGATCGCGGCGAGCGCTGCGACGATCGCGTAGTAGCTCCAGGGAGCGGAGCTTCGCACGCGCTCGCGATAGAGGCGCGGGTGCTTCTTGAAGAGGAGCGCGTCGAAAAGGATCTTGCGGTATTGGTGCAGCGTCGCGTCCCATCCGCCGCGGCGCTCGGGACGCTCGACGATCGCGGCGGGCGCGGCGACGATCTCGCCGCTCACTTCCGACAGCGTGAATTGCAGATCGCGCGCGTCGTCCCAAGCGGTGAAGCGCTCGTCGAAGCCGCGCAGCGCGCGCAGCGCCTGGCGCTGCACGAAGCAGCTTGCCGCCGTGATGCCGGGCTCCCCGCCACGCTGCGCGTCGAGCTCGACCTCGTTCGCCGCGCCTTCAGCGTTGCCCTCGACAACGCCTGCCGCCGCGCTCGCGCCGGTGCTCATGGCCTTCCACCCCTCGCTGAGCCAGTTGCGGCGCGGCACCGATTCGTCGTTGGTGAAGGCGATCACGCCGGCCTTCGCGGCGCGCCAGCCGAGGTTGCGCGCGCCCGCGGGCCCGCACGCCCCCGTCGCAGTCGCGTAGCGGATGAGCGGCGCGCCGCGGGTGAGCATCGCCCAGCGCCCGACCCGCTGGCGCACGGCGCTCCCCTCGCCCGCATCTGCGACGATGATCTCGAAGCGCTTGCCCTCGAAATCCTGCGCCATGAGCGCCGCAATGCAGCGCTCGAGTGAGTCGAGGCGGTCGAGCGTCGGGATGACGACGGAAATGTCGGGGATGTCCATGGCGCCATCGTAGGGGCCGTGTGTTGCGCGGGGCATCGCGGCGGCATGGGCCGCCCGGCGAAAACTAGTCTGGACGGCGCACGGCAATGGCTTTCGGCTACAGCGTTGTCAGGGCCCGTTACGGGGCAGGAATAGGGCGGTCGACGGGTTGGGACCCGGGTGAAAGCGGAAGAACGACCAATCGCCGTCGCGAATCGCGCTCCGCAACCCCGCCTCGTAGGAGGACATGACCTGCGAGGCGCTGGGAGCCGAGTTGTAGAACATCATGTGATCGCGCAGATTGTTCGCGGCGCAACGCCCGTTGAAGGCGCAGTCGTTCAGCACCCAATCCGCATCCGGCCCGCACGGACGGCCGTAGTCGCATGTCGCAAGGTTGACCGCGCGAAGGAAGGCCGACCTGTCGAGAGGCCGGTCGTCCGCATCGCGCAGGCTCATGTTCTGGTAGTCGAGCATCAACGTCGAGCCCGCCATCCGCATCGCCAGGGGGGCGCCCGAGGCCAACACCTGGCGCAGGGTTTCGACCTGCGCGTCGCTGAGACTCGGGATGTAGTCGGTCCTCTGCTTGCCGTCCGGGCCGCGAGGAAATTGGTCCTCCAGGTTTTCAGAAAGGAGCGCCACGCGCGCCTTCGGATCGCCCCCCGCCGCGCCCGCCTCGAGGAGCGCGAGGATGTCCTTTCGCGTCGTGGTGAGCCCGCCCAACTCGGAGCACGGATCGAAGTTGACCGCGTCGAAAGCGGCGATCCGCTTGTCGCGGTCGGCATCGTTCGGCGCGATCGACGCCATGAAGCGTTGCCGCGCCCCCGGACTGCCGAGCTTGCGCGGGCCGGGACCGCTGGAATCGTCGTCGGGCCTCTTCGCGCAGCGCGTGAGGATCTCGGCGAGCATCCATTCCTCCTCAGGTGTCCGCGCGGAGGCGTTCTTCAGCCGCGCGAGCAGCGGGGCGTACGAGCGCGCCCGATAGAACTCCTGCAGCGACGGGGTCATCGCAGGCGCCGGCATGCTGCTCGACGACGCGCTGCGCCGCGGCGCGATCGCGAGCACCGCCTCGGGTGTTAAGGAGCCGCGTGCGACTACGGAAGGGCGCACGGTTTTGCTCTCGCTATCCGTGGAACCGGTAAGCGACGAACCCTGGAAGAGAAGGACTGCGATCACGGCGGCCAGCACCGCTGCGCCAACGGTCCCTACGACTCTCTTCATGGGCTCTCCCGCAAAAACGAGCACCCCATGCTAGCAGCGCAGGCGCTCAGGCGTTTGGCAACCGTCCCGCATCACGCCGTGTCTCGTAGGCTTTGAGATGCGTATACGCGAGGGAGAGGATGGTGTCGTCGATGCCGTGGTTGCGCGCGCGCTCGAGCATCCAGCCGACGATGTGGTCGCCCTCGACTTTGCCGCCGGCCTCGAGGTCGCGCATCATCGAAGCGCTCCACGTGCCCGCGGGATCGGTGAGGCGGCTGCGCGCGAAATCGATCGCGGCGGGACGTGGCGGGAAGCCCTCGGCGGTGGCGATGGCGACGTTGGAGGCGAGCACGCGCTCCATCGCCTCGCGCCCGCCGGGACCGCCGGCGATCTCGCCCACGTTCGCGCGGAAGAGGCAGGTCGTCGCCGCGAGCGCCGCGAGGAAGACCACCTTCTCCCACATCTCCTGCTGGATGTCGGGCGAGAGCTTCCAGTCCACCTTCGTCTTCGCGAACGCGTCCGCCAACGCCTGCGCGCGCGCCGTGACCTTCCTGTCGCGCTCGCCGAAGACGATGCGCGCGAGCTCGTCCATGTGCACGACGGCGCCGTCCTTGCGCAACGTCACGTTGATCTGCGCGACGCCGCCCATCACCTGGGACTTTCCGAAGCGCGCGTCGAGGCGCTCGAGGTGCGCGATGCCGTTCAGCTGCGGCACGACGACGCACTTCCCGTCCATGGCGGGCGCGATCGCGTCCATGGCGGAATCGAGGTCGTAGGCCTTGCAGGTGAAGATGACCGCGTCGTAGCCGGGCTTCAGCTCCTGCGCGGTGACCGTCTTCACGGCGAGCTTCTCGTTACCGAGCGGGCTTTCGATCACCAGCCCGTCCCGCGCGATCTGCTCGCGGCGCTTCGCGCGCACGAGGAACGTGACCTCCGCCGCACCCGCCTCCGCAAGCCGCCCGCCAAAATATCCGCCGATGCCGCCGGCGCCGAGTACGAGTATTTTCATGGACTTGTAATTGGTGTCAGGTACGACATAAAAAGTCGTGTCAGGGTACGACTTCTTATGTTGTACCTGACACGACTTTCTAGAGCGAGGATTCGGCGAAGGGGCGGCGCTTCACGAGCGCGTCGATCTCCTTCAGCGTCTCGAGGAGCTCGCGCATGCGGCCCAGAGGCCACGCATTGGGCCCATCCGACAACGCCTTGGCGGGATCGGGGTGCGTCTCCATGAAGATGCCGGCCACGCCCGTCGCCATCGCGGCGCGCGCGAGCACCGGGACGAATTCACGCTGGCCGCCCGAGGAAGTCCCCTGCCCGCCAGGAAGCTGCACGGAGTGCGTCGCGTCGAAGACCACCGGGCAGCCGGTGTCGCGCATGATCGCGAGGGAGCGCATGTCCGAGACGAGGTTGTTGTAGCCAAACGAGGCGCCTCGCTCGCACACCATGATGTTGTCGGCGCCGCTCGCCTCGCGCGCCTTGTCCACCACGTTCTTCATGTCCGACGGCGCGAGGAACTGGCCCTTCTTGATGTTGACGGGCTTGCCTGCGCGCGCCACGGCGTGGATGAAGTCCGTCTGGCGGCAGAGGAACGCCGGCGTCTGCAGCACGTCGACGATCGCCGCCACCGTGGGCACTTCCTCCTCGGTGTGCACGTCGGTGAGGATCGGCACTCCGAGCGTCTTCCTCACCTTCGCGAGGATCTCGAGGCCCTTCTCCATGCCCGGGCCGCGGAACGACTTTCCCGAGCTGCGGTTCGCCTTGTCGTAGCTGCTCTTGAAGATGAAGGGGATGCCGAGCTCAGCCGTCATCTCCTTCAGCTTGCCGGCGACGTCCATCTGCAGCTGCTCGCTCTCGACGACGCACGGCCCGGCGATGAGGAAGAACGGCTTGTCCAGACCTGCGTCGAAACCACAAAGCTTCATGCCTCGCTACCGCCGATCACCTTCAGCGCGGGCTCGGGCACTCGAAGCTTGTGCTGCTCGAGCGCGGCATTGATGAACGACTTGAAGAGCGGATGCCCCTCGCGCGGCGTGGAGGTGAACTCCGGGTGGAACTGCACGCCAACGAACCACGGATGGTCCTGGAGCTCCGAGATCTCGGTGAGATCCTCGGCCTTGGTCTTGGCGCTCACCACGAGCCCCGCGGCCTCGAGGCGCGGCACGTAATGGTTGTTCACCTCGTAGCGGTGACGGTGGCGCTCGGCCACGGTGTCCTTGCCATAGATGCGATGCGCCAGCGTCCCCCTCTTCACCGCGGCGGGCTGCGCGCCCAGGCGCATGGTACCGCCGAGGTTGGACTTCTCGTCGCGCTTCTCGATCTGGCCGTCGTGGTTCTGCCACTCGGTGATGAGGGCGATCACCGGGTGCGGCGTCTCCGGATCGAATTCCGTGGAGTTGGCGCCCTCGAGCCCGCATTTGTCGCGCGCGATCTCGATCGCCGCGATCTGCATGCCCAGGCAGATTCCGAGATAGGGCACCTTGTTCTCGCGCGCGTGCTTCACCGCCGCGATCTTGCCCTCGATGCCGCGCTTGCCGAAGCCGCCGGGGACCAGCACCGCGTCCATGTCCTTCAGCGTCTCGATGCCCTTCGCCTCGATCTGCTCGGAGTCCACGTAGTGGATGTTCACCTTGGTGCGCGTGTGGATGCCCGCGTGGATCAGCGCCTCGGTGAGCGACTTGTACGAATCGGTGAGGTCGATGTACTTGCCGACCATCGCGATGTCGACCTGATGCTCGGGGTTCTCGAGCGCGTCGACGATGTTCTCCCACATGGTGAGGTCGGCGGGATACGCGGCGAGGTCCAGCTTGCGGCACACGATCTCGTCCAGGCCCTGCTTGTGCAGCGCCACCGGGATCTTGTAGATGGAGTCCATGTCGTAGGCCGAGATCACCGAGCGCACGTCCACGTTGGTGAAGAGCGCGATCTTGCGCCGGTCGCTCTCGGGGATCGGCACTTCCGAGCGGCACATGACGATGTCGGGCTGGATGCCGATGCCGCGCAATTCCTTCACCGAGTGCTGCGTCGGCTTGGTCTTGATCTCGCCCACGCTCGCCAGGTACGGCACGAGCGTGAGGTGGATGTAGCACGTATTGCTGCGGCCCTCCTCGATCCCCATCTGGCGAATCGCCTCGAGGAACGGCAGCGACTCGATGTCGCCCACGGTGCCGCCGATCTCGATGATGCCGACCTCCGCGTCCTTGCACGCCGCCTTGATGGAGAGCTTGATCTCGTCGGTGATGTGCGGGATCACCTGCACGGTGCCGCCGAGGTAGTCGCCGCGGCGTTCCTTGTTGATGACGCGCTCGTAGATCTGGCCGGTGGTGAAGTTGTTGGCCTTCGACATGCGCGTGGAGGAAAAGCGCTCGTAATGGCCCAGGTCCAGGTCGGTCTCCGCGCCGTCCTCCGTCACGAAAACTTCGCCGTGCTGGAAGGGCGACATCGTGCCGGGATCCACGTTGATGTAGGGATCGAGCTTCACGAGGGAGACCTTGATCTTGCGCGATTCGAGGATCGCGGCGAGGGAGGCGGCGGCGATGCCTTTCCCAAGGGAGGAGACGACTCCACCAGTCACAAAGACGTATTTGGTCATTGCCTACGACTCCTGTGCTGGAAATTTAGATTTTACAGGAGTTCGCGTGGTTTGCGGCGCGAGGCCTATCGATCCCACAGCCGCGCGAGGGGCGCGGCGAGATTTCCCGCCGGGTCCAGCGGGAAGGTGCTCTCGCCGGCGTAAAGCAAAACGCCGCCACGATAATCGCGGCCGCATTGTTCCGCCAATCGGCGCAACCCACGCCCGTCCGAGGGCGTCGCGGTGACCGCCGCCTTGATCTCGACCCCCCAGGTCTCGCGACCGCGGGTGATGACCAGGTCAACCTCGACCTGGTCCTTGTCGCGGTAGTGCCAGAAGCGCAGGTCCGGGTCGGTCCAGCCCGCCTGGGCGACGAATTGCTGGACGACAAACGACTCGAGCAGTGGACCGAAGCGGTCACGCCGTGCGCTCCAATCCTGCGCGGTCAGGCCGGTGACGGTCGCCGCCAGGCCGCTATCCACCAGGTAGACCTTGGGACTCTTTATCAACCGCTTGGCATCATTGCGGTGCCACGGCGGCAGGCGCTGGACGAGGAAGAGGCGCTCGCAGACGTCGATGTAGTGCTCGACCGTTTCGCGGCGCAGGTCGAGATCGTTGCCGAGACTGGAGATGTTCAGCAGCTGCGCGGTGCGCAGGGCCAGCATTTCGAGCAGGCGTCCGACCGCGCTCGCGTCGCGCACGCGGGCGACGTCCCGCACGTCTCGCTCGATCAGAGTGCGTAGATACTGCCGGTGCCACGCGCGCGCACGGGCCCCCGAGCGCGCCACGGCCTCGGGAAATCCCCCCGACACCACTCGCTCGGCGACTTCTCGAGTGCTTGCGGCATTCGACGCCGCGACCTGCGCCTTGATGCGCCCCTCGAGCAAATCCGCGAGAAAGCGCCCTGGCTTGCGGGCTCGTTCCGCCGCGGTGAGCGGATGCAACTGCACCACTTCCATTCGCCCCGCGAGGGAATCGCCCAGCTTCGGCAGCAACAAAAGGTTGGCCGAGCCGGTGAGAACGAAGCGGCCCGGCCGGCGATCGCGGTCCACCGCCAGCTTGATCGTGCGCAGGAGCTCCGGCGCGCGTTGCACCTCGTCGAGAATCACCGGATCCGGTAGCGCTGCGACGAACCCCGCGGGGTCGGACTGCGCAAAGGCAAGAGGGACGGCGGCGTCGAAGCTCACATAGGCGTAGCGCGGCTCCAGGGTGCGCGCGAGCGTGCTCTTGCCGGACTGGCGCGGCCCCAGCAGGCAGACAACGGGGGTGTCCTTGAGCGCTGCCCGAAGGCTCGCGGCCAGCGGACGGTTGAAAGGCTTCACGAGCGGGTCGCGTCCATTTGCCGATCAGGATAGCGTCCAATTGCCTATTACGCAATCGGCCAATTGCCGGTTGGCTCGGCGCCGATTCGCCGCCGCCCCTGCCCTACAGGGCGGATCCCGCCTGATGCGCGCAATTTCGCCATCGGCTGGAGGCGCCAGCGCAATCGCAGGGAGAATCCAGAATAGAATCGGAGGCATGAAAGTCGGCGACAAGCATTACCGCAGCCTCTGGGCAGACGAATCCCGGGGCGTGGTCCACATCGTCGACCAGGCGCGGCTGCCGCACGTCTTCGAGACGGCGACCATCGCGTCGGCCGAGGAGATGGGAGAAGCGATCCGCGGCATGCGCGTGCGCGGCGCGCCCCTGATCGGAGTGGCGGCGGCCTACGGCATCGCGCTCGCCGTCTCGCGCGATCCGTCCAACGAGTCGATCTCGAAGGCTTCGGCGATGCTGCGCACCACGCGGCCCACGGCGGTGAACCTCGCGTGGGGGATCGGGCGCATGCGCGAGCGGCTGAAGGGCGTGAAGCTCTCGGAGCGCCTCACCGTGGCGTGGACCGAAGCGCAGGCGATCGCCGACGAGGACGTGGCCCTGAACGAAGGCATCGGCCGGCACGGGCTCGCGCTCCTGCAGCGCGAATACGCGGCGAAGAAGCGGCCCATCAACATCCTCACCCATTGCAATGCCGGATGGGTCGCGACCGTGGATTGGGGCACGGTGACCGCGCCCCTCTTCATGGCGCACGACGCGGGAATCCCGGTGCACGTGTGGGTCGACGAGACGCGCCCGCGCAACCAGGGCCTGCTCACCGCGTGGGAGCTCGCGGCGCACGGCGTGCCGCACACGCTCGTCACCGACAACGCCGGCGGACACCTGATGCAACGCGGCATGGTGGACCTGGTGATGGTGGGCGCCGATCGCGTGACGCGCCGCGGCGACGTGTGCAACAAGATCGGCACGTACCTGAAGGCTCTCGCCGCGCATGCGAACGGCATCGCGTTCTACGCGGCCGTGCCCTCGCCCACCATCGACTGGGGCATCGAAGACGCGACGAAGGAGATCCCCATCGAGGAACGCGATGCGGACGAGGTGCGCATCGTGCGCGGGCTCGACGCGAAGGGAAAATTCTCCCAGGTGTCCATCGCGCCGCCCACCACGCCCGTCGCCAACCCCGCGTTCGATGTCACGCCGGCCCGCTACGTGACCGCCATCATCACCGAGAAGGGCGTAGTGCACGCCACCGAAAAGGACCTCCTCGCGCTCTGGCCGCGAAGCCACGAGAACAAGGCCTACCTCACGTGACGACTTCCTCGGCCGACGCCGTCGTCCTGGGCGCCGGCATCGTCGGCATCTGCGTGGCGCTGCACCTGCAGAAGCGCGGGCGCTCGGTGGTCCTGGTGGACCGGCGCGGCGCGGCCGAGGAGACGTCCTACGGCAACGCGGGCCTCATCCAGCGCGAGGGCGTCTATCCCTACGGATTCCCGCACGACTTCGGGGCGCTGGTGCGCTACAGCTTCAACCGCACCATCGACGCGCACTATCATCCGTCGGCAGTCGCGCACCTCGCGCCCTTCCTCTGGAAGTATTGGCACCATTCGCGGCCCGCGCGCCACGAGAGGATCGCGCACGTCTACTCGAAGCTGATCGAGCATTGCATAAGCGAGCACGACGCGATCGCGGCGGAGGCGAACGCCGCCGGATTTTTCCGGCGCACCGGATGGATGAAGTTGTTCCGCACCGAACGCGAGCGCGACACCCGCTATGCCGAGGCCGCGCGCTGGAATGCCGAGTACGGCGTGAACTACCGCACGCTCGACAAGGCCGCGCTCCAGCAAGCCGAGCCGCATCTCGCCCCCGTGCTGGTGGGCGCGCTGCACTGGACCGATCCGGTGTGCGTCGACGATCCGCAGGGGCTCGCGCTCGCCTACCTCGCGCTCTTCGAGGCGCACGGCGGGCGGCTCCTGCAGGGCAACGCCGCGAGCCTCGCGCAATCGGGCTCGGGATGGAGCGTGCGCACCGGCGACGGCGACGTCGAAGCGCGGGACGCGGTGATCGCGCTGGGGCCGTGGTCCGACACGCTCACGCGCACGCTCGGCTACCGCCTGCCGCTCGCGGTGAAGCGCGGCTATCACATGCACTACCGCACCGCCGGCCACGCGCGCTTGAATCATGCGGTGCTCGACCACGAGCGCGGCTACTTCCTCGCGCCGATGCGCGGCGGGGTGCGCCTCACTACCGGCGCGGAATTTGCATTGCGCGACGCGATCAAGACGCCGGTCCAGCTGGGCCGCGCCGAGCCCATCGCCCGCGACCTGTTCCCTCTCGCGGAACGCCTCGATACCGAGCCGTGGATGGGAGCGCGCCCGTGCACGCCGGACATGCTGCCCATCCTCGGGCCCGCCCCGCGCCACCGCAACTTGTGGTTTTCGTTCGGCCACGCGCACCACGGGCTCACGCTGGCCCCCGTCACCGGCCGACTCATGGCCGATCTCGTCACCGGAGCGGCCCCTTTTGTCGATCCCGCCCCCTATCGCGCGGAACGATTCGATTAGGCCGCGGCCTCAAGGCAATGAGATAATCGAGGTTTCCCCCAAATAGCCCGGCATCGCCTCTAAAAGCCGGCAAGCTCGGAGGTTGTCCTGATGCACGCTCAAGCCGCTCCGGTCTCCGGAGGCGCTCCCACGCGCAACACGAAGCTGCTGAAGTGGGTGGACGAGGTCGCGGCCCTCACCCAACCGGACCATGTGCACTGGTGCGACGGTTCGGACGCGGAATACGACCGCCTGTGCGCGGAGCTCGTCTCGGCGGGCACCTTCAGGAAGCTGGACGAGAAGCTGCGGCCCCATTCCTACCTGGCGTGGTCCGATCCGTCGGACGTGGCGCGCGTCGAGGATCGCACCTTCATCTGCTCGAAATCGAAGGACGACGCCGGCCCCACCAACAATTGGGTGGACCCGGTCGAGATGCGCGGCACGCTGAACGGCCTCTTCAAGGGCTGCATGCGCGGACGCACGATGTACGTGGTGCCCTTCAGCATGGGCCCGCTGGGCTCGCCCATCGCGCACATCGGCGTGGAGATCTCGGATTCCGCCTACGTCGCCGTCAACATGAAGCTCATGACGCGCATGGGCCAGAAGGTCCTCGACGTGCTGGGCGACGGCGACTTCGTGAAGTGCCTCCACTCCGTCGGCGCGCCGCTCTCGCCCGGCCAGAAAGACGTGACGTGGCCGTGCAACAAGGACCACAAGTACATCGTGCACTTTCCCGAGACGAAGGAGATCGCCTCGTTCGGCTCGGGCTACGGCGGCAACGCGCTGCTGGGCAAGAAGTGCCTCGCGCTTCGCATCGCCTCGGTGATGGGCCACGAGCAGGGCTGGCTCGCCGAGCACATGCTGATCCTCGGCGTGGAATCGCCCGAGGGGAAGAAACACTACGTGACCGCCGCCTTCCCGAGCGCGTGCGGCAAGACCAACTTCGCGATGCTGATCCCGCCGCCCGCGTTCAAGGAGTGGAAGGTGACCACCGTCGGCGACGACATCGCGTGGATCAAGCCGGGCAAGGACGGGACGCTGCGAGCGATCAATCCCGAGGCGGGATTCTTCGGCGTCGCGCCCGGCACCGGCTGGGACACCAATCCCAACTGCATGGAGACCATCAAGCGCGACACGATCTTCACCAACGTGGCGCTCACGCCCGAGGGCGACGTGTGGTGGGAAGGCATGACAAAGGAAGCGCCCGCGAGGCTCACGGACTGGACCGGCAGGCAGTGGACGCCGGGCTGCGGCCGGCCCGCCGCGCATCCGAACGCGCGCTTCACCGTCGGCGCTTCGCAATGCCCGTCCATCGATCCCTCCTGGGACGATCCGGCCGGCGTGCCCGTGGACGCGTTCATCTTCGGCGGGCGGCGCTCGACCACCGTGCCGCTCGTCACCGAGGCGAAGAGCTGGCGCGACGGCGTCTACATGGCGGCCACGCTCGGCTCGGAGACCACGGCGGCCATCGTGGGCAAGGTGGGCGTGGTGCGCCGCGATCCCTTCGCGATGCTCGCCTTCTGCGGCTATCACATCGCCGATTACGTGGCCCATTGGCTGAAGCTCGGCGGCACGATGAAGAAGCAGCCGAAAATCTACCTCGTGAACTGGTTCCGCAAGGACGTGAGCGGCAAATTCCTCTGGCCCGGCTACGGCGAGAACATGCGCGTGCTGAAGTGGATCATCGAGCGCGTCGAGGGCAAGGGCGAAGCGGTGGAGACGCCGCTCGGCAACGTGCCGAAGTCGCTCGACATGACCGGCCTGGAATCCTTCGGCGCCGACAAGTTCGCGGCCGCCACCGCAGTCTCGAGCGAGGAGTGGAAGAAGGAGATGCCGCTCCACGGCGAGATGGTGGAGGGCAAGCTCGCAGAGAAGGCGCCGCCGGAGCTGATGAAGCGCTTCGAGGAGCTGAAGGCGGCCTTCCGCTGACGTCACCCCGGCGAAGGCCGGGGCCCTATGGGATCCGGGCCTTCGCCGGGGATGACAAACCTGCGCTACGGGTTCAACGCGGCGGCAAGGCGCCTGAGGAATTCGTCGGCGCTCTTGTTGCTGTCGATCCAGCGCAGCACCGCCACGAGGTCGTGCCCACGATCCACGATCACGAGGTTCACGCCGTTGCCCACGTGCGCGTACACATCGGGCGCGGCGTTCGGAAAGAGCTTCTGGTCGACGTTGAGGAACCAGTTCATGAAGCCGTAGCCACGATTGGGCGCGGTCGGCGTGAGCGCGAGCTCGACCCAGCGCTTCGAGAGGAGCTGGCGATCCTTCCAACGCCCGCCGCGCAGCGTGAGGAGCCCGAAGCGCGCCATGTCGTAGGCGTTGATGAACATGCCGCCGCCGTAGTGGCCGCCGCCCGACACCGACTGCATCACCGCGCCGTCCATCACCACGAAGGAATTCTCGTAGCCGAACCAGCGCCAGGTGTTGGAGGCACCGATGGGATCCATGATCGTTTCCTTCAGCACCTGCGGCAGCGGCCGGCGCCACACGTTGAGCGCGGCGAGCGCGAGGGCGTTCACGCGCGTGTCGTTGTACTTCCATGTGGCACCCGGCGCGGCGCGCTCGCGCGTGCGGTTCTTCTCGGGATCGGCGCCCGGCCGGTCGACCCAGTCGGGCTTGCCCCAGAGCGTGCCTTCCCAGTCGCTCGTCTGGCGCAGCATGTGGTCCCAGGTGATGGTCTTGTCGCGCGGCGTCGGGAAGAGGTCGATGAGCTCGCCCTGCGGATACGGCTGAACCGGCGGCACGTAAGGCGCCACCGGATCGTCGAGGCTCGCGATCATGCCGCGGTCGAAGGCCACGCCCACCACCGAGGAGAGGAAGCTCTTGGTCACGCTGTGGGTCATGTCGACGCGCGCGGGGTCGCCCCACTCGGCCACGATGTAGCCGTGGCGCACGACGATGCCGGTCATGTCGCCGCGCACCTTCATCGGGCCGACGATGCCGGCCATGGGCTCGCGCTTGCCGAAGCTCTGGCGCTGGTCCTCGGCCATGTCGCGCGGGTTGCGGCTCTCGGCGGAGACGGCGAAGTCGATCGCGTCCTTCAGCTTCGCGGCGTCGATGCCCACCTCGGCGGGCGCGCGGTGCTGCCAGGTCGCGTCGGGATAGTAGGGCTCCCGCGCGAGCGCCGCGGTGGCGGCGACTGCGAGGCCGAGGACGAGGGCGAGCGGTCGTGCGAAAGCCATGGCGCTTTCCGGTGGGATAATGGCGGCCATCCTACCAACTCCCATCTCCATGATCGACGCCGCAGTACGCGAGCGCTCCGACGCGCTCGTCGCGACCCTCCTCGAGTCCGTCCGCATCGCCTCGGTGAGCATGACCGGCGAGGGCATCGCGGACCAGGTGGGTTTCCTTCGCAAGCGCCTCGAGGGCTGGGGCTTCGCGGTGGAAGTGCATCCGACCACGAGCCACCCGATCATCTACGCGGAGACGGGACCGAAGGACGCAAGCTTCACGTGGCTCCTCTACGGCCACTACGACGTCTATCCCGCCGACGAGAAGCAAGAGGGCTGGCGCACCCAACCCTTCGAGCCGGTGGTGGAGGGCGACCGCATCTGGGGCCGCGGCACCGGCGACAACAAAGGCCAGCACCTTGCGATGCTGAACGCGATCGCGCTCTACCGCGAGCTGCATGGCGAGTTGCCCGTGCACATCAAGGTGATCCTCGAGGGCGACGAGGAGACGGGATCGATCCCGCTGCCGAAATTCGTCGAGGAGAACCGCGCGCGGTTGAAGGCGGATCTGTGCTGCTATTCCGACGGCCCGATGTTTCCCAACGACCAGCCGGTGTTGCTCATGGGCGTGCGTGGCAACCTCGGGCTCGAGTTCCATTCCACCGGTGCCAAGCGCAACCTGCACTCCGGAAACCTCGGCGGCGTATCGCCCAATCCCACGCTGGAGCTGGTCCACCTGCTGGCCGAGATGGTGGACCGCAACGGCAAGCTGCTGGTGCCGGGCGCGGCCTACGCCGAGATCGAAGTCGCCCCCGCGGATCTCGCCGCCGTGCGCTCGCTCAAGGTGGACCACGAAGGCTTCCGCGAGACGGTCGGTGTCGAGCCCACCACCGGCTCCGACGACGCGCTCTTCCATGAGCGCCTCATGCTGCGCCCCGCGTTCAACGTGTCGGGATTCAATGCGGGGCACACCGGCAAAGGCATCAAGAACATCATCTACAAGGAAGCGATGGCGAAGGCGGATGTGCGCCTGGTCGGCGGCCAGGATCCCGACGCGGTGCTCGCCGCGATGCGGAAGTTCGCGCGTGATCGCGGCTACAAGGCGATCGAGATCACCGGCATCAAGGGCACGCCCGCCTCGCGCACGCCGCTCGACCACCCGATGGTGCCGCTGGTGAAGGACGCGGTCGAGAAGGGCTTCGGCAAGAAGGTGCTGGTGGTGCCCTCGCTGGGCGGCACGACGCCGGACTTCGTGTTCACGCGGTTGCTGGGGCTGCCTTCGATCGTGGTCCCGCTCGCGCCCTACGACGAGAACAACCACGCGCCCAACGAATCGACCAAGGTCTCGCTCTACCTCGCGGGCATCCGCTCGGGGCTGCACCTGATCGAAAATTTAAGTCGTACCTGACACGACTTTTTATGTCGTACCTGACACCACATTTTCGGAGCTGAGATGGAATACCGCAATCTGGGCAAGAGCAGCCTCAAGGTGTCCCCGATCTGCCTGGGGACGATGATGTTCGGCGACCGCACGGACGCGGCGGAGGCCGCGCGCATCGTGGGCTCCGCGCGCGATGCCGGCGTGAACTTCATCGACACCGCGGACGTTTACGCGAAGGGTGAGTCGGAGAGAATCACCGGCAAGGTCATCGCTTCCGACCGCGACCGCTGGGTGCTCGCGACCAAGGTGGCGAACCCCATGCCTGCGCCGGGAATCTCCAGCCCGGGGGGCGACGATCCGAATCGACGCGGCTCGGGACGCAAGTGGGTGATGCGCGCCATCGACGAGAGCCTCGCGCGCCTCGCCACCGACTACGTCGACCTCTACTATCTCCACCGCGACGACGAGGCCACGCCGATGGAGGAGACCGCCGCGGCCATGGGGGACCTCATCCGCGCGGGCAAGATCCGCCACTTCGGCGTGTCGAACTTCCGCGGCTGGCGGATCGCCGAGATGGTGAACGTGTGCCGCGCCCTCGGCGTCCCGGCACCGGTCGCCTGCCAGCCTTACTACAACGCGATGAACCGCCAGCCGGAGAACGACATCCTCCCGGCGTGCGCGCACTACGGCATCGGCGTTGTGCCGTACAGCCCGCTCGCGCGCGGCGTGCTCACCGGGAAGTACCAGCCGGGCGCGGCGCCCGAGCCCGAGTCGCGCGCGGGGCGCAAGGACAAGCGCATCCTGGAGACGGAATTCCGCGAGGAGTCGCTCGCCATCGCGCAGAAGGTGAAGGCGCACGCGCAGAAGAAGGGCATGGCGCCCGGGCACCTCGCGTTCAACTGGGTGCTCGCCAACCCGATCGTGACGAGCGTCATCGCCGGCCCGCGCACGCTCGAGCAATGGAACGACTACCTCGCCGCGCTCGGCAACAAGTACGACGCCGACGACGAGGAGCTCTTCGACACGCTGGTGCACCCGGGACATCCGTCCACGCCCGGCTACAACGATCCCAACTATCCGCTGCGCGGCCGCCCCTCGCGCTGAATAACCGGGGACAGACCTCGGTTATCGGCATCCGATAACCGAGGTCTGTCCCCGGTTATCTTGGGAGCGCGCGCGCCAGGAGGGAGCCGACCACGATCATCTGCGGGATGACGGCGCCGGCGAAGCGCTCGCAGACGATGCGGATGGCGGGATCGGGCGCGGGCGGCGCGCAGAGCGTGCGCACGAGCGCGTCGGCGCTGGTGTTCATCGAGGCGCGAATCGAGGCGACGCTGCGCTCGATGGAGCCGTCGTCGAAGCGCTGGGCGAGGAGCGTCACCAGAAGCGCGAGGAAGGCGGGCCGATGGCCGAAGTGCCGGTAGAGGCTCTGCACGACGCGCGGGCCTTTCTCCTCCCCCGGCGCCGCGACCAGGTCGAGCAGCGCCGCCATCTCGCGCGGCATCGTCGCGACGTCTGTCATGGGGACGAGGGGGCCGGGCGCGGCGGGAGGCGTCCACGCGCGCGCGGCGATGGGCTCCACCGCGCGCGCGCCATCCAGCAAGCGCAGCGCGCAGAGGATCGACAACATGTTCTCGGGATTGGCGAGGTTGTACGAGTCGACCACGATGCGCGCCTCGGCGAGCCCCGCATCGTCGACACCCAATGCGACGAGCGCCTCGCGCGCAATCGCGGCGAGCGGCTCCATCGGCGCCTCGCGCGCGATGCGCCACGCGGCCTCCTGCAGGAACCCCGCGCGCCACGCCGGGCCGATCGCCGCCCACAACCATTCGAGCGCGCCCGGGATCGTGGCGAGGTGGCGGAAGATGAGCGCCACCATCGGCACGCCGCCCAGGCGCTTCATCTCGGCGTAGATCGCGGCCTTCTCGCCCGCCGCGTCACGCTCCGCGAGCTCGGCGAGGAACGCCATCAGTCGACCTTGATATTCGCCCGCCGCGCCACCTCGAGCATCACTTCGCGTGAATGCTGTCGACGGCAACGGCGCGGCGCATGAGCGCGGCGCGCATCGGGCGCGTGAACTTCGCGCCGCCGGGACCCACGTGCGCCTCGAAGCGCCGGCGCACCTCGGCGTGCAGCGCCTCGGGCAAGTGGTGCTCCGAATGCGTTGCGCCGATGACCTTCTCCTCGAAGTCGGCGAAGTCGCGGAAGGCGAGCGGCGCCATGAACTCGAGGTCGATCTCGCGCTCGAGCACGTTCGAGGCGGCCGCCCTCGCGAGCGCCGCATGCGCCGCGGCGCGCACCTCGCCCTCGTCGTGGAAGAGCCTCACGATGTCGTTGAATCCCCCGGCGTAAACGGGCTCCGAGACATAGAGCCATCCGCCGGGCTCGAGCACGCGGCCGATCTCGCCGAGCGCGTCGTCGAGGCGCTCGACGGGCACGTGGTGCAGCGACTTCATCATGATCACACCCTCCACCGACGCGTCCTCCAGGGCGAGGTCCTGCGCGCCGCCGTGATGGAAAGCGATGCGCGGATCCACGGGCGCGAGGAGGTTCTTCGCGTGCTGGATGCGGTCCACCTCGAACGCGTCGACGTGCGCGACGCCGGCGCGTGCGACCAGCGCGCGCGCGAAGGCGGCATTGCCGCAGCCCAGCTCCGCCACGCGCGCGCCGCCGAGCGCCACCAGCGACTCGAGGAAGGCAACCTCGTCGGCGATGAGATCCATCAGCGCTTGTCCGGGTACCAGAAGGTGGTGTTCGCGCGGTCCTTGAGCCCGCCCATGCCGCCGACCGCGAGCTTGGCGAGAAACCAGAGGGTCCCGCCGATCGTGTGGCTTTCGAGCTTGCGCGACGACGAGGTCACGAACGCGCGCAGCGTGACGAACCGCCCATGGCGCTTCAGCGCCTGGCTGAAGAAGATCTCCTCGCCGGCGAAGTAGGTCTCGTCGAAGCCGCCCGCCTTCTCGAACGCCTCCCGCGTGCAATAGACGAAGCATCCCGCGGCCCATCGGGCGATGCGAAAGACCGGGACGAACATCCACATGAGCACGGTGAGCCACCAGGGAGAGGGCAAGAGGCGCACGGGAGCGCCGCCGCCCACGGCGCCGGCACGCAACGCCGCCACCGCCTCGGCGACGAGCGGCGCGTTCACGGTGGTATCCGCGTCGACGAAGATCAGCATGTCGCCCGTGGTCGCGCGCGCCCCGGCGTTGCGCGTGGCGGCGATCTGGCGCTTCTTCACCTCCACCACGCGGGCGCCGCCTTGCGCAGCGACCTGCGCGGTCGCATCGGTGGACGCGTCGTTGGCGACGACGACTTCATAAGGCTCGCCCACCGCGCGCGCCGCCTCGTGGATGGCCGCGAGCGTGGCCGCCAGGTATTTCTCCTCGTTGTAAGCGGGGACGACGAAGCTGATCACGAGGGTTGGGCGAGCGTGGCGCGCTTCTTTTCGTTTTCCACGTGGTCGCGCACGATGGACTCGAAGTCCGCGTCCGCCTTGAAGCCCATGGCGTTGGCGCGCTCGGTGCGGAAGCGGATGGGCCAGGTGTCGACGATCGCCTGGATGCGCGCGTCGGGCTTGAACTTCACGCGCTTCACCGCATCGGCGCCGGCGACGCGCCCCATGGCGTCGATCATCTGGCGCACCGAGAGCGTGATGCCGGGGAGGTTCACCACGCGGGTCGTGGGCCATGCCGAGGACGCGAGGTCGTGCGCGTGGATGAAGGCCTCGACCACGCGGCGCGGCGAAAGGATCCAGACGCCGGTGGAATCGGGCACCGGGCACTCGCTCACGACGCCCGCCAGGGGCTCGCGGATGATGCCGCTCGCGAAAGAAGACGCCGCGAGGTTGGGCTTGCCGGGACGCACGACGACGGTGGGCAGCCTGAGCGAGCGCCCGTCGATGAAGCCCTTGCGCGTGAAGTCCGCGACCAGATACTCGCCGATCACCTTCTGCGTGCCGTAGGAAGTCTGCGGCGCGGGCGTGGTGGAGTCGTCGAGCACTTCGGGGAGCTCGCCGCCGAAGGCCGCCACCGAGCTCGCGTAGACCACTGTGGGAGGCTTCGCTAGCTTGCGCGCGGCCTCGAGGAGGTTGCGGGTGCCGTCCATGTTCACGTGGTAGCCCAGGTCGAAGTCGGCTTCCGCGCCGCCGCTCACCACCGCGGCGAGGTGATAGATGGCGTCGGTGTCCTTGCCGAGCGCCTTCGCGAGCAGCTCCGGCGAGGCGACGTCGCCCTTCACGCAGGTGAAGCGCGACTCGAGCCCCGGCGGGAACGCCATGTCCAGCAGCGTGACCGCGGCATTCGGGTCACTGGCCTTCAGGCTCTCGGCGAGCCGCGAGCCGATGAAGCCCCCGCCGCCCGTGATGACGATTTTCATGTGTCTCCTCTCGACGCTGCGTCAGGATACATCGACCCGCCCTCGCTAACGCGCGAGGGCTTCCTCGAGGCCCGGCACGCCCGCGGCGCCCTGCGGCACCGCGATCTTCGCGCCCGGGAACGCGGTGATCGCTTCGGCGCGCCCGCCCAGGCACTTGGCGAGGAAATTCTCCGTGATGGCGTAGAACGAGATGCGGTTCTCGGGACGCGCGAAGCCGTGGCCCTCGTCCGCGTAGAGCACGTAGGTGACGGGGATCTTCTTCGCGACCATCTCGGCCACGATCCGATCGGATTCCTTCTGGGTGACGCGCGGGTCGTTGGCGCCCTGCGCGATGAGGAGCGGGCGCTCGATCCGGTCGATGCGGCTGATGGGCGAGCGCGAGAGGAGGAACTCGCGTTCCTCGGCCTTGCCGGGGTTGCCGACGCGGCGATACCACGTGCTCTCGAGGAAGGGCTTCCAGTAATCGGGGAAGCTCTCGATCAGCGACACGAGGCTCGAGGGGCCGACGATGTCCACGCCGCATGCGAAGGTCGTGGGCGTGAAGGTGAGGCCCACCAGCGTCGCGTAGCCGCCATAGGAGCCGCCGTAGATCGCGACCTTGCCGGCGGTGGTGATGCCATTGTCGATCGCCCACTTCACGGCGTCGACGAGGTCCTCGTGCATCTTCCCCGCGAACTCGTGCGTGGCGGCCTCGACGAAGTCCTTGCCGAACCCGGTGGAGCCGCGATAGTTCACCTGCAGCACCGCGTAGCCGCGGTTGGCCATCCACTGCGCTTCCGGGTGATAGCCGAAGACGTCCTGCGCCCATGGACCGCCGTGGACGTTGAGGATCATCGGCAGCGGCGTCGCGGGGCGATGGGAATCCGCGTGTGCCGCCGTCACCGGCAGCGTGAGCATGGAGGGCAGCGTGAGGCCGTCGCGCGCCTTGATCTCGACGCCGTACATGGGCGCGAGCGGCTTGCCGGTGAGCTCCGGGCGCGTCACGAAGAGGAGCGAGAGCTTGCGCGCGCGCCGGTCGTAGAGGTAGTACGAGACGGGCTTCACCACGTCGTCCACGAGGACCACCCAGGTCTTGTCGGCCTCGTCGCGGCTCACCACGTTCCACTGGCCCTTCACGAGGGAATTCAGCGCCGCGATGTCGGCCTTCACGGCGTCGCCCAACGGGAACCATTCGTTCTTGAGGTAGTTCACCGCGTACGCCTCGGCGACGTGCGTCACCGGGTTCTGCATGACCTGAGCGACGTCCGCCTTCGCGCTCTCGCCGAGGATGCGGGTGGCGCCCGTGGATGCATCCTGCGCGACCAGCGCCGCCTTGTCGCGTCCGCGGCTGTCGATCCAGTAGAGGGTCTTGCCGTCGGGCAGGAAATCGATCACGTTCGTGGTGATCGAGTCGGACGCGGGAATCTCGGCGAAGGGCGTGGTCTTACCGTCGTCGAAGCGCAGGACCTCGGAGGTGCCGCCCGCCTTCTCGCGCTGGGCGAAGTGGATCTTCATGTCGTAGCCGCCCACGAAGCCGGCGAACTCGTGGTTCTCGTAGACCATTTTCAGCGCACCGCTGGCGAGGTTCAGCAGGTACACGTCGTGGAAGCGCGCGTCGCGGTTGTTGAGCCCGATCAGCATCTCGTCGGGATGGCTCGTCGAGAGCTGGATCGGGATCACGCGCGTCTTCTGGAAGGGCGTCAAGTTACGTAACGCCCCGCCGTGGGGATCGACGCCGTAAAGGAGATAGTTCTCGTCGCCGCCGCGGTCGTTGATGAAGAGGATCAGCTTGCTGTTCTTCGCCCAGAAATGCTGGCGAATGGGGCGCGTCTTCTCCTCGGTGACGGGCTTGGCCTTCGACGGGTCGGCCACGGGCGCGACCCAGATGTTGAGCACGCCGTCGCGCGGCGCGATCCACGAGATCCACTGGCCATCGGGGCTCACCAGCCCCTGCGTCTTGGTCGGGTTGCCGAAGAAGAGCGCGCGCGGGATCAGCTCCACGCCGGTTGCCTGCGCGAATGCCACGAACGGGACGAACGGCAAGACCGCGGCGACGGCCGCGCGAAGCCGGGATGCGAACGACATGGGATGGCCCCCCTTCGGATTAGAGCGCCGCGATGCACATGATCTCGACTTTGTAGGCCGGATTGGCGAGCTTCGCCTCGATAGTCGCGCGCGCCGGGGTTTGTCCGGGCACAACCCACTTCTCCCACGCGACGTTCATGCCCGCGAAGTCCTTCATGTCCGCGAGGAAAATCTGCGCGGACAGGATCTTCGTCTTGTCGCTGCCGGCCTGCGCGAGGAGCTTGTCGATCTTGGCGAGCACCTCCTCGGTCTGGCCGGTGACGTCCTTGCCGGTGTCGTCGGGGACTTCCCCCGCGAGGTAGGCCGTGTCGCCGTGGATCACGATCTCCGACAGCCTTTTTCCCACATTGAGTCTTTTGATGCTCATCTTCGCTCCTGATTTATGTCGTACCTGACACGACATTTTATGTCGTACCTGACACGACTTCCGGTCAATCGACGGGGTGGGCGCGGGCGGTGAAGCCGCAGCGCTGCAGCGCAGCCACGATCTGCTCCACGTGCTCGCGGTTGCGGGTCTTCAGCACCACGTCCACCTGGGCGTTCTGCACGGCGAGCTGGGTGAAGGTGCGCTGGTGATGCACCTCCTCGATGTTGGCGTTCTGCTCGGCGATGCACGCGGTGACGCGGGCAAGCGCGCCCGGCAGGTCGCGAAGCTCCACCTGCACGCGCGCGAGCCGCCCGGAGCGCGCCATGCCGCGTTCGATGATCTCGGAGAGCATGAGGGGATCGATGTTGCCCCCGCCCAGCACGAGGCCCACGCGCCGGCCCTCGAAGCGCGCGCGATTGCGAAGCAGCGCGGCCAGCGGCGCGGCGCCCGCGCCCTCCACCACCGTCTTCTCGATCTCGAGGAGCATCACGATCGCCTCCTCGATGTCGCCCTCGTCCACGAGGAAGATCTCGGCCACGTTCTTCTCGATGATGGGGCGCGTGAGCGCGCCCGGCTCCTTCACCGCGATGCCCTCGGCGATGGTGGAGGCGCCGAACTGCGCTGGCGTGCCCTTCATCGCGTGATACATCGCGGGAAAGCGCACCATCTCCACGCCGAACACGTCGACCGAGGGCTTCATCGCCTTGGCGGCGATGGAGACCCCGGAGATGAGGCCGCCGCCGCCGATCGCGACGATGAGCGCATCCAGCTCCGGCTGCTGCCGCATCATCTCGAGGCCGGCGCTACCCTGCCCCGCGATGATCTTCTCGTCGTTGTACGGATGCACGAGCGTGAGGCCGCGCTCCACCGCGGCCTTCAGCGCGAAATCCTTGGCGCCGTCGAAGTTGTCGCCCTCGAGGATCACTTCCGCGCCGTGGCGCTGGGTCTGCTCCACCTTCACCCACGGCGTGTAGCGCGGCATCACGATCACCGAGGGGATGCCGAGCCGGTTCGCGTGGTAGGCCACGCCCTGCGCATGGTTGCCGGCGGAGCACGCGATCACGCCCTTGGCGCGCTGCGCCGCGTCGAGCGACAGGAGCTTGTTCAGCGCGCCGCGCTCCTTGAAGGACGCGGTGAACTGGTGGTTCTCGAACTTGAGGTAAACCTGGGCGCCGGTGATGTCGGAGAGCGTGCGCGAGTGCATGCACGGGGTCTGGGGGACCTGTCCGGCGATGTTCGCGGCAGCGGCTTCGACGTCCTTCAGCGTGACCATTTGAAATCCACTTCGGGCTTGCGAGCGCTGATGATATCCGCAAGCGCGCGTCCCGACCCGGCCGCCAACGTCCAGCCGAGCGTGCCGTGGCCCGTGTTCACGTAGAGATTGGAAAAGCGCGTCGGCCCGACGATGGGCACGTTGGAGGGCGTCGAGGGCCGCAAGCCCGCCCACAGCGCGGCCCTGCCGTAGTCCGCCGCGCCGGGAAAGATTTCCTGCGCGCGGCGCGTGAGTGCCTCGCAGCGCACCGCATTCAGAGCGGTCGAATAACCCGAGAGCTCCGCCGTGCCGGCGATGCGCATGCGATCGCCCAGGCGCGAGATCACGATCTTCGCCGCCTCGTCGGTGAGGCTCACGCGCGGCGCCTTCGACTCGTCGAGGACCTTCGCCGTGGCGGAATAGCCCTTGGCCGGATAGACCGCGAGGTCCACCCCGATGGGCCGCGTGAGGAGCGGCGAGTAGCTGCCGAGCGCGACCACGTATGCGTCGGCCGTCATCAGCGCGTCCTCGCCCGCATGACGCACCTCGACGCCGGTGACCCTCCCGCCGCTCGAGCGCAGCGCGCGGACCTCGCGCCCGTAGAGGAAGCGGGCGCCCTTCGCTTCGGCCATCGCCGCGAGGCGCACGGTGAAAAGATACGCGTCGCCCGACTCGTCCGACGACGTGTAGGTCGCGCCGACGATCTTTGCACGCGCGCTCGCGAGAGCGGGCTCGATGGCGATCGCCTCCTGCACCGTCTTCACGCTGCGATCGAGGCCATGATCGTTCATGAGCGAGGCCGAAGCCGCGGCGCGGTCGAACTCCGCGGCGTCGGTGTAGTAGTGGAGGATGCCCCACTGCAGCTCGTCGTAGCGGATGCCGGTCGCCGCGCGCAGCTCCTGGAGCGAAGCGCGGCTGTAGAGCGCGAGCTTCACGATCTCGGCCATGTTGGCGCGCGTCCTCGCGGGCAGGCACTCGGCGAGGAAGCGCAATCCCCACGACCATTGCCGCGCGTCCCAGCGCAGGCGGAAGAGCAGCGGCGCGTCGTCGCGCCAGAGCCATCGCAGGATCCTGCCGGGCGCGCGCGGATTGGCCCATGGCTCCGCGTGGCATGCGGAAACCTGCCCGCCGTTGGCGAAGGACGTCTCCAGCCCGGCCCCTTCACGGCGCTCGATCACCGTGACTTCGTGGCCGTGCTGCGTGAGATACCAGGCGGTCGCGGTGCCGATCACGCCGGCGCCGAGGATGAGGACTTTCATGGAGGGTGCATTGCCGAGGGGAGATTATACTTTCGGTCCATGAGACCGCGCCTCTACAACGACCTCCTGGGGCTCGTCAGGGTCGCCTGCACGCACGCCTCCCAGGCCGGCCGCGAGCTCCCCGCGATCCCGTTCTACGTGAAGGAGCATGTGGTGGGGTGGCTGAGGCCCTCCTTCGCCGACCCGCTGCGCCGCTGGCCCCACGTCTTCGAGGTAAATTCTTCCTACGTGCGGCTCGCGGCGAAGCCGGAGACGCCCCAGGCGCGCAGCGCCGCCATGGCGGAAGTCACCCGCGACCTCGCCCGCGACGGCGTCGTCACCGGCTGGCGCGACGAGCTGGTGAGCGTTACCGCGCATTACGGCCAGCCGGAGCTATTGCGCATCGAGCGCTCGGCGTCGCGACACTTCGGCCTCGTGGCCTACGGGGCGCACCTGAACGGCTTCGCGCGCCGCGGCGGCCTCGCCCATGCGTGGATCGCGCGGCGCAGCCCCACGAAGCAGGTGGACCCCGACAAGCTCGACAACCTCGTCGGCGGGCGCGTCGCCGCGGGCCTCGCCGTGGACGAGACGCTACGCAAGGAAGCGTGGGAGGAAGCGGGGATTCCACCGGCGCTCCTCGCGGGATTGAATTGCATCGGCGCGGTGCGCGTCGAGTACTCGGTGCCCGAGGGCCTTCACCGCGAGATCCTCTTCGTGCACGACCTCTGGCTTCCCGACGACTTCAAGCCCGTGAACCAGGATGGCGAGGTCTCGGAGCTTCGCTGCATGCCCGTGGAAGAGGTGCTCACGAACCTCCTCGCCGGCGACTTCACGCTCGACGCCGCCGTGGTGATGGTCGACGGCCTGCTGCGCCTGGGCGCGGTGCTTCCCGAGGATCCGCAATACCTGGACCTCATGCGGCTCATGAAGCCGTGACGTTCCTCGCGCTCGCGCTCGTCCTCTTCGCCGCCTTCATCCACGCGAGCTGGAATTTCCTGCTGAAGAAGAGCGGCGGGGGCACGGGGCTCATCACCATCGCGTCGGTGATCTCGCTCGCCCTGTACGCGCCCATCGTGGTGGCCGCGGCATGGCTCTCGGGCTATCGTCCGCTCCCCGCCCACCTCGGGCTCATGCTGGGAAGCGGCGTCATCCATACCGCGTATTTCCTGCTGCTGGATCGCGCCTACCGCAGCGGAGGCGACCTGTCCATCGTCTATCCGCTCGCGCGCTCGACGGGGCCGCTCATCACCATCGCCGTGGCCATCGTCGTCCTCGGCGAGCGCCCGAGCGCGATCGCCATCGCCGGCGCGATGATGATCGGCGCCTCGGCGCTGCTGCTCACCGGAAATCCCTTCGCGTGGCACAAGAGCGAGGCGAGGCACGCGGTGGGCTTCGCGCTCCTCACCGGCTGCATGATCGCGGGCTACACGCTGTGGGACAAGGTGAGCGTCGCCACGTGGCTCATCCCGCCGCTCCTCTACGATTGGGGCGCGAACGTGTCCCGCGTCTGCGTGCTGCTGCCCCTCACGCACAAGCGTTCGCCGGGCGCCATGGCGGTCGCGTGGCGCGAAAGGAAGAAGACCGTGGTGGCGCTCGCCCTCCTCATGCCGCTTTCCTACATCCTCGTCCTCACCGCGATGGTCTTCACGCCGGTGAGCCTGGTCGCCCCCGCGCGCGAGGTCTCGATCCTCTTCGCCGCGCTCATGGGCGCGCACCTGCTGCGCGAGGGCGACCTCATGCGCCGCGCGCTCGCCGCGGCGGGCATGGTGCTCGGCATCTCGGGGCTCGCGCTGGGGTAGAATTCGCCTCACAAAAGGCGCGCCCAGCAATGCCCAATTTCACCACCGTTCCCGCCTGGCAAGCGCTTCTCGCCCATCGCGACGCGCTCGCCTCGACACGACTCGCGTCGCTCTGGGAGGCCGATCCCGGGCGCGGCGCCGCGCTCACCTTCCCGTGCGCCGGCATCGCCGTGGATCTGTCCAAGCAACGCATCGACGCGAAGGCGCTCACGCTCCTCACGGCGCTCGCGCGCGAGTGCGGGCTCGCCGCCGCCATCGAGGCGCTCTTCAGCGGCGCGCACGTGAACAACACCGAGGATCGCCCGGCGCTGCACACGGCGCTGCGCGGCGACGAGCACGTCTTGGCCGACGGCGAGGACATCCGCCCCGCGATCCAGCGCAACCACGAGCGCATGCGCATCGTCGCCGAGGCGGTGCGCGAGGGCCGCTGGAAGGGCGCGACGGGCGCTCGCATCACGCACGTCCTCGCGATCGGCATCGGCGGCTCGTCGCTGGGCCCGAAGCTCGCCATCGAGGCGCTCGCCGCCGAGGCGGACGGTCCGGAGGTGCGCTTCGTCACCAACATCGACGCGGCGGAATTCGACGACGCCACCGCGGGGCTCGATCCGGCGGCGACACTCGTGGTGGTCGCCTCCAAGACCTTCACCACGCAGGAGACCATGGTGAACGCGGCGGCCGCGAAGCGATGGATCGGCGAGGCGCTCGGCGCGGACAGCGTCGCGCGCCACTTCCTCGCCGCCACCGCCAACAACAAGGCGGCGATCGCGTGGGGCCTGCCGGAATGCAACGTGTTTTCCTTCGCCGACTGGGTGGGCGGGCGCTATTCGCTCTGGTCCTCGGTGGGATTGCCGATCGCGATCGCCATCGGCATGGCGGGCTTCGAGCGGCTCCTCGCCGGAGCGCACGCGGTCGACTTGCAGTTCCACTCCGATCCCTTCGAGCACAACGTGCCCGTGCTCCTGGGCCTCGTCGGGGTGTGGAATCGAAACGCCCTGGATATGCCGAGCCACGCCGTGCTGAGCTACGCCTCGCGCCTGGCGAGCCTGCCGGCGTACCTGCAGCAGCTCGAGATGGAATCGAACGGCAAACGCGTGGACCGCGACGGCAAGCCCGTGGGCTTCGCCACATGCCCCGTCGTGTGGGGCGGCACCGAGACGCCCGGCCAGCACACGTTCCACCAATGGCTGCACCAGGGCACCGACAAAGCGAGCTGCGACTTCATCGTGGTCGCGCGCGCCATGGGCTCGAACGCCGTGCACCACGAGATCCTGCTGTCGAATGCGTGCGCGCAATCGGAAGCGCTGATGAACGGCATCGCGACGGCCGACCCGCAGCGCGCCTGCCCGGGCGACCGGGTGAGCACCACGTTCGTCCTGCCGCGCCTCGATGCCTATCACCTGGGCGCGCTGCTGGCGATCTACGAGCACAAGGTGTTCGTCGAGGCGACGCTCTGGGACATCAACGCCTTCGACCAGTTCGGCGTCGAGCTGGGCAAGACCATCGCCGGGCAGATCCTGCCGGCGCTCCAGGGCGCAAGCCCGCAGCTGCACGCTTCCACGCGCCACCTCCTCGACGTGATCCGCAAGCTCGGGGAAGCGCGCTAGCCTCGATGGCGGCCGACGACTTCAAGCGCGTCATCGAGTCGCTCAAGGTCGCGGTGGCGATCGCCGACGCGAAGGGCGCGATCGCATTCGCCAACGAGGCCTTCGCGCGGATGTCCGGCGCCGCGCGCGGCGCGCTCGCCCACGTGGACCTCGCCTCGCTCTTCGCCGCGGACGACAGGAAGCGCATCCAGCAGACCATCGCGCGCGTGGGCGAGGGCAAGGCCGCCTCGGCCTTCGTCGACGCGCGCATCGAGGACGCGGACGGCACCGAGCGCTGGGTGCAGATCGCGTTCCAGCCCTCGCTCGACACGCGCGAGAAGGCTTCCGGCGTGATCGCGGTGCTGCACGACATCGCGCCGCAGCGCGAGACGGAAGCGGCGCTGAACCTCGCCGGCGCGCGCCTCCTCGCGCTCGCGGAATCCTCGCGCCGCGCGGTGGTGATCGAGAACGCCGCGGGCGAGATCGAGATCGCCAACGAGGCGCTCTGCCGCCTCCTCGAGATCCAGGGCGCCCCACAATCGCTCACCGGCATCCCGGTGCTCGACGCGTTCGCGCGCTCCACGCTCATCGACGCAAGAGCGCTCGACAAGGCGCGCAGGAAGCCCGAGCCCGACATGAGCTTCACGTTGAGGCTCGCCGACGGGCGCGCGCTCACCCTGCAGCGCACGCCCGTCCTGCTCGACGACGCGGCGGCCGGCGCGGTGTGGCGCCCGCGCGAGGCGGAGCAGCCGGGCGGCGCCAGGAAGGGCGCGGCCGAGATCGCGCTCATCGAGAAGATCGGCATGGAGCTTTCGGTGGCGATGGAGGGCATCTCCGCCATCAGCATCCGCGCGCAGCAGATGGAGTTCGACCCGGCGCTGGTGGATCACTTCCAGCGCATCCGCGAATCCACCGAGAGCGCCATTGCGGCGATCGGCGACCTCGTGGATTTCTCCAAGCTCTCCGGCGGCGTGGTGCTGCACAAGGCCGAGTTCGGCCTGCGCGCGGCGTTGGCCGAGCTCATCGCGCGCGTGGTGGCGCACGCGGAGGAGCACGACTGCCGGCTGCGCATCAAGGTGGAGCAGGACGTCTGCGACACGCTCGAGGGCGACGTCGAGCGCCTGCAGCTCGTCATGAAGAACCTCCTCGAGAACACGTTCGCGCTGCTGCCCGGACACGAGGTCACGCTGCAGATCACGCCCGAGTACGTGACCGAGTCGGGCATCCAGCTTTCCTTCAGCGTGACGGCGAGCGCGGAGCCCGGGCAGCATCCGCCCACCGCGCTCTCCGCCGACGCGGGCATGGGCGTCGCGGTCGCCAAGTTCATGGTGGGCGCCATGGGCGGCAAGCTCGCCATCGCGTCGCGGCTCGCGAGCGACGCGCTGTACGCGTTCACGCTGGAATTCCCGGTGCGCGTTTCGCCGGCCGCGCCGCGCCGCGCCACCTACGTCTCGCTCGTGGGGCTTCCGGTGATGGTGGTCTCGGGCGACCGCGAGCAACGCCTGCAGGTGACCAACCTCCTGCGCGGCTGGCGCATGATCCCGCTGGAAGCCGACAACGCGGCGATGGCGATGGCGCTTCTCGAGCGCATGCACGAGGAGGCGAGCCCCATGCCGCTCGTCATCGTCTCCAACCCGCTTGCGCTGCAGGACGGGTTCCTCCTCGCCTTCCGCATCAAGAACACCGCCCGCTACCGCTCGACGCTGGTGATGATGCTCGCGAGCCAGGGCCGTCCCGGCGACGCCATCGCCTGCCGCGAGAACGGCATCGCGGCCTACATGCGCTACCCCATCAACGACCGCCAGCTGAACGAGGCGATCATGGCGGTCACGGGCGCCTCCGTCGACTCCGACGAGACGCCCACGCTGGTCACGCGCCACTCGCTACGCGAGCAAAGGAAGGGTGCCACGATCCTCCTCGTGGACCCGAGCCGCGACAGCCAGATCCTCGCCGCGCACATCCTCGGGCGGCACGATTGCAGCCTGGTGGTGGCGCAGGACTACCAGGAAGCTGTCGCCGCCCTCGACCAGGACCTCTACGACATCGTGCTCGTGGATACGTCGCTGCCGGGCATGGGCGGGCCCGACGCGGCGAAGGCGCTGCGCTCGCACATCAGCCGCGCACCCGAGGCCGCGAGCTTCGTCGCGGCGAGCCTGGACCACTCGCCGGCTTACCGCGCGCAGAAGATCGCGGCGGGATTCAACTCCACCATCGCCAAGCCCTTCCGCAAGGACGACCTGCTGGCGCTCCTCGCCGCGCTCGGGCGCATGCCGGCCGAGGCCGGCTAGTCCCTTGGGGTCCATCGCCGCGCGTTGGCGCTGGCCGGTGGCGCTCGCCGCGTGCCTGGCCGCCGCGGGATTGCGCTCCGTGCATGCGGGCCTCGACGTGAACTGGGACCTCAAGAACTACCACTTCTACAACGCGTACGCATTCCTCCACTCGCGCCTCGCCTTCGACATCGCGCCCGCGCAGCTGCAGACCTACTACAACCCGCTCCTCGACCTTCCCTTCTACCACCTGGTGCAGGCGATCCCGTCGCCGCGCATCATCGCGTTCGTCATGGGATCGACCGCGGGCATCGCCGCGTTCGCGCTGCTGCGCATGCTCGCGGTGCTCTTTCCCGCAGGACGCAAGGACCGCGCGTTGTGGATCGCGGCGTCGTTCGCGGTGGGCGTCACCGGGTCCATGGGGCTCTCGGTGATCGGCGCCACCATGAACGAGTGGCCGCCGGCGATGATGCTGATGCTGTCGCTCTCGGTGCTCGAAGCTTCCATCGCGCGCGACGGCAATCCCACGCGGGCGGCGATCGGCGTGGCGGGGCTCGTCACCGGGATCGCCGTGGGGTTGAAGCTCACCTACGGCGTCTTCGGCATCGGGCTCATCGCCGCGGCGCTGTCGTTCGGGACGCCGCGCGAGCGCGTGAGGCGCGCGTTCGCGCTCGGCGCCTTCGTCTTCGCCGGGTTCGTCCTCTCGTACGGCCTGTGGGCCGCGATCCTCTACGACCATTTCGCCAATCCCTTCTTCCCGCACTTCAACGCGATCTTCCGCTCGCCGTGGTGGGAACCGGTGAACTACTTCGACCGCAACTACGGGCCGCGCGGCGCGCTGCAGGCGATCTTCTTCCCGCTCATCCTCGCGCAGGACTACAAGCTCGTGAGCGAGGTGAGCTTCCGCGACTGGCGGCTGGGAACGCTCTTCGTGCTCGCGATACTGGCGGCGGCGAAGTGGCTCGCCATGGGACGGCGCGATCGCTTCCCCCCCGCCTGGGCGTTCCTCGGCATGTTCACGCTGGCGTCCTACCTCCTTTGGCTGACGCTCTTCGGCATCTATCGCTACCTCGTGCCGCTGGAGATGCTCGCCGGGCCGCTCATCGTCGCTTGCGCGCTCTATCTCGTTCCCGCCGTGAACGCGCGGCGCGCCTCGATATTCGTCCTGGCGGCGCTCCTCATCGGCACGACGCGCGAGGCGAGCTGGGGTCGGCTACCCTTCCGCGGCGCGTACTTCGACGTCGCCGTGCCCGAGGTGGCGCCGCGCTCGCTCGTGATCCTCGGACCCTACGAGCCGATGGCCTACGCGATCCCCTTCTTCCGCCCCGACACGCGCTTCGTCTCGCCGTGGAACAACTTCCTGCACTTCACGCAGTCGAACCGGCTCGCGAAATCGATCGGCGCGGCGATCGCCGCGCATCAGGGCGCGATCTACGCGATGGACTTCTGGGGCGAGGATTCGGTGAACGCGGCGCTCGCGCATTACGGCCTCGTCCGCGACGAGAAATCGTGCCTGCCGATCCGCTCGTACCTCGATACGAGCGCCATGCGCATCTGCCGCGTGCACCGCGCGAGCCCGCCGTAGTAGGCTTCGCGAATGACCCTCCACGAATCCCTCCCCGGCCTCGCCCTCGACATCGACGGGGCGCTCCTTCACATCGGGCGCAGCGACATCGTCGAGCAGCTGCGCGAGGCGGCGATCGAGCGCTGGGAGTACGAGGAATTCTCCGACATCGCGGTGATCTATTTGAACCCCGGCGACACGCCGGAGCTGCGCATGGCGGCCAGCGAGGAGATCGTCTCGATCGTCGACGAGCTCGGCGTGCTGGTGCAGGCCGATGCGCGCGGGCGCGTCGCGACGGTCGAGGTGAACGGGGGCAAGGACGTCTTCGAGAAGCTGGAGGGCTTTCGCGGGACGGCCGGAAAGGGCGCCCCATGAAGAGCCTCGCGTCGATCGCGATCCTCGTGTCCGTGGCCGCCGGCGCGTGGGCGCAGCAGGTGGAAGTGACGCTCGCTCCGCCGATGCAGGAAGTGATCCGGGGCGAGGCGCCGCGCTTCGAGGTCACGGTGCGCGCGCTCGAGAAGGTGCGCGTCGCCAATTTGGCCAAGCGTCCCGACATCATGCAGCACCTGGCGAAGCCGAGGCTCACCGGGCAGGGCGAGATGGACGACATGCCGGTCGCTCTCGTGCCGACGGGCCCGGTGGGCGGCGCGGACTACCTCGCGCTCGAGCCCGGCGCGACGATGGTGTTCCCGACCCGCGGCGAGCCGTTCAAGCTCGGCGTGCTGGCCCCGGGCGAATACACCGTGTACCTGCGCTACCGGGCGGATTTCCCGGCGCCCATCGTCGAGTCGAGCCGCGTGAAATTTCGCGTCGTTGCGCCGAAAGATGGCAAGCCAACGGCCGGGAACGCCGGTCTTCGTCGCTGAGGGGCTCGACTAACGCGTCGGAATGAGCGCGTCGGCGATCTCCGCGAATCCCGCGGCTCCGGCCGAAGGCGTGATCCACGTCGGAAAATCCTTCATGAGGTCCGCCATCTCCAGCACGTTGGCGACACCCACGGCGTTGGGGAAGAACGCGAACATCGGCTGGTCGTTGGGGGAATCGCCCGCGAACACGAAGTCCTCGCGGTCGCGGTCGATGTCGATCGCGAACTCCTCGCGCATCATGAGCCTCGTCGTCGACAGCTTGTCGTAGTCGCCGAACCAGCCGTTCACGTGGATCGAGCTCACCTTCGCGGTGAGTCCCTCGCCTTCCATGATGGAGACGATCCTCGCGACGTTCTCGCGATCGAGCTCGGCCACGTCCTCGCGGAAATCGATGGCGAGGTCGGCCTCTCGGTAGGCTTGGTCGGAGGCGATGGCGCAACCCGGCACTTCCTCCAGGATCTTCCCCGCGATCTCGAAGAGCTTCCTGCCGCGGCGCAGCCGCTCCTCCTGGCTCACCACGTAGCGCTTCACGAGCTTGCCGGCCTTGTTGTCGTGGCGGAACCAGAAGGCGCCGTTCTCTCCCACCACGGCGTCCACGGGCCACATGCGCGCGATGTGGTCGCACCAGCCCGCGGGCCGTCCCGTGACGGGGATCACCAGGAGCCCCGCGTTCTGCAGGCGCTCCAGCGCCGTATACGCGGCCGCGAAAAGGCGCCCGTGGGTGGTGAGCGTGTCGTCGATGTCGGTGAGGACGCCGCGGATGCGTCCGCGCGCCACGACGGGAAATTCGGCGAGCGGCTTCACCGAGCGCCCTTCATGAATGCGGCGACGGCATCGCGCTGCGCCGCGGTCATGTGCAGGCCGCACTTGGTGCGCCGCCACAGCACGTCTTCCGCGGTCTCGGCCCACTCCTCGACGACCAGGTGCTCCACCTCGCGCTGCGTGAGGCCCGCGCCGAAGCTCATGCCGAGCGCCTCCGGGATCTTCGCCTCCCCGAGGATGCGCGGCGCGCGCGAGCCGTGGCGGCGCACGACGCCCTCCACGAGCCCGCGCCCGAGACCCGGATAGCGCGCGTGCATCGCATCGCGGAAGGCGTTGAAGTGGCCCACGTCGCCGCCGGGAAGCTCCGGGGTCGCGGTCCATGGGCGGGCGAGGCCCGGGAAGAAGGGTTCCAGCGCCTCGAGCGCCTCCTCGGCGAGGCGGCGATACGTCGTGATCTTGCCGCCGAAGACGGTGAGGAGCGGCGCGCGCATGGCCTCGTGGTCCACCTTGAGCACGTAGTCGCGCGTCACTTCCGACGGATTGTCGGCGCCGTCGTCGTAGAGGGGACGCACGCCCGCGTAGCTGTGCACCACGTCGGATGCCGCGATGGGCTTGGCGAGGAAACGGTTGGCGGCGGCGACGAGGTAATCGGTCTCCTCCTCGGTGATCGCCTTCGCCTCCTCGACGTTGGCGACCGCGACGTCGGTGGTGCCGATCAAGCTGAAGCCGTTCTCGTACGGGATCACGAAGACCACGCGCTTGTCGGGATTCTGCAGGATCAACGCGTGGCCCTGCGAGTGCACCTTGGGGACGATGATGTGGCTTCCCTTCACCAGGCGCACGCGCTCCTTGATGCGCTCGCCGTGCACGCGGTCGAGGACGTCGACGACCCAGGGGCCGGCGGCGTTCACCAGCGCCTTCGCGCGCACGGTGCGCTTGTCGCCGTTGGCGAGCGCGATCACGGCTTCCCACGCGCCGTCGACGCGCCGCGCGGACTCGAAGCTCGTGCGCGTGAGGATCGTCGCGCCCTTCTCGCGCGCGCAGACGGCGTTCAGCACCGTGAGGCGCGAATCGTCGACGCGGCAATCGGAATAGAGGAAACCGGTGCGGATCGCGGGCTTCAGCCCCGCGCCGTAGGCGATGTCGGGAAACGAGATCTTCTTCGAGCGCGGCAGCGTGATGGACCCGCCGATATGGTCGTACATCCACAGGCCCATGCGGATCATCCACGCCGGGCGCATGGAGGCGTCGTGGGGCAGCACGAACATGAGGGGGCGGATGATGTGCGGGGCGAGCCTCAGGAGCACCTCGCGCTCCTGCAACGCCTCCCTCACCAACCGGAACTCGTACTGCTCGAGGTAGCGCAGCCCGCCGTGGATGAGCTTGGAGCTCCACGAGCTCGTGGCGGATGCGAGGTCGCCCTGCTCCACCAGCGTGACCTTCAGCCCGCGTCCTGCCGCGTCCCTCGCGATGCCGACGCCGTTGATGCCGCCGCCGATCACCAGCAGGTCGATTTCTTCAGCCGATGTATTCACTTCGCGCGCCGCATGTTCGAGGTCCTTCTGCGATCCTGGTTCGGTTGCCGGTGTGAATGCCATACCTGAACATAGGCCTCCTCGAGAGCGGTGGCGAGCGCGGCTTGCCCCGAGAGCGCTTTCAGCAGCCTTGCCGCCCGCTTTCGTTCCACCGGCTTCAGCGCGTCGAAATCGATGTCGTCGGGATCGAGACCGTCGCGTGACAGCGCGCTGTCGGCGACAGCGGCTCCCGCACCGAGCCTCGCGAGAACCTGCTCGCTACCCAGGACGATGCCGCCGTGCAGCCACAGGGTCGACCACCAGCTGTCCGGCCGCGATTGCAGGGTTGCGCCGCCGATCTTGAACTGGCGCTCATCGGATCGCACGAGGAGGTGGATGGCCCCCGGCCTCTGCGTCGTGACGCCGGATTCGTTCAGCACGTTGAGGGCCCCCATGACGGCACCGGGCATGACGCGTCGAATCGCGGATTCGATGTGACTCTCCGCGTTGGAGTCGGCGACCCGGTTGAAGAAGACGTCGCTCTTGCCTCCCAGGGGCTTCACGAGGCCCTGCTTCTGCCACAACCAGAGGTAGTGAGCCGCTGTCTTCGGCGCCCAGCCGAAGAGCTGCATGGCGTGCCTGCCCTCGAAGAACGGCCCGAAGCCGGCAAGTGTCAGGAGACGCTCGCGCGCGGAAGTGTATGTCATTTGCGTGGCGGATCGACGAGATCGGCGGCATCGAGCACGAGCGCCGCGGCGCGCTCCGCAATGCGGCGCGCATGTTCCGGCTGCGAGAGGATCGACTGCCCGCCAAGGGCGAGCCAGTGGCCGAGCTCCTTCGAGAAAGCCGTGAGCGACTCCGTCTTCATCATCCCGGCGGCACGCGCGCGCAAGCGGCTTGCCCGATCCTTCGCCGCCTGGGGCCCTTTCGGGTAGAGAGCCCGGCGATTGCCGAGCGCTTTGCGGAGCGCATCGCCCTGGAGCGTGGCTCCTTGCTGGTCGATCCACCAGAGGTCGAAGACGTCCCGATGCTTGAGATAATCGCGTCCCGCGACCGCATGGATCTTGTCGGCGTAGATCTCGGACAGCTGCGCCGTGGGAATGATCGCCTGCGAGATGGCGAGGTCGATCGGACGGCGCATCCGCCCTTCCCGTGAAAGCCGCGACACGCGCACTTGCGAATCATACCCGGCGGCGGCGCGAGGGCCGGCGACCCAGAATTCGACCTTGACCTTCACGCTCTCGAGAAACGCCGGAGCGCGGAAGGAGACCGTATAGATGCGCGGATTCCTGGCCTCGCCCGTCTTCGGATCCGCGGCGCGCGCCTTGATCTCCACCTCGGCTTCGGGGCCCACCGCCTGGCGCACGAACGCCTTCGCGTGGGAGAGCGCGCCATCCATGACCGCATCCAACCCCTTGTCGCTCGCCACGATGAAGTCCAGGTCCTCGGATGCCCGCGGAGAACCATAGGCGAGATGGAGCGACGTCCCGCCCTGGAAGGCAAGCTCGGCCTTGCCCCAGCGCCGCGCGCGCGAGATGCCATCCAGCAACGCCACCTGCAGCGCCTCCGCCGCCGACAAAGCCTCTTCCCAGGTGAGGTGACGCCTGCTGGTCATTACTCATTATCTAATTTTTGTTAGATAACTTCAATATCTAATACTTATTAGATAATCCTTGGCACCCGTGGCGGCCGGTCGCGGCGGGTCAGGGAAACCGTCCCCATTTGTCCCACCACAGCAGCGCGAACGTGGTCTTCGTGTCGGTGACGACGCCGTCGCGGATCCATTCGAGCGCCTCCGCGACCTTCGCCTGGAAGGTCTCGAGGTGCTCGCCCACGTCGAGCGCGGCGCCCACGTTCTTCAGGCCGCGCGCGCCGAAGAGGTGGATCACCTCGGTGGAATAGCCGATGGAGGGGTCGAGGGTCGCGACCTTCCACCATTGGGCGGCCTCGAAGCCGCACTCCTCGATCAGCTCGCGCTTCGCGGTGGCGAGCGCCGGCTCGTTCGGTTCGAGCTTGCCCGCGGGGATCTCGATGAAGTGGCGATGCTTCGGGTAGCGGAACTGGCGCTCGAGGAGGATCGTCTCGTCGTCCACGAAGGCGAGGATCATCACCGCGCCCGGATGCTTCACGTACTCGCGCGAGGCGAGCGAGCCGTCGTGCAGGCGCACCTCATCGCGATGGACCTTGAGCAGGCCCCCGTCGTAGACGAGCTGCGAGGAGACCTGGGTCTCGGAGAAATCCGCGGTGAAGTCGGGAGGCTTCGCCACGCTAGAGCGAGGCGGTGATGGCGCGCGCGCAGAGGTCCATGAGGCGCGCGGGGAAGATCCCCAGGGCGAGCGTGGCGAGCGCCGCCGCCGAGAGCATCCAGCGCGCGCCCACGTCCTTGGCGACACTCGCCTCGCCCGCCGGCGCGTCCATGTACATCACCTTCACGATCCGCAGGTAGTAGAAGGCGCCGATCACCGCGAGGAGCAGCGCCACCACGACGAGCCATGTGTATCCCGCTTCCAGGGCCGCCTGCAGCACGAAGAGCTTGGCGAAGAAGCCGGCCGTGGGCGGAATGCCGGCGAGCGAGAACATGAGGATCAGCATCATGAAGGCGAACCACTTGGAGCGCTGGTTCAAGCCCTTGAAGTCGTCGATGGTCTCGGCCTCGAAGCCCGCGCGCGAGAGGAGGAGGATCATGCCGAAGGAGCCCAGCGTCATGATCGCGTAGGTGATCACGTAGAAGAGCGCGGAGCTGTAGCCGTTGTCGCCGGCGGCGAGGATGCCGAGCAGCACGTAGCCCATGTGCGCGATGGTGGAGTACGCGAGCATGCGCTTGAGATTCGCCTGCGCGATGGCGATGATGTTGCCCACCGCCATGGAGGCGATGGCGAGGATCACCAGCATCTGCTGCCAGTCGGCGCTCATGCCCTGCAGCCCCGTGGCCAGCAGGCGCATGATGAAGGCGAACGCGGCGATCTTGGGCGCCGCGCCGATGATGAGAGTCGTGGGCGTGGCGGCGCCGTGGTACACGTCCGGGATCCACATGTGGAACGGGGCCGCCCCCAGCTTGAAGGCGATGCCGGCCACCACGAAGACGAGGCCGAAGAGCGCGAGCGTATTCCTCGCGTCGCCGTGCTCGATGGAGAACGCAACGCGCGAGAGCTCCAGCGTGCCGGTGCCGCCGTAGATCATCGACATGCCATACAGCAGCAGCCCCGAGGAAAGCGCCCCGAGCACGAAGTATTTCATCGCGGCTTCCGTCGCGCGCGCCGAATCGCGGTCGAGCGCCACCATCGCGTACTGCGAGAGCGCCATCAGCTCCAGGCCCAGGAAGAGCGTGATGAAGTGGTGCGCGGAGATCATCACCAGCATGCCGAGCGTGCCGAAGAGGGCGAGGCAGAGGAATTCCGCGGTGAGCATGCCGCGGACCTCGAGGTAGGTCTTGGAGAGCACGATCGTCGCCGCCACCGTGAGGAGCGTCGCGACCTTGCACATCTGCGAAAGGGGATCGGCCACGAACATGCCGTGGAAGGTGACGACCGTGGGCCGCCCGAAGGTGACGAACGCGAGGATCGCCGTGCCCACCAGCGAGACCAGGGTGAGCCAGTAGGTGAGGTGGCGCTCGTGCTCCTTGAAGAAGAGGTCGGCGATGAGGATGATGGACACGAGGGCCAGCAGCACGATCTCCGGCATCGCGGGCGAGAGGGTGGCGAGGGAGAAGGTGGCCTGGGTCATAGCTTGCTTTGCGAGACGTGCTGCAGCAGCCCCTGGATCGACGGGTTGATGGCGTCGGCGAGGTAGCGCGGGAAGAGGCCCATGGCGAGGACGGACACGGCGAGCAGCGCGAGGAACACCATCTCGCGCTTGCCCACGTCCTCGAGGTGCGCCACGTGATCGTTGGCGACCTCGCCGTACACCACGCGCTTAATCATCCACAGCGTGTAGGCCGCGCCGGAGATGAGCGTCGTCGCGACGAGGAAGGCGTACCAGAAGCTCACCTTCATGGTGCCCAGCACCACGAAGAACTCGCCCACGAACCCGCTGGTGCCGGGAAGCCCCGAGTTGGCCATGGCGAAGAAGACGAAGAACGCCGCGAAGACGGGCATCTTGTTGGCCACGCCCCCGTAGGCGGAGATCTCGCGCGAGTGCACGCGGTCGTAGAGCACGCCCACGCAGAGGAACATCGCCGCCGAGACGAGGCCGTGGGAGATCATCTGCAGGATCGCACCCAGCATGCCGTCGGCGTTGAAGATGAAGAGGCCGAGGGTCACGAAGCCCATGTGCGCGACGGACGAGTACGCGATCAGCTTCTTCATGTCGGACTGCACCAGCGCCACCAGGCCGATGTAGACCACGGCGATGAGCGACAGCGTGATCATGAAGGTGTCGAAGTAGTGAGACGCGTCCGGCGTGATCGGCAGGTTGAAGCGCAGGAACCCGTATCCGCCGATCTTCAGCGTGATCGCCGCGAGGATCACCGAGCCGCCGGTGGGCGCCTCGACGTGCGCGTCCGGGAGCCACGTGTGCACCGGCCACATCGGCACCTTCACCGCGAACGACATGAACATCGCGAGGAAGATGAGCTTCTGCGCCGTCGCCCCGATGGGCACCTTGTGGAAGTCGAGGATCTCGAAGCTGCCGTTGGTGAGGTTGTAGAGGTAGATGAACGACGCCAGCATGAGCAGCGAGCCCAGCAGCGTGTAGAGGAAGAACTTCACCGCCGCGTACACGCGGTTGGGCCCGCCCCAGATGCCGATGATGAGGAACATCGGGATCAGCATCGCCTCGAAGAACGTGTAGAAGATGATCGCGTCGAGCGAGGCGAAGACGCCGTTGATGAGCCCCGACATGATGAGGAACGCGGCGAGGTACTGGGAGACCTTGTCCGTCACCACTTCCCAGTGCGCGATCACCACCAGCAGCGTCATGAAGCTGTTCAGCAGGATGAAGGGCATGGAGATGCCGTCCACGCCCAGGTGGTAGTTCACGCTGAAGTGCGCGATCCACGGGCGCATCTCGACGAACTGCATGGCCGCGGTGCGATCGAAGCCGGTCCAGAGGGGCACGCAGACGAGGAGCCCCGCGAGGGAGCCCGCGAGGGCGAGCCAGCGCGCGGGCGCGGGTTTGTCGTCGCGGCCGATGGCGAGCACCGCGATGCCGAAGGCGACCGGCACCCAGATCGTGAGGGAAAGGATCGGGAGCTCCTGGAACATGGCCTAGAGCTTCCCCACGTAGAAGAGGAAGTAGGTGAGGAAGGCCGCCACCCCGAGGATCATCGAGAACGCGTAGGTGTAGATGTAGCCCGTCTGCATGCGGCGCGCGAATCCGGCGAAGGCGCCGATCAGCCTCGCGGTGCCGTTCACCATGATGCCGTCGATGATGGTCTTGTCCCCCCAGGCCCAGAGGCCCGTGCCGACCTTGCGGGCGCCTCCGGCGAAGAACCAGTCGTTGAAATCGTCGAAGCCGTACTTGCGCTCGAGGATGTTCACGAAGAAGGCGAGCCGCGTGCGCGCGACGCCCGCCAGGTCAGGGCGCTTGATGAAGAAGAACCAGGCCGTGGCGATTCCCGCGAGGGCGAACCACAGCGGCACGGATAGGAAGGAGTGCAGGACCATCCCCAGCGCGCCGCGGAATTCGCCCGCCATCTCCTCGAGCGTCGCCGTCTTCACGATGGCGCCGTCGAACCAGCCGCCGTAGAGCATCGGAGCGATGGTGAGCGCGCCGATCACGACCGAGGGAATCGCGAGGAGGATGAGGGGCAGCGTCACCACCCACGGGCTCTCGTGGGGCGTGCCATGGAACTCCCCGTGATGCGGCTCTTGCGCCGCGGCCGCGCCGCCCTTCGCGCTCGCCTCGTGGCCGTGCCCGGGGTGAGCCTCGTGGGTATCGAAGCGGGGCTTGCCGTGGAAGGCGAAGAACACGAGGCGGAAGGAATAGAGCCCGCCCACGAAGACCGCGGCCAGCGCGAGCACGTAGGCGAACATGTGCCCCGGCGTGTGCGACATGTGCAGCGCCTCGATGACCGAGTCCTTGGAGAAGAACCCGGCGAAGGGCGGGATGCCGGCGTTGGCGAGCGCGCCGATCACGACCGTCCAGTAGGTGATGGGCATGTACTTGCGAAGCCCGCCCATCTTCCTCATGTCCTGCTCGTGGTGCAGGGCGATGATGACGGAGCCCGCGCCGAGGAAGAGCAGCGCCTTGAAGAACGCGTGCGTCATGAGGTGGAAGATCGCCGCCGAGTAGGCCGAGGCGCCCAGCGCCATGGTCATGTAGCCCAGCTGCGAGAGGGTCGAGTACGCGATCACGCGCTTGATGTCGTACTGGACGATGGCGATCAACGCCATGAAGAAGCAGGTGATGGCGCCGATCACGATCACGAAGGAGAGCGCCGCCTGCGAGAGCTCGAAGAGCGGCGACATGCGCGCCACCATGAAGATGCCGGCCGTCACCATGGTCGCCGCATGGATGAGGGCGGAGATGGGCGTGGGCCCCTCCATGGAGTCCGGCAGCCACACGTGCAGCGGGAACTGCGCGCTCTTGCCCATGGCGCCGATGAAGAGGCAGATGCACGCGACCGACATCAGCGCCCACGGCACGCCGGGGATGATCTCCACCGTCTTCGCGGCGTAGCGCGGCGCCTCGGCGAAGATGGGCGCGTAGTCCAGGCCCCCGGTGATGGAGCCGAACTGCGCGAAGAGGATGCCGATCCCCAGCAGGAACCCGAAGTCGCCCACGCGGTTCACGAGGAAGGCCTTGAGGCCGGCGTAGATCGCCGTGGGGCGCGTGAACCAGAAGCCGATGAGGAGGTAGGAGACGAGGCCCACCGCTTCCCAGCCGAAGAAGAGCTGGACGAAGTTGTTGGCCATCACCAGCATCATCATCGAGAAGGTGAAGAGCGAGATGTAGGCGAAGAAGCGCTGGTAGCCGGGGTCGTCGGCCATGTAGCCGATGGTGTAGACGTGCACCATGAGCGAGACGAAGGTGACGACGCACATCATGGTCACGGTGAGGCTGTCGACGAGGAAGCCCACCTGCATGCGCCAGCCGTTGCCGGCGATCCAGGTGTACACCTCGGAATCGAGGCGCGCGCCATGGAGCACCTGGAAGAGGCACAGGATCGAGGCGAGGAACGAGAGCGCGACCGAGGCGATGGCCACCGTGTGCGCGAAGGCGCGCCCGAGCTTCCAGCCGAGGAAGCCCGCGAGGACCGCTCCCACCAGGGGTGAGAACGCGGCGATGCAGGAAAGGGTGAAAAGGTCCATTTTTTGTGTTTTTCTCGCGCCTGGCGCCGCGCGCCTTGCCTAGCCTTTGAGACTCCCGAGATCGGCCACGTTGATGGAGCGCAGGTTCCTGAAGAGCGCCACCAGGATCGCGAGCCCGATGGCGGACTCGGCCGCGGCGACCGTGAGGATGAAGAACACGAACACCTGCCCGGAAAGGTCGCCGAGGAAGTGGGAGAAGGCGATGAAGTTCATGTTCACCGCCAGCAGCATGAGCTCGATGGCCATCAGCAGGATGATGAGGTTCTTCCTGTTGAGGAAGATCCCGACGACGCCCACCGCGAACACCAGCGCCGAGAGGATGAGGTAGTAGCTGAGCGGGATCACGGGGCGCCCTCGCCGTGGATGGAGGAGGTCTCGTTCATCGACTTCACGATCTTCAGGCGCCCGGCCGGGTGCGCGGCGAGCTGCGTGCGCGCGTGCTGGCCCTTGGTCTCCCTGCGGGTCCTCAGCGTGACGGCGATGGCGGCGACGATCGCCACCAGCAGGATCACCGCGGCGATCTCGAAGGGGAAGACGTAGTCGGTGTAGAGGACGCGCCCGAGCTCCTTGGTGTTGGAGTAGTTGGCGGCCGTGGCCGCGGGCTGCGCGCCGCCCGCCGCACCGCGGTAGAGGAGCGCCACCATCTCGCCCGCCATGATGAGGCCCACCACGCTCGCGACGGGCAGGTGCTTCCAGAAGCCCTCGCGCAGGAGGTCGATGTTGATGTCGAGCATCATCACCACGAAGAGGAAGAGCACCATCACCGCGCCCACGTAGACCAGCACCAGCGTGATGGCGAGGAATTCCGCGGAGAGGAGCATCCAGAGCGAGGCCGCGTTGAAGAACGCGACCACGAGGAAGAGCGCGGCGTGCACCGGATTCCTCACCAGGACCACCAGCGCCGAGGCGCCGAGCAGCACGGCGCCGAAGAAGAAGAAGAGGAATTGGGAGAAGTCCATCAGCGGTAGGCCGCGTCCTGGGCGCGCGCGGCGGCGAGCATCGGCTCGTACTTGTCGCCGATGGCGAGCAGCATCGGCTTGGTGTAGGTGAGGTCGCCGCGGGACTCCCCGTGGTACTCGAGGATGTGCGTCTCGACGATGGAGTCCACCGGGCAGCTCTCCTCGCAGAAGCCGCAGAAGATGCACTTCACCAGGTCGATGTCGTAGCGCGTCGTGCGGCGCGTGCCGTCGTCCCTCTGCTCGCTCTCGATGGTGATGGCGAGCGCCGGGCACACCGCCTCGCACAGCTTGCAGGCGATGCAGCGCTCCTCCCCGTTGGGATAACGGCGCAGCGCGTGCAGCCCGCGGAAGCGCGGGCTCATCGGAGTCTTCTCCTCCGGGTACATCACGGTGATCTTGCGGGCGAAGAGGTAGCGCCCGGTGAGCCGCATGCCCTTGAAGAGCTCGGCGAGCATGAGGCTGGAGGCGATTTCCTTGGCGCGGCTCAACATGGGCTTACTTTCCGAACCAGAGCGAGAGCACGGGCCAGTGGGCGAAGGGCTCCATCATCGCCACGCCGACCACCGCGATCCACACGAGCGTGATGGGAATGAAGACCTTCCAGCCGAGCCGCATGACCTGGTCGTAGCGGAAGCGCGGGAAGGTGGCGCGGATCCACAGGAACGCGAACATGAAGAAGGCGACCTTGGCCAGGAGCCACCAGATGCCCGGGGCGGCGATCCACGAGATGGGGGCGCCCGCGCCGCGGATGAAGGCGAAGTCGAAGGGCGAGAGCCAGCCGCCCCAGAAAAGGAGAGAGGAGACCGCCGAGACGAGGATCATGTTGGCGTACTCGGCGAGGAAGAACACCGCGAACATCATCCCCGAGTACTCGACGTGGAAGCCGGCCACGATCTCGCTCTCGCCCTCGGCCACGTCGAAGGGCGCGCGGTTGGTCTCCGCGAGGCCGGCGATGAAGTGGATGAGGAAGAACGGCAGCAGCGGCAGCCAGAACCAGCCGATGAAGCCGTAGCCGCTCGTCTGGCGCTCGACGATGGCGGTGAGGTTCATGCTCTGCCCGGCCATGAGCGCGCCCACCAGCGCGAAGCCCATGGCGATCTCGTAGGAGACCATCTGCGCCGCGGCGCGCATGGCGCCGATGAAGGCGTACTTCGAGTTCGAGGCCCAGCCGGCGATGATGATCCCGTACACGGCGAGGGACGTCATGCCGAGCATGAGGAGCAGCGCCGCGTCCACGTTGGCGATCACCCAGCCCGGGGCGAACGGGATGATGGCCCACGCGGCGAGCGCCGGCGCCACCGAAAGGATCGGCGCGATGACGAAGAGCGCCTTGGACGCCCCCGTCGGGATCATCTGCTCCTTCATGAGGAGCTTGATCGCGTCGGCGATGGGCTGCAGGACGCCCTTCCAGCCCACGCGGTTGGGACCCTTGCGCACCTGGATCCAGCCGATCACCCAGCGCTCAACCAGCTGGTAATAGAGCACCGTGAGGAGCACCGGCACCAGCACCATCACGATCGTCGCGAGCGAGTGCCCGAGCGTGTAGACCTGCGGGCCCCACTCGGGCCCGAAGACCCGGTTGGCCATTCCCTGCGCCTGGGCGATGACGTCGTTCATGCGACCGCGGCCTCCGCGATTTTCTCCACCTGGATCTCGCCCTCGCCCAGCATCGCCGTCTCGGGCACGCCGCGCGCGATGCGCACGGTGCCGTCGGCAAGCGCGTTGTCCTGCACCACGACAAGCGTCGCCTCCCCACCGCCCTGGCGGATGCGCACGCGAGCGCCCTCCTCCAGGCCGAGTTTCCCGAGCGTGGCGGCGTTGAAGCGCGCGCTGCGCGTGGCCTTGCCGTCGGCGCTCTTCTGCAGCGGCAGCGCGCGGCGCACGATGGGATCGGTCGCGTAGAGGCCGAATTCGGCGATGCGCTCGAGGCTCGCGCGCGGAGTGCGAAGCTCCCACGTGAAGGCGGCGGCGGCGTTGCCGAGGCCCGCGCGCGCCCACGCCTGCAGGTCGGGGGCGATCTGCTTTCGCACCGCTTCGATGGTGTCGACGTGGAATCCGGGGATGTCGAGGAGCGCGCCCAGCATGCGCAGCACTTTCCAGCCGGGGCGCGCCTCGCCCTGGGGCTTCACCACCGCGTTGAACGATTGCACGCGGCCTTCCATGTTCACGAAGGTGCCGGCGGTCTCGGTGAAGGGCGCGATCGGCAGCATCACGTGCGCGGCGTCCGTCGTGGCGTTGCGGTACGCGGAGAGGACGACGGTGAATTCCGAGCGGGAGAGCGCCGCCATCGCCGCGGCGCCCATGTCGTGCTCGACTTCCACGCCGGCCACGAGGTAGCCGCGGCGGGGCTTGGCCACCATCGCGCCCGCATCCAGGCCGTTCTTCGGCAGCGCGCCTACGAGGTGCGCGCCGACCGCGTTGGCGCCGTCGGGCAGCACGCCCACGAGGGCGCCGGTGATGCGGCCGATCTCCTGCGCGATCGCGAGGAGCACGGCGAAATCGGGATGCTGCTGCGCGTAGTGGCCGAGGAAGATCGCGCAACGCTCGCGGCCCACGAGGCTCGCGGCGATCGCCTGGTGCGCCTCGCCCACGGCCTTGCCCGCCGTGCCGCGCGCGCTCTTGCCCGCGGCCTCGGCGACCGCCGCCGCGATCGCGGCAAGCTCGCCCGCGAGGCCGTCGGGACGCGTCGTTACGCGATGGGCGACCGGCATGAGGAGGTCGTCATCGGCGACGTGCAGCACGTTGAGCGCGAGGCCCTTCTTCGCGGCCTGGCGAACGCGCGCGGAAAAAAGCGGCTGCTCCTTGCGAATTGTCGAGCCCACCAGCAACGCCGACTGGAGACTCGCCACGGCGTCGATCGCCATGCCCAGCCACGGCGCGCCGGCCACCTTCGCGCGGAAGTCCGACTGGCGCACGCGATGGTCGATGTTGCCGGTGGCGAGGCCCTGAGCGAGGCCGCGGGCGAGGTGCAGCTCCTCGAGCGTGAGGTCCGGCGCCACGAGAACACCCAACGACTCCGGCCCGTTGATCTTCACGGTCTCGCGAAGTCCCTGCGCCGCGGCTTCGAGCGCCTCGGGCCAGCCGGCCTCGTGCCACACGCCCGCGCGCTTCACCAGAGGGCGCAGGAGACGCTCCTCGGAATTCAATCCGGTGTAGGCGAAGCGGTCCCGGTCCGAGATCCACACCTCGTTCACGGCCTCGTTCTCGAGCGGCAGCACGCGCATCACGCGCTCCTGCTTGGCCTGCACCACGAGGCTGGAACCGAGCGAATCGTGCGCGCTCACGGACTTGCGGCGCGAAAGCTCCCAGGCGCGCGCGGAGTAGCGGAACGGCTTCGAGGTGAGCGCGCCCACCGGGCAGATGTCGATCATGTTGCCGGAGAGCTCGGAATCCACCGTGCGCCCAACGAAGGTGAGGATCTCGGAGTGCTCGCCGCGCCCGGCCATGCCGAGCTCCATGATGCCGGCCACTTCCTGGCCGAAGCGCACGCAGCGCGTGCACTGGATGCAGCGCGTCATGTCGGTGGAGATGAGCGGGCCCAGGTGCTTGTTCACCACGACGCGCTTGGCTTCCGTGTAGCGCGAGGCCGACGAGCCGTAGCCCACGGCGAGGTCCTGCAGCTGGCATTCGCCGCCCTGGTCGCAGATCGGGCAGTCGAGCGGATGGTTGATGAGGAAAAACTCCATCACGCCCTTCTGCGCCTGGATCGCGGGGCCGGAATGGACGAAGGCCTTCATGCCTTCGGTGGCGGGTGTGGCGCAGGCCGGCAGCGGCTTGGGCGCCTTTTCGACTTGCACGAGGCACATGCGGCAGTTGGCCGCGATGGAGAGCTTCTTGTGATAGCAGAAGCTCGGCACGAAGATGCCGAGCTTGGTGGCGGCGTCCATCACCGTCTTGCCGTTCTCGACCTGGACGGCCTTGCCGTCGATCTCGAGAGTGATCATCTTCACTTCGCTCATCTCAGTCGGCCGCCATTTTGCTCAAGTCCGGATTCGCGCTGCTGTATCCGCCCGGCTTCACCGTGCAGCATTTGTGCTCGATGTGGTGCACGAACTCGTCGCGGTACACCTTCACGAAGGCGCGCGTCGGCATCGCCGCGGCGTCGCCCAGCGCGCAGATGGTGCGTCCCTGGATGTTGTCCGCGAGGTTGAGGAGGAGGTCGAGATCCTCCATGCGGCCCTCGCCGTGCTCGATGCGGTTGAGGATGCGGTAGAGCCAGCCGGTGCCCTCGCGGCATGGCGTGCATTGCCCGCAGGATTCCTCGAAGTAGAAATAGGCGAGGCGCTCGGCGGCCTTCACCATGCAGGTGTCCTCGTCCATGACGATGACCGCGCCGCTGCCCAGGAACGAGCCCGCCTTGGCGATGGAGTCGTAATCCATGTCGAGCGCCATCATCACGTCGCCCGGGAGCACCGGCATCGACGAGCCGCCGGGGATCACGCCCTTCAGCTTCCTGCCCCCGCGCATGCCGCCCGCCATCTCGAGGAGCTTCGCGAAGGGCGTGCCCAGCTTCACCTCGTAGTTGCCGGGCTTGTTCACGTTGCCCGTGACGGAAAAGAGCTTCGTGCCGCCGTTGTTGGGCTTGCCGAGCGCGAGGAACCAGTCGGCGCCGTTCACGATGATGCCGGGCACCGCGGCCAAGGTCTCGGTGTTGTTGATGGTGGTGGGCTTGCCGTAGAGCCCGAAGCTCGCGGGGAACGGCGGCTTGAAGCGCGGATTGCCCTTCTTGCCCTCGAGGGACTCCAAGAGCGCCGTCTCCTCGCCGCAGATGTACGCGCCGTAGCCATGATGCGCGTGGAGCTCGAAGTCGAAGCCGCCGCCCGCGATGTTCCTGCCGAGGAAGCCCGCGTCGCGCGCCTCCGCGAGCGCGCGCTCGAAGATCTCGTACTCATTCCAGATCTCGCCGTGGATGTAGTTGTAGCCGACGCTCGCGCCGATCGCGTAGCCCGCGATGATCATTCCCTCGATCAACGCATGCGGGTTGTAGCGCAGGATGTCGCGGTCCTTGAACGTGCCCGGCTCGCCCTCGTCGGAGTTGCAGATGATGTATTTCTGGCCGGCGAAGTTCTTCGGCATGAACGACCACTTGAGGCCGGTGGGGAAGCCCGCGCCGCCGCGGCCCCTCAACGCCGACCTCTTCACTTCCGCGATCACCGCATCGGGCGTGAGCTTGTCCGCCACGATCTTGGCGATCGCCTTGTAGCCGCCGCGGTCCTGGTAGCCCTTCAAGCCCCAGTTGGAACCGTCCAGGTCCTTCATGATCACCGCGTCGGGACCGTAGTCGAGCATCGCCATCATTTCAGCTCCTCTTCGAGCATCCGGTCGATCTTCTCCGGCGTCATGAAGCCGCACATGCGCTTGTTGTTCACGATCATCACCGGCGCGTCGCCGCAGGCGCCGAAGCACTCGCCTTCCTTCAACGTGACGCGGCCGTCGGCGCTCGTCTGGTTGAAGCCCGTCAATCCCAGCTTGTGCTTCATGTGCTCGGCGGCGTCCACCGCGCCCGAGAGGGCGCACGGCAGGTTGGTGCAGATGACGACCTTGTACTTGCCCACGGGCTTCAGGTTGTACATGTTGTAGAAGGTCGCGACCTCGTACACCCACACCGGCGGCATGCCGAGGACGTCTGCGACCTCCTCCATCACCTCGTTGGAGAGCCAGCCGAGCTGGTCCTGCGCGATGCCGAGCGCGGACATCACCGCCGACTGCTTCTGCTCGGGCGGGTACTTGGCGAGCTCGCGCTCGATGCGCTGCAGGGATTCGACGGACAGGAGCGCGCTCATGCCTCGTCCTTCCAGTAGTCGACGCCGTGATCGTAGTGCGTCATGTGGCGCAGGCGCTGCGTGCCCGCGCCGAACGCGCCGATCTTCTTCGAGTCGGGGTACTCGCAGATCTCGGCGTCGCGCATCGTGGACACCGAGATGTACGCGAGCTCCGCGTCGGAATCGTTCACGATCTGGTGCGCGGTCTCGGGGCCGCCGGTGGGGCAGCAGATGAAGTCGCCGGCGCGCACCTTGCGCTTCTCGTCGCCGTAGCGAAGCGTTCCCGAGCCCTTCACGATGAAGAACATCTCCTCCTCGCCGCGGTGGCTGTGGAAGGGGCACGAGCACTTGCCGGGAGGCACCACGTCATAGGAATAGCCGAGGTCCTTCGCGCCGATGAGCGGACCGATGCGCACCGCGTCGCACGCGAACTTCCCGCCCTTCTCGAAATGCTCGAGCTTGAGCTCGTCGATGTTGATCACGCGCTGGTCGGCGACGCTCATCTCAGGCCTCGTGCCTCATGCCTCTCACCGGTCGATCTCCCCGAACACGATGTCCATCGTCCCGATGATCGCCACCACGTCGGCGATCATGTGCCCCCGGACCATCTCGTCCATGGCCGCGAGGTGCGCGAAGCCCGGCGCGCGGATCTTCAGGCGCCATGGCTTGTTGGCGCCGTCGCTCATGAGGAAGATGCCGAACTCGCCCTTGGGATGCTCGACCGCGCAGTAGACCTCGCCCGGCGGGACGTACATGCCCTCGCTGAAGAGCTTGAAGTGATGGATGAGCTCTTCCATGCTCTCCTTCATCTCCACGCGCGTGGGCGGCGCCACCTTGTGGTTGGCAGTGATCACCGGGCCGGGATTCTTCCTCAGCCAGTCGATGCATTGCTTGATGATCCGGTTGGACTCGCGGAATTCGTGCACGCGTACCAGGTAGCGGTCGTAGCAGTCGCCGTGGGTGCCGATGGGGATGTCGAAGTCGAGCTGGTCGTAGACCTCGTAGGGCTGCTTCTTGCGAAGGTCCCAGGCGATGCCCGAGCCGCGCAGCATCGGCCCCGTGAAGCCGAGGGCCTGCGCGCGCTCCGGCGTCACCACGCCGATGCCGACGGTGCGCTGCTTCCAGATGCGGTTCTCGGTGAGGAGCGTCTCGTAGTCGTCGACGTAATTCGGGAAGCGGTTGGTGAAGTCCTCGATGAAGTCGAGGAGCGAGCCCTGGCGGTTCTCGTTCAGCTCGCGCACCTTCTGCGCGCTCCGCACGGTGGAGGGCGCGTAGTTCGGCATCCTGTCCGGCAGGTCGCGGTACACGCCGCCCGGGCGGTAGTAGGCCGCGTGCATGCGCGCGCCGGAGACCGCCTCGTACATGTCCATCAGGTCCTCGCGCTCGCGGAAGGCGTAGAGGAAGACCGTCATCGCCCCCACGTCGAGCGCGTGCGAACCGATCCAAAGCAAATGATTGAGGATCCTCGTGATCTCGTCGAACATCACGCGGATGTACTGCGCGCGAATGGGGACGTCGACGCCGAGGAGCTTCTCGATCGCCATCACGTAGGCGTGCTCGTTCGACATCATCGACACGTAGTCGAGCCGGTCCATGTACGGCACGCTCTGCAGGTAGGTGCGCGTCTCGGCGAGCTTCTCGGTGGCGCGGTGCAGGAGCCCGATGTGCGGGTCGGCCCGCTGGATCACTTCTCCGTCCAGCTCCAGCACCAGCCGCAGCACGCCGTGCGCCGCCGGATGCTGCGGACCAAAATTCATCGTGTAATTTCTGATTTCCGCCATGGCTATTTCTTGCCCGATTCCCCGTACGCGTCCTCGCGCGTCACGCGCGGCACGATCTCGCGCGGCTCGATGGTGACGGGCTGGTAGACCACGCGCTTCTGCTCCGGGTCGTAGCGCATCTCCACATAGCCCATGATCGGGAAGTCCTTGCGGAACGGGTGCCCCATGAAGCCGTAGTCGGTGAGGATGCGGCGCAGGTCCGGGTGGCCGCGGAAGACGATGCCGTAGAGGTCGAACGCCTCGCGCTCGTACCAGTTGGCCGACGGCCACACGGGAATCACCGAGTCGAGCGCGGGGAAATCGTCGTCGGCGCAGAGGAGCCGCACGCGCACGCGGGTGTTGTTGGCGATCGACAGCAGGACGTAGACCACCGCGAATCGCGGCCCCGCCCACGAGTTGTCGTAGCCCTGGTAGTCGATGCCGATCACGTCGAGGAGCTCGGTGAAGGCGAGCGACTTGTCGTCGCGAAGGCGCACCGCCATCTCGACGAAATCCTTCGGCGCGATCTCGAGCGTGAGCTGGCCGCGATCGACGGCCGACTTCACGATCTTGTCGCCGAGCGCCGCCGCGAGCGCGGCCTGGAGGGTGTCGAGGGAGGCGGGCATGGGCTAGCGCCGGGAGATGGTCTGCGTGCGCTTGATCTTGTTCTGCAGCTGCAAGAGCCCGTAGATGAGCGCTTCCGCGGTGGGCGGGCAGCCCGGCACGTAGATGTCCACGGGGACGATGCGGTCGCAGCCGCGCACGACGGAATACGAATAGTGGTAGTAGCCCCCGCCGTTGGCGCAGGAGCCCATGGACACCACCCAGCGCGGCTCGGCCATCTGGTCGTACACCTTGCGAAGCGCCGTCGCCATCTTGTTGCAGAGCGTGCCGGCGACGATCATGAGGTCCGACTGGCGCGGGCTCGGGCGGAACACGATCCCGAAGCGATCGAGGTCGTAGCGCGCGGCTCCGGCGTGCATCATCTCCACCGCGCAGCACGCGAGCCCGAAGGTCATGGGCCAGAGCGAGCCGGTGCGCGCCCAGTTGAGAACGTTGTCCACCTGGGTCACGACGAAGCCCTGGCCTTCCTTCGTGCCTTGCGCCTCGTGCCTCGTGCCTTCTCTCACTCCCATTCGAGCGCCCCCTTCTTCCATTCGTAGATGAAGCCCACCACGAGGATGCCGAGGAAGATCAGCATCGCGACGAGGCCGAACCAGCCGATGTCCTGGAGCACGATGGCCCAGGGGAAGAGGAACGCGATCTCGAGGTCGAAGAGGATGAAGAGGATCGCGACCAGGTAGTAGCGCACGTCGAACTTCATGCGCGCGTCCTCGAAGGCCTCGAAGCCGCACTCGTACGGCGAGAGCTTCTCGCTGTCCGGATTCTGCACGCCCGAAACCCTCGCCAGCACCCCGCTCGTCACGATGGCGCCGACGCCGACGGCGGCGCCGACGGCGAGGAACAGCAGGACCGGAAAATAGTTTGCGAGCAAGTGATTGGTGCCGTCGAAGAGACTCGAACTCTTACGCCTTTCGGCACTGCCCCCTCAAGACAGCGTGTCTACCAATTCCACCACGACGGCGATTTCCAGCGGTTTGACGCGGGACAACAAAACCGTTACTTCGGGATTTCCGTGGATTTCTCCGCGGGTTTTCCCGCCGGCGCCGGTGCCGAGGAAGCAGGCGCCGCCGGTTTGACCTCCGTTTTCGTCGCGCCCGGGGCCGTCGCGGGCGTCTCGATATGCTGCAGCACGCTGCTCGACGACCGGGTCGAGGACGTGAAATAGGTGAGCCCGAGGCTCGTCGCGAAGAAGACCGCCGCGAGGACGGCGGTGGTGCGCGACAGGAAGTTGGAAGCGCCCGCGGAGCCGAAGAGGCTGCCGGCCGAGCCGCTGCCGAAGGCCGCGCCCATGTCGGCGCCCTTGCCGTGCTGCAGGAGCACGAGAACGACGATGCCGACCGCGGCGAGGATGTGGAGTACGAGGACCAGCGTCTGCATATGGCTTCACTAACCTTTCGAGTGGGCGCCGGCTGCCCGCCAGATCGCCACGAATTCTTCCGCCACCAGCGATGCCCCGCCGACGAGTCCCCCGTCCACGTTCGGCATCGCGAACAATTCCGCGGCGTTCGCCGCCTTCACGCTGCCGCCGTAAAGGATCGCGAGGCCCGCAGCGATGTTCGGCTGCTCCTTCGCCGCGATGCGCCCGCGGATGAAGACATGCGCTTCCTCCGCCTGCGCGCTCGTCGCCGTCTTCCCGGTGCCGATGGCCCACACGGGTTCGTACGCGACGATCGCACCGTCCAATCCCGCCGCGCCGCCTTTCGCGAGCAACGCGTCCACCTGCCTTGCCAGTACCGCCTCGGTCCTGCCGGCCTCGCGCTCTTCGAGCGTCTCGCCGACGCAGAAGATCGGCGTCAAGCCCGCGCGGCGCGCCGCGGCGAATTTCTCCACCACGATCGCGTCGGTGTCGCCGAAGAGCGCCCGGCGCTCCGAGTGCCCAACGATCGCGTAACGGCCGCCGAATTCCGCGATCATCTTCCCGGAAACTTCCCCGGTATAGGCGCCCTGGTCGTAGCGGCTGCAATCCTGGGATCCCCACGCGATCGCCGAGCCTTTCAGCAAGCTCTGCGCCTGCGCAAGGTACGGAAACGGCACGCAAACCGCGCATGCTGCCGATCCACTGTTGGGGGGTTCTCTCAGGAGCGCCGCGAGCAATTTTTCATTGCCGGCGAGGCTGCCGTTGAGCTTCCAGTTGCCGACGACGACTTTCGACCGCATTCGCGACCCTCAAAACCATAGGATTTTAGCGCGAAATGGGGTCGGGACTCAATTCCTGTCCAAGATTCGCCTGCGGGCCGGCGATAGATGCGTATTGGCGCGGTTTCCCGAAGGCAGACAATGTGCGGCCTCGCACGGTGGACCGCGAAGGGGCGTATCCTGCACTTTGTTGTTCCTCGAGCGTTGACATAGGTGCCCGCCTGAAATCGCGCAACGCAAAGCCCCGGAAAGATCGGTCGTGTCCCGGGAAGTGGTGTAAGAGCTGAAGCGTAGGCAGGCCCCTTGCGGGGGGTCATCGGGTTTCCGTTAGGGTTGCAGTTGCGACACTTCAACCAACAACGGAGAGAACACCGATGACCGACATGAGAATGGCACTGGCGGAGCTTCTTGAGAAGGGGTCTGACGCCGATTTGCTGCGCGAGATGGTGGGATTCGTCGCGCAACGGATGATGGACCTGGATGTGGAGGGGATTTGCGGGGCCGAGCACGGGGAACGCAGCGCCGAGCGCAGCAACTGGAGGAACGGCTACCGCGACAGGGCCTGGGAGACGAGGAGCGGGACGGTGCCGCTCAAGATCCCGAAGCTGCGGCGGGGAAGCTACTTCCCGGGCTTCCTTGAGCCGCGCAAGACCGCCGAGAAGGCACTCACGGCGGTGGTGCAGGAGGCCTACATCCAAGGCGTCTCCACGCGCTCTGTCGACGAGCTGGTCAAGGCGATGGGGATGACCGGCATCTCCAAGAGCCAGGTGTCGCGGCTGTGCGAGGAGATCGACGAACGGGTCAACGTGTTCCTCGATCGCCCGATCGAGGGCGACTGGCCGTATCTGTGGATCGACGCGACCTACGTGAAGGTGCGCCAGGCCGGCAGGATCGTGAGTGTCGCGGTAATAATCGCCGTCGCTGTGAACACCGAAGGCCGGCGCGAGGTGATCGGCATGGAGGTGGGCACCTCGGAAGCCGAGCCTTTCTGGACGAAGTTCCTGCGCTCCCTGGCGCACCGCGGATTGCGCGCGGTGAAGCTCGTGATCTCCGATGCCCACGAGGGTCTGAAGGCGGCTATCGCCAAGGTCTTCAAGGCGACCTGGCAGCGCTGCCGCGTGCACTTCCTGAGGAACGCGCTCGCCTACGCCACCAAAGGCCAGCGCCAGATGGTCTTCGCGCTCATCAACACGATCTTCGCGCAGGAGACGGCCGAGGCAGCGCACGCGCAGTGGCGAAACGTGACCGATCAGCTTCGAGCTCGCTTCCCACAACTCGCCAAGATGATGGAGGGCGCCGAACACGACGTGCTCGCCTTCATGGACTTCCCGCGGGAACACCGCACCAAGATCCACTCGACCAATACGATCGAGCGGCTCAATGGCGAGATCAAGCGGCGCAGCAACGTGGTGGGCATCTTCCCCAACGACGCCGCCATCGTGCGGCTCGTGGGCGCGCTGCTTCTCGAGCAAAACGACGAGTACGCAATCCAGAAGCGCTACATGAGCCTGGAATCTCTCGCGCCGATGAGCGACAATCCCTCGCTCAGGCTGCCCGCGATCGCGGCGGCATGAATGAGGCAACCAGCGGAAAGCCCGAACTCACGCTGAACTCTTACACCACGTCTCGGGGCACAACCGAAAGATCCGCGCGAGCCAAAGACGCCCGCCGAGCGCGCCATCCCCACGTGGGAGCAGGTGCAGTCACGGCTGGCTCCCATCATCGGCGAGGGCGGCTTTCGCGTCCTCTTCGCGCGCAGCCTTCACCGGGCGCGCGCCGACCATCCCTGGCTCGCGCGCGAGGCGGTCAAGGGGAACGATCCGTTTTCGGCGTTGACGGCCAGCCTCGCATCGCAGGCGCCCGCGCTTGCCGAAGAAGGCAGCCGCGCGCTGATGGAACAATTCAACGACCTGCTGAATTCCCTCATCGGCAAAGAGCTGGCGGGTCGCCTTATGGGCACAGCCTGAGAATGGCTGCGGACCGAGTCCCGCGCACAGGAGATCGATCGATGCAAAAGAACGTCCCCATTCGCCTCATCCAAACAGGGGTGCCCGGCCTCGACACGATCCTCGGCGGCGGGCTGCCGGAGTTTTCCTTCAATCTCCTGGCCGGCACGCCCGGAGCGGGCAAGACCACGCTCGCGCACCAGATCATGTTCGCCACGGCGAAAGCGGGCCGGCGCGCGCTCTACTTCACCGTGCTCGGCGAGCCGCCCCTGAAGATGCTGCGCTATCAACAGCAGTTCGCGTTCTTCGACGCGGAGAAGATCGGGAAGTCGATCCGCTTCGTGAACCTCGCCTCGGAGCTACTCAAGGGGGATCTCGGCAAGGTGCTGAAGGTGATCCTGCAGGAGGTCGAAGCCGAGTCGCCGAGCCTCGTCTTCGTCGATTCGTTTCGCTCGATCATGCTCGCGACCAAGGGGCACCCGAAGGGAGAAAACGAGCTGCAGCACTTCATCCAGGAGCTCGGCATGCATCTTACGAGCTGGGAGGCGACCACGTTCCTGGTGGGGGAATACGACGAGGCCGACCAGAGCAACCCGATCTTCACCGTGGCGGACGGGCTCATATGGCTCACCCAGGACACCTACCAGGGTTCGATGGTCCGCAAGCTCGAGGTCAAGAAAATGCGGGGCCTGGCGACGCTCCCCGGCCAGCACACCATTCGCATCACCGACGAGGGCGTGCGGGCGTTTCCGCGCGCCATCATCGGGGGGCAAGCGGCGGCGATGCCGAAGGCCGCGCCGAAGCGTGCGTTGAAGAGGATCAGCATGGGCGTGCCGCGCCTGGACGAGATGCTGGGCGGCGGTTTGCCCGAGGGGTATTCGCTGCTGGTCGCGGGCCCCTCGGGTTCCGGCAAGACGATCATGGCGACGGAGTTCCTCGCCGAGGGCGTGCGGCGCGGCGAGAAGGGGGTCATCCTCGCGTTCGAGAAGAGCCCCGGCCTCGCATTGAGCCCCGCTCTCGATCCGCTGGTGCATTCGGGGAACGTCGGCATCATCAGCGCCCGCGCGCTCGACCTGTCCATCGACGCGACCTTGTTCGACCTGACCGACATGATCCAGCGGATGAAAGCCAAGCGCGTCGTGATCGATTCTCTGTCCGGCTTCGAGCTCGCGCTGGCGCCGACCTACCGGGAGGATTTTCGCGACTCCATGTATCGCATGATCTCGGTGCTGACCGGGCTCGGCGTCTCGGTGCTGGCGACTTCCGAGCTGGAGGATCGCTACTTCGACCTGCGCTTCAGCTCCTACGGCACCGCTTTCCTCACCGACGCGATCATCCTGGAGCGATACGTGCAGCTGGAAGACGAGCTGCGGCGCTGCCTCCTGGTCGTGAAGGTTCGCAACAGCGACCATAGCAAGGAGCTGCGTGAATACAGGATCGTGAAAGGCCGCCTCGTGATCGGCGACCCGATCAAGGGCTACGAGGGCCTGCTCGTCGGCCGGGCAGCGGCCGAAGGAACCTATCCTCCGCTCAACGATGGCGCGCGCAACACCCGCTAGCGAAGCGCCGGCCGAAGAGGTTTCCCGGCTGCGGGCCGAAATCGCGCGCTTGCGCGAAGAGCTCGGCGCGCTTCGAGAAGCGGTTCGCGCGAAAGCGCTTGCCGCGGGCTCGAGTGCCCGGCCGGCCGACCGCATGAGCCTGCTGCGCGAGGCCAACGAGAAGCTCGTGATCGCGACGCTCCAGGCCCAGACCGCGACCGAGGTGGCGGAGCGCGCGAACCAGGACAAGGAAAAGTTCCTCGCCATGCTGGCGCACGAGCTGAGGAATCCCCTGGCGCCCATCGTGAACGCGCTCGCCATCCTGCGGCGAATCACCTCCGCGGATCCGACGATCACCTGGGTGCACGACATCATCAAGCGGCAGGTCGATCAACTGAGGCAGCTCCTCGACGAGCTCCTCGAAGTCTCGCGCCTCACCAGCGGCAAGGTCCTGCTGAAGAAGCGCCCGGTGGAAATCTCGGAGGTCATGCGCCTTGCGATCGAAGCCTCGCGGCCGCTCGTTCAGGAGCGCCACCAGCATCTGAGGTGCAGATCTTCAGCAACCTGCTCCACAACGCCGCCAAGTACACGCAGGACGGGGGCTCCATCAACTTCTCCGCGGAGCAGCGGCAAGCGTCTGTGGTGGTGCTCGTATCCGACAACGGCAGCGGCATCGGGCCCGAGGTCCTGCCGCACATCTTCGATCTCTTCACACAGGAAGGCCGCTCGCTCGACCATGCGCAAGGCGGGCTCGGGATCGGCCTCACGGTCGTGCGTAGCCTGCTCGAGCTGCATGGCGGGACCGTGACGGCATCCAGCCCGGGTCTCGGCCAAGGCAGCGAATTCCAGGTCGCGATCCCGTTGATGGCGGACCCGCCCACCGAAGTCCCTCAGCGCGCCGAAAGTGACCTGGCATCTCCCGGACTCTCCCATCGCATCGCGGTCATCGACGACAACGTGGATGCGAACGAGAGCCTGAAAGCGGTCCTGCAGATGATGGGCCACGAGGTATCCACCGCGTTCGACGGAACCGCGGGTTTCGAGCTGATTCGCGACACCCGCCCCGAGATCGTCGTGTGCGACATCGGGCTTCCCGGAATGGACGGCTACCAGGTCATCGCGCGGCTGCGCGAGACCCTGGAAGGGCCGATGCCGGTCATGATCGCGCTCACCGGCTATGGACAGCCGGAGGACCGCGCGCGGACCCAGGCGGCGGGCTTCGATCACCATCTCACGAAGCCCGTCGACGTCGAGGCGCTGATCTGGCTGATCGCGACCTACGACTCGCGCCCCTCCCGCTGACGGCGCGGATCAACCGCTCGGTTGGCTATCCTTCTGTTGGTGGGGACAACCATGGCGAAGGGCAGCGCAAAGGACTACACGTCCTGGCCGGTCTTGGCCGCCATCGACGAGCGAAGCGGCTAGCGGGAATGCCTGATGGAGAGTAGAAAGACGCGGCTTTACGGAGCACGCTGAGAGTCGTGCCGCTCTTTATCTTCCGGAGACGAACAGTTGCACGCCGGAGGCCTCGCATGAAGCTCAGCACATACCGAAGTTCGTGCATTCCCGATAGGTTCGTCACTCTCCCGAGCGCCGAAGCGGCTGCCACGATCGGGATCGTCGATGAATTGACGAGGCTCGACCTGAGCCCCGTACGGCAGGGCTACGAACTGCCGGCATTCGACCGTTCGCCATTTTCCAGGAGGGTCCTGGTCGAGATTTCGGAAACCGGCTACGCGGTGCATGGCGCCGGGCTTGCGTCGAGCGCCTTTCCAGGCGGCTAACCGGAGACTATGCGCGCTGCGACGCCGTCGCGACGTTGCGCTCCGCCGTGTCCTTGACCACCGCGGCGATGGCATCGGCCAGGGCCTGCACATGGGCCTGGTCCTCGCCTTCGACCATGACGCGCACCACCGGCTCGGTCCCGGAAGGCCGCAGGAGGACCCTTCCACGGCCCTGCAACTCGCTTTCGGCGCGCGCGATGGCCTCCCGTACCGGCGCGGCCTGCAAATCGAGCCTGCCGCTGAATTTGACGTTCACGAGAACCTGCGGAAGGAGGCGGAGCTCGCGTGTGTATTCGCCGAGCGTCTGCTTCGACGTGACCAGGGCCGCGAGCACCTGCAGCGCGGAGATGATCGCGTCGCCCGTGCTGTGGCAGTCGAGGCAGAGGAGGTGGCCCGAATTCTCGCCGCCGCATTCCCATCCGCGCTCGAGCAGGGTCTCCAGCACGTAGCGGTCGCCCACCTTCGCGCGCGCGAAGCCGATGCCCATGTCCGCGAGGCGGCGCTCGAGGGCGAAGTTGGTCATGAGGGTGCCCACGACGCCGCCCTTGAGGCGCCCACCCGCGTGGCGGTTCTTCACCATCGCGTAGAGGAGCTGGTCGCCGTCGAAGAGGGCGCCGTCGCGGTCGGCCATGGCGAGGCGGTCGCCGTCGCCGTCGAAGGCAATGCCGAAATCGGCCTTGTGCTCCACCACCGCCTTCGCCATGGCGGCGGGCGCCGTGGCGCCGACGGCCTCGTTGATGTTCACGCCGTTGGGCGAGCTGCCGATCGCGATCACCTCGGCGCCGAGCTCCTGGAAGACGCGAAGGCCCACGCGGTAGTTGGCGCCGTGCGCGCAGTCGACCACGAGCTTCAGGTCGCGCAGCGAGCATTGCTTCGGAAAATTGCCCTTGCAGAACTCGAGGTAGCGGCCCTCCGCGTCGTGCATGCGCTCGGCCTTGCCGAGATGCGCGGAGGGCGCGACGGCGAGCGGCGCGTCGAGCAGCGCCTCGATCTCGCTCTCCACCGCGTCGGGCAGCTTCATGCCGTCGCCGGAGAAGAACTTGATGCCGTTGTCCTCGAAGGGATTGTGCGAGGCGGAGATCATCACGCCCGCCGAAAGTCGCAGCGCCTTGGTGAGGAACGCGACCGCGGGCGTGGGCATCGGCCCCACCAGCAGCGTGTCGACGCCCGCGGCCGACAGCCCCGATTCGAGCGCCGACTCCAGCATGTAGCCCGAGATGCGCGTGTCCTTGCCGATCAGCACCGCGGGGCGCGAGCGATGCGGCGGCGCGATGTCGGCGCGAGAGAGCACCTTGCCCGCGGCATAACCCAGCTTCAGCACGAAGTCGGGCGTGATCGGATGCTGGCCCACGCGGCCGCGGATCCCATCGGTTCCGAAATATTTTCTCGTCATGGTTTTCTCACGCCTCATGCCTCATGCCTCATGCCTTTAGTTCCATCCACACCTTGATCGCGTCGACGGTCTCCCTCACGTCGTGCACGCGCAAGAGGGAGGCGCCATTCTGCGCCGCGAGGAGGGCCGCGGCAACGCTGCCGGACGCGCGTTCGGCCGCGGGACGCCCGGTGAAATCGCCGATCATCTTTTTGCGCGACACGCCCACGACGATCGGGTAGCCGCTCGCGGCGAGCGCGGGGAGCGCCTGGAAGAGCGCCTTGTTGTGCGCGACGGTCTTGCCGAAACCGAAGCCCGGATCGAGGGCGATGCGCTGCGAGGCGACGCCCGCCGCCTCGAGCGCGCGCGCACGCGAAACGAGGAACGCCGAGACCTCGGCCACCACGTCGTCGTATCGCGGCTCCTCCTGCATGTCGGTCGGAGTCCCCTGCATGTGCATCACGATCAATCCCGCGTCCGATTTCGCGACCGCGTCGACGGCGCCCTCGGCGCGGAATGCGTTCACGTCGTTCACCACCGCGCAGCCCGCCGCGACCGCCGCGCGCATCACCTCGGGTTTCATCGTGTCCACCGAGACGGCCACACCCTCGCGCACGAGCGCTTCGACCACCGGCATCACGCGGCGCAATTCCTCATCGGCGGGGACCGGTGCCGCGCCGGGCCGCGTGGACTCCCCGCCCACGTCCACGAAGTCCGCGCCGTCGTCGCGAAGGCGCAAGCCATGGGCGATGGCGAGGGAGGCGTCGCGGTAGCGGCCACCGTCGGAAAAGGAGTCTGTGGTGACGTTGAGAATGCCCAGGACCCGGGGGCGACCGGATGCCAATGAAAAGGCGCGAGGCACGAGGCGCGAGAGGGCGTTGCCCGTTCTTCTCGCGCCTCGTGCCTCGCGCCCCGTATCGACTACGCGCTTTCCGCCGGCGCCGGCGTTGCGGGCTCGGCACCGCGCGTGCCGCCATCGTTCGGCGGTTGCGTGGGCTTCGCCGCCACGGGCTTCGGCGGGCGCGGCGGACGGCCCGACATGATGTCCTCGATCTGGTGCGCGTCGATGGTCTCCCACTCGAGGAGCGCCTTGGTCATGGCCTCGACCTTGTCGCGGTTCTCCTCCAGCAGGCGCCGCGCGAGCGCGTACTGCATGTCGATGATGGCGCGCACTTCCTTGTCCACCGCCTTCATCGTCTCTTCCGACATGTTCTGGTGCGTGGTCACCTGGCGGCCGAGGAAGACTTCGCCCTCGTTCTCGCCGTAGACCATCGGGCCCAGCGCGTCGGTCATGCCCCACTCGGTGACCATGCGCCGCGCCATCTCGGTGGCGCGCTTGAAGTCGTTCGAGGCGCCGGTGGTCATCTGGTTCATGAAGAGCTCTTCGGCGATGCGCCCGCCGAAGAGCACGGCGATGTTGTTGAGGAGATAGTTGCGGTCGTAGCTGTAGCGATCCTCCACCGGCAGCTGCATGGTCACGCCGAGGGCGCGGCCGCGCGGGATGATGGTCACCTTGTGCACCGGGTCGGTCTTCGGCAGCAGGCGCGCGACGATGGCGTGGCCGCTCTCGTGGTACGCCGTGTTGCGCCGCTCGTCCTCGGGCATGACCATCGAGCGGCGCTCCGCGCCCATGATGACCTTGTCCTTGGCGCGCTCGAAGTCGTCCATGTCCACGAGGCGCTTGCTGCCGCGCGCCGCGAAGAGGGCCGCCTCGTTCACGAGGTTGGCGAGGTCCGCGCCGGAGAAGCCGGGCGTGCCGCGCGCGATGATGGAGGCGTCCACGTCCGGCGCGATCGGCACCTTGCGGATGTGCACCATGAGGATCTGCTCGCGGCCGCGGATGTCCGGCAGCGGGACCACGACCTGGCGGTCGAAGCGGCCCGGGCGCAGCAACGCCGGGTCGAGCACGTCGGGGCGGTTGGTGGCGGCGATGACGATGACACCGGAGGCGCCTTCGAAGCCGTCCATCTCGACGAGGAGCTGGTTCAGCGTCTGCTCGCGCTCGTCGTTGCCGCCGCCCAGGCCCGCGCCGCGCTGGCGGCCGACCGCGTCGATCTCGTCGATGAACACGATACACGGTGCGTTGCGCTTGGCCTGGTCGAACAGGTCGCGCACACGCGAGGCGCCCACGCCCACGAACATCTC
>JBBRTF010000015.1:0-90187 GCA_038244725.1 Burkholderiales bacterium
CGCTAAAAACGCTCTTTGCGAGATCGATTCCAACAGTAGTAACCTTGCCCATGACTTCCCCTCCTGAAAGACTGTGTGTGGAAACTCAATCTTGGCACCTAGTGCCCTCGCGGGACGGGGAAGTCCCTTTCATTCGTTAGAGAGCATGAAAAACATGCCGCTTATGAAGGAGCCGAGCGCTTGGCTTCCACTTGCAATGTCCGCGTTTGCCCTTGTCGTCGTACTCGGGCACGTCGCCGTGTTTGGCGCGACTCGCGAGGCGGATGAAGGAGCTGCTGCCCACATTTGGCAGGTGTTGGTGACTTTGCAGATACCAATAGTGGCCTTCTTCGTACTCAGATGGTTGCGTCGAAATCCAAGGCAAGTGGTGCTCGTGTTGATGCTTCAACTGGGTGCCATACTCGCAGCGCTGGCACCGGTCTTCATCATGGGGCTATGACCATGCTCTCTAACAACGCTTGGAACGGACCGTGAGGCACCGTGGGCCGCGTCTGGCCGCCACGGAAAGCCCAGCGACCACATTGCTCCGGGTACACTAAACAGCATCATGAAGCAGTCTGGGCTAAAGAAATGAGCGCGACCATGCGCTACGCCATCGTCATCGAAAAGGCCGGGGCAACGTCGCGAAGATTTTTTTCGTTCGGCCGCGCAGTCTGTGCGACCAAAGTGCTGGAACTTTCACAACGCACTCTGAGCGCGGGTTCAGGCCACACGTGCCAGCACGACTACCTGATTTGTAAGCAGTGCGTCCGCGTGATAAATATCCAGCAGTTCCGCCGGAGGAGCTAGCTCTTGTTTTGTTGTAAACGTTCGTAAGATTTCACTTTCATTGTTTGGATGCCGACTCGTATCTCAAGGGGCACTGAAACAGCGAACGCCTACGTGGGATCGCCAGCGCTGCTCGAGGAGCATGCGGCGCACCTGCACTACCAGTTCGAGTGGATTCATCCATTTTGCGGACGGAAACGGGCGCACCGGCCGTGCCCTGGCGCTGTGGGAGCTGTATCGGCGCGGCTTCGACAGCCATCACATCTTCTCCGTGGACGAGTACTACTGGGAGGATCGTCCCGCTTATTACCACGCGCTCGACGGCGTGCGCCAAGCTCGCAACGATCTCACCGGCTGGCTGGAATACTGCGCCGAGGGTCTGCGCCAGACACTGGAGCGCACCTGGACCCGCGTGCAGTCATACAACGTGAAGTCGCAGGAGAAGTTGGTGTTTCGACCCCGACAGGAACAACTGCTCAAGCTGCTGCGGGATCACGGCAGCCTCTCCCCTGCGGAGCTATGGGACGCGCTGGCCATCTCCCGGCAGGGCGCCATGGATCTGCTGCGCCCGCTGCTGGAGGCCGGGCTGGTGGAAAAGATCGGTAGCAAGAAAACGAGGCGCTACAAACTCAGCAACCCATGAACGAAGCTGAAACCCGCGCCGCGCACATCGACCCCGAGCAGAAGCCCGCAGCTTCGCGGCCCACGCGGCCAACGCGCCCTCGGGAGAAGCCGTGCGTCTGGGTATCATTCGCCTCAACAACGCGAGATCGTGGATACGGCGGGTCGAATGAGGGGAACCATGCGAATTTACGACATCCTGGCGAAGGCCTTCGCCCAGGAGGATGTGCGAACGTGCTTCGCGCTTCTCGGGGACGCGAACATGAATTGGGCCGCGCGATTGTCCGAGGCCGGATGCCGCATGGTCTACGTGAGGCACGAGCATTGCGCCGTCGCCGCCGCCATGGCGTTCGCGCGGAAGAACCGGGACGTGGGTGTTGCGACCGTCACGTGCGGGCCCGGCGTGACGCAATTGATCACGGCGCTTCCCGCGGCCGTGCGCGCCCATCTGCCCATGGTGGTATTCGCCGGCGAAGCGCCGTTGAAGAGCGGTTGGTACAACCAGGAGATCGACCAGGCGCCGCTCATCACCGCGACGGGTGCCGCCTATCACGCGTTGCACATGCCCGAGCGCATGCCCGTTGCGATACGCGACGCGTTCCTGCAGGCGCGCCGCGAACGCCGGCCCGTGGTGATCGGCGTTCCGTTCGATCTCCAGGCCCGGCCCTGGGAGGGATCTACGGATCTGCCCACGCCATCGCACAAACTGTTGCCGCGCCCTTCGCCGATTCCACCGCATCCCGATGACGTGGCCCGCGCCGCGCAACTGTTCGCCGGCGCCGAAAGGGTTGTCGTGCTGGCTGGCCTGGGCGCTGTTGAGGCCGGAGCGGGGGATGCTTGCCGTACGTTGGCCGCCAAGACAGGGGGACTGCTTTCCACGACGCTTCCCGCGAGAGGGCTCTTCCACGACGATCCATTCTGCATCGGCATCTCGGGCAGCTTCACACCCGAAGCCGGCCTCGAGTACCTCAAGCAAGCCGACGTGGTCGTCGCGGTAGGCTGCTCGCTCGCCTTCCATGCGGGCGGCGGCGGCCAGCTCTGGCCGAAGGCGAGGATGCTGCAAATCGATATCGATCCCGTAGCGGTCAATCAGGGCCAGGAAGTGGCGCGTCATCACTTGCGCGCCGACGCACGCCTGGGAGTCGAGGCGTTGACCGGAGCGTTGCCCGCGCGAAGCCCGAGCTGGAGAAGCGATGCGATGGCCGCGCGCATCCGCGATTCGAAACCCGACAGCCACGAGTTCGAGATCGAGCCCGGATTGCTCGACCCGCGTCGCGTGGTCGAGGCGCTGGAGGAGGCCTTGCCGCACGACTGGGAGATGGTGAACTCGGGCGGCCACTGCTCATGGTTCTTCGCGCAGATGCCTTCGCGCCCGCAGGAGAAATTCCTTACCATCCGCGAGTTCGGCGCGATCGGCAACGGCATCTCGTTCGCCATGGGAGTCGCCGCGGCGCGGCCCGATCGAACCGTCGTGCTGTTCGACGGCGACGGCAGCCTCCTCATGCATGTGCAGGAGCTCGAGACCATCAAGCGTCATGGGCTCAACATCCTGATCGTCGTGATGAACGACGGCGCGTACGGCTCCGAGCTGCACAAGCTCCGCGCGGAGGGAATGCCCGAGGACGGGTCGGTGTTCGGCTACTGCGATTTCGCGGGCATCGCGCGCGGATTCGGACTCGCGGGAAAGACCTTCACGAACCTGGACGATCTGCCGAGGCACGTGGCGGAGTTCGCCGCAAGCGGCGGCGCCGCAGTCTGGGATTTTCACGTGTCGGCGAAAGTCGTATCACCCACCATACGACGCGCGCATCCTCATCCTGCGAAGAAGAGCGTGTGATCCTCGAAACAGTGGAGTCGGATACGAAATGACCACCAAATTCCCGCCCGCGAGAGTCGCCATCGATGTCCCGTTGCACCCGAAGCAGACCGGTTACCCGGAACCCTTCGCCTCGCTAGTGAAAGGGCGATTGAAGCGCCGCCTCGGCGATGAATTCGGCCTCGCGAACTTCGGCGTGAACCTCACGGTGCTGAAGCCCGGCTCGGTCTCGTCGGTCCGCCACAATCACACGAAGCAGGATGAATTCATCTACATCCTCGAGGGCACGCCGACCCTGGTGACCGATGCCGGTCCGACTCCGCTCGAGCCCGGCATGTGCGCGGGCTTCAAGGCTGGCACCCACGATGCACACCATCTCAGGAACGACACCAGCGAAGACGTCTGGTACCTGGAGGTGGGCGATCGCCTTCCCGGCGATGCGGCGACTTATCCCGACGACGATCTCGCGGTGACCTCCGTGGATGGCGCCTACCGATACACGCTCAAGGACGGCGCGCCCTTCACGTAGCGGGCGGTAACGTAACTGTCATACTTGCGCTGTAGCCTGCTGGGAGCACCGCTATGACAGAACATATCTCCAAGCAATACGACCAGGACCTCGAAGCGCTGCGCTCGCGCATGATGCAGATGGGCGGCCTGGTGGAATCGCAGATCCGCTCCGCGGTTGCCGGCTATCTCGATGGCGACGCGGAAAAGATCGAGCAGGTGATCGCCGCCGACGCCAAGGTGAACGAGCTCGAGGTCGCCATCGACGACGACCTGCGCCACGTGATCGTGCGCCGCCAGCCCGCGGCCTCGGACCTGCGCCTCATCATGGCGGTGAGCAAGACCGTGACCGACCTGGAGCGGATCGGCGACGAGGCGGCCAAGATCGCGCGCATGGCGCGCGAGATCAACGCCAGCGGCCGCGCGCAGGCCACGCGCCTCGCCACCATCGGCCACGTCTCCGAGATCGCGGTGGGCATGCTGAGAAAGTCGCTGGACGCGTTCGCGAGGCTGGACGCCGCCGCCGCCGCGCGCATCATCGGGGAGGATGCGTTGATCGACGCGGAATTCCACGCGATCCTGCGCCAGCTCATCACTTTCATGATGGAAGATCCACGCACCATCTCCACCTCGATCAACATCGTGTGGGTCGCCAAGGCGTTCGAGCGCATCGGCGACCACGCCAAGAACATCGCCGAGCAGGTGATCTACATCGTGAAGGGAAGGGACGTGCGCCACACTCCGCTCGCCGAAGTCGAGCGCGAGGCGCTGGGCTGATGGCGGCGTCGATCCTGGTGGTGGAGGACGAGCCGGCGATCCAGGAGCTGATCGCGGTGACGCTCGCGAGGAATGGCCATGAGGTGCGCCGCACCGCCACCGCGAAGGACGCCTACGACGCGGTGGTCACGGCGCTCCCCGACGTGATCCTCCTCGACTGGATGCTCCCCGACGGCTCCGGGCCCACGCTCGCCAGGAAGCTGCGCTCGGAAGCGCGCACGCGCGAAGTGCCCATCATCATGCTCACCGCGCGCGCGAGCGACGAGGACAAGGTCGCGGGCCTCGACAGCGGCGTCGACGACTATGTGACCAAGCCCTTCTCGCCGCGCGAGCTGGAAGCCCGCATCCAGGCGGTGCTGCGCCGGCGCACGCCGCAGCTCTCGAAGGAAGCGGTCGAGATCGAGGGGCTGGTGCTGAACCCCGCCACGCGCATCGTGACCGGGGGCAAGGCCACGCTCAAGATGGGCCCCACGGAATTCGAGCTGCTGCACTTCTTCATGACCCACACGGACCGCGTGTACGGCCGCGCCCAGATCCTCGACCAGGTGTGGGGCGACCATGTGTTCCTCGAGGACCGCACGGTGGACGTGCACATTCGCAGGCTCCGCGAGGCGCTCCTGCCCAGCAAGCACGACCGCCTGATCGAGACCGTGCGCGGCGCCGGCTACCGGTTCCGCTCCTCGTACTGAGATGATCGCGCTCGCCGCTTGCGCCCTGGTGGCCGTCGGCGTGGGCTTTCTCGTGGACACCGAGGGCGGGTTCGCGGTCTTCTCGGTGCTGGTCCTGTTGCTGGTCTCCTATCACCTGCGCAACCTGCGGGCGCTCGCCCATTGGCTCGAGCATGGCGAGGCGCCCGATCCGCCGCGCGCGCGAGGAATGTGGGACGAGCTGCACGCGCTGCTCCACCGCGCGCGGCGCGAGGCCGCGCGGCGCGAGGCGGAGCTGGTCGACATGCTCGCGCGCTGGCGCGACGCCGCCCGCGCGCTCCCCGACGGCGTGGTGATCCTCGATGGCGAACGCATCACGTGGTGCAACGACACCGCGCGCCAGCACCTCGAGATCGATCCCGCGCGCGACGCCGGCACGCCTCTCACCCACCTCGTGCGCATCCCCGAGTTCCTCGAGTACCTCGAGAGCGGCGACTATTCGAGGCCGATCCTGGTGCAGCCGCCCTACCAGGCCGACCGCGTGCTCTCCATCCAGGTTGTGCCTTACGGCGAGGACCAGCGTCTCGTGCTGTCGCGCGACGTCACGCAGTTCAAGCAGGTGGAGCGCATGCGCCGCGAGTTCGTGGCCAACGTCTCGCACGAGTTGCGCACGCCGCTCACCGTGGTGACGGGCTTCCTCGAGACGCTTCGCGACGAGCGCGATCCCGCGGCGGCCCAGCACTACGTGGACCTGATGACGGAGCAGGCGAAGCGCATGCAGCGCCTGGTGGAGGATCTCCTCACGCTCTCGGCGCTCGAATCCTCGCCGCCACCGCCGCTCGAGGAGAGGATCGAGATGCGCCCGCTCCTCGATCGTCTCGGCGCCGAGGCGAGGGCCCTGAGCGGCGGGCGCCATCGCATCGCCATCGACGCGGAGCCGGGCCTCGACCTCCTCGGCAGCGAGAAGGAAGTCTCCAGCGCGTTCGGCAACCTGGTGAGTAACGCGATCCGCTATACCCCCGAGGGCGGCGAGGTGCGCCTGAACTGGCACCGAACCGATGATGGCGCGGCCTTCGACGTGGAGGACACGGGCATCGGAATTTCCGCGGAACACATCCCGCGCCTCACCGAGCGCTTCTATCGCGTCGATCGCGGCCGCTCGCGCGAAACCGGCGGCACGGGCCTGGGCCTCGCGATCGTGAAGCACGCGCTCGGCCGCCACGGCGCCGCGCTGCAGGTCACCAGCACGCCCGGGAAGGGGAGCCGCTTCAGCGCGCGCTTCGTCGGCCCCCGCGTGCATCGCGCCGCCTAGAAGTCGAGCGCGTTGGTGAGGTCGCCGGCGCTCGCGCGCCCGGGTAGAGAAGAACCTGCCGGGCTTCCTCGGCCTCGACCTTCCCGGCACCAAGCTCGTGGTGGGCGACGGCCCGCAGAGGAAGTCGCTGCAGGAGCGCTACCCCGACGCGATCTTCGTCGGCGCGAAGACCGGCGCGAGCTCGCGTCGTACTACCAGCGCGCCGACGTGTTCGTCTTCCCGAGCCGCACCGATACCTTCGGCCTGGTGCTGGTGGAGGCGATGGCGTGCGGCACTCCGGTAGCCGCGTTTCCCGTGCGCGGGCCCATCGACGTGGTGAAGGATCCCGCGGTGGGCGTGCTCGACAACGACCTCGGTGCCGCGGCCCTCGCGGCGCTCGCGCTCGACCGCGAGAAGGTTTCGCGCTATGGTCAACGCTACTCGTGGGAATTCAGCTCCCGCCAGTTCCTCTCCAGCCTCGTTCCCGCCCGCTCCCTGGAGGCCCCCGTTGCTCAAGCCGCCTGAACCGCTCACCGAAAGCCCATTCAAGGGCAAGACCGGGCTGATACGCATCGTCCATGCGTTCTTCAACTCGGTGTCGGGCCTGAAGGACGCGTGGAGCAACGAGAGCGCCTTTCGCCAGGAGCTCCTGCTCGCGATCGTGCTGGTGCCGGTCGCGTGCATCGTGCACGTGACGCCCGTGGAACGCGCGCTCCTCATCGGCGCGATGCTCCTCGTGATCATCGTGGAGCTCCTCAACACCTCGGTCGAGGCGGCGATCGATCGCATCTCGTTCGACCATCACTCGCTCTCGAAGCGCGCCAAGGACATCGGCAGCGCCGCGGTCTTCATGGCGCTGGTGCTCCTCGCGATGGTGTGGGCGCTGATCCTGCCGCCGGCATTGCTCTAGAATCCGGGGCATGTCCCCGGCCGGCCCCGTGCAGCGCTCGCGCCCTCAGGTGGCCTTCGCAAGGAAGTCGCGCGTGTCGCGCCCCTGCATGCGTGCAAGCGAAAGCAGGATGGGAAAGTCCGCGGTGCCTTCGGTGCGATTGAGCGCGGGCTCGCCGCACACCCACGCGCCGAGGTCGAGGTAGCCCTTCAGCACCGGCGGGAACTCCACCTTGCGCGTGTCCGAGAGCCCCTCGAGGGGCAGGCGCTGGCGTGGAAAGACGCGGTAGTCGTCGGGGCTCATGAAGCGGGCGCACGCCATTCGATAGATCGACGCCGCGACATGCCCGCCGTCGCGCAGGCTCACGCTCGCGCTTCCCAGCACGTAGTCGTGGCGATTCTCGATGAGGTAGCGGGCGAGCGCAGACCAGAGGTGCGACATCACGTTCTCGAACGGGAAGCGCGGGTCCACGCACGGACGATCGACTTCCACCATGCGGTCGCGCAGCACGATGAGGAGCGCCAGGTCGAAATCGCGATCGGCGTGGTAGCCGCCGTAGCGGCGCGCATCCGCGGGGCCGAGGATGCGATAGGCGCCGACGATGTCGTCCGAGCGCACGTCGCGCACCACGAGATGCTCGCAGTGCTCGTCGAGCCGCTCGTCGACGGCATCGGCCTGCGCGGTGACGCCCACGCAATGCTTGCGCAGCGCGCGCGCCTGCGCGATGCGCCCCGGATCCCTCGCGAGACCCACCTCGAACTTCACCCGTTCTTCCATGCGAACCGCTTGCGCGCCCGGCACGGTACCCTCCCGATGGCTTCACGAGAGTCTAGGAAAACCGCGTGACAAGTTCGTGACAAGATATCGTGCGCTCCCGCTCCCGGTCCAGCATGCCCATCGACCTGCAACCGCTCTGGGATTTCAACCAGCCGCAGCTGAGCGAGCAGCGCTTTCGCGCGGCGCTCGCGTCGGCCCAGAGCGACGATGCGCTCATCCTGTGGACGCAGATCGCGCGCACGCATGGGTTGCGCCACGATTTCGAGGGCGCGCGGTCGATCCTCGCCTCCGTGGAGCCGCACCTCGCCGGGGCCGGCGCCGAGCCACGCGCGCGATTCGCGCTCGAGATGGGACGCACGTTCGCATCGGCGGCGCATTCCGCGCCGTCGCAGACGCCCGAGGCCCGGGAGCGCGCGCGCGCCGAGTACCTGGAGGCGTTCGAGATCGCGAAGGCCAGCGGCCTCGACGCGCTGGCGGTGGACGCGCTGCACATGCTCGCCTTCGTCGACACCGCGCCCCAGGACCAGCTCGAATGGGCGAAGGAGGCGCTCGCCATAGCCCGGGCTTCCACCCAACCCGCCGCGCAGCGCTGGGAGGCGTCGCTGCAGAACAACATCGGCTATGCGCTGCACCGGATGGGTCGATACGACGAGGCGCTCGCTGCCTTCCGCGCGGCGCTCGCGATACGAGAGCGCGGCGCCGACGCCTGGGCCACGCACATCGCGCGCTGGATGGTCGCGTGGACGCTTCGTGCGATGTCGCGCATCGACGAGGCGCTCAACATCCAGCACGCGCTCGAACGCGATCGCGATCCTTCGGGGCAACCCGATGCGAAGGTCCTCGAGGAGCTGGCGATCCTGCGGCGCGAGAAGGCTAGCCGAAGCGACCGGTGATGTAGTCCTCGGTTTCCTGCTTGCCGGGCTTGAGGAAGATCTGGTTGGTCTCGCCGAATTCCACCAGCTCGCCCAGGTACATGTACGCGGTGTAGTCGGAGACGCGCGCCGCCTGCTGCATGTTGTGCGTCACGATCACCACGGTGTAGTCGGCCTTCAACTCGGCGATGAGCTCCTCGATTTTCGCGGTGGAGATCGGGTCGAGCGCCGAGCACGGCTCGTCGAGGAGCAGGATCTCCGGGCGCACCGCGATGCCGCGCGCGATGCACAGGCGCTGCTGCTGGCCGCCGGAAAGGCTGTTGCCGCTCTGGTGCAGCTTGTCCTTCGCTTCCTTCCAGAGCGCCGCCTTGGTGAGCGCCCATTCCACGCGCTCGTCCATGCGCGCGCGCGGGAGGTCCTCGAAGAGGCGCACGCCGAACGCGATGTTGTCGTAGATCGACATCGGGAAGGGCGTGGGCTTCTGGAACACCATGCCGATCTTCGCGCGGATGAGGGAGACATCCTGCTTCGAGGTGAGGATGTTCTCGTTGCCCATCATCACCTCGCCCTCGGCGCGCTGCTCGGGATAGAGCTCGAACATGCGGTTGAAGGTGCGCAGCAGCGTGGACTTTCCGCAGCCCGACGGGCCGATGAATGACGTCACGCGATGCTCGGGGATCTCGAGGTTCACGCGCTTCAGCGCGTGGAACGAGCCGTAGTAGAAATTCAGGTTCCTCACGTTCAGCTTGGCCGGGGCGGGCTCGAGCCTCTTCGTATCGGTGAACGCCTGCATGACGGTGGCCATCGCTACTTTCTCGAGAAGAGAGCGCGCGCGGAGATGTTGATGCCGAGCACGAGGAGGGTGATCAACGCGGCGCCGCCCCAGGCGAGGCGGTGCCAGTCGTCGTAGGGGCTCATGGCGAACTGGAAGATCACCACCGGGAGATTCGCCATGGGGCGGTTCATGTCGGTGGACCAGAACTGGTTGTTCAACGCGGTGAAAAGGAGCGGCGCGGTCTCGCCCGCCACGCGCGCGATGGCGAGCAGGATCCCGGTCACGATGCCCGCGCGCGCGGCGCGGTACGAGACCAGCGTGATGATCTTCCACGTGGGCGCCCCCAGCGCCGCCGCCGCTTCGCGCAGGCTGTTGGGCACGAGCTTCAGCATGTCGTCGGTGGTGCGCACCACCACCGGGATCACGATGATCGCGAGCGCGATGGCGCCGGCCCAGCCCGAGAAGTGCTTCACGCGCGAGACGTAGACCGAGTAGACGAAGAGGCCGATCACGATGGACGGCGCGGAGAGGAGCACGTCGTTGATGAAGCGCGTCGCCGGCGCGAGCCAGCCGCGCCGCCCGTACTCGGCGAGGTAGGTGCCGGCGAGGATTCCGATCGGCGTGCCCATGAGCGTGCCCGCACCCGCCATGAGGACGCTGCCGAGAATCGCGTTGGCGAGGCCGCCGTCGGCGCCCGGCGGCGGCGTCATCTGCGTGAAGAGCGAGGGCCCGAGCGCGCCGGCGCCTTCGTACAGCAGCACGCCGATGATCCAGAGCAGCCAGAAGAGTCCGAAGGCGAGCGCCACCGTGGACACGGCCATCATCACCGTGTTCATGCGGCGGCGGCGCCGGTAGACGGGGCTCGCCTCGGAGGCCGGGTTCACGTCGTGGTGCCCTCGCGCTTGGCGAGCTGCATGAGGAGGAGCTTGGAGAACGCGAGCACGATGGTCGTGATGAGGAAGAGCAGCAGGCCCAGCTCGATCAGCGAGGACGTGTAGAGGTCACCCACCGCCTCGGTGAACTCGTTGGCGAGCGCCGAGGCGATGGAGCTGCCCGGCGCGAACAGCGAAGCGGAGAGGTTGTGCGCGTTGCCGATCACGAAGGTGACCGCCATGGTCTCGCCGAGCGCGCGCCCGAGGCCGAGCATCACGCCGCCGATCACGCCGACTTTCGTATAGGGCAGCACGACGCGCCACACCACTTCCCACGTCGTGGAACCGAGCCCATACGCGGACTCCTTCAGCATCGGCGGCACCAGCTCGAACACGTCGCGCATCACCGCGGTGATGAAGGGAATCACCATGACGGCGAGGATGATGCCCGCGGCCAATATGCCGATGCCCATGGGCGGGCCGGAAACCAGGATCTTCAACCCCGGCACGCCGCCGAGCAGTGTCGCGAGGATCGGCTGCACGTGCTGCTGGAAGATCGGCGCGAACACGAACAGGCCCCACATGCCGTAGATGATGCTCGGGATCGCGGCGAGCATCTCGATGGCGGTGCCGAGCGGGCGGCGCAGCCAGGTGGGCGAGAGCTCGGTGAGGAAGATGGAGATGCCGAAGCTCACCGGGATCGCGATCGCCAGCGCGATCCCGGATGTGACGAGCGTGCCGACGATCGGCACCAGCGCGCCGAAATCCTCCTTCACCGGGTCCCAGTTCTCGTTCACGAGGAAGCCGAGGCCGAACTTGTGCAGCGAGAGCGAGCTGCCCGCAACCAGCGACACGAGGATCGCGGCGAGGAGGCTGAAGACGAAGAACGCGAAGAACCGGGTGAGGTTCCGGAAGACCGCGTCCATCAATGCGTTGTTCCTGAGCATCGCGGGAGAGGGAGGAAAGTCCATAGACTTTACCCTCTCCCCGATCCCCTCCCAAGGGAGGGATGAAGCCACCTCAGTAAACGGCCTTGCCACCCGGGTCTTTCACGTTCTTCCACGCAGCCTGGATTTCCTTCACCACCGGCGCGGGCATCGGCACGTAGTCGAGCTCTTCGGCCATCTTCGCGCCGTTTCTGAACGACCACTCGAAGAACTTCAGCACCTCGCGGCCCGACTCCGGCTTCTCCTGCGTCGCGTGGACGAGGATGAAGGAGGCGCCGGTGATGGGCCAGCTCTTCTCGCCCGCCTGGTCGGTGAGCACCACGCCCATGCCGGGAACGGATTTCCAATCGGCGCCGGCGGCCGCGGCCTTGAAGGAACCGTCGTCCGGCTCGACGAACCTGCCCGCCTTGTTCTGCATCTGGCCGTAGGAGAGCTTGTTCTGCTTCGCATACGCGTACTCCACGTAGCCGAGCGAGCCGTCGATCTTCTGCACGTAGGAGGCGACGCCTTCATTGCCCTTGCCGCCCACGCCCGCGGGCCACTTCACCGAGGTGCCTTCGCCCACGGCGCTCTTGAAGTCCGCGCTGGTCTTCGACAGGTAATTGCTCCACAGGAACGTGGTGCCCGATCCGTCGGAGCGATGCACGACGGTGATCGCCGCAGCCGGAAGCTTCGCGCCCGGGTTCAGCTTCGCGATCGCCGGGTCATTCCACTGGGTGACCTTGCCCATGTAGATGTCGGCAAGGAGCGGCCCGGTGAACTTGAGCTCCGCGGGCTTGAGCCCCTTCACGTTGTAGACCGGCACCACGCCGCCCATGATCGCGGGAAACTGGACGAGTCCGTTCTTGTCGAGATCCTCGGCTTTCATCGGCATGTCGGAGGCGCCGAAGTCGACGGTCTTCGCGGTGATCTGCTTGATGCCGCCGCCGGAGCCGATCGACTGGTAGTTCATGCCGGTGCCGGTGTTCTTCTTGTACGCGTCGGCCCACTTGGCGTAGATGGGATAGGGGAACGTCGCGCCGGCGCCGGTGATCTCGGCGGCGAACGCGGGGGACGCCGCCGCGAGGGCGAGCGCCAGGATGGCCTTGAAATTCACACGCATCTCCTTCGAGGAATCAACCCGAAGGACTATAGGCGACGCGTGTGACAGTTCAGTGACCGAGGGTCAAAGCCCCCGTGAGGTCCCCGGTGTTCGCCCTGACCCCGGGGAGCGGCTCGAGCCCGAAGCGCCGCGTGATGAGCTTGAGGATCGAGGTGGTGTCGTAGGACGTGTGGTCCACGTATCCGCGCTTCGCCAACGGCGAGACGATGAGGGTCGGCACCCGCGTGGCCGGTCCCCAGCGATCGCCCCAGCCCGGTCCCGTGGGCGGCGGCACGTGATCCCAATAGCCGCCATTCTCGTCGTACGTGATCACGACCACCATGCTCTTCCACTGCGGGCTCTTCTCGAGGCGCTCGAGGATGCCGGAGATGTGGAGGTCGCCGCTGTGGATGTCGGTGTAGCTCGGATGCTGGGTGAGCTTGCCCGCGGGCTTGTAGAACGCGACCTGCGGGAGGGTGCCGCGATCGATGGCCGCGATGAAATCGGCGCCGTCCTTCAGGTGTTGCTCGCGATCGGCGGTCCCCGGCGCGAAACGCGCGAAATAATTGAACGGCTGGTGATGCGGCTGGAAGTTGGGGCTCGCGCCCCCGCGGTTGTAGATCACGGCGCGCTTGTCCGAGGGCGGTCGGCGGCCGTCGGCGAGCGCTTCGTTCCACGCTCCCGAATACCACGCCCAGGAAACATTCTTCGCGGAGAGCGTGTCGCCGATGGTCTTCGCGGTTTGCGGCGGGACGGGATGCTTCGCGGCGTCGGCAAGATCGAGGCTCGCGTTCGCCGCCGGGGGAATGCCGCTCGGCTGGTAGGGAGGCTGCGAGGTGTTGACGGCGTAGCCATCGGGCGTCACCTGCCCGTCGAAGAGATGCGGCGGCCCGGTCATGACGGATGCCGGCGAATCGGGACGCCTCTTGAGGAGCCCGGTCGCATCGAGCTGCGCGCGCATCGAGGCGGGCGCGTCCGGGAAGACCGGCGTGCATGCGCAGATGAGCCACTGGTGGTTGAGGAAGGAGCCACCGAAGGCGCCCATGAAGAAGTTGTCGGCGAGCGTGTAGCGCTGCGCCCACTTCCACATCCTCTGCGAGGAGCCGTCGTAGTAGCCCATGGTCCACGCGCCGACGGTGGTCATCGCCACGAACCTGTTGTTCTTCCCGCCGTTGATCTGCTCGATGTTCTGGAAGTAGTTGTGGATCGGGCTCGGAACGATCTCGTCGATGCGGCGATTCACGGGCGGCTGGTCGATGCGGAACGGGCCGTTGGGAAGTCCGGCGGGATATTTCGCATCGGGCTTGCCGCCGGTGTAGACAGCCGGCAGTTGCGCGAGCGCCGTGCCGTCGTGGTCCACCTGCGTCCTTTGCTCCGCGGTGGCGTTCGCGACGCCATTGGCACCTGGAAACATGCCATACATGTTGTCGAAGCTGTGGTTCTCGGCATAGATCACGACGATGGTCTGGATCGCGTCGAGGCTCGGCTCGCTCGCGGGGAGGGTGGCGCATCCAGCGAGCACCAATGCGGCTAGCGATGCGAAACGATTGCGTGACATGGGACTCTCCTAGAGCTCGAGGATCTGGCGCGATTCCGGGTACAAGCCCGTCAATATATCAACTGCCGCGCCGGTAAGCGCGGATTTTAAGCGTGCAGCGACTTCTGATGTGTCGGCTCCCGACTCGGCCATATGCCAGGCGTCGGCGAATGCTGCCGCGCGCGCGCGGACCGCATCGTCCACCACCGGGGCCCAATGGAGGGGCGCCTCGCCCGCGATCCAGTCGCCGCGCCCCCGGCCGTAGTGCGCCACCGCGAGATAGCGCAGCAGCGCGGCGCGCGCCTGCTGCAGCAGGAATTCGCCGGTCCAACGCACGCGCCCGTCTTCCTGCCCTTGGAGGATGTTGTATGCACGCGCCGCGCCCCCGGCGCCGAGGGCGCCCAGGATCGCGCCGATCAACATTCCCGCGCCCATCGTGAGTCCGCCCGCGGAAAGGTCCGCCGCGAGCCCGCCCGCGGCGCCGGTGAGCATGCCGCCCACCAGGCCGGTGCCGGCGACGTCGGCGGGCATCGCGACTTCGAACTGGCCGGCGGCGCGTTCGAGAATGCGCTGTTGCGCGCGTCCCGCGAGGCCATGCAGCGCGATGAGGCGATCGGTGTCCTCGCGCGTGCGTTGGTCGAGTCGCTTCACCAGAGCCGCCATCGCGCCGTCCACCGCGGGATCGCCAGCGGGGCTCCTCTCGCGCGCGCGCATGAGCCAGGCCTTCGCGCGTTGCGCGAGCGCGGCGGGATCGAGCTTTTCCGGCACGCGCTCGCGATCGGCGGCCGTGGCCGCGAGAAACCCGGCCATCGAGGCCATCGACGCGCGGAAGGCTTCGAGGTTGCGCTCGCGCCATGCGGCGCGCAGCCGCTCCATCTCGGAGCGCTTCGCGGTCTCGACGATCTCGCTCACGGCTTGCAGCAGCCGATCCTCCTGCACCCAGCAGCGCGCGAAAGCATCGAGCGTGATGACCGCGCGGTCGCGCACATGCATCGCGAGACGGCGGCTCCAGCGCTCCTCTTCGGCCACCTCCGTGTCGCGCGCGCGCGGCGGCCCGACCTGGTTCAGCAGCAACAGCACCGGCTTTCCCACCCATTGCAGGATCTGCAGCTCGGCTTCGAGGTAAGCGAGCGCGGCGGGATCCTCGGCGGCGTTCGCGAGGTAGAGCACCACGTCGCTCTCGTCGCGCACGTTGCGCACCGCTTGCTGGCCGCAGAAGAACGGGCGGTCGGCGAAGCGGTCCCAGACCTGCGCCTGCAGCCACCCGATCGGATTGCCGCTCGCCTGCAATCGCCTGAGGAGGCGCGCGCTGTCGCCGAAGCCGGGCGTATCCCACAGGTACAGGACGTCGCCGTGCGCGGTATCGAGCAGCGTGTGGCGCTCCGCCGCCTCGGTCACGTGCGGGCGGTCCGCCACCTCGCCGATGTCGCGCTTGAGGAGCGTCCTCACCAGCGTGGTCTTGCCGACGTTGGTGTGCGCGACGATGCTGAGCTGCACGCTCACGCGAGGCTCGCGAATGCGGGCTTCACGCCGCGCGCCTCGACGAAGCGGCGCCACGCCTCATGGCGCTCGGCGATGCGCTCCGGTGCGCCCACCATGCGCTGCGCGTAGGGCGCCTCGTCGATCACCACGAGGAGCTGCGCTTCCGGGCGCGAGGCCGCGAGCCAGTCGCGCGCGCCGGCGATCACCTTGCCGTGGTTCTCGTCCTCGGGCGTGGTGGCGAGGCTGAACGGCATCACCAGGAATTGCGCGACGTCGCCATCGGGCCCGCCCAACGCCGCGAGGTAGCGATCCTCCTCGCCGTAGGGCACGCTGGCGCGCGCTTCGACGTCGACCTTGCCGCCCGTGTGTTCCGGAAGCCACGCGATGAGGCGCGCGAGGGCGCTGTGCGAGAGCTCGCATGCGTAGGGAAGGATGAGGGCCGAAGTCTTCGCCACCGCGCCGTCGACGCTCGCGAAGGATTGCCGGAAGTACGCGGCGAGCGAGGCCGGAAGCGGGGCGCGCAACGCGAGCCGCACGGCGGTGAGCGTCGCCGCGCCGGCGAGTGCCAGGCGCGGGAGCACCACGTAGAGGAGGGCGGAGGCGGCCATGAGATGGATCCATCGCGCCGCGCCCTCGCCGCCCGCGGCACCGCGCCATCGCGTGGCCTCGAGGTGCGCCGCGTCGGGCACCGGGATTCCCGTGAGCCACGAAGCGGGCCCGTAGAGCGCCGCGAGGAGGGCGCGGGCGTTCGCGGCATCAAGGAAGGTGCTCTCCCATCCGGCCTGGTAGTCGAACGCGATGCCGCGCAGGTAGAGCCCCGCGATGAGGCCCACGCCCACCGCCGCGGCCGCGAGATGGAAGAGGCCCGTGGCGCGCGCGAGGAGGAGCGGCTTCGCGCTCTCGTACCACTCGCGCGCGAACGCCTGCAGCGCATCGGCGAGCGGCGCGTTGAAGGCTCGCGAGCGCGCGATGAGGCGAGAGGCGAGGCTCGATCCGAGCGACGCGACCCACGATCGCAGCGGCCCCGCGTGGGCGCGCGCCGGTCGCGCCGCGCCGTAAAGGAGGAGCGCATAGACCACGAAATTCCAAGCGACGAGGCCGAGCAGCGGGAAGGCGAGCACGTTGATGCGCCGCGATCCGTCGAGTGCCGAGAGCGAGGCGCCGAAAGCGAGGCCCGCGGCGAGGAGGGCGAACGTCACCAGCGCGGACCGCCCGAGGAGGGCGAGCACGTTCTCCACGAACGGATAACGGGCGGCGATGCGTGCGAAGAGTGGGCGCGATCGTTCCACCAGCAGGCGCGCGGCGCGCGGCGGCAAGCCCTCGCTCGGCGCCACGAGGTCGGCTTCGCCCGGCTTCAGCGCGCGCATCGCCTCGCGCGCGGCCGCCTCGCGATCGGCGGAAGGGACGATCGCGGCCTCGCGATCGGAATCCTCGATGGCCTTCACCAACAGGAGCTTCCTCAGGTCTTCTTCGCGCATGGCTGATTCTGCCTGTTTTGCGCCCCGGGCCGATGTAAGCTTTCCGGATGGACCCCGCCATTCCCCGCGAAGTCGGCAATCCCCACGACCCCGACGTCGATCCGCTCGAGACCCGCGAATGGATCGAGGCGCTCGATGCCCTCATCGCCTCCGAAGGCAAGGAGCGCGCGACCTTCCTCCTGAGGCGCCTCCTTCAGCACGCGCGGACCCGACGGGTACCGCTGCCGCACGTGCTCGCGACTCCGTACATCAACACGATCCCGCTCGCGGAGCAGCCGCCGTACCAGGGCAACCTCGAGATCGAGTCGCGGCTCTCGGCATTGGTGCGCTGGAACGCGCTCGCGATGGTGGTGCGCGCCAATCGCGCGAGCGGCGAGCTGGGCGGGCACATCGCGAGCTACGCGTCGGCCGCCGATCTTTTCGAGGTGGGCTTCAACCATTTCTTCCGCGCGGGCGCCGATGGCGACCTCGTGTATTTCCAGCCGCACTCCGCGCCGGGGGTCTACGCGCGTGCGTTCCTCGAGGGCCGGCTCAACGAAGAGCAGCTCGACAACTATCGGCGCGAGACCGCAGGACATGGGCTCTCCTCGTACCCGCATCCGTGGCTGATGCCGAATTTCTGGCAATACCCCACGGGCTCCATGGGCCTCGGTCCCCTCTTCGCGATCTACCAGGCGCGCTTCATGCGCTACCTGCAGCATCGCGGGCTCGTCGACAATAGCGCGCGCAAGGTGTGGGCGTTCGTGGGCGACGGCGAGATGGACGAGCCCGAGTCGCTCGCGGGCTTGGCACTTGCCGCGCGCGAGCGCCTCGACAACCTCGTGCTGGTGGTGAACTGCAACCTGCAGCGCCTCGATGGTCCGGTGCGCGGCAACGGCTCGATCATCCAGGAGCTCGAAGGATTGTTCGCCGGCGCGGGATGGAACGTGATCAAGCTCCTCTGGAGCGGCGACTGGGATCCGCTCTTCGCGCGCGACGTTCACCAGTGGCTCGAGAAGCGCTTCCTCGAGACCGTCGATGGTGAATTCCAGACCTACGCCGCCACCGATGGCGCCTTCAACCGCGAGCACTTCTTCAACAAGTACCCGGAGCTGAAGCAGCTCGTCGCGCACCTCTCCGACGACGACATCGATCGGCTGCGCCGCGGCGGCCACGACCCCGTGAAGATCTTCTCCGCGTACTGGCACGCCTCGCGGCACAGCGGCCAGCCGACGGTGATCCTCGCCAAGACCAAGAAAGGCTACGGCATGGGCACCGCGGCGCAGGGCCGCATGACGGGCCACCAGCAGAAGAAGCTCGACACCGAGCAGCTCGTCGCGTTTCGCGATCGCTTCGCGCTGCCGATCGACGATGCGCAATGCGACGCGTGCGAGTTCGTGCGCCCACCGCGCGAGGCCCCGGAGATGGCGTACCTGCACGCGCGGCGCGAGAAGCTCGGCGGATACCTGCCGATGCGCTCGACGAAATCCGAGTCGCTCGCGACGCCCGATGCGGCGTCGTTCGCGAAGTTCGCGCTGGAGGCCAACGGCAAGGAGATGTCATCCACGGTCGCGTACGTTCGCATGGTGGGCGCGCTCCTCAAGGATCCCGTCCTCGGCAAGCGCATCGTCCCGATCATCGCCGACGAGGCGCGCACCTTCGGCATGGCGGACCTCTTCCGGCAGATCGGCATCTACTCGCCCATCGGCCAGCTCTACCAGCCCGAGGACCAGCACCAGCTTTCTTACTACAAGGAATCCACCGACGGGCAGATCCTCGAGGAAGGCATCAACGAGGCGGGCGCGCTCGCCTCCTGGGTCGCGGCGGCGACGAGCTATTCCGCGCACGGCCAGCCGATGCTGCCGATGTACATCTACTACTCGATGTTCGGATTCCAGCGCGTGGGCGACGAGATCTGGGCGGCGGCGGATTCGCGCTCGCGCGGGTTCCTCTTCGGCGCCACCGCGGGGCGCACCACGCTATCGGGCGAGGGATTGCAGCACGAGGACGGCACGAGCCACCTCATCGCCTCCACCATCCCCAATTGCCGCGCCTACGATCCGTGCTTCGCCTATGAGCTCGCGGTGATCCTCGAGGACGGCATGCGCAGGATGCTGGGCGCGCAGGAAGACGTCTTCTACTACGTGACGTTGATGAACGAGAATTACGCGATGCCGAGCATGCCGGAGGGCGCGCGCGAGGGGATATTGAGGGGCATGCACAAGGTGTTGGGCATGAGGCATGAGGCAGGAGGCGTGAGAGTGCGCCTCCTCGGTGCCGGCACCATTCTCAACGAAGTGATCGCCGCCGCCGAATTGCTCGGTGAGGATTGGGATGTCGGCGCCGATGTGTTTTCGGTCACCAGCTTCACCGAGCTGCGGCGCGAGGGAATGGAGGTTTCTCGGGCCGCGCGCCTCACGCCTCATGCCGCGGGTCGAAGCTGGGTGGAAGCGCAATTGCCCAAGACCGGCGTTCCCGTGGTCGCGGCGAGCGACTACGTGAGCGCGGTGGCGGACCTCATCCGCCCCTGGATCGGGGATTCATACACGGCGTTGGGAACGGATGGCTTCGGTCGCAGCGATACGCGCGCCAAGCTGAGGAAATTCTTCGAGGTGGACCGCCACGCCATCGCGGTGGCGGCCTTGCATGCGCTAGGCGATGCGCGCGTCGCCGAGGCGATGCGCAGGTACGGAATCGACCCTCAGGCCAGCTCGCCCTGGACGCGCTGATAGGCGGGAGCCGAGCTTTCCTGCGAGGCGGGCTTCTCGTCCTTGCCCAGGCCGATGAGGCCGAAGAGCGCGCTGAAGAACTGGTGCGAAGGGTCGCAGTCGAGCTCGCGGATCATGCGTTCGATACGGGCGTTGGCCATTTGTTTTCCTTGGGTGCGATGCAATGACCCGAGTCTCGTCCCGCCCGCCCGGCGCGTCTGTGGAAAGCGGCACAAACCCGCCCGCCGCAGCATTTCACGCGTAATAACCGGGTAATAGCCGGGGACAGACCTCGATTATCACCAGCTGATAATCGAGGTCTGTCCCCGGTTATGCGCCCACGGGCACGTAGAGCCAGCCGTCGGGGCGGAAGCGGATGAATTTCCAGCCGTGGTGACTGTCGCTCGGGTACTTGCCGTTGACGAACGTGGGCTTCGCATTCTCGAGGTTCGCCTCGATCGCATCGTAGCGCCAGATCTTGTCGATCTCGGCCACGTAAAGCGCACCGTCCTTCATGAGGATTTCCGTGCGAGCGCTTCGAAGGACTTGGGCGAGAAGCCGCGCATGACTTTCGAGCCCACCACGATAACCGGCACACCCCCGCCCCCAAGGGCCTCGTACTCCTTGCGTCCGGTCTCGGACGTCTCGACGTTGTACTCGGTGAAACGGATCCCTTTCGCCGCGAAGTAGTTGCGCGCGTTCTTGCAATGGGGGCACCAGTCGGTCGAGTACATGGTGATGCGGTCGGGCTCCGGCGCCACCGGGGACTTCTTGCGGATCACCGCCGCCCAGTCGCGCACCTCGACGGGGCCCTCGTACGAAGGGATGTGGATCTTCAGCTCCCGCTTCTTCGCATCGTCGGGCGGCGTGTCGCCGTAATGGGTCTTGCCAGAGGGGTCGGTCCACTTGTAGACCTGCGCTATGGCTGGAATCGCGAGGGCGAGCGCGAGGAGCGCGAGCAACGCGGTGCGCATCATGGAGGCCTCCTGATGACGGCGGCGGTGATGGCGAAGGATAGCGCGGCGAGCACGGCTCCGGCGATGAATGTGGAAGCCGGTCCCGCGAGCTGCCACAGCGCCCCGGCGAGCGCGCTCGCGGCCAGCATCGCGACGCCGCTCGCCAGGTTGAAGACTCCGAACGCGGTCCCGCGGAGCTGCGCCGGAGAGGCCTGCGCCACCATCGCCGAGAAGACGCCCTGGGTGAATCCCATGTGCAGCCCCCAGAGCGCCACGCCCGCGCCGAGCGCCACGAGGTTCGACGCCACCGCGAGCACGACGTCTGCGGCCACGAGGAACGCGATGCCGATGAAGAGGAGCGTGCGCCGCGACATGCGATCGGCGAGCCGGCCCACGGGATAGGCGATCCCCGCGTACACCACGTTCATGCCGACGAGGATGAGGGGCGCGTACGCGATTTCCATGCCCATGTCGGAGCCGCGCAGAATGAGGAAGGCCTCGCTGAAGCGCGCGAGCGTCATCGCCGTGCCCGCGGCGAGGATCCCCCAGAACGCCGGAGCGAGCCTTGCGAGCGTCGCGCGATCCAGGCTCACCGGCTCGGCATTCGCGGTCGCGGGCGGCGTGTCGGGCTCCTTCACCGCGAAGACGATGAGCGCGAACGAAAGCATCGCGGGCACCACCGCGACCCAGAACACCGCGCGGAAGTCGTTGTTCCACGCGAGCATGAGGACCATCGCGAGGAGGGGTCCGGCGAAGGCGCCTACGGTGTCGAGCGATTGCCGCAGCCCGAAGGCCGCGCCGCGGATCTCCGGGGGCGTGAGGTCGGCGATGAGCGCGTCGCGCGGCGCCCCACGGATGCCCTTGCCGATGCGATCGAGGAAGCGCGCGAAGAAGACGAGGAGCGGCCCGGTGGCCAGCGCGAAGAGCGGCTTGGAGAACGCCGCGAGGCCGTAGCCGAACGCGGTGATCGCCTTCCTCTTACGCCAGCGGTCCGAGAGCGTCCCCGAGAACACCTTCACGATGAGGGAGGTGGCTTCCGCCACGCCCTCGATCACCCCGACCGCGAGCGCGCTCGCACCCAGGCCCACGGTGAGATAGAGCGGCAGGAGGCCGTGGATCATCTCCGAGGAGACGTCCATGAGGAGGCTCACGAATCCGAGAACCCAGACGCCGCGCGGGATGGTGGGAGAGGAGGCCATGAGCGCATTATTCGGTTAGGATCGTCATTTCTCCAAGCACGGAATCACGATGACGTTGCAGGTGCTCCTCGGCATCGAGCTGCCGATCGTGCAGGCGCCCATGGCGGGCGTGCAGGGGAGCGCGCTCGCGGTCGCGGTGAGCAACGCGGGCGGGCTCGGGTCGCTTCCGTGCGCGATGCTCGCGCCGGATGGGATCCGCAGGGAGATCGCCGCGATCCGCGCCGGGACTTCCAAGCCCTTCAACGTGAATTTCTTCTGCCACGTGAATCCCGAGGCCGACGCCGCGCGCGAGGACTCGTGGCGCCGGGTGCTCACGCCCTTCTACCGCGAATACGGCATCGACCCCGCGACGATCCCCGCGGGCTCTGGGCGCGCGCCCTTCGGCGAAGAGGCCGCGGATGTGCTGGACGAGTTCAAGCCCGCGGTGGTGAGCTTTCATTTCGGCCTTCCGCCACCGGCGCTCCTTGCGCGCGCCAGGGCTGCCGGCGCGAAGATCTTCTCGTCGGCCACCACGCTCGCCGAGGCGCGCTGGCTCGAGGACCACGGCGCCGATGTCATCATCGCGCAGGGCCTCGAGGCGGGGGGCCATCGCGGCATGTTCCTCACCGACGACCTCACCACGCAGGTAGGGACGTTCGCGCTGCTTCCGCAAGTCCTGCGCGAGGTGAAGGTGCCCGTGATCGCCGCGGGCGGGATCGCGGATGCGCGCGGCGTGGCGGCGGCGCTCGCGCTCGGCGCGGCCGGCGCGCAGGTGGGCACGAGCTTTCTCCTCTGCCCCGAGGCGACGACGAGCGCAGTGCACCGTGCCGCGCTGAAGGGCAAGGGCTCGCGCCATACCGCGCTCACCAACGTCTTCACCGGGCGCCCCGCGCGCAGCATCGTGAACCGCATCGTCCGCGAGGTGGGACCGATCGCTCGCGAGGCGCCGGCATTTCCGCTCGCGGTGGGCGCGGTCGCGCCTTTGCGCGCGCGAGCGGAGAACGCGGGGAGCGGCGAGTTCTCGGCGTTGTGGTCCGGGCAGAACGCGACGGGCTGCCGCGAGATTGCGGCGGGCGAGCTCATCCGCGAGCTTGCGAGCCTCATCGACTACCCGCTCTCGGGCCGCGCCTGAATCCCGGCGCGCCGCGACCTCAGGGTGGTCCTAGCCTTCGCTTGCGTGCCGCGCGAGCGCCCACGCGACATGCTCGCGCACCAGCGCCGATGAATGGGCGCGGCGCGCGCGAAGGGCCTCGATGATCGGGGGTGATGTGGGTGCATTGCCCAGCGCGACGGCGATGTTGCGCAACCATTTCTCGTGGCCGATGCGCCGGATGGCGGAGCCCTCGAAGCGCTTGTCGAATTCCGCCTCGGTCCACGCGAAAAGCTCGACGAGCTGCGCCGAGTCCAATGCGTTCCTCACCGCGAAGTCGGGATCGTTCGCGACCTTCGCGTACTTGTTCCACGGGCAGATGAGCTGGCAGTCGTCGCAGCCATAGATGCGGTTGCCCATCAACGGCCGAAGCTCCTCGGGGATCGCGCCGTGGTGCTCGATGGTGAGGTACGAGATGCAGCGGCGCGCGTCGAGCTGGTAGGGCGCGACGATCGCCGCGGTGGGACAGATTTCGATGCAGCGCTCGCAAGTGCCGCAATGCTCGGAGACCGGCGCATCCTTCGCGAGGTCGACGGAGACGAAGAGCTCGCCCAGAAAGAAGAGCGAGCCCGCGTCGCGCGACAGAAGCAGCGTGTGCTTGCCGCGCCAGCCCAGGCCGCTCCTCGCCGCGAGGGAGACTTCCATCACCGGCGCGCTATCGGTGAACACGCGGTAGTGGAAGGGGCCGAGCTCTTCGGTCATGCGATCGGCGAGCGACTGAAGCTTCGCGCGCAGGACCTTGTGATAGTCGCGGCCCAACGCGTAGCGCGAGACGAAGGCCGCTTCGGAGTCCTCGATCACGTCCCACGAATCGCGCGCATCGGCCGGCGTGTAATTGAGCCGGGCGGTGATCACCGACACGGTGCCGGGCACGAGCTCCGCGGGGCGCGCGCGACGCGCTCCATGCCGTGCCATATAATCCATCTCGCCGTGCCAGCCGCGGCCGAGCCAGTCGATGAGCCGCGCTTCTTCCTCGGCGAGCTCGGTGCCCGCGATGGCGATCGCGTCGAATCCAAGCTCGCGCCCCCAGCGCTTCACGCGCCCTTCCACGCTCGCTTCTTCCCGGACTGCGGTGTTCATCCTTCGATGGTAGCGCTGAAAACGAACCTTCCCGACGAGCCGGCGACGCTCGCGCTCGGCGCGGCGCTGGGGTCGTCGCTCGAGCCCGGCCTCGTGATCTACCTGCGTGGCGAGCTCGGTGCCGGAAAGACCACGCTCGCGCGCGGGATGTTGCGGGCCCTTGGGCACACCGGACCGGTGAAAAGCCCTACCTATGCTCTAGTTGAAGTTTATGAGGTTTCGAGGTTACACTTGCATCACTTTGATTTTTATAGGTTCCACGACCCAAAAGAATGGATCGACGCGGGATTTCGGGAGAGCTTCAACGGGCGCACTGTGAGCCTGATCGAATGGCCGGAAAAGGCCGCCGGACAACTGTCGCCCGCGGACCTGGAAATCGACCTGGGATTTGCCGCGAGCGGGCGCACGGCGCACCTCGCATCGAAGACTCCCGCGGGCGAGTTCTTCCTCGCGCGCATCGCAGAGCGCTTGCACATCTCTTCCTGAGGTTCCTCCTGCTCGCGGTGGCCCTCCTCGCGGCTACCAATTCCGTCGCCGCGGAAAGGATCATCGCCTCGCGTGTCTGGCCCGCGCAGGAGTACACGCGCGTCACGCTCGAATCCGCCAAGCCCCTGCGCCACCAGTTCTTCTTCCTGAACAATCCCGAGCGGCTCGTGGTCGACCTGGAGGGCGTCGATCTCGACGACGAGCTGAAGGCGCTGCCCGCGAAGGTAGGCGCGGACGATCCCTACATCCAGGCGGTGCGCGTCGGCGTGAACCGGCCCAACGTCGTGCGCGTGGTGTTCGACCTGAAGACCGAGGTGAAGCCCTCGGTGTTTCCGCTCGCGCCCGCCGGCGAATACAGGAACCGCCTGGTGCTCGACATCTATCCTGCGAAGCCGGCCGATCCGCTGCTGGCGCTCTTCGCGCCGAAGCCCGACAACATCGGCGAGATCGCCAATGCGCCCATGACGCAGGCCACGGCGCCGGTGGAGGAGAAGGTCGAGGTGCCCGTGCTACCGGTGTTGAAGCTCGATACGGCGAAGCCGAAGGAGGCCGCGAAGGCCATGCAGCAGGCACGGGCGCCGAAGGTCGATCGCCTCGTGATCATCGCGATCGACGCGGGCCACGGCGGCGAGGACTCGGGCGCTCGCGGCCGGCGCGGCACTATGGAGAAGGACGTGACGCTCGCGATCGCGCGGCGGCTGAAGGCGCGCATCGACCAGGAGTCGAACATGCGCGCGGTGCTGGTGAGGGACGGCGACTACTTCGTACCGCTCGCGCAGCGCGTCGCCAAGTCGCGGCGCGTGCAGGCCGACCTCTTCGTCTCGATCCATGCGGACGCGTGGGTTCGGCCGGACGCGCGCGGCTCTTCGGTGTTCGCGCTCTCCGAGCGCGGCGCGACGTCGACCTCGGCGCGCATGCTCGCGCAGCGCGAGAACGAGTCGGACCTCATCGGCGGCGTGAACTTCAACGTGAAGGACCCGATCCTCGCGCGCACGCTGCTGGACCTTTCGCTCACCGCGACCATCAACGACTCGCTGAAGCTCGGCAAGGCCGTGCTCACCGAGCTTGGCGACATGAACGCGCTGCACAAGGCTTCGGTGGAGCAGGCCGGCTTCGCGGTGCTGAAGGCGCCCGACATCCCCTCGATCCTCGTGGAGACCGCGTTCATCTCGAACCCGGACGAGGAGCGGCGACTGAAGGATTCGGCCTACCAGGACAAGCTCGCCGCCGCGATCCTGGGCGGCGTGAAGCGCTACCTCGCGCAGAACCCGCCGCTCGCGCGCAACAAGGTCGCCGCCAACTGAAAAGCCGGAAAGTCGTGTCAGGTACGGCTTTTTATGTCGTACCTGACACGACTTTTTAAGTTGTACCTGACACGACTTATGCGGTCTGCGCCGTCTCGTCGTTGGCCGCGGCCTGGGCTTTGAGCATCGCCGTGGCTTCCAGCGAGGTGACGGGGCGCGAGAAGAGATAGCCCTGGAAGGCGTCGCAATGGTTGGCGCGCAGGAACTCCAGCTGCGCGCGCGTCTCGACGCCTTCGGCGGTGCAGCGCAGCTTCAGGCGCTTGGCCATCGCGATGATCGCCTCGGTGATGGAGCCGCTGGACGCATCCTCGGGCACGTTCATGATGAAGGAGCGGTCGATCTTCATGCTCGAGGCCGGCAGGCGCTTCAGCTGCCCGAGCGACGAGTAGCCGACGCCGAAATCGTCGATCGCCACCTGCATGCCCACCGAGCGCAGCTGCGTGAGCGTCTCGATCGACTGCTCGACGTTCCTCATGATCATGGTCTCGGTGATCTCGAGCTCGATCTGGCGCGGGTTGGCCCCCACCTCGCGCACGATCCCGAGGAGCGTCGACACCAGCCGGCGCGACATGAACTGGCGCGGCGAGATGTTGATCGCGATGGTGACCGGCGGCAACCCGTCCTGCTCCCACTGGCGAAGCTGGCGGCAGGCGGTGCGGAACACCCATTCGCCGATCGGCACGATGAGGCCCAGCTCCTCGGCGACGAAGATGAAGTCCTTCGGGAAGATCTCGCCCTTCTGCGGGTCGTTCCAGCGGATGAGGGCTTCCATCCCGGAGATGCGCCCCGTGGCGAGCTCCACCTGCGGCTGGTAGCGCAGGAAGAACTCCTCGTTGTCGATCGCCTTCCTCAGCCGGCTCTCGATCTCGAGGCGCTTGGACAGGAGGAAGTTCAGGTCGTTGGTGAAGAAGCGGATGGTGTTGCGGCCCGCGTCCTTCGCCTGGTACATCGCGTTGTCGGCGTGCTTGAGGAGCTGGTGCACGTCGGTCGCGTCGTTGGGGTAGTGGCTGATGCCGATCGACGGCGTGACATGGATCTCGTGCCCGCCGATCTCCACGGGGCGCGCGAGCTCGCGCAGGATCTTGTCGGCGACGACGCGCGCGTGCTCGGGGCGCTCCAGGTCCGGCAGGATCATCACGAATTCGTCGCCGCCTTCGCGCGAGACGGTATCGCCCTCGCGCACGCAGGAGGCGAGGCGCCGCGCGACGTCCTTCAGGATGAAGTCGCCGGTGTCGTGGCCGAGCGTGTCGTTCACGATCTTGAATCGGTCGAGGTCGAGGAAGAGCACGGCGACGTGGCGCTGCTTCCTGCGCGCCGACATGATCGCCTGGTTCAGGCGGTCCTGCATGAGGCGCCGGTTCGGCAATCCCGTGAGCGCGTCGTGGTGCGCCATGTAGTGGATCGTGCGCTCGGTGTTGAGGCGCTCGGTCACGTCGTGCACCAGGGAGGCGAAGCCGGTCACCTTGCCGGCGGCGTCGACGAGGGGCGTGTTGTACCACTCGCACTGGATGCTGCGTCCTCCGCGCGTCACGTTGCCGAGCGTGGTCTTGCTGCCGTCACCGGCCTGGAGGAGCTCGCGGCACATGGTCTCCAGGTTGTGGCGATCGCCCTCCGCGGCGAGGAGGCGCGCGACCGGCTTGCCGACGGCGTCGTAGGCGGGAAACCCGAAGATCGCCTCGGCCGCGGGGTTCCACGCGGTGATGTGCGTCTCGCGGTCCCACTCCATCACGGCGAGCGGCGTGCGCTCGAAATGCATGCGCAGCTTCTGCGCGGCGAGAAGCTCGCGCTGCTGCGCGCGCAGCTTCGCGTTGGTCTCCTCGGCGAGGGCGTCGTTGGCCTCCTGCAGGCGGCTTCGCTCGCTTTCCAGCTCGCTGGAAAGCGAATCGCGCACGCGCCGCGTGGTGAGCGAATCCACCAGCGCCTTGTGGACGCGCGCATGCACGTAGGGAAGGATCACCGCGAGGATGAGGATGGAGCCGGAGAGGAACGCCTGGTTCCTGTCGCCGGAGCGCCCGAGCGTGACCGCGAGGGGCACGAGGCCGAAGAGGGCCATCACCTTGTACGCGTAGCGGTGCGGCGCGTAGTAGGCGACCGCGCCGGTGATGAGGAGCATCACCAGCATCACCACCGACAGCCGCTGCACCATCCGCGAGGAATCCGGCAGCAGCGCCGTGCCGATGATCGCCCAGCAAACGCCCGCGAGGATCGTTCCCGCGATGAAGCGTCCCTCCCACAGCGCGAGCTCGCTTGCCGGGGGGTTTTCGGTGATGAACGCCTTGTAGAGCAGGTAGCGCCCGATCGCGACCATCGCGGTCGCGACGAACCACATGAAGAGCGAAGGCCTTGCGAGGTCCTGCCAGAGGATGCCGCCGAGGATGAAGATGACGAGCAGGGTCGCAAGGTGACCCACCACGGAAAATCGGAAGAGGAGACGCAGCTGCTCGGCTTGCAGCACAGGATCCGCGGCTTCCGGAATCGGCGGCGTCGCGGGGTCTTTCTCGGGGATCATGCCGCTCCTTGCGCCCTTGGCGCTCGGCGGGAAAACCGCGAGGTCAGTGTAACATTCCAGGGGTGGGTGTCATCCGTTCGCTTCCGGACCTTTTGGTCAACCAGATCGCCGCGGGCGAGGTGGTGGAGCGTCCCGCATCGGCGCTGAAGGAGCTCATGGAGAACAGCCTCGATGCGGGCGCGCGCTCGGTGGCTGTGGAACTGGTGGAGGGCGGCATGCGCCGCCTGAAGGTGGTCGACGACGGCGCGGGCATCGAGCGCGACGACCTGCCGCTCGCCGTGGCGCGCTTCGCCACCAGCAAGATCTCCACGCTCGAGGACCTCGAGAGCGCGGTGACGCTCGGCTTCCGCGGTGAAGCGCTCGCCTCCATCGCAGCCGTGGCGCGCCTGGCGATCGTGAGCCGGCGCGCGGACGATCGCCACGCATGGCGCATCGCGTGCGAGGCGGGCGCGGTGTCGCCGGTCGAGCCCGCGGCGCTCGCGTCCGGCACGACGGTGGAGGTCGAGGATCTCTATTTCAACACGCCCGCGCGGCGCAAGTTCCTGAAGAGCGAGGCGACGGAGCTCGCGCGCTGCGACGAGGCGTACTCGCGCATCGCGCTCTCGCGTCCCGGCGTCGCCTTCGCGCTTTCGCACAACGCCCGGCGCCTGTCGCACCTGCCGCCGGAAGGCCCGCGCGAGCGCGCCGGGCGCGTCATCGGCGACGACTTCGCGGCGCAGGCGATCGAGGTGCTTTCCGAAGGCTCGCGCGCGCGCCTCGCGGGCCTCGCCGCGCCGCCCGGTTTCACGCGAGCCTCGCGCGACGCGCAGTTCCTCTTCGTGAACGGGCGCTTCGTGCGCGACAAGGTCGTGGCGCACGCGATTCGCGAGGCCTACGCCGACGTGCTCCATCACGACCGCCATGCCGCGTTCGTGCTCTTCCTCGACATCGACCCGGCGCTCGTCGACGTGAACGTGCATCCGGCCAAGAGCGAGGTGCGGTTCAGGGAATCGAGCGCGATGCACCAGTTCGTCTTCCATTCGCTCGCGCGCGCGCTCGCTGCCCCGCTCGCTTCCCCACCGGGGCCACGGCAAGGTCAGAGCGGGCTCGCAGCGGGGTCCGATCCCGGCTTCGGTTTCCGGCAGGCGGCGCTTGCCGTGGCGCAGCCGTCGCGAAGCTACGAATCGTTCTTCGCGGGCGCGCTGGTGGACGAGCGGCGCGAGGCGGCGGTAGCCGGGACGCCCACCGACACCCCCGCGCTCGGCTTCGCGCTCGCGCAGCTGCACGGCGTCTACATCCTCGCGCAGAACATGGCGGGGCTCGTCGTCGTGGACATGCACGCCGCGCACGAGCGCATCGTCTACGAGGGCCTGAAGGACGCGCTTGAGGCCGCCGCGCTGCCGTCGCAACCGCTCCTCGTGCCGATTCCCATGACCGCCACCGCCGAGGAAGTCGAGCAGGCGGACGCCGGGCGCGCCGAGCTGGAGAGCCTGGGCTTCGACGTCGCCGCGGCGGGCCCGCGCGAGCTCGTGATCCGCGCCGTGCCCGCGCTCCTCGCCGACCTGGACGCGCAAGGGCTGCTGCGCTCGGTCATTACGGAAATGCGCGAGTTCGGCGCGAGTCGCGTGCTCGTCGAGCGCCGTAACGAGCTCCTCTCCACCATGGCGTGCCACGCCGCGGTTCGCGCCAATCGCAGCCTCACGGTGCCGGAGATGAACGCGCTCCTTCGCCAGATGGAGCGCACCGAGCGCTCGGGAAGCTGCAACCACGGCCGGCCGACCTGGGTGCAGTTCGGCATGCACGACCTGGACCGGCTCTTCATGCGGGGGCAGTGAAGGCGGTCTTCCTCCTCGGTCCCACCGCGAGCGGCAAGACCGCGGTGGCCCTGGCGCTCGCCGGGCGCTTCCCGGTGGAGATCGTGAGCGTCGATTCGGCTCAGGTCTATCGCGGCATGGACATCGGCACCGCGAAGCCCACGCGCGCCGAGCGCGGCCGCGTCCCCCACCACCTTATCGACATCGTCGAGCCCACCGAGGCCTATTCCGCGGGGCGCTTCCGCGACGATGCGCTGCGCATCGCGGCCGAGGTCCATGCGCGCGGCCGGATCCCGGTCTTCGCCGGCGGCACCATGCTCTACTTTCGCGCGCTCGCGCGCGGCATGGCCGCGCTCCCGGCGGCGCAGCCGGCGATCCGCCGCGACATCGAGAGGCGCGCGGCGCTGGCGGGCTGGGCCTCGCTGCACGTCGAGCTCGCGAGGGTCGATCCCGCCGCCGCGGCGCGCATCGAGCCCGCGGATGCGCAGCGCATCCAGCGCGCGCTGGAAGTCTTCGAGCACACCGGGCGCACGCTCACGGATTTCCATGCCGGCGAGCGCGATGCGGGGCTTCCATTCGAAGCGCTGAAGATCGCGCTCGAGCCCGGCGACCGGGGCGTGCTGCACCGTCGCATCGAGGAGCGCTTCGGCGCGATGCTCGCCCAGGGCCTCCTCGCCGAGGTGGAGGCGCTACGCGCTCGCTACGAGCTGGATGACTCGCTGCCGGCCATGCGCGCGGTGGGATACCGCCAGGCGTGGGAAGTGATCGAGGGCAGGGCGCCCCTCGCGACGCTCGCCCTGCGCGGCGTGGCGGCCACGCGCCAACTCGCCAAGCGCCAGCTCACGTGGCTGCGCGCCATGCAGGACGTCGAGCGCTTCGATTGCCTGCGCCCCGATCTCGCGCGGGCCGCGGGCGAGCGCGTGGAGGCGTTCCTCGCGGCTCAGTCGTCGCCGTGAAGCTTGAAGCTCACCTTCAGCTTGGCGCGATAGATGAGCTTGCCGTCGTCGATCTTCACGTCGAGCTTCTCCACTTCGGCCACGCGCAGGTCGCGCAGGCTCTTCGAGGCGGTGTTGCAGGCGTTGGCGGCCGCGTCGGCGAACGACTGCGAGCTCGTTCCGACGATCTCGATCACCTTGTAGACGGCGTTATCGCTCCTGCCCTTGTTGCTCTTGCTGCTCTTGCCCTTCTTGGCCATGGCTCACTCCTTCGTTGGAAGACGCTTTCAGGATCGAAGTCTAAACCCTAGCGCGTTTCGCGCACCTCGGCGCCGGCCCCGCCCTCGGAAAACGTGACGTCGAGCACGTCGCCGCGCGCGAGGCCGCGGCTCGTGGTGCGCACGTGCCCGTCGGGACCGCGCACGATGCTGTAGCCGCGCGCGAGGACCCGCGTCGGGTCCAGGTGGGCGAGCGCGGTGCCGAGCTGCACGAGGCGCCTCGCGCGTTCGCGCAGCGCGCGCTCGAGCCCGCCGGCAAGCGCGCCGGCGAGCCGCGCCGCTTGGAGGCGCTGCGCGGCCACGTCGGGCAGGGCGCGGCGTAGCCGCGGCGCGAGGCCCGCGAGGGCGAGGCGGCGCAGGTTCTGCTCGCCCGCATGGGCGATGCGAAGGCGCCGCGCGAGGAGCGCCACGCGATCGCGGTCGCGGGCGAGTCGCTCGGCCGGCGTGAGGAGCCTGCGCGCCGCGGCGTCGAGGCGTTGCGCGCCGACTTCGAGGATGCGTCGCACGTCGCGCGAAAGCCGGCGGCGAAGCGCGGCCACTTCCTCGCAACGGGCCTCGCGATCCGGGCTCGCCGCCGCGGCCGCCGCCGTCGGCGTCGGCGCGCGCAGGTCCGCGACGAAATCGGCGATGGAGAAATCGGTCTCGTGGCCCACGCCGCTCACGATGGGGAGCATGGATGCGGCGATCGCGCGCGCCACCCCTTCCTCGTTGAAGGCCCAGAGATCCTCGAGGCTTCCGCCGCCGCGGGCGACGATAAGAACGTCCACCTCGGAGCGCGCGTTGGCGAGCGCGATGGCGCGCGCGATCTGGGCGCCGGCGCTTTCTCCCTGCACCTGTGCCGGATAGACGATGACCGGGACCATGGGCGCGCGGCGTGCGAGCGTCGCGAGGATGTCGCGCAGCGCCGCCGCGGCGGGCGAGGTGACCAGGCCTATCGCGCGCGGGAACGCGGGCAAGGCGCGCTTGCGGGCCGCCTCGAATAGCCCCTCGGCCTGCAGCTTCGCCTTCAGCTTCTCGAAGGCCTCGAAGAGCGCGCCCAGGCCCGCCTTGCGGATCTCTTCGACCACCAGCTGGTAGTTGCCGCGCGGCTCGTAAAGCGTGACACGGGCGCGCACCTCGACCTGCTGTCCGTTCTCGGGCCGGAAGTCGAGGAATTGCGCGCGCGTGCGAAACATCGCGCATTCGATCTGCGCTCCCGGATCCTTCAGGCAGAAATACCAATGGCCCGAGGGCGCCTTCTTCACGTTGGAAAGCTCGCCCGCGACCCACAACACCTCGAACTGGTTCTCCAGGACCGCGCGCACTCGGCGGTTCAGCTCAGAGACGCTCACGACGGGCGGGGGGAAAAGCGAGCTCATGGAAGCAAATCGGTGAGATAAGGGGGCGTAGGACGGCAGGATGTCGTGGCGTAGGACAAGCGGAGATCACGCGTAGGACTTGCGGAAGTCACGACTCTACGCCTCACGGCAAAAGTCCGCCTATCCACCGTGGTGCCGTGCCGGGCGGCGCATTGCCACGGGCAAGCTGCAATGAGTCCTTGACAGGGGGAAAATATCCATAAGTCGTTGATGTTAAACATGAAACACGCTTCGCTCAAAATTTGAGCGGTCGAAAAAAAAGCCTTTGCGATACGTCACTTGCGCGAGGTGTCGGAAACTCGCCCACAGGGTTATCCACAGGCTCTGTGGATGATTCGCCACAATGGCGATGAAACTTCCACTTCCGCTCCTCCTACACGGCGGCGAGTGTGGGGCGGCGCAAGACTCAAGTCGCCGCGGAATCGTCGCACGCGCTTTCACACGGGGCGCCGATTGCAATCGCGGCGCGGCGATGACCAACCCCGTTGTGTGCGATTCGGCGTTCGTGCACAAGGTCTTGTGGAATCATGGGGGGCGGGCTAAAGTGCCTCGGCCTTTTCACAGGAGTGTCTCGCAAGTGCTGTCGATCATCGAAGCGGCCGGCTGGCCCATCTGGCTCATCGTCATTACCTCGGTCGTCGCGCTCGCCATCATCGGCGAGCGTTTCTGGTCGCTGCGCGGCTCGCTGGTCGCCCCGCGCGAGGTCCTGCCCGGCACGATCCGCGAGTACCAGGCCAAGGGCGTGACCCAGGACCTCATCAACCGCCTGCAGCGCGGCCCCCTCATCGGCCGCATCTTCGCCGCGGCGCTCGTGAACGAGAGGAGCCCTCGCGAGGTGATCAAGGACGCCGTCGAGGACGCAGGGCGCGCGGTGGGCCTGGAGCTCGAGCGCTTCCTCAACACGCTGGGCACGATCGCCACGATCTCCACTTTGTTGGGGCTGTTCGGCACCATCGTCGGCATGATCGAGATCTTCGGCTCGCAGAACCCGATGTCCGGGGGCAACCCCGCGCAGCTCGCGCACGGCATCTCCGTCGCGCTCTACAACACGCTCTTCGGAATCGGCGTGGCGATCCCGTCGGTGATCTTCTACCGCCATTTCCGCAACAAGGTCGACGTGATGATCATCGACATGGAAAGCCAGGCGATCAAGCTGATCGAGATCATCCACGGCGAACGCCGGGCATGAACTTTCGCCGCGGTCGGGCGCGCGACGAGCCCGACATCAACCTGATCCCGTTGATCGACATCCTGATCGTCATCCTCATCTTCCTCTTCCTCACGACCACCTACAGCCGCTTCGCCGAGCTGCAGATCAACCTTCCGGAAGCCGCCGCGGAGAGCGCCTCGGACAAGCCCCAGGTGCTGATGGTGGCGGTCGACGCGAGCGGCAAGTACGCCATCAACGGCACGGCGACCGCGTTCGGCAACACGCAGAGCTTCGCCGCGGCCCTGCGGGAAGCGGCCAAGGGCAGCAAGGAGCCGGTGGTCGCCATCAGCGCCGACGCGGCCGCCACCCACCAGTCCGTCATCAACGTGATGGAAAGCGCGCGGCTCGCGGGCTACAACCACATCTCCTTCACGACGCAGACGCGCCGGTAGTCCCGAGGCGCGAGGCACGAGGCACGAGACGCGAGATGGGGCCCTGGCTCGAGAGGGAATGGCAACGGCTGGGCGGAGTGGCGCTGGTCTTCCTGCCCTTGTCACTGGCATTCCGCGCGCTGGTCGCTCTTCGGCGTCGCCTCTACCTCTCGCGCCTATTGCCCTCATGGCGGGCACCCGTGCCCGTCGTCGTCGTCGGCAACATCACGGTGGGCGGCACCGGCAAGACGCCGCTCGTGATCGAGGTGGTCGAGATCCTCGCCCGGCGCGGCTGGACCCCGGGCGTGATCGCGCGAGGCTACGGACGCGTGCCGCGCACCGAGAGCGACCCGCGCGGCGTGGTGCGCGTCTATCCCGACGTCGCCACGCCCGAGCACTTCGGCGACGAGCCGGTGATGATCGCGCGGCGCTCGCGCGTGCCGGTGTACATCTCGCCCGACCGTCCGGCGGCGGCGCGGGCCCTCCTCGCGGCGCATCCGGAAGTGAACGTGCTGGTGAGCGACGACGGGCTGCAGCACTATGCCCTCGCGCGCGACGTCGAGCTCGTGGTGATCGATGGCGAGCGCGGCTTCGGCAACGGCCTGCTGCTTCCGGCGGGTCCGCTGCGCGAGCCGGTGTCGCGCCTCGCGAGCGTGGACGCGGCGGTGGTGAACGGCGGCTGGTCCGACACGGTGAGCGCGCCGCGCCAGTTCGCGATGCAGCTCGGACGCGAGCGCTTCTTCGCGATCGCCTCCAACCAGGAGCTCGCGGCGCCGGAATTCGCGCTCGCCGCGCGCGGCCGCAGCGTCGTGGCGCTCGCCGGCATCGGCAACCCGGATCGCTTCTTCGAGCACCTCGCGAAGCTCGGCGTCTCCGCGCGCGGCATCGCGTTCGCCGATCATTACGCCTACCAGGCGAAGGACCTGAAGCTCCCCGGTGCGGAGGTGATCGTCATGACCGAGAAGGATGCCGTAAAATGCGCCGCATTCGCCGACGCGCGCATGTGGTACCTGCGGGTCGACGCGATCCTGCCGCCCGAGTTCGACGATTTCCTTCTCACGCGCATCGCCCAATCCCGCCGGAGCGTCGATGGACCCCAAACTGCTTGAAATCCTCGTCTGTCCGCTCTGCAAGGGTCCGCTCCTGTGGCGCAAGGAGAAGGCCGAGCTCATCTGCCGCGGCGACCGGCTCGCCTACCCGGTGAAGGACGCCATTCCCGTGATGCTCGAGGAAGAAGCCAGGACGCTCGGTCCCGAAGAAGAGCCCTGAGGGCGCCCCGCGTGGAGCGCCTCGCCTTCAAGGTCGTCATTCCCGCGCGCATGCGCTCCACGCGCCTGCCGGGCAAGATGCTGGCCGACGTCGCCGGCAAGCCGCTCGTGGCATGGGTCGGCGAGCGAGCGCGCGAGAGCGGCGCCGACGAGGTCATCATCGCGACCGACCATCACGAGATCGCCGACGCGGTGGCCGCGCTCGGCTTCAAGGTGTGCACCACCGCGGCCACGCACGAGACCGGAACCGACCGCATCGCCGAGGCGGTGCAGCTGCTCGCGCTTGCGCCCGGCGAGATCGTGGTGAACGTGCAGGGCGACGAGCCCCTCGTCGATCCGAAGCTCATCCGCAAGGTGGCCGCGGAGCTCGCGCTGCGCCCCAACGCGTCCATCGCCACGGCGGTGCACCCGATCGAGTCGGCGCAGGCGTTCTTCGACCCGAACGTCGTGAAGGTCGTGATCGACACCGACGGCTACGCGCAGTACTTCTCGCGCGCGCCGATCCCCTATGCGCGCGACGCATTCGCGCGCGATCGCGATACGCTTCCCGAGGGCCTTCCCGCCTTCCGCCACATCGGCATCTATGCGTACCGCGTGAGCTTCCTCACCGAGTACGCGGCGCTTTCGCCCACGGGCGCCGAGCGCTTCGAGGCCCTGGAGCAGCTGCGCGCGCTCGGGCACGGGCACCGCATCGCGGTCGCGTTCTGGAACGAGCCGATGGAGGCGGGGGTGGACACTGCCGAGGACCTGGAGAGGGTTCGCGGGAAGCTGGGCCACGTATAATCCGGGTTCACAAAAACCGACCCGCGGAGGGTTGCGGATGCGGCTCATCTTGCTGGGCGGACCGGGTGCGGGCAAAGGCACCCAGGCGAGCTACATCACGCAGAAGTACGCGATCCCCCAGATTTCCACCGGCGACATGCTGCGCGCCGCGGTGAAGGCGGGCATCCCGCTCGGTGTTGCCGCCAAGCGGGTGATGGACCGCGGCGAGCTCGTCTCCGACGAGATCATCATCAGACTCGTGAAGGAGCGCATCGAGGCGCGCGACTGCGCGCGCGGCTTCCTCTTCGACGGCTTTCCACGCACCATCCCGCAGGCCGAGGCGATGAAGAGTTCCGGCGTGAGGCTCGAGCACGTGGTGGACATCTCGGTGCCGGATTCGTCGATCATCGAGCGCATGTCCGGCAGGCGCGTGCACCCTGCGTCGGGACGCTCGTACCACGTGAAGTACAACCCGCCCAAGGACGACATGAAGGACGACGCGAGCGGCGAGCCGCTCGCCCAGCGTGACGACGACAAGGAGGAGACCGTGAAGAGGCGCCTCGCGGTCTACCACGAGCAGACCGAGCCCGTCATCGGCTACTACGAGAAGTGGTTTCGCACGGGCGAGGCCGAAGCGCCCAGATATCACCGCGTCAACGGGCTCGGCAGGGTCGAAGAGGTTCGCGACCGAATCTTCGCGGCCCTCGGATAACGCCATGCCACGCAACGCCTTCTATGCCCAGTCGGGCGGTGTGACCGCGGTCATCAACGCGAGCGCCGCGGGCGTGATCGAGACCGCGCGCAAGCACCCGAAGGCGATCGGCAGGCTCTACGCCGGCAGGAACGGCATCATCGGCGCACTGACCGAGGAGCTCATCGACACCGGCAAGGAGCCCGCGGCCAACATCCGCGCGCTCGTGAACACCCCGGGCGGCGCCTTCGGCTCGGCGCGCTACAAGCTGAAGGGCGTCGAGAAGGGCGGCCACGAGTACGAGCGCCTGATCGAGGTCTTCAAGGCGCACGACATCGGCTATTTCTTCTACAACGGCGGCAACGATTCGGCCGATACGTGCCTCAAGGTCTCGCAGATCTCGGAGAAGATGGGCTATCCCATGGTCGCGGTGCACGTGCCCAAGACGGTCGACAACGACCTGCCCATCACCGACACGTGCCCCGGCTTCGGCTCGGTCGCGAAGTACGTCGCGACCTCGATGATGGAAGCCGTGCTCGACGTCGAGTCCATGGCGAAGACCTCGACCAAGGTCTTCATCCTCGAGGTCATGGGCCGGCATGCGGGCTGGATCACGGCGGCCACGGGGCTCGCGCAGAGGAGGGCGGGCCAGGGGCCGCACATCCTGCTCTTTCCCGAGGTGCCGTGGAACGAGGAGGCCTTCCTCGCCCGCGTCGAGGAATCGGTGAAGGACCACGGCTATTGCGCCATCGGCGCATCCGAGGGCTTGCAGGACAAGGACGGCAGGTTCCTCTCGGAATCGGGCCTGAAGGACGCGTTCGGCCACTCGCAGCTGGGCGGAGTGGCGCCGATGCTCGCCAACCTCGTGCAGTCGCGCCTCAAGCTGAAGCAGCACTGGGCGGTGGCCGATTATCTTCAACGCGCCGCGCGCCACATCGCCTCGAAGACCGACCTCGAGCAGTCGTACGCCGTAGGCAAGGCGGCGGTGGAATTCGCCGCGAAGGGCATGTCGGGCGTGATGCCGACGATCGTGCGCACGTCGTCCAAGCCCTATCGCTGGAAGATCGGCGTCGCGAAGTTGACCGACGTGGCCAACGTGGAGAAGAAGATGCCACGCGATTTCATCACGGCCGACGGCTTCCACATCACGGCCAAGTGCCGCAATTACCTGCAGCCGCTCATCTCGGGGGAGGCGTATCCGCCGTTCGAGAACGGATTGCCCAAGTACGTCCGGCTGAAGAACGCGGCCGTGCGCAAGAAGACACGCAGCGATTTCAAGCTGTGACTACGCAGTAAACGCACTCAAAAAACCTGGGAGAAGCAAAGATGTTGAACAACGCAATTTTCATAGCGCTCGCGTGCGGCGTGATCGCGCTCGCTTACGGCGGCTTCACGGCGGCCTGGATCATCCGCCAGCCCGACGGCAACGAGCGCATGCGCGAGATCGCGGCGGCCATCCAGACCGGCGCCAAGGCCTACCTGAACCGCCAGTACACGACGATCGCCGTCGTCGGCGTGATCCTCTTCATCGTGCTGGGCTTCGTTCCCGGGCTCGGATGGGTCACCGCGTGCGGCTTCGCCATCGGCGCGATCGCTTCGGGCGCGGCCGGCTACATCGGCATGAACGTCTCGGTGCGCTCCAACGTGCGCACCGCGGAAGCCGCCAGGCGCGGCATCGGCCCGGCGCTCGACATTGCGTTCAAGGGCGGCGCCATCACGGGGATGCTGGTGGTCGGGCTCGGCCTCATCGCCGTGTCGGGGTTCTTCATGTACCTGATGGGCACCTCGGCGCACGACGCGCGCATGAGCGACATCGTGAAGCCCCTGATCGGGCTCGCGTTCGGCTCCTCCCTCATCTCGATCTTCGCGCGCCTGGGCGGCGGCATCTTCACCAAGGGCGCGGACGTGGGCGCCGACCTCGTGGGCAAGGTGGAAGCGGGCATCCCCGAGGACGATCCGCGCAATCCCGCGGTGATCGCCGACAACGTGGGCGACAACGTGGGCGACTGCGCCGGCATGGCGGCCGACCTCTTCGAGACCTACGCGGTGACCATCATCGCCACGATGGTGCTCGCGGCGCTGCTCTTCCCCAGCCCCACCACGGTGGGCAACGCGGTCACCTATCCACTGGTCCTGGGCGCGGTCTCCATCATCGCGTCGATCATCGGCTGCTTCTTCGTGAAGACGGCGCAGGGCGGCAAGATCATGAACGCGCTCTACCGGGGGCTCGCCGTGGCGGGCATCCTTTCGCTCATCGCCTTCTACTTCGTCACGGACTGGATGATGCGCGACGTGGCCGGCAGCTCCGGCTCCTTCACCGTGATGCGGCTGTGGGGCACGTGCGTCGTGGGCCTCGCGCTCACCGGCCTCATGGTGTTCATCACCGAGTACTACACCGGAACCGAATACCCGCCGGTGAAGCACGTGGCCGAAGCGTCCACCAAGGGACACGCCACCAACATCATCGCCGGCATCGGCGTGTCGATGCGCTCCACCGCGTGGCCGGTGCTCTCGGTGTGCGTGGCGATCTGGGCGGCCTATTCGCTCGCGGGCCTCTTCGGCATCGCGATCGCGGCGACCTCGATGCTCTCGATGGCGGGCATCATCGTGGCGCTCGACGCCTACGGCCCCATCACCGACAACGCGGGCGGCATCGCGGAGATGGCGGAGCTGCCGAAGGAAGTGCGCAACGTGACCGATCCGCTCGACGCCGTGGGCAACACGACGAAGGCCGTCACCAAGGGCTACGCCATCGGCTCGGCGGGCCTCGCGGCCCTGGTGCTCTTCGCCGACTACACCCACAGGCTCGAGGAAGCCGGGCGCCACATCACGTTCGACCTTTCGAATCCCGCGGTCATCATCGGGCTCTTCGTGGGCGGACTCATCCCGTATCTCTTCGGCGCGATGGCGATGGAAGCCGTGGGACGCTGCGCGGGCTTCGTGGTGGAGGAAGTGCGCCGGCAGTTCCGCGAGATCAAGGGAATCATGGACGGCAGCGCCAAGCCCGACTACTCGCGCGCGGTGGACATGCTCACCAAGGGCGCCATCAAGGAGATGATGATCCCGTCGCTGCTGCCGGTGCTCTCGCCGATCGCGGTGGCGCTGATCGTCGGCTGGCTCATGGGCCGCGACGCGGGCGTGCAGGCCCTCGGCGGCATGCTGATGGGCACGATCGTGACGGGCCTTTTCGTCGCGATCTCCATGTGCACGGGCGGTGGCGCGTGGGACAACGCCAAGAAGTACATCGAGGACGGCCACTTCGGCGGCAAGGGCTCCGACGCGCACAAGGCGGCGGTCACCGGCGACACCGTGGGCGACCCCTACAAGGACACCGCGGGCCCCGCCGTGAACCCGCTCATCAAGATCATCAACATCGTGGCGCTGCTCATCGTGCCGCTGCTCTAGTCGTCACCCCGGCTAAGGCCTGGGTCCAATTCGAAGGGCCGCCTCGCGCGGCCCTTTTTTCTTGGTGGCTCACGGAGGCAAAAAGCTTTGGAACGCAGATGAACGCAGATGCAACGCAGATGAACGTACCCCGGCATTGGAATGAATGGCCGCCATCCCTCGCAAGCATGAGGTTTGGGGTACGTTCATCTGCGTGCTTCTATCTGCGTTCATCTGCGTTTCCAAAGCCTTTCGCCCGCATCACTCGACTAGCGGCATAATCTCGCCTCGCATGAAAGTGATCATCCTTGGTGCCGGCGTCGCCGGCGTGGCGAGCGCGTGGTATTTCTGGCGCGACGGCCACGATGTCACGGTGCTCGAGCGCAACAGCGGCGTCGCGCTCGAGACGAGCTTCGCCAACGGCGGCCAGCTCTCCTACAGCTACGTGGCGCCGCTCGCGAGCCCGTCGGTGATCCCGAAGATTCCCCCGTGGCTGCTGCGCCGCGACTCGCCGCTTCGTTTCCGGCCGGAGATGGATCCCGGCCAGTGGCGCTGGATCCTCGAATTCCTCGCCGCGTGCAACGCGGCGACCGCCGACGACACGACGCAGAAGCTGCTGCGCCTCGCCTTCTATAGCCGCGACCTCATGCACGAGCTCGTGAATACGCACGAGCTCGAGTTCGACTACGTGCAAAACGGCAAGCTCGTGGTGCACACCGAAGCGTCGTCGTTCGAATCGGCGAAGCGGTTGATGGACTACCAGCGCACGTTGGGCGCCGAGCAGGAAGCGCTCGATGTGGGCAGAGCCGTGGAGATCGAGCCCGCGTTGGAGAGCATGGCGCCGCGCATCGCCGGCGCCATCTACACCCCGAGCGAGGACGCGGGCGACTGCTACAAGTTCTGCAACGAGCTGAAACGCATCATGACGCTCGGAGCGAACCCGGTCGCGTATCGTTTCGGTGTCGAGGTCGAGCGCCTGCTGCCATGGCGCGGGCGCCTGATGGGCGTGGAGACGAGCTGGGGCGTGATGGAGGCGGACGCGTACGTGCTGGCCCTGGGCGCCAACGCACCGGACCTGGTGAAGCCGCTGGGCCTGCATGTGCCCGTGTACCCGTTGAAGGGCTACAGCCTGTCGCTGCCGATCGCCGACGATCGCGGCGCGCCGAAGATCAGCGTCACCGACTACAAGCGAAAGGTCGTCTATGCGCGGCTGGGCGCGGAGCTGCGCGTGGCCGGCATGGCGGACTTGTCGGGAAAGCGCGCGGTGATCGACGTCGAAAGGGTGGACCAGCTCGTGAGCGAGGTGAAGGCGGCGTTCCCGAAGGCCTCGGACTTCTCGAAGCTCGGCCCCTGGTGCGGCATGCGCCCGGCGACCCCGAAGGGCATTCCGGTGATCGGCGCCACGCCGCACGCGAACCTGTGGCTGAACGTCGGCCACGGCGCGCTCGGCTTCACGCTCGCGCTCGCCACCGGGCGCATCCTCGCAGACCTCGCCGCGGGCCGCTCGCCCGCGGTGCCGCTCGAAGGCTTCACCCTCCACTGAAACGCGAAAAGAGGAAAATAAAATGGCTCTCGATTTCTACCACGGGCACGGCTCCCCCTACTCTTGGCGCGTCTGGCTCGCGCTCGAGCACAAAGCCGTCGCCTACAACCTGAAGGTGCTCTCCTTTTCCGACAACGACACGACCAAGCCCGGGTTCGTGGCATTGAATCCGCGCCACACCGTGCCCACCCTCGTCGACGACGGGTATTCGCTCTGGGAATCGCTTGCGATCCTCGAGTACCTCGACGAGCGCTTCACCTCGGGAGCGAAGCTCTTCCCCGGCGACACCCAGGCACGCGCGCGCATCCGGCGCTTGATCCGCGAGGCGGAAGGCTATCTCGGCGCCGAGGGCATCGACCCCATCACCGGCGAGCTCTTCTTCAAGGGCGAAGGCGAGGCGCCGGACATGAAGCGCGTCGAGCAGGCGCGCACGCGGCTTCGCGAGGAGCTCGAATACTTTTCGAAGGAGATGCGCGGCAGGTTCCTCGCGGGCGACACGCCATGCGCGGCGGACTTCGTCCTCTATCCGTACCTCGGCTATGCGTGGCGCATCGGTTTCAGGAAGTCCGAGACGAAGATGGACGAGCTCATCCCGGCGGCGATGGCGGCCTACAAGAAGCGCGTCGAGGCGCTGCCCTTCTTCGACAAGACCTTCCCGCCGCACTGGCGTTGAACCGTGCGGCGACGCCGATGAGATTCGAGGTGAGCGCCACCGACGGCGCGGCGCGGCGCGGCGAGCTGACGCTCGTCCACGGCACCGTGCAGACGCCCGCTTTCATGCCGGTGGGCACGTACGGCACGGTGAAGGCCATGAGCCCGCGCGAGCTGGTGGAGGTGGGCGCCGAGATCGTGCTCGGCAACACGTTCCACCTGTGGCTGCGCCCGGGGCTCGCGGTGATCGAGAAGCACGGCGGCCTGCACCGCTTCATGGGCTGGGACAAGCCCATCCTCACGGACTCTGGAGGCTTCCAGGTGTTCAGCCTTGGGGAGCTGCGCAAGATATCGGAGGAGGGCGTGCGATTCCAGTCGCCCATCAACGGCGACAAGCTCTTCCTCACTCCCGAGGAGGCGATGCGAATCCAGCGGGTGCTCGACTCCGACATCGTGATGGTGTTCGACGAGTGCACCGGGTATCCGGCCACGCGCGAGCTCGCCGCCGAATCGATGGAGCTGTCGCTGCGCTGGGCCGAGCGCTCGAAGCGCGCGCACGAAGGCAACCGCAACGCGCTCTTCGGCATCGTGCAGGGCGGCATGTACGAGGACCTGCGCGACGCGTCTCTCGGAGCGCTCGCGGCCATGGGGTTCGACGGCTACGCGATCGGCGGCGTCTCGGTGGGCGAGCCAATGGACGAAATGGCGCCCATCGGCGCGCACACGGCGCCGGGGAGGCCGGCCGCGCCGCCGCGCTACCTCATGGGCGTGGGCACGCCCGAGGACCTCGTCGATGCGGTCGCGCACGGGATCGACATGTTCGACTGCGTGATGCCCACGCGCAACGCGAGGAACGGCTGGCTTTTCACGCGCGCCGGCGACGTGAAGATCAAGAACGCGAAGCATCGCGAGGACCTTTCGCCTCTCGATTCGCAATGCGCGTGCTTCACCTGCCGCAACTTCACGCGCGCCTACCTGCATCATCTCCACCGCGCCAACGAGATCCTGGGCGCGCGCCTGAACACCATCCACAACCTGCACTACTACCTGGAGCTCATGCATGGCATGCGCGAGGCGATCGTGGCAGGAGAATTCTCCGGGTTCCGCGCGCGATTCGACGCCGGCCGCGCGGCGGGTCCGGCGCAAATCTGAACGCTGGGGGGATTGCAATACCTTCCTCGGCCCAGATCTGGGCTGGGAATGGGAGGGTCGGCCATGCTAAAATATCGGGCTTCGATCGCAGGGAATTTCCCTGTTGGATCAAGCCCTTCCCCTCGGAGAATCTCGCAATGATCGGAACTGCTTTTGCCCAGTCTGCCGCCGGCAGTCCGCAAGGCCTGGAACAGTGGACGGGCATGCTGCCCATCATCCTCATGTTCGTCGTCATGTACTTCATCATGATTCGCCCGCAGATGAAGAAGGCGAAGGAGCACAAGACGATGCTCGAGGCGCTGCAGAAGGGCGACGAGGTCGTGGCCGTGGGCATCCTCGGGAAGATCGCCAGGATCAGCGACAACTACGTGAGCCTCGAAGTGGCCCCCGACGTGACGATCCAGGTGCAGCGCGGCGCCGTGACGACGCTCCTGCCCAAGGGAACCGTCCGCGATGCGCAGTAACCCGGCATGAACAAGTACCCCATCTGGAAGTACATCCTCATCGCGATCGTGATCGTGCTGAGCCTCGTCTATGCGGCGCCGAACCTGTTCGGCGAGGTGCCCGCGGTGCAGGTCTCGCCGGCGCGCGCGACGTTCAAGGTCGATACCGCGCTGCGCACGAGCCTCGAGGAGGCGCTGAAGGCGGCCGGCATCGTGGTCGCGAGCGTCGACCAGGACGAAGCGGCGCTGCGCTTCCGACTCTCCGATGGAGACGCGCAGTTGAAGGCCCGCGACGTGATCCAGTCGAAGGTAGGCGCGGGCTACGTGGTGGCGCTCACGCTCGTGCCCAATTCGCCGCACTGGCTGCAGGCGCTCGGATCCAAGCCGATGTACCTCGGGCTCGACCTGCGCGGCGGCGTGCATTTCCTCCTCCAGGTGGACATGAAGGCGGCGGCCAACAAGTCGGTGGAGCGCAATGTCGGCGACGTCCGCGGGCTGCTGCGCGAGAAGAAGATCTACTACTCGGGGCTCGCGCGCGATGGCGATCGCATCAACGTGAGCTTCAGCGAGCCCGAGCAGCGCGCCGCGGCGCTGAAGGCGATGTCCGAGGCGATGCCAGACTTGAACATCCGCGAGCAGGACTCGACGCTGGTGGCGAGCATCAAGCCCGAGGTGGTGAAGCGCGAGCAGGATCTCGCGCTCCAGCAGAACATCCAGACGCTGCGTAACCGCGTGAACGAGCTGGGCGTGGCCGAGCCGATCGTGCAGCAGCAGGGCCCCGATCGCATCGTGGTGCAGCTCGCCGGCGTGCAGGACCCGGCGCGCGCCAAGGAGATCCTCGGGCGCACCGCCACCCTCGAGGTGCGCCTCGTTTCCGAAGAGCATGCCGCGGGCCCCGGCCAGGACGCGTTCATGCAATACAAAGACCAGCCGGCGCCCTTCGGCACCGACAAGTTCCTCGACCAGGAAGGCCGCCCGGTGCTGGTGAAGAAGTCGGTGGTCATCACCGGCGACCGCATCAAGGACGCGCAGCCCGGCTTCGACCAGCAGCACGCGGGCGCCATCGTCTCCATGCAGCTGGACGACACCGGCGGGCGCATCATGCGCCAGACCACGCGCGAGAACGTGAAGAAGCGCATGGCGATGATGCTGGTGGAGCGCAACAGCACGGTCGTGCTCACGTGGCCCGTGATCCAGGAGGAATTCGGCGCGCGCTTCCAGATCTCCGGCATGCCCGACGCGACGGAGGCGAAGAACCTCGCGCTGCTGCTGCGCGCCGGGGCGCTGGCCGCGCCCATGGACATCATCGAGGAGCGCACCATCGGCCCGAGCCTGGGCGCCGAGAACATCCGCAAGGGCTACCACGCGGTGCTGGGCGGCTTCCTCGCCATCGCCGTCTTCATGGTGCTCTACTACTCGCTCTTCGGCTTGATCTCCGTGGCGGCACTCGCCTGCAACCTGCTCTTCCTCGTGGCGATCCTGTCGATCATGCAGGCCACCCTCACGCTCCCGGGCATCGCGGCCATCGCGCTCACGCTCGGCATGGCGATCGACGCCAACGTGCTCATCAACGAGCGCGTGCGAGAGGAGCTGCGCACCGGGATGACGCCGCAGATGGCCATCCAGGCCGGCTACGAGCGCGCCTTCGGCACGATCCTCGACTCCAACGTGACGACGCTCATCGCGGGCCTGGCGCTCCTCACCTTCGGCTCGGGCCCCATCCGCGGCTTCGCGGTGGTCCACGTGCTGGGCATCCTCACCTCGATCTTCAGCGCGGTCGTCGTGTCGCGCGGCATCGTGAACCTGGTCTACGGCGGGCGCAAGAAGGTGGGCTCGCTTGCGATCGGCAACACCACCTGGCATAGAAAGGCGGCGGCATAACCATGGAATTCTTCCGCATCCGCCGCACCATCCCCTTCATGCGCCATGCGTTGGTCTTCAACGTCATTTCGCTCGTCGTGTTCGTCGCCGCGATCTTCTTCCTCGCCACCAAGCACCTGCACCTCTCCATCGAGTTCGAGGGCGGCACGGTGATGGAGGTGAGCTACGCGCAGCCCGCGGAGCCCGACAAGATCCGCACGGCGTTGACCGGCATCGGCTTGACCGACGTCACGGTGCAGAACTTCGGCACCGCGAACGACGTGTTGATCCGGCTGCCGCTGAAGACGGTGGAGGGCACCAGCCAGAACGTCGAGATGCAGAAGCAAGCCGACGCGGTCATCAAGGCGCTGAAGGGCCAGGACGCGAGCGCGCAGCTGAAGCGCGTGGAGTTCGTCGGCGGCCAGGTGGGCAAGGAGCTCGCCACCGACGGCGGCATGGCGCTCCTCTTCGTCTGCATCGGCATCATGGTCTACCTCGCCTTCCGCTTCGAGTGGCGCTTCGCGGTGGCGACGATCCTCGCCAACCTGCACGACGTGGTGATCATCCTGGGGTTCTTCGCGTTCTTCCAGTGGGAGTTCTCGCTGCCGGTGCTGGCGGCGATCCTCGCGGTGTTCGGCTACTCGGTGAACGAGTCGGTGGTCGTGTTCGACCGGGTGCGCGAGAACTTCCGCAAGATGAGGAAGGCGGGCGTGCCGGAGATCATGGACGCGTCCATCACGGGCACCATCTCGCGCACCATCATCACCCACTTGTGCACGCAGATGATGGTGCTCTCGATCCTCTTCTTCGGCGGCGCGACGCTGCACTACTTCGCTCTCGCGCTCACCATCGGCATCCTCTTCGGCATCTATTCGTCGGTGCTGGTGGCGTGCCCGCTCGCGATGTACCTCGGCGCCTCGCGCGAGGATTTCGTGAAGCCGGAGAGGAAGACGGTCGACCCCGTGGTTCCATGAACCTGCTGGACATCGTCCTGCACCTCGACACCCATCTCCTCAAGCTCGTCACCGAATACGGAATCTGGGTCTACGGGATCCTCTTCGCGATCATCTTCTCGGAGACGGGCTTCGTGGTGACCCCGTTCCTCCCGGGCGACTCGCTCCTCTTCGTGGCCGGGGCCATCGCCGCCACGGGCGAGCTGAACGTCTACGCGCTCGCGGCGCTCCTTTGCCTCGCGGCGATCCTCGGCAACAGCGTGAACTACGCGATCGGGCGCTGGCTCGGCAGGAATTTCTTCACCGAGCGCGACCCGCGGTGGCTGAACCGCAAGCACCTCGACAAGGCGCACGAGTTCTACGAGCGCCACGGCGGCAAGGCGGTGGTGATCTCGCGGTTCCTGCCGATCGTGCGGACCTACGTGCCCTTCGTCGCCGGCATGGCGCAGATGTCGCCGCGCGAGTACACGATGTACAACGTGGCGGGCGCCGTGCTCTGGGTGGGCGCGCTCACGTTTGCCGGATTCTTCTTCGGCAACATCCCTTGGATCAAGGGCAACCTCACGGCCATCATCATCGGCATCATCGTGGTGAGCCTCGCGCCGCTCGCCTTCGCGTTCGTGAAGAGCCGCATGGCCAGGAAGGCGCAGGCCTGAAGCGCCATGGGTGCCGATGCCCACATCTTCGATATCACGCGCACGATCCAGCTCGCGATCGCGCCGGTGTTCCTTCTCACCGCGATCGCCACCATCATCAACGTGCTGATCGGGCGGCTTGCGCGCGCCGTGGACCGCCGCCGCATCCTCGAGGAGCACCTCCCGCACTATTCGGACGAGCGCGGCGAGGCCGCGGTGCGCGAGCTCGCCATGCTCAACCGGCGCATCGTGCTCGTCCTCTGGGCGGTGGCCCTCGCGGTGCTCTCGGCGCTGCTCGTGTGCCTGCTCATCGGCACCGCGTTCTCCGGGGCCTACGTGTCGCTCGACCTGTCGAGGCCGGTGGCGGTTCTTTTCATCGCGGCGGTGGTGGCGCTCACCGGCTGCCTGCTGCTCTTCCTTCGCGAGATCTCGATCGCCGCGTTTTCGGCGCGCCAGACGCTGGGGCCTTACCCGCCCGTGCGCGACGCCTTCAGGAAGAGCACCGCCGAGACGAAGTAGCCGAGCGCGAGCGCGGCCTCGGCCACGGCGAGCCCGGCGGAAAGTCCCTTGTCGGTATAGGCGCGCGTCGCGCCCTCCGCGGCGTAGAGCCAGATCATCAGCGTGGACCACTGGAACGTGTAGCGCTTCGCGCGCAGCACGCCGAAGAGGGGTGCCAGGAGCGGCAGCACCTTCAGCACGAGCCAGGAGCCGCCGGGGCGCAGCGGCGCGAGGAAGAGCTCCCACGCCACGCACAGGAAGATGAGCGCCACCAGGCACGCGCACGCCGCGCGCCAGGCACCTCGCGCGCTCACGCCGAAAGCTTCCGCGCGACGCTGGCGAGGCGCTTGCCGAGGGCGAACGCGAGCTTCGTCTCCTCCTCGGTGACCGGCCGGTCGTTCGCGGTCCCGGAGACGTGGGTCGCGCCGTAGGGCGTGCCCCCGGAGCGTGTCGAGTTGAGCTCGGGCTCGGTGTACGGCAGACCCACGATCAGCATCCCGTGGTGCAGGAGGGGCATCATCATGGAGACGAGCGTCATCTCCTGGCCGCCGTGCATCGTCGCGGTGGACGAGAACACCGCCGCGGGCTTGCCCGCGAGCGTGCCGCGCGTCCATTCCGGACCCAGGCCGTCGAGGAAATGCTTGAGGGGCGCGGCCATGTTGCCGAAGCGCGTGGGCGAGCCGAGTGCCATGCCGGCGCATTCGGCGAGGTCGCGTGCCTCCACGTAGGGCGCGCCTTCCGAGGGCACCGCGGGCGCGGCCTTGTCGACGACGCTCGCCACCTTCGGCACCGTGCGCACGCGCGCGCGCATTCCATCGACCGACTCCACGCCGCGCGCGATCGCCTGCGCGAGCGCGCGCACGGAGCCGGTCGCGCTGTAGTAGAGGACGAGGATTTCAGCCATGGAGCGGGTACCATGATACCGCCCGACTTCCCGACGCCCCCTCGTGCCGCGAAAACTCGTCGATACCTTCGGATTCCTGCGCTTCGTGTACCGGCGCTGGAGCGAGGACCGCTGCCCGCAGATCGCCGGCAGCCTCGCCTACACGACGCTGCTCATGCTCGCGCCCATCTTCGCGGTCGCGGTGTCGCTGCTGTCCCTCACGCCGTACTTCGCCGAGGTGATGGCGAAGATCCGCCTTTTCCTGCACATGAGCCTCCTGCCGGAGATCGCCGACAGCATCACCGACGTGTACATGCGCGAGCTCGCGCGCAACGCACGTCGCCTCACCGCCGCCGGCGTGTTGGGAATCCTCGTGGTCGCCGTGTGGATGATGCTCATCATCGATCGCTCGCTGAACACGATCTGGCGCGTGCACCAGTCGCGCCCCATCTGGTTGTCGGCGATGGGCTATCTCGTGGTAGTGCTGATGGCGCCGATCCTGCTCGTCGTGAGCGTCACGATCACGACCTACATCATGACGCTCTCCGCCGGGATCGCCGGTCCCGGCTCGCAGCTGCACCTCATGCTGCTGCGCGTGGTGCCGGTGATCATGAGCGCGATCGCGTTCTTCGTGCTCTACCGCGTGATCCCGCACCGGCACGTGCCGTGGCCCCACGCGGCCCTCGGCGGCCTCGTGGCGGCGACGCTCTTCGAATCGGCCAAGCAGATATTCGCCTTCTACGTGCAGAGATCGCCCACCTACAACGTGGTCTACGGGGCGTTCGCGGCCTTGCCGCTCTTCCTCGTGTGGATCTACCTCTCGTGGCTGGTGATCCTGCTCGGGGCGGAGCTCACGGCGGCGGCCGCCTATTGGCGCAACGCACGGTGGAAGGAGTCGCCCGCGCCCGCGACGCGCTTGAGCGAGGCGATTTCCGTGACCCGGGCGCTCCTCGAAGGCGCCACTCATTTCGACGCGCTGCGCAAGCGCACGGCGCTTCCCGCCCAAGAGCTGGAGGAGACTCTCGCGCAGATGGCGGACGCGGGCGTCGTGAAGCGCACGTCGCGCTCGGACTACGAGCTCACGGCCGCCACCCGCGAAGTGCTCGCCACGAAGGCCGCGTCCTAGGACTTCAGGACGGGGAAATGTCGAAGAGGTCGAAGCGCGCGGTCTTCTCGATGAGTCCCGCGGCGCGCACGGTGACGAGCCGCCCGCCGGCGTCGAGCTCGTAGGAACGCCCCTCGGCGAAGAGGTTGGGGAGCGTGAGGAGCGCCTCGGCCGCGGCGTCGTCGCCCAGCACGATGCCGGGCTTGGCCTGCGGGCTCGAGGAATTGGCCGGCTGCACCCACACCGCGCGCGCCGCCGTGGAGAGGAACTGCACGCCGAACTCCATCCCGCCCGCGTCGAGCTGCGTGATCCAGCGGGCGACGCCGACCGTCCAGCGCGAACGCCCGATGAACTTGAGCGCCACCAGCTCGCCCACCATGAGCGGCTGCATGGCATCGTTCACGCGGCGCACCTTCACGCCGCCCGCGCTCTGGTTCACCACGTCCCACTCGTGGACCGCGAAGCCCTTCGATGCGTCGTCGTCGGGCATCGCGAGGAGCGGAATGGTGATCCCCGCGCGGATCGCCTGCGCCTCGGCCGCCGCGTCGGGCTCGATCGCGATGAAGTGGCTCACGGCCTTCATGCCCACGCAGATCGCCACGCTCGTCTCGCGCGGATCGCGGCGGCTCGCGCGCTTGGGCGGGCTGCCCCAGAGCGCGATCAACCTGCCCAGGAGCGCGAGCGTCTCCGGAGTCACCGAGCGGCTGAGCGTCTGCGACACGTTGCCGGTCTCGTGCGCGGTCTTGCGCGCGCGCATCTTTTCGACCAGCGGGTTCGCGTCGAGCACGCGCCAGTTGGGGCCGCCGGTCTCGTCGTTCGCCGAAAGGATCGGCTTGGGCCCCTTGTCGGTGTCGCAGGGGACCAGGAAGTGCCCGCCGGGCGGCGTGGCGGGACGCGATGGGCCGAGGGTCACGAGTCCCTTCAGCCCGCGAATCTGCGCCACGATCCTGTCCGCCTCGCCGTGCACCAGCCGGTAGGGATCGGTGAGCGACAGGAGGAGCGCTTCGCAATACGCATCCGTCACGCTCGCCTGGGTCTCGGCGTCGGCGGGCTCGGCCGCGATGCCTTCGCGCTCCGCGAATAGATAGAGCTGGTGCATCTCGTGCCACACGGCGGCCGGCACGCTCGTGTACGACTTGTAGCTCGCGCCCAGCTCGTGGCCGAGGTACTGAATCGCGCGCAGCAGCAGCATCGGGAGCTGCTTCTTCGCGCCGAAGCCGATGCGCTTGCCGACATTCTCCGCGATCGCCACCTTGTAGCCCGCGGCGAGCTCGAAGGCGAGGGAGCGCGCGAGCGAGAGCGCATCGCGCGCGCGCGGGCCCAGCGGCAGGGCCGACTTTCCGTAGATCGCGTCGAGCTCCTCGAGAACGATTCCCGCCACGGGCCGGTAGGCATCGAGGATCTCGACGCGCGCGTCGAGGTCGATCTTCGAGCGGTTGATCGCGGCCAGATGCGTGGCGAGGCGCGTGGCCGCCTCCAGGCTTTGCGCGAGGGGAAGGGACTCGAGCCAGGCCTTCACCTGCTTGGGGCGGATCTCGAGCTCGCGAGGAGGCGCAGCCCGGTCCGTGGGCATTCGAAGCGTGGGAAGCGTGACGGCCATGGGCCCCTTTTCTAGTATTCTGGAGGCAAGGATAGACGAGGCCCCCCGTTTTGCAAATCACACGCTTCCCGAGAGCGCTCGCGCGCGGCACGGTCGCCGCCATGCTCTTCGCCGCGGGCTCCGCGCTCGCGTTCGACATCGCCGATACGCAGGGCTCGCGCCACCGCCTCGCCGACTACAAGGGGCGCTGGGTGATCCTCAACTTCTGGGCGACGTGGTGCGTGCCCTGCATCCAGGAAATTCCCGAGATCGCGCAATTCCATCGCGCGCACCCGGATGTCGCCGTGATCGGCGTCGCGGTGGATGCCGAGGACGCGGCCCGGGTGAAGCGGTTCGCCGCGAAGGTGGGACACGACTATCCGCTGGTCCTCGCCGACGAGCGCGTCGAGAAGCAGCTCGGCGCCATGCGCGCGCTTCCCACCACGCGAATCTACGATCCCAAGGGCAAGGTGGTCTACGACAAGCCCGGGCGCGTGGACCGCAAGTTCCTCGAGGAAAAGACGCGTCCTCAGGAGGTGAGCGCCCAGCGCTCCTTCCACGCCCGCAGGACGCGGTTGGGATAGTCGGGCTGGCCGAGGCTGCCGTTGTAGCGGCCCAGCGCGTTGGCCATGTTGCCGTGCTCGCGGTCGAGGTAGTGGCGCAGGATCGTGCAGCCATAGCGCAGGTTGATGCGCTCCTGGAAGAGGTTGTCCGTGGGCGCCCCGATCTCGCGCACCCAGAACGGCATCACCTGCATGAGCCCGCGCGCGCCGGACTTCGACACGGCGTACTTGTGGAACTTGCTCTCGACGTCGATCACCGCGAGGACGAGGTGCGGATCGAGGCCCGCGCGCATCGCCTCGTAGCGCACCATCGCGAGGAAGCCGCGCGCCGCGTCCTCGTCGGGAAAGCGCCCGATCATGCGGCGCGTCATGGCGCGCACCCACGCGCGCGTGTCGAGATCCTTCATGTCCACCGGCGTGCGGTCGTTCACCGCGTGGGCAAGGGCCGCGCGCACGCTCGCCGAGAGCACCTCGTACTTCTGCGCCCCGGCGAGCGCGGGTGCGGGCAGCGCCAACGCAAGCGCCGCGAGGAATGCCGCGAGCCTAGCGGCCGGGCGCGCCCGGCGCATTCGTGAGGCGCTCGCGCACGTGCCCGGCGGCCTCGTCCAGCGCGACCTTGGTCGCCGCGGCGTCGCGCCGGTGCTGGTACTCCACGACGCCTTCCTTCAGCCCGCGCTCGCCGATCACGATGCGATGCGGGATGCCGACGAGCTCCTGGTCGGCGAGGAGCACCCCGGCGCGCTCGTCGCGGTCGTCGAGGAAGGCCTCCACGCCCGCGGCGGCGAATTGCGCGTAGAGCTTCTCCGCGGCCGCCTTCACCGCTTCGCTCTTGCGATAGCCGAGCGGGATGATCGCCACCGCGAAGGGCGCCATGGGATCCGGCCAGATGATGCCCTTGTCGTCGTGGTTCTGCTCGATGGCGGCGGCGACGATTCGCGTGATGCCGATGCCGTAGCAGCCCATCTCCATCGGGCGCGCCTCGCCCTTCTCGTCGATGTAGTTCACGCCCATCTTCTTCGTATACGCGGTGCGCAGCTGGAACACGTGCCCCACCTCGATGCCGCGGGCGAGCTCGAGCCGGCCGTTGCCGTCGGGGGAAGGATCGCCCGCGACCACGTTGCGGACGTCGGCGACGATTTCGGGCTCGGCGAGGTCGCGGCCCCAGTTCACGCCGGTGAGGTGATAGCCCTCTTCGTTCGCGCCCGTGCAGAAGTCGCTCATCGCGGCGACGGTCCGGTCGGCGACGACGCGGACCTTGCTCCCCACGGGCCCCAGCGAGCCGGGCGGGGCCTCGAGGCGGGCGCGGATCTCGGCGTCGCTCGCGAATCGGAACGGCTTGAGCCCCGCGACCTTGCTCGCCTTGATCTCGTTCAGCATGTGGTCGCCTCGCACCAGCAGCATCGTCATCTCGTCCGGCGCGCCCTCGCGCGGGCTCATGACGACGATCGACTTCACCGTCCTGTCGATGGGAATGCCGAGGAGCTGGGAGACCTCCTCGCAGGTGTGCTTGTCGGGGGTCGCGACTCTGCGCATCGGCTGCGCGGCGGCGCCGCGCGGCTCGGCGGGCGCGAGCGCCTCGGCAAGCTCGACGTTGGCCGCGTAATCGGAGCCTGACGAGTAGGCGATGGCGTCCTCGCCGGATCCGGCGAGGACCTGGAACTCGTGCGAGCCGGTGCCGCCGATCTCTCCCGTGTCGGCGGCGACCGCGCGGACCGTGAGGCCCAGGCGCGTGAAGATGCGCGTATACGCGTCATACATCGCCGCGTAGCTTTTCTGCAGTCCGGCGTAGTCGGCGTCGAACGAGTAGGCGTCCTTCATGGTGAACTCGCGCGCGCGCATCACGCCGAAGCGCGCGCGGATCTCGTCGCGGAACTTGGTCTGCACCTGGTAGAAGTTCACCGGCAATTGGCGATAGCTGCGGATCTCCTTCCTCACGATGTCGCAGAAGACTTCCTCGGCGGTCGGCGCGTAGCAGAACTCACGCTCGGCGCGGTCCTTGATGCGCAGCATCAGCGGGCCGTAGAGTTCCCAGCGGCCGGTTTCCTCCCACAGCTCGCGGGGATGGATGGGCGGGGCGAGGATTTCCAGGGCCCCCGCGCGATTCATCTCTTCGCGCACGATCGCCTCGACCTTCTTCACCACCTTGAGGCCGAGCGGCATCCACGAATACAGGCCGCTCGCGAGCTTGCGGATGAGGCCCGCCCGAAGCATCAGCTTGTGGCTGGCGAGCTCGGCTTCCTGGGGGGCCTCCTTGAGGGTGGCGAGGTAGTACTGGCTGGCGCGCATGAAATCTCATTAAATCATTGGGTTGCGAAGCGCCATTCTACACGGCCCATGGCCCGGTCCGAACGCTGGCGGGCGCTCGCAAACTATGAAAAAATGGGTTCAACTCAACGGATTGGATGGTGGACGCCATGATCGATCGGGACGGTTATCGCCCGAACGTCGCCATCGTGCTCGTCAACGGACGCAATCAGGTCTTCTGGGGCAAACGCGTCAAGGAGCACGCTTGGCAGTTCCCGCAGGGCGGCATCAAGGTAGGAGAGACTCCCGAGCAGGCAATGTACCGGGAGCTGCAGGAAGAGACGGGGCTCCTGCCCCAGCACGTGAAGATCCTCGGGCGCACGCGCGACTGGCTGCACTACAACGTGCCCATCCATTGGGTAAAGCGCGAGTGGCGCGGCACGTACAAGGGCCAGAAGCAGATCTGGTTCCTGCTGCGCCTGGTGGGGCGCGACTGCGACATCAGCCTGCGGGCGAGCGGCCACCCCGAGTTCGACGCGTGGCGCTGGCACGACTACTGGGTCCCGCTGGAGGCCGTGATCGACTTCAAGCGCGAGTCCTACCGGCTTGGCCTGGAGCAGCTCGCGGGCTTCCTCGAGGTCGTGCCGCGCGCCGTCGGCTTTTCGCCCTACGGGCGGCGCCGCAAGCACCCGCGCGGTCCCCGCGTGGCGCAGCCCGGTTTCACGCCGAGCACCGCGGCGGGCGACGCCTAGCGCAGCTTGCGTTGCATGGTGGGCGCCCTTAGAAACCCCGCACCGGCCCCGGCATGGTGAGCCCGATGATCGCCGCGATCACCACCGCGATCACGATCGCGGCGATGATCACCACCACCGTGTACGTGATCGCCTTGTCCTCGGGCGTCTTCATGAGGGTCGGCAGGCCGACGAAGAGCAGGTACAGGCTGTAGAGGCTCAGCAGCGAGCCGATGATCGACAGCGACGGGATGATCGAGAACACGCCCGCGATCCATGCGGCGGTGGGAAAGAACGCGGCGACCTTGAGCGCCTGGCCGAAGTTCTTCTGGCTCCCGAAGTTCGGCGCGAGCGCGTCGATGATGAGCGCCATCACGTAGACCATGCCCAGCGACATGAGGTACTGCACCACCATGTGGGCCACGCCCGAGGCGATCGGCATGCGATAGGTCGCGCCGAAGACGCCGATCCCGATGAGGGAAAGGCCGATGAACCCGCATACCGCGGGAATCGCCGCGAGGATCATCACGTATTGGGTATAGAGGCCCTGCACCGTGTGGGCCTCGCCGTCGATCACCGGCCATTCCTGCTTCGGCTGCAGGATCAGCTTCTTCACGCGCTCCACGATATTCATCGAATCGTTCCCCCTTTAAGTGGGCGTGAGTATAGGCGTTGGGCCCGGCGGCGGCAATTCGCCCCAGTGCGGCGGCCGCGCCACGATCTCCTCGATGCGCACGACGATGCGCCGCTGCTGCTCCGCGGCGGAGTAGCCCGGATAGCGCCGCGCGAAGGATTGCGCCGCGGCGCGATAGCGCGGGTCGAAGAGCGCAGAATCGAGGGCCTCCCCGAGGACCGCGGCGCTCGCGTCCGGCGCCATCATGATGCCGGCGCCGATCTGCTCGAGGCGCCGCGCGGTGAGGTATTGCTCGTATTGCGAGGGGAAGACCAGCTGCGGCACGCCCGACATCAGCGTGCCCACGGCGACGTTGCCCCCCTGGCTCACGAAAAGGTCGCAGCCCTCGAGGAGGGGCGCGAGGCGCATGGGCCCCTGCGAGACGATGCGCCCGGGGCCGGCGAGGCGCTCGCGGCGCGCGCTCTCGAGCTCCGGGATGAAAGCCGCGACCCGATGCGCGCTCCCCGCGAGCGTGGCGATGAGCGCGTCGAGGGCGGGGAGCTTCTTCTTCAGGTAGACGAGGATGCGCTTGCCTTCTCCCGCGGGCCACGCGACCGCGGCGCCCGAGTCGGTGCTGAAGCGCGGTCCCCAATACCCCGACGCCGGGCGGTTGCCGTAGGAGTCGAGCTCGGGGAACGTGGCGAGGAAATCCTCGTCGGTCTCGAACTGCTGCGCGAGGTTGTCGAGCGGCGGACCGCCGAAAGCTGCGATCGCCGCGTTGGCGCTGGCGAGCGCACTCGCGTCGCTTGCCGCGATGCGCCCCGGCGCGACCGGCTCGTCGAAGCGGAACGCCGGCAGCGGCGTGAGGCGAGGCGGCGTCGCGAAGCCGTTGCCGTAGCTCACGCGGCGCAGGCGAAGCAGGCGCGCGGCGAGGAGCGCCGTGGGGCCGAAGTCGGCGAGCACGAGGTCCGGCTTCCAGCGCGAGAAGAGCGCGAGCCAACCGCCGAGGAGCCCGGCGAGATGCCGCCCGCTGTCGTATCCGCAGCCGCCGAGGATGTCGGCGAAGCTCGCCGGGATCGCGGCGCCATGGCCCTCGCTCACCGAGACGGGGGCCTGGAAGACGTCGTACTGCGAGGTGTCGCCGAGGAACGCGAGCTGGTGGAGCTCGCGGAACATGAGGGCGACGCGATGGCCGCGCGCGTGCAGCATGCGCGCGAGCGCGGCGCAGGCCATGGCGTGCCCGAACTCCCCACCCAGCTCCCACGCGAAGGCGATGCGCGCCATCGCTAGGCGCTCGCGAGCGCGGCGATGCGCTCGGCCGCACGGCGCGTGCCCGCCTCGAACGAATACCCGCGGAGCCGATCGGCATGGGCGCTCGCCGCTTCGCGCAGCGCGACATTCCCGAGAAGTCTTGCGAACCACGCATGGAAATCCGGCGGCGGCTCGTCGGGCGAGACCAGCTCGGCGCTGCCGCCCGCCCGCACGCGCTTCGCCACGAGGTACTGCTCGAGGTGCAGCGGCATGAGCGCGAAAGGTACGCCCGCGGCGAGGCCGCGAGCGGCGAGGCCCGGGCCGGCATGGCTCACGATGAGGCTCGCGCCGCCGACGATGCGCTCGAGGTTCACCGTCGAGGCCACCACGCGCATCGCGCCGCGCGATGCCAGGAGCGCGGACTCGGGCGCGAGCCCCGGCGCCGCGACGATCACGTCGGCATCCAGGCGCGCGAGCGCATCGACCACGGCATTGAAGCGCGCGTCGTTCGGCTTGAGGTACGCGAAGACGCGCGCGCGGCCCTCCCCACGGGGCCAGTCGAGGCTCACGCCCGACACCGCGTCGCCTTGCGGGCCGAGGTATTCCACGTCGGCGCGCGCGCCGAACGGATCGAGGTCGTCGAACGTGCAGAGCAGGTGCGCGCTCGCCTCGAAGAGCCCGGCGGCATGGTCCGGCGCGCGTTGCGAGACGCCCGCGAGCGCGGCGCGCACCGCGCCCACCACGCGGTCGTCGATGGCGCGAAGCACGTTGGGATCGCTGGGCTCCCATGGGCGCAGCGCCGGCATGGGATGCGCGAGGCGCGGCTGCGAGAAGCCCGTGCCGATGGTGACGCGCGGCAGCTCCAGCGTCGCCGCGGCGATGAGCGCGGTGGGCGCGTAATCGGCCACCACGATGGCGGGCTCGACGAGCGCGTACAGCGAGCGCCACGCCCGCAACGCCCCGTGCAGGCCGGCGGCATCGTCGAAGCCGAGGTTCAGCAGGATGTCGGAGAAGTTGAGCGGCGAGACCGAGACCGCCGGTGGGACCCGCAGCAGCGGCGCGACGAAAGCCTCGAAGCCTTCGGCGAGGACGCCGTGAAGGTAGGCGCTGTCGCGAAACGCGAAGACCGTCGAATGGCCCATGGCGCGCAGCGCTCGCGCGATGGGCAGGAGCCGGCGCACGTGCCCGAGGTCGCCGCCGAACTCCCACGCGCACAGCACACGCGCCATGCGCCTAGCCCGCGCGCGGAACGCCCGCGCTCAGGGCGCGCAGCTGAAGCCCGAGCCCATCCCCAGCCGCGAGGCGGAGGCGCCGGGTGGACGGCATCCGGTGCCGAAGAGGCCCACCACGTTCGGGCTTCCCGCCACGTCGCTGTTCACGAAGAGCTGTCCGCTGCGCGGCCCGAAGCCCACCGGGCGCAGCGCCACGTCGGCGAAGCAAGTCGAGGTCGGCGCGAGCGGCAGCGTGCAGGTGTTGCTGCTCACCAGGAAGTCGGTGCTCGAGGTGATCGACGTGATCACCGCCGGCGCGTTGCCGATGTTCCTGATCGTCACGCGTTGCGTGGCGCTGGTGGTGCCCAGCAGCCGATCGCCGAAGCTGATGGTCGACGGACTCACGGAGAGCTGCGCCGCGGGCACCGCCACCGAGCGGGCCATGAGCGGAATGCTGCGCGTGCCGCCCGTGGCATTGCTCACGACGGCGAGCACCCCCGTGAAATTGCCGAGCGACGTGGTCGAGAAATCGAGCGCGACGATGCAGCGCTCGCCCGGCGCGATGTTGAGGGGGCAGTTGTTGGTGAGCGTGAAGGGACCGGTCACGGACAAGTTGCTGAACGACACGATCGCGTTGCCGGTGTTCACGATTTCCACGTTCTGCCGGATCGGCGGCGTGCCCACCGTATAGCTGCCGAAGTCGATGGACGATGGCAGCTGGATGTCGGCGACCTGGATGCCCAGCCCTGTGAGGTGCGCGGTGGCCGACCCGGTCGAGGAGACCTTGCGGATCTTCGCGATCGCGGAAGCCGGGGCCGATGCCGCGGTGCTGGCCACCGAGAGCGTGGCGTCGCTCCTCTGCGGCTGCGTCGGGACGAAGCTCACCAGCGCCGTGCAAAGGGATCCCGGATTCATCGAGGTGCCGCACGTCGAGGAGTCGATCACGAAGGCGCCGTTGCTCACCGTGACCGGGCCGATCGAGATCACGCCGGCGCTCGGGTTGCTGATGACGAACTGCTGCGGCGGGCTCTTCGATCCGGCGAGCACCGAGCCGAAGTCGAACTCCGACGGCAGGATGTTCACGGGCGGGGGCTCGCCGCCCACGCCCGTAAGGGTGAAGAGGCGCGAGCCGCCATAGAGGAACGTGTTGTCGCAGTCGGCGATGGTGATGGATTGCGTGCCGGGGAAAAGGGGCGCGAACCGCCCCGTGATGGAGCACGACTGGCCGGGGGCGTAATCCACGCTCGGCACGCAAGTGCTCGAGATCATGAACGGGCCACCGTAGATCACCGGCCCGAAGCAGCTGTCCAGTCGCAGTTGGTCGATGCGGTACGGCTCGTTTCCGGACGAGCGCAGCGTAATGGTCTGCGGCGGGCTCGCCGAATTGATCGGTACCTGCCCGAAGTCGAGGTTGGGCGGGTTCGGCGTCACCGTCACGTCGGGCATCGGATCGATGAACGCGGTGGGCGAGAATTCCGACGTGTCGCCCGTCGCCACCGCGGTCGCGGTGAGCGAGAAGTTGTTGGGAAGATTGGACACCGTTAGAGGGGTGACCGCGAAGCTGCCGGATGTGGGGCCAGCGACGGTGATCGGCAGGACCGTGTTGCCGTGATAGACGGAGCCGCCGGGATTGGAGCTCGCGTCGTTGCTGTAGATGTCGATGCGGTAGTCGCCCACGGGGCCGTCGAGCGTGAAGTTCACGACCGTCCGGCCGTTGGTCCAGTCGCGCGCGGCCGAGTCGATGACCGGATAGTTCTGGCCGTTGTTCGGGCCGCCGTCGGCGTCGAGCGCGTCGTTGGGGCGCGGCAGCGGGCCGGGGGAACCGAGGTTCAGGTTCTTCTCGCTGTTGCCATGGATGAGGTTCTCGATGATCTGGTTGCCGGTGCCCTGGCTGACAAGGACTCCGTCGGCGCCGTTATAGGCGACGGTGTTGCCCTTGATGAGGAGCCCGTTCGTGCCGCCGCTCGGGAAATTCGAGCATTCGCCGTAATAGAGAGCGATGCCGTAGGCGCTGTTGCCGAGCGCCGTGATGCCGTCGCCCGCGACGCCGATCTTGTTGTCCGACACGTTGAGCTGGCCGCCGCCCGCGACCCCGCCCATCTCGATGCCGGGGCCGCTGTTCGAGGAGATCACGTTGCCCGCGATCTGGATGCCGGTGCCGCAGTAGGCGATGATGCCGCCGCTGCTGTTGCCCATTCCGGGCGGCGCGCCGTCGCCCCGCAGGCCGATCAGGTTGCCGGTGATCTTCACGTTGGTGAATTCGCTGAGGTCGATGCCGTAGTCGCGGTTGGCGGAGATCACGTTGCCCGAGATCTCGGTGTTCGACGACGTGCTGCCGTAGCTGAATGCAACGACGATGCCGTGGTTGTTGCTCTGGGGCGAGAGGCCGTCGTCGGTGGTGCCGATGCGGTTGTTGGTGATCTTCGAGCCGGCGTCGCCCTCGATGTAGACCGGGTAGTCGTTGCCCGAGATGAGGTTGTTGTTGACGACCGCGGACGAGCCCGACAGGTAGACCCCGGTCGCGTTGCCGAAGCTCTCGTCCAGGTTGTTGACGATGGAGTTGCCGTCGACGCTCACGGTGCTGCCGCCATAGGAGACATAGACGCCGGTGTAGTTGGCGGAGATCGTGTTGCGCGTCGCGGCGACGTTGTTCGAGGACCTGATGTAGATGCCATTGCTGCTATTGCCGGTGACCTGGTTCGAGTCGAGCACGATGTCGCTCGTGTAGTTCACGCGGATGCCGGTCGAATTTTCCTGGACGAAGTTGCCGGTCGCGGAGAGGGACGAGTAGCCGCCCGGGTCGTAGCCGGTGTCGTTCGTGCTGAGGACATTGCCGGTCGCGACGATGTTTCCGTAGAGCGCGGTGCCGTAGCTGAAGCCGGTTACCTGCAGGTTCGTGACAGTCGCGGGAAGGTCCGCCTGCGACTCCATGCCATCCAGGTAACCGCCGGTGCTCTGCACGATCGCCCGATCTCCCGGGTTGGGGCCGGAGGTGCCGTCGATCACGAGCTTGCCGCAGGTGATGATCGGCAGCGGCTCGGACACGTTCACGACGAAGGGGCCGTTGGAGAACGCGAAGTTGATGAGGTCCGAGCCGGTGCAATTGGAGGGGATGGCGAAGTACTCGAGCGCCTCGCGCAGCGAGCCGGCGGGCGTGGGAGCGGAGCTGTCGGCGCCGCCGTTGTACGTGACCGTCTTGGTGGTCGCGAGCGAAGCCTGCGGCGCAAGCGCCACGGCAAGCGCGGCCACCAGCGGGCTGTATCGGAAATCGGAAATGGAACGTCCGGGGCCTTGCGTGCGCATGCGAATCTCCCTCGATGCTTATTCTGACTTCCTGGAAGCGACAGCAGTGCCCCCACACACGGTAGCCGGGCGGCGTCAGGGGGTCAACGTAAAATTCCGCACTTTCCGGGGATTGGCGAGCCTTGAGGCGGCCGCGCTTCTCATCGCGCGCCCCGCGGGACGCTCGCGATCGTCACCAATTGCCGAAGATCGGCACTCTTCAGAGGACTACCAGGTTGTCCCGGTGGATCAATTCCGGCTCGGCGACGTATCCCAGGATCGCCTCGATTTCGGCCGTGGGGCGGCGCAGGATGCGGGCGGTTTCGGCCGCGCCGTAATTCACGAGCCCGCGCGCGATCTCGCGGCCGTCGGGGGCGGCGACGCTCACCACTTCCCCGCGCTCGAAGTGCCCGTCGACCGCGGTGGCGCCGATCGCGAGCAGGCTCTTGCCGTCGGCGACCACTGCTTTCACGGCGCCCGCGTCCAGGGTGATGCGCCCCGACGGCTTGAGGTGGTCGGCGAGCCATTGCTTGCGCGCCGCGAGCGGCGCCGTTTCCGCGACGAGGAGCGTGCCCGCGGCCTCGCCCGCGAAGAGCCTCGAGAGCACGCCGGGCTCGCCCCCCCAAGCGATCGCCGTGTGCGCGCCGCTTCGCGCCGCCCGCCGCGCCGCGAGTACCTTCGTGAGCATGCCGCCGCTGCCCAGGTGCGAGCCCGCGCCGCCCGCCATCGCCTCGAGGGCGGGGTCGCCGGCGCGGCCACGCTCCACCAGGCGCGCCTCGGGCGACTTGCGGGGATCGGCCGAGTAGAGGCCCTTCTGGTCGGTGAGGATCACCAGCGCGTCCGCCTCGATGAGGTTGGTGACGAGCGCGCCCAGCGTGTCGTTGTCGCCGAAGCGGATTTCGTCCACCACCACCGTGTCGTTCTCGTTGATGATCGGCACGACGCCCAGCGCGACGAGGCTCTTCAGCGTCGTGCGCGCGTTGAGATAGCGCCTGCGGTCGCCGAGGTCCTCGTGGGTGAGGAGCACTTGCGCGGTGTGCAGCCCCAGCTCGGAGAAGCACGACTCCCACATCTGCACCAGGCCCATCTGCCCCACGGCCGCGGCCGCCTGCAGCTCGTGCACCGCGCGTGGGCGCTTCGTCCAGCCCAGGCGCTTCATGCCCTCGGCGATCGCGCCGGACGACACCACCAGCACTTCCACGCCGCGCGCGCGCAGCCCGGCGATCTGTGCGACCCAGCCCGCGATCGCCTCGCGGTCGAGGCCCGCGCCCGCGTTGGTGATGAGGCTCGAGCCGATCTTCACGACGATCCGCTTCGCGCCCGAGAGCGGCGTCTTCATTCGTCGCTCATGCGCCCGGCGCCGCGCCCGGCGTGCTTCTCCGCGTCGAGGAAATCCATGACTGCGAAGGTGACGTCCTTGCAGCCGTCGCCCTTCATGGCCGAGATGAGGAACCAGGGCCTGGTCCAGCGCAGCTTCTTCACCAGCGCCGCGGCGCGCTTCTTCGCCTCCTTCGCGTCGACGAGGTCGGCCTTGTTCATCACGAGCCAGCGCGGCTTCTTCGCGAGCGCGGGATCGTATTTCTTCAGCTCGTTGGCGAGCGCCTTCACTTCCTTCGCGGGATCGAGCGCATCGTCGAAGGGCGCGATGTCGACGAGGTGCAGGAGGAGGTGCGTGCGCTGCAGGTGGCGCAGGAACTGGTGGCCGAGCCCGGCGCCCTCCGCGGCGCCCTCGATGAGGCCGGGGATGTCGGCGACCACGAAGGAGCGCGCTTCGCCCACGCGCACCACGCCCAGGTTCGGATGCAGCGTGGTGAACGGATAGTCCGCCACCTTGGGGCGCGCGGAGGAGACCGCTCGAATGAAGGTGGACTTGCCGGCGTTGGGCATGCCGAGGAGCCCCACGTCGGCGAGCACGCGCAGCTCCATCTCGAGCTTGCGCCGCTCGCCCTCCTCGCCGTGGGTGAACTGGCGCGGCGCGCGGTTCACGCTCGACTTGAAGTGCAGGTTGCCGATGCCGCCCTTGCCGCCCTTGGCGAGGAGCGCTCGCTCCCCCGACTTCGCGAGGTCGGCGATCGTCGCTCCCGTCTCCGCGTCGCGGATCACGGTGCCCACCGGCACGAGCAGCACGATGTCGTCGGCGCCCTTGCCGTATTGGTCGCGCCCGCGGCCGTTCTCGCCGGATTTCGCGCGGAAGATGCGCGTGTAGCGGAAGTCGATGAGGGTATTGAGGTTGGCGTCCGCCTCGGCGTAGATGCTGCCGCCGCGCCCGCCGTCGCCGCCGTCGGGTCCGCCGCGCGGCACGAACTTCTCACGGCGGAACGAGGCCGAGCCGTCGCCTCCGTTGCCGGCGATGACCTCGACCTTCGCTTCGTCGAAGAACTTCATGAGGGGTCCCTAGAAACGAAAAAGCCCCGTGTTGAACGGGGCTCTTTCGCGAACGGAAGGAGCTGTCAGGACTGCGACGGCTCGACCGTCACGGTCGATTTCTGCTTCGGGCCGTGCTTCCCGTACTTGACCCTGCCCGTGGCCGTGGCGAAGAGCGTGTGGTCCTTGCCGATGCCGACGTTCATGCCAGGGTGGAACTGCGTGCCGCGCTGGCGAACCAGGATCGAGCCCGCGTTCACGACTTCGCCACCGTAGACCTTGAGGCCGAGGCGCTTGCTCTCGGAATCGCGGCCGTTGCGGGATGACCCGCCTGCTTTCTTGTGTGCCATTTCTGTGTCCTCGGGCTCAGGCGATCGCGTCCACACGGATTTCCGTGTAGTTCTGGCGATGGCCCTGGGTCTTCTGGTAGTGCTTGCGGCGACGCAGCTTGAAGATCTTCACCTTCGTGCCGCGCCCGTGGGCGATGACGGTGGCGGAGACACTCGCTCCGGACACCAGGGGATTACCGAGCTTCACGGCGTCGCCGTCCGAGACCATCAACACTTGATCCAGGACAATCTGAGCGCCAACGTCTGCCGGTATCTGTTCTATTTTGATTTTCTCGCCGGGGGCAACGCGATACTGCTTGCCGCCGGTTTTTATGACCGCGTACATTGTGGACTCCATTGCGTTTGTGAAAACGTCGCACCGATTGTGAAGTCGGGCGACGGAACTCAATATAATACCCGAAATATCCCGTAAGGTCAAAGACTTGTCCCATCGCTTACCCGTCGGGCCCTCGCTGGAAGCGGTGCGCGCCCCGATCGAGGAAGACCTCAGCAGGGTCGACGAGGTCATCCGCCGGCGCCTCGACTCCGACGTGGTCCTCATACGCACCATCGGTAATTACATCGTGGCGAGCGGCGGCAAGCGCCTGCGCCCCGCGCTCGTGCTGCTTGCCGCCAACGCATTCGGCGTCCAGGGAAGCGCGAAGCACGAGCTCGCCGCGGTGATCGAGTTCATCCACACGGCGACCTTGCTGCACGACGACGTGGTCGACGAGTCGAGCTTGAGGCGCGGGCGCAAGACCGCCAACGCGGAATTCGGCAATGCCGCCAGCGTGCTGGTGGGCGACTTCCTCTATTCGCGCGCGTTCCAGATGATCGTGGACGCGGGGAGCCTCAGGGTCATGAAGGTGCTCGCCGACGCGACCAACGTGATCGCGGAGGGCGAGGTGCTGCAGTTGCTCAACGTGCACGATGCCGACACCGGCGAAGAGCAATACCTGCGGGTCATCCGCTACAAGACCGCCAAGCTCTTCGAAGCCGCGACGCAGGTGGGCGCGATCATCGGCGGCGCGAGCCCCGGGCTCGAGCGCGCGCTCGCCGAATACGGCATGCACCTGGGCACCGCGTTCCAGCTCATCGACGACGTGCTCGACTACTCGGGCGACCTGCACGTGACCGGCAAGAACCTGGGCGACGACCTCGCCGAAGGCAAGCCCACGCTGCCCCTCATCCATGCGATGCGCGCGGGCACCGCGGCCGAGCGCGAGCTGATCCGCCACGCCATCGAGCACGGCGGCAAGGCCGACCTGGAAGCCGTGGTGGCGGCGATCCACCGCGTGGGAGCGCTCGACTACGCGCGCGAGCAGGCACGCATCGAAGCGACCACCGCCGCGGCGCGGCTGGACGACCTTCCGCATTCCCCGTGCCGCGACAGTCTGCTACAATTGTCCGTCTTTTCCATCGAGCGCAAGTTCTGATCGATGGAGCGAAAAAGGGCCGCGTTCGCGTCCCCTTTTTCGGCCTCGGGGTGTAGCTTAGCCTGGTAGAGCGCTACGTTCGGGACGTAGAGGCCGGAGGTTCGAATCCTCTCACCCCGACCATTTCCCTCGCTTCATTTCCCTCGCGCGGCCGTTTCGCGGCCTACGGCGCGTCCGCGCCATCGCGATCGCTCGCGGACTCCATGCCGTGGCGGCGCTTCACGCCGTTCGCCGCCGCGCTCGCGAGGAACGAGAGGAACTCGCGAGCGGCTTCGCGCCGCCTCGAGGCGGCGCAGATCGCTCCCGAGAAGACCGTGTCCGCTTCGATGCCGGGAGGAAAGGAGCCGACGACCTCGATTCCCGGCACGTGCAGGAGCTCGCTCAATTGCTGCAGGCCGAGCTCCACCTCGCCCCGCGCGACGAGCGCTCCGACCGGAACACCCGGCGACGCCTGCACCATGCGCGGCTCGAGCGCTGCGGCGATTCCCCATCGATCGAGGAGCCGCGCGAGGCAGGCGCCGCTGGGCCCCGTCGAGTAGCCGATGCGCCGCGCGTCGAGCAGCGCCTGGCGCAAGGCGGCCTCGCTGCCGATGTCGGGGTGGCGAGATCCGGCGGCGACGGCCACGGCAACGCGCGAGCGCGCCACGCCGATCGTGCTGCCCTGCACGATGCGGCCCGCCGATTGCAGCGCGTCGATCGCGTCCGCGGCGAGGACCGCGAAGTCGAACCGCTCGCCCGAGTGGATGCGCCGCGCCGCGTCCACGCCGCCCACTGATTCGATCGACACACCCGTGCCTGTCCGTGACTCGTATGCCCCGGCCAGGTCGGCGAGGACATGGCGCGTGGCCATCGACGAGATGCCGCCGATCGTCGCCGGCGCATCGTTCGCGCTTTCGGGAGTCGCTGTCGCGATGGCGCTCATGCCGCCGTCGCCGGCGCGCAACCGGAGCGACGTGCGCTCATCGAACGCCCCAATGCCCGGCGGTCGCTCGCGTCCAGCCAGCGGTCGAAGAATTCCCGCAGCGCGGCCTCCTCGGCGAGGATGTGGCGCGCGTATGCGGCGATGAACGCGTGCACGTCGCCCGCCGGAAGCGCGCGCGTGAGGCCGTCGGCGATGTCCTCGAGCGGCCTCTTCAGGCGCGCCCAGTGCGACTCGATCTCGCGATGGTCGCGCTCGAGCGCGTCGCGCAGCGCCTCGAAGCGCGCGCTCTCGCCCCCGCCCGTGATGCGCCGCGCGAGGAGCGGGAAGAGGTCCTCCTCCTCGTCCGCGTGGTGGTCCGGGGCCGCGCGCAGGAAGTAGCGCAGCACTGCCTGGGCGGCAGCGCTCGCCTGCGCATCGACGCCGCTCGTTTCGATGTGCGCGCGAAGGCGCTTCAGTGTTTCCAGTTGTTTCTCGATGCGGCGATGGCACGCGAGCAGCATCTCGAGCGGATCGTCGAAGTCCGCGGCCATGTCGAAGGGGCTGGGCTGTGCGGTCCGTTTCATCCCCATGCGACCGGCGCGCGCGCGAAAGGTTTCACGCGACGCGGTCGGCGATCACGACATATCGCAATGCCGTGCCGGGAAGCACCGCGTCGAACGGAAAGCAGGTGATGAGGGTGAGCTGCGGCGAGCCCGCGTCTTCGAGGACGCGCGTCTCGCCCTTGTCCACCACGGCGACTTCGCGCACGCGGTAGCGCGCCGGGGCGCCGCTCGCGGTCTCCACGTCGATCTCCTCGTCGACGGCGAGCGTGCGCAGGAAGGCGAAGTGCGTGTCGCGGTGCGCGACGATCACCGAGTTGCCGCCCAGCCCGGGCGTCGCGGTGCCGCTCACGTGCGCGGGGCCGAAGGCGAGCGCGCGAGGGCTCGCCGCATCCAGCACGTAGAGCTCGATGCCGCGCGAGGGCACCGTGAGCCGCGCCACCGGACGCATGTCGGCCCACGGCCACGGGCGTCGCGCAGGTCCGCCGTCGCGCGCCTCGGCCCACGCAGCCGCGATCAGGTGCTGCGCGACACTCGCCTTCACGTGGATCCATCCGGCCGCCGCGACCTGCCAGAGCCCGACGGCGAGAAGCGCCGAGGCCACGACGATGCGCGCCCTCACGCGCTCCGCCTCGGCGCAGCCGTGCGTCCGACCACGGCGACGATCCCGGCGGCCGCGAGCGCGATGAGGCCGAGGAGGAGCTGCAGCGTCGCGGGGGTGTCGGTCTGCGGGATCTCTCCCGTCCACGATTGCGGCGCGGCGACTTTCACGAGCGCAGTCTTCACGTTGCCCGCGGGCCCGGTGGGGCTCACGTCGACCGCGACGAGGCTCGTGTACGCGCTCACCAGGTGTTGCTCCAACGCCACCTTCACCACCTGAGGACGGATCGCTGCGGCGTCCGCGCCGCGCGTCACCTCGTCCATGAGGCTCGTGATCTTCGCCCTGGCCCAGAGGGCGCCCACGCCGTTCGCGTCGCCTTGCCGCGACGGCGTGAGCGCCACGCTCCAGGGTTGGTTGCCGCGCGTCGCGGACACGGTGATCGCCTGCGCGAAGTGCGCGGCCGATGCGGAGACGATGATGGGCTCGCCGAGATAGAGGTCGGGCACGCGCGCGGGGAATGTCTCGACGGGGCTGCCGTCGGCCCAGCGGATGGCGACGTCCTGCAGTATCGGCGCCTCGATCTTCGCGAAGAGCGCGCGCATCTTCTCCTCGACCTCGCGCACGTCGCCGATCTGCGTGAACGTGCCGCGCCCGAACTGCGCCGCGTTGCGCATGAAGTGGGCGTTGGGCGCGGAGCCGATGCCCACGGTGAAGAGTCGTGAATTGCCCAGGCGCTTCTCGATCAGCCTGAAGAGCTCGTCCTCGTTGGAGACGCCGCCGTCGGTCATGAAGACCACCTGGCGCAGGTATCCCGGGGTCTCGCGGCCGTCGAGCGCGAATTGCAGCGGCGCTACCATCTCGGTGCCGCCTTGCGCCCTCAGCTTCGCGACCCACGCCTTCGCGGTCGTCACGTTCTGCGGGGTCGCCGGCAGCGCCACGGTGAAGAGCGCGCGCATCACCGAGTTGAACTCGAGCACGTTGAAGCGATCGCGCTCGGTGAGGGTGGAGAGCGCCTGCGTGACCGCGGCGCGGGCCTGCTCCATCGAGGCGCCCGCCATGGAGCCCGAGGTGTCGACGATGAGGATGGTCTCGCGCGGCACGCGATGGAACGCGGCTTTCTGCGCGGGGCCGGGCCCGGGAGGCACCACCATGATGAGCGCGTAGCTCGCGCCCGCGACGTCCTCGGTGAAGAGCGCGGCCTGCGGCGCGAGGCCGGGGGCCACGGTCCACTTGAGCTCGAAGTCGCGGTCGGCCTCCTCCTGCTCGCGCGTGAGGTACACAGCGGTGCGAAGGCCTGATTCCTTCTGCACGTAGGCCTCGTGGTAGGAGCTCACGACGTCGTCGATGGGCATGCCGGCGTCGATCACCACCGCGATGTCCACCGGATTCACGAGGCCGCCGCAACCATCGTCGGCATAGCTCGGATCCTGGATGGGACCGTCGGCCTCGTCGGCCTCGAGCGCCTTCGCGACGTCGGGCATCGCGTCGGCCGCGTCCGCGGGGACGTAGCGCGGCGTGACGGCGAGCGGGAAGCGCAGCCGGTATTCGCCATTCTCGTAGGCGAGCGTCTGCTGGTACTCGATGGTGACGCGCACGTTCTCGCCGGGGCCGATGTGCGCGACGGCGTTGGTGAAGAGGTTGGGTCGCTGCTGCTCGAGGAGCGAGGCCTTGCGGCCTTCCTGCTTCGCGCGCTCGTAGGTGCGGCGGGCTTCCTCTTTCTCCTTCACCTGGCCCTCGATCACGCGCTCGCCGATACGAAGCCACAGGTGGTCGACGGCGGCCCTCTCCGGGAGCGGGAAGACATAGACGCCCTCGACGAACTCGATGCCGGGGTTGTGGAAGACTTGCGACAGGCGCGTGCGGGCGATCATGCCCGTCACCTGGATCGCGACCTCGGTCTCGACCTTCGGGGCGACGACGTACTCGCCCGGCGTCGACGTTCGCAGCATGAGCGTCCCGGTCTTTGCGTCGTTCAGCGTCGCGGCCTGCGCGCCGCTCGCGAGGAGGAGCGTCACCACCGCCAACGCGATCGCCGCCACGAGCCCGCTCGCGAACGCGTTCGCCCCGAGCTGCAGGAAATCCCCGATTGCCACCTTGCGCTTTTCCATCCGTCTTCATCCCTTTTCCGCCCGTTGTGAGAGTGGGCAGCGTCATTTCGCGCGCACGCGCGGGACGCGCGCTGTCGACCCAAGGGCAGGGCGGCGATCAAATGTGGCAAGAAAGTGGTGTCAGGTACGACTTTCCGCGCGAAGCGGTCATAATCCCGGTCCATATGGCAAGACGCATCGCGCTGGTCGAGGACGACCCCACCATTCGCCAGAACTACGCCGATGCGCTCACTCGCGCCGGATACGAGGTGGCCGCGTTCGGCGACCGCGCGAGCGCGAGCCGCACGCTCGCGGCGCGGCTGCCGGAGCTCGCCATCATCGACATCGGACTGGGCGCGGACATCGACGGCGGCTTCGCCCTGTGCCGCGAGCTGCGCGCGGCGAGCGCTCGCCTGCCGATCATCTTCCTCTCGGCGCGCGATTCCGACTTCGACATCGTCTCCGGCCTTCGCCTGGGCGCCGACGACTACCTCACCAAGGACGTGAGCCTGCCGCACCTCCTCGCGCGCATCGCGGCGCTCTTCCGCCGCGTCGACGCCACCTCGCAGCCGTCGCTCGCCGAGGACGTCGTCAACCGCGGCCGGCTCGCCCTCGACGCGCAGCGAATGACGGCGGCCTGGAACGGCGCGAACGTCGCCCTCACCGTCACCGAGTTCTGGATGGTCCACTCGCTCGCGCTGCATCCGGGCCACGTGAAGGACCGCGACCAGCTCATGCGCGACGCCGAGATGGTGGTCGACGACGGCACCATCACCTCGCACGTGAAGCGCATCCGCAAGAAGTTCCTCGCGGTCGATCCCCGGTTCGCCGCCATCGAGACCGTCTACGGACTGGGCTATCGATGGATCGAATGAAGGCGGCGGCGGCCGCGCTGCTCGCGCTCTGCGCGGGTAACGCCGCCGGGCAAGAGGCGCGCTGGTACACGAAGATCGACAACGACGTGGCTCTCGGAACCGACCGCTGGTATACGAGCAGCGTGCGCATCGCGCGCGTCGAGGACGGCCTCGAGCTCGCGATCGAGCAGGACGTGTACACGCCGGAAGCCAAGCGGTGGCGTCCCGGGACGGACGATCGCGCGCCGGCCGGCGTGCTCCTCGCGTCGGCAACCCTGCACCGCTGGGGCGAGGGCTTCTTCCAGAGCGCCGAGCTCGCCCTGGGCGTGCGTGGTCCCGCGGCGCTCGGGCGCCAGGCCACGACCGCGATCCACCACCTCATCAGCGCGCCGCACGTGGACTGGTCGCGTCAGCTCGACAACCGCTTCGACGTCCAGCTTGCCTTCGCGCGCACGCAATCGATGAGTGACCATCTCAAGCTGCACGCCGGCGCCACGCTCGGCAACCAGGTGGACTTCGCGCACATGGGCTTCGAGATCCGCATGGGCAGTCGCGAGCTGGCGAGCGCGCTGCTGCGCTTCGCGCCGACGCCGCCCTTCGCGCCCACGGCGGCCGGCGGGCGCTGGAGCGCCTACGCCGGCGCGAGCATCCGCGGCGTCGCGCGCAACACGCTCATCTCGCGCAACTACGATCCCTTCGGCGCCGACCTCGAGCCGCGCCGCGCGGTCTCGCGCTTCGCCGTAGGCGCGGCGTGGCTCGCGCGCTGGGGATCCGTGAGCCTCGACGTGGCCCAGGACGCCAAGGAATTCGACGCGCAGAGGACCCCGCAGCGCTTCGGCTCCCTCTCGTTTCACGTCGCCTTCTGAAGCCGGACGCCTTGCGCGCGAGCTTCGTCCACGGCATCCGCTTCCGCCTGGTGATGGCCGCGCTGGTGCTGCTGGCGCTGCCCTGGCTCGCCGCGCAATTCATCTCGCGCATGGAAGCGTTCCTGCGCGATGCCCAGGAGCAGTCCATCGGCGCCACGGCGCGCGCGGTCGCCTCCGCGCTTTCAGACCGGCCCGCGCTCTTCGGCGCGCCCGGCGAGCCCGAGGACGCCCAGGCCGAGGAGCGCCGGCGCATCGTCGCCCTCTTCGCCTCGGCCGATCCCAACGCGGTCGCGAGCCTGGGCAACGCCTACGTGCCCTCGGAGGAGATCGAGCGCTTCCTCGCGATCATGGGACGGCGCTCGTCGCGGGTGTGGGTCGTCGACACGCGCTCGCGGGTGCGCGGCCTGTCCGGGGCGCTACGCGACGAGGCCGTGAAGGCGAGGAAACCCGGGTGGCTGAAGCCGCTGGCCGCGCTCGTCGTGCCGACCCCGCCCGTGCCCCCCGCGGGCGACGAGTCGCGGCCGATGCGCGCGCAGATCGACCGCGCCCTCATCGGCCTGTCGGGCACGCAGTGGCGCGGCACGCGCGACCGGGACGTGGCGATCCTTTCGTCCGCGCAGCCGATCTACGTGGGCGACGACATCGTCGGCGCCGTCGTGGTGGAGGAGACCACGGGCTCGATCCAGCTGCTGAAGGAGTCGGCGCTCGAGAACCTGCTCGTGGTGACGCTCGCGGTGGTCGCCGCGGCGCTCGCGATCCTGCTCCTCTTCGCCACGCGCCTCACGACGCGCATCCGCCGCCTGCACGCCGAGGCCGAGGCGGCGATCGACGCGCAGGGCCGCGTGCGCGGCGGCATCACGCATACCGAGGCGCGCGACGAGATCGGCGACCTCGCGCGCACCACGGCGCAAGTCCTCGAGCGGCTGCGCGACTACAACGCCTACCTCGAGGCGATGGCCGGACGCTTGTCGCACGAGCTGCGCACGCCGGTCGCGGTGGTGCGCTCGTCGCTGGACAACCTGAAGGCGCAATCGCTCGCGCCGCAGGCGCGCGTCTACGTCGAGCGCGCCGGGGAGGGCGTCGAGCGGCTCGCGCGGCTCATCTCGCGCCTGTCCGAAGCCACGCGCCTGGAGCGCCTGCTGGAATCGGCCGAGCGCGAGCGCTTCGACCTCGCCGCGCTCGTGGCCGGCTGCGTCGAAGGCTATCGCGCCGCGTATCCGGGTCGCCGCTTCGAATACGCGGGCCCCGCGTCGTCGACGCCGTGCGAGGGCGTGCCCGACGCGTTCGCGCAGCTCCTCGACAAGCTGGTGGAGAACGCCGACGATTTCGCGCCGCCGGATAGCGCGATTCGCATCTCGCTTGCCGCCCAGGGCAGGCGCGCCTTGCTCGCGGTGGAGAACGACGGGCCACCCTTGCCGCCGGGGACGCTCGCGCGGCTCTTCGACTCGATGGTCTCGGTGCGCGCGCCCGATCCGGCGCGCAAAGGCGGCCACCTGGGTCTGGGACTCTACATCGTGCGCCTTGTCGCGGAATTCCACGGCGGGCGCGTCGTTGCGCGCGCGCTCGGCGCCCAGGGCGGCGCGAGGTTCGAAGTCGAAGTGCTTTTGCCGTAAACTCTTCCCCGAAATCAAAGGGATAAGAACTTGGGACGCATCCTGCTGCTGATCATCATCGGTTTCCTGGTCTACCTCGCGTTCCGCGGCTTCTTCCGGGTGAACACCGCGAAGCCCGACGCGCCCGCCAAGAGCATCGAGGGCGAGAACATGGTGACCTGCGCGCGCTGCGGCGTGAACCTGCCGCGCAGCGACGCACGCACCGCCGACGGCACGTTCTATTGCCAGGACAATCCGCGCTGCAAGGGTCCATGAGCTCCATGGCCGACAACCTGGCCGAAGCCACGCGCGCACTGCGCTCGCCTCTCATCGTCGAGGCCGACGACACCACCTGGCGAACGCTCTGGGTCCTCTGCGCCTACCGCGTGGTGCTCGCGATCCTGGTGGGCGGCGCGTTCGTCTTCCTCAACCGCTTCTTCAACCTCGGCATCGTCACGCCCTCGGCGGTGGTGCCGACGGTGGTGTCGTACACGATCGCCTCGCTGATCCTCCTCGTGCCCGCGCGGCTTCGCGAGCCCAGCCTCACGCTGCAGGTGACCGCGGGAATCATCGTCGACGTGGTGGCGATCGTGATGCTCATGTACGCGAGCGGCGGAGTGAGGAGCGGCCTGGGCGTGATCCTTCTCGTGTCGCTCGCGGCCGCCGGGCTCATCACGCGCGGCCGGCTCGCCTTCTTCCACGCGGCCATCGCGGCGCTCGCGATCCTGCTGGAGCAGACGTTCCAGGTGTGGCGCTACGACGCGCAGCTGCAGGACTTCGTGCAGACCGGCATCACCAGCGCCGCCTTCTTCGCGACCGCCGGGCTCGCCTCCGCGCTCGCCCGCTACGCGCGCACCAGCCAGGAGATCGCCGAGGAGCGCAAGATCGACCTCGCCAACCTCTCGCAGATCAACGAGCTCGTGATCCGCGACATGCAGGACGGCATCCTCGTGGTCGACGGCAACGGGCGCATCCGCCAGAACAACCCGCGCGCGACACAGCTCCTCGGCCCGCTGCCCGCCGGGCGCTGGCCGGCGATCTCCGAGTACGCGCCCGAGATCGCCGGGCTCCTCGAGGCGTGGCGCAGGGGCTCCGAGACCACCTTCATGCAGCTGCGCACCCCGCGCGTCGCGGGCGAGCTGCAGGTGCACTTCGTGCCCATCGGCGCGGGCGACCCGGCGCCCACGGTGGTGTTCGTCGAGGACGTGGGCCGCATGCGCCAGCAGGCGCAGCAGATGAAGCTCGTGGCGCTCGGGCGCCTCACCGCCTCCATCGCGCACGAGATCCGGAATCCGCTCTCGTCCATCGGGCACGCCGCCGAGCTCCTCGAGGAAGACCGGGGCCTCAACGACGCCGAGATGCGCTTGATCGAGATCATCCGCGGCAACGTGACGCGCCTGGATCGCATCGTGCAGGAGGTCCTCTACCTCAACCGGCGCGACCGCGCGCAGCCCGAGGCGATCGACGCCTCGGTCTACCTCGTGAACTTCGCCAAGGAATTCTGCGCGAACGAGAAGGTGGCCGACGGCTGCGTCGACGTGCAGGTGCGCACCTCGCAGCGCCTGTGGTTCGATCGCCAGCACCTGGACCAGGTGCTCTGGAACGTGGCGCGCAATGCGTGGCGGCACGGCCGCCACAGGCCGGGCTCGGTGCGCATCGTGGTATCTGCCTCGCCCGCGCCCGGGCGCATCGCCATCGACGTGATCGACGACGGCCCCGGGGTCACGCGCGAGACGCAGGCGCACCTCTTCGAGCCGTTCTTCACCACGGAAGCCCAGGGCACGGGCCTGGGCCTCTACATCGCCCGCGAGCTCTCCGAAGGCAACGCAGCGCGCATCGAGTACGTCGAGGGCGCGGGCGGCGCACACTTTCGCATCACGTTGAAGGGCGCCTGATGAACCGCAAAGCGGTCCTGATCGTCGACGACGAGGCCGACATCCGCGAGCTCCTCGTGCTCACCCTCTCGCGCATGGGCGTCGATGCCGACACGGCCTCTTCGTTCAAGGAAGCGCAGGAGGCGCTGAAGACGCGCCAGTACGACCTCGCGCTCACCGACATGCGCTTGACCGACGGCGACGGCCTCATGGTGCTGCGCCACATCGCCGAGAATTACGGCAATACGCCGGTGGCGGTGATCACGGCCTACGGATCGACCGAGAACGCGGTCGCCGCGTTGAAGGCGGGCGCGTTCGACTACCTCGCCAAGCCCATCAAGCTCGAGCAGCTGAGGCCGCTCGTGATGAGCGCGCTCAAGTTGCCCAGGCCCGCCCAGAGCCGGCGCGTGGCCACCGGCGAGACGGCTTCCTCGGGATTGCCGCGCCTCCTCGGCGAATCGGCGCCGATGGCGCGCGCGCGCGACATGATCTCCAAGCTCGCGCGATCGCAGGCGCCGGTCTACATCACCGGGGAGTCGGGCAGCGGCAAGGAAGTGGCGGCACGCCTCATCCACTCCGACTCGGCGCGCGCCGACGCGCCCTTCGTCGCCGTGAACTGCGGCGCGATCCCCGAGAACCTGATGGAGAGCGAGTTCTTCGGCTACAAGAAGGGCGCCTTCACCGGCGCCGACGCCGACAAGATGGGCTACCTCAAGGCGGCCGAGAAGGGCACGCTCTTCCTCGACGAGGTGGGCGACCTGCCGCTCGCGATGCAGGTGAAGCTGCTGCGCGTGATCCAGGAGAAGAAGGTGCGCCGCGTGGGCGACACAGTCGAGGATCCCATCGACGTGCGCATCATCTCGGCCACCCACCGCAACCTCTCCGAGCAGGTGGACGCGGGAGAGTTTCGCCAGGACCTCTTCTACCGGCTGAACGTGATCGAGCTGAAGATGCCGAGCCTGCGCGAGATCCCCGAGGACATCCCGCTCATGGTCGAGCAGGTGGTCGAGCGCCTCGCGCGCCAGAGCGGCAGCCCCCCTCCGAGGATCTCGGATGAGGCGATGCTCGCGCTGCGCCGCTACGACTTCCCCGGCAACGTGCGCGAGCTGGAGAACATCCTCGAGCGCGCGCTCGCCCTTTGCAGCGACAACCAGATCCTCGAGGGCGACCTCTACCTCACCCAGGCCACCGCCAAGGACAAGGTCGCGCCGCTGGACGGCGCGCTCGGCACCCGCGGCCTGCCGCTGCACGACTTCCTCGACCAGATCGAGCGCGAGGCCATCACCAAGGCGCTCGAGGCCACGCGCTTCAACAAGACCGCCGCCGCGAAGCTGCTCGGCATCACCTTCCGGTCCCTGCGCTATCGCCTCGATCGCCTTGGCATCGACTGAAAATATCGTGTCAGGTACCGAGTGAGCACCCACTCGGTACCTGACACCATTTGTGAGTCGCCGCACTTCGATGAGCGGCCGGAGGGCGAGAAGATCTCGCTCCTGGTGATACACAACATCTCGTTGCCGCCGGGGGAGTATGGCGGGCCGTGGATCGACGATCTCTTCATGGGCCGGCTCGACCCGAAGGCGCACCCGTACTTCGAGGAGATCGCGCCGCTGCGGGTGTCGTCGCACTATCTCATCCGCCGCGACGGCGAGCTCATCCAGTACGTGGATCCCGACAAGCGCGCGTGGCACGCGGGCGCATCGAGCTGGAAGGGACGCGAGCGCTGCAACGACTTCTCCATCGGCATCGAGCTCGAGGGTTCCGACGACGTGCCTTTCGCCGAGCCGCAGTACGAGACCCTCATCGGCCTCGCGCGCGGGCTCTTCGAGCGTTACGGGCCGCTCGACATCGCGGGCCATAGCGACATCGCGCCCGGCCGCAAGACCGACCCGGGACCCTGGTTCCAGTGGGAGCGATTGAGGGCTGCTGTCACGTAACGGTTACCGATTAATCCTTCAGCAGGAACCCTCCCCAAGCGCCTGAATACGCGAAGAAAAAAAGACCTCAAAAAGTCTCTTGCTTTGCCCCATGGGCTTTACTAGACTTTGTGGCCAGACCCTCCGCGCAGCACTATATCTTGTGGAAGGCTTGTGAATAAGATGTGCAAAAAGCTGGCCTTTCTCGAGCTTATCCGAGCGAAATCCGGCGCTTAGCGGGTCCACAGAACCCGCGGACGTGAAGCCGGGGCGACGGCGCCCGACCCCCGGGCCCTAAAACAGTATTCAGGAGACGATCCATGCGCTTGGCATCCGATATCCATCCCGCCGCCCCGCTCGCCACCCCCATCCTCGGGGAGGAAGGCAGTACGCAGCAGCAGGAGAGATACGCGGATTACAAGATCATCCGGCGCAACGGCGCCGTGGTGGGCTTCGAGCCCGACAAGATCGCCGTGGCGATGACGAAGGCCTTCCTCGCCGTGTCGGGCAACACGGCCGCCGCCAGCGCCGGCATGCGCGACAAGGTGCATGCATTGACCGAAGCCGTGGTGCAGTCGCTCATGCGCCGCCATCCGGCCGGGGGCACCTTCCACATCGAGGACGTGCAGGACCAGGTGGAGCTCGCGATGATGCGCGCCGGCGAGCACCAGGTCGCGCGCTCGTACGTGCTCTACCGCGAGGAGCGCGCCCGCGAGCGCGCCAAGCGCGTGCAGGAAGCGGTCGAATCGCGCGCGCCGCGCATCCACGTGATGGTGGGCGGCGCCAAGGAGCCGCTCGACACCGCGAAGCTCGAGGTCCTCATCACCTCGGCCTGCGAGCACCTGGGCGCCGACGTCGAGCCGAAGAAGATCATGGACGCGACGCTGCGCGACCTCTACGACGGCGTGCCGCTGGAAGAGGTGCACAAGTGCGCGATCCTCGCCGCGCGCATGCTGATCGAGCAGGATCCCGACTACACGTACGTCACCGCGCGCCTGCTGCTGCACACCATCCGCCGCGAAGTGCTGGGCGAAGAGGTGCTGCAAGCGGAGATGTCGACGCGCTACGCGGAATACTTCCCGACCTTCATCAGCCAGGGCGTGAAGGCCCAGCTCCTCGACGAGCGCCTCGCCTCCTTCGACCTGAAGCGCCTGGGCGCCGCGTTGAAGCCCGAGCGCGACCTGCAGTTCAACTACCTCGGCCTGCAGACGCTCTACGACCGCTACTTCCTGCACATCAACGAGAAGCGCATCGAGCTGCCGCAGGCGTTCTTCATGCGCGTGGCGATGGGCCTCGCGCTGCAGGAGATCAACCGCGAGGATCGCGCGATCGAGTTCTACAACGTGCTCTCGACATTCGACTTCATGTCGTCGACGCCGACCCTCTTCAATGCCGGCACGCAGCGCTCGCAACTCTCGTCGTGCTACCTCACGACGGTGGCCGACGACCTCGACGGGATCTATGAGGCGATCAAGGAGAACGCGCTCCTTTCGAAATTCGCGGGCGGGCTCGGAAACGACTGGACGCCGGTGCGCGCGCTGGGCTCGTACATCAAGGGGACCAACGGGAAATCGCAAGGTGTGGTGCCCTTCCTGAAAGTTGTGTCGGATACCGCTGTAGCAGTGAATCAGGGTGGAAAAAGGAAGGGCGCGGTGTGCTGCTACCTCGAGACCTGGCACCTCGACATCGAGGAGTTCCTTGAGCTGCGCAAGAACACCGGCGACGACCGGCGCCGCACGCACGACATGAACACCGCGAACTGGATTCCGGATCTCTTCATGAAGCGCGTCATGGAAGGCGGCGAGTGGACGCTCTTCTCGCCCTCGGACGTGCCGGACCTGCACGACATGTGCGGCAAGGCGTTCGAGGAGGCCTATACGATCTACGAGAAGAAGGCCGCGCGCGGCGAGATCAAGCTGCACAAGAAGGTCGCGGCGCAGAGCCTGTGGCGCAAGATGCTCACGATGCTCTTCGAGACCGGGCATCCGTGGATCACGTTCAAGGACGCCTCTAACGTGAGGAGCCCGCAGAGCCACATCGGCGTGGTGCACTCGTCAAACTTATGCACTGAGATTACCTTGAATACAAACAGCGAAGAGATCGCTGTTTGCAACCTCGGCAGCGTGAACCTCCTCGCCCACGTGAAGAGCGGCAGGCTCGACCACGACAAGCTGAAGCGCACCATCAACACGGCGATGCGCATGCTCGACAACGTGATCGACATCAACTACTACGCGGTGAAGAAGGCGCGCGACTCCAACATGCGCCACCGCCCGGTGGGGCTCGGCATCATGGGCTTCCAGGATTCGCTGCACGAGCTGCGCATCCCGTACGCGAGCGATGCCGCGGTGGAATTCGCCGACAAGTCGATGGAAGCGGTGTGCTACTACGCGTACTGGGCCTCCACCGAGCTCGCCAAGGAGCGCGGCCGCTACTCGAGCTTCCCCGGGTCGCTCTGGGACAGGGGCATTCTTCCGCTCGATTCGCTGAAGCTCCTGCTGGACGAGCGCGGCGGCTACGTGGAAGTGGACATGTCGGAGTCGATGGATTGGAACAAGCTGCGCGCGCGCATCAAGGAGCACGGCATGCGCAACTCCAACTGCGTGGCGATCGCCCCCACCGCGACCATCTCCAACATCATCGGCGTGTCGGCCTCCATCGAGCCGAACTACCAGAACCTCTTCGTGAAGTCGAACCTCTCGGGTGAGTTCACCGTGGTGAACGAGAGCATGGTGCGCGACCTCAAGAAGATGGGCCTGTGGGACGCGGTGATGGTGAACGACCTCAAGCACTTCGACGGCTCCATCGGCAAGATCGACCGCGTGCCGCAGGACGTGCGCAACCTCTACGCGACTGCCTTCGAGGTGGACGCGCGCTGGCTCGTCGAAGCGGGCGCGCGCCGGCAGAAGTGGATCGACCAGGCGCAGTCGCTCAACATCTACATGGCGGGCGCCTCCGGCAAGAAGCTCGACGAGACCTACAAGCTCGCCTGGCTTCGCGGGCTGAAAACAACGTACTATCTGCGCACCCTGGCCGCGACGTCGGCGGAGAAGTCCACCGGCAAGGGCGGCGAGCTGAATGCCGTGTCCGCAAGCGGCGGCGCGGGCGCGATGGGTGCGGCCGCGGCGGAGGTTGCCCTCGAAGAGGCGAAGTTCTGCTCCATCGACAACCCCGACTGCGAGGCTTGCCAGTAAGAGTTTGTCCCTCTCCATCGTCGGGGAGGGCTTTGGGAGAAGGTGATCAGGGATGCGGGGAGGCGAGCGATCGCCTCCCTTTTTTTCACAGACCCGCTGGAGATTCGCGCGCGCCGCGGCGGAAGAACTTCGGTTACCCTTGCGCGTCACAGATCTTTCCGGCCGGACCGGCATAAGAAGACATGGAGCAGCGCCCCGGAACCGCATTCCCCCTCGAAGTCACCCCGCGCCTGCCGCCGCAGCTCGCGCGCCTCGCTGACCTCGCCAACAACCTCTGGTTCAGCTGGGACCGCCCGACGCGCTCGCTCTTCGCGCGCCTGGACAACGCCCTCTGGGACGCGGTCGGCCAGAACCCCAAGGCGTTCCTGAAGAGCGTGGGCCAATGGCGCCTCGAGGAGGCGGCGCTGGATCCGGCGTTCCTGCACGACTACCAGCGCACGCTCGCGGCGTTCGACGCGTATCACTCGCGCCCGCCGGGCGCCAACGGCCAGCAGCCGTTGAAGGAGGGCGAGCTCGTCGCCTACTTCTGCGCGGAGTTCGGATTCCACGAGAGCCTGCCGATCTATTCGGGGGGCCTGGGCATCCTCGCCGGCGACCACACCAAGACGGCGAGCGACCTCGCGCTGCCCTTCGTCGCGGTGGGGCTCCTCTACCGCCAGGGCTACTTCCAGCAAGCGATCGACGGCGAGGGCTGGCAGCATGCCACCTACGCCGACAACGATTTCGCGGACCTTCCCATCACCGCGGTGATGAAGGACGGCAAGCACCTCGAGGTGAGCGTCGAATTCGGCGACCACGACGTGCACACGCGCGTGTGGCACGCGCAGATCGGCCGCGTGAGCCTCTACCTCCTCGATACCGACCTCGAGGCGAACAAGCCCGAGGACCGCGCCACCGCGCACCGCCTCTACGGCGGCGATCGCAACACGCGCATCCAGCAGGAGATCGTGCTCGGCATGGGCGGCGCGCGCGCGCTCGCCGCGCTCGGCATCAAGCCCACCGCGTGGCACATCAACGAGGGCCACGCGGCCTTCCTCATCCTCGAGCGCATGCGTGTGGCGATGCGCCAGGGCCTGGACCTTCCCTCGGCGCTGGAGGCGGTCGCGGCGAGCACCATCTTCACGACGCACACCGCGGTGGCCGCGGGCCACGACCACTTCTCCGCCGAGACGATGGCGAACTACTTCACGCGCTACTGCCGCGAGCTCGGCATCACCACCGAGGAGCTCCTCGCCCTCGGGCGCAGCGAGAAGAGCGCGGACTTCAACATGACGGCGCTCGCGGCGCGCGGCTCGCGCTTCCAGAACGGCGTCTCGCGCATCCACGGCGACGTGTCGGCGCTCATCCTCGTCGACCTCTGGCCCGAGGTGCCCGAGCAGGAGAACCCCGTCCTCTACGTGACCAACGGCGTGCACATGCCCAGCTTCCTCGCGCCCGAATGGGCCGAGGCGTTCGACCGCTTCATCGGCAGCGGCTGGCACCGGCGCCTGGACGATCCGAAGGCGCTCGAGGGCATCATGGAGATGCCGGACCATCTCTTCTGGAGCATCCGCCAGCACCTGAAGTCGCGCATGCTGACGCTCGTTCGCCAGCGCGTGCGCACGCAATCCTTCCGCAACCACGGCAGCGAGGCGCACGTCGATCGCCTCCTGCGCCTCGCGGACCCCGCCAATCCGAACGTGCTCACCATCGGCTTCGCGCGCCGCTTCGCCACCTACAAGCGCGCGACCCTCCTCTTCGACCAGCTCGATTGGCTGAAGGAGATCGTCGCGAGCGCGGGACGCCCCGTGCTCTTCATCTTCGCCGGCAAGGCGCATCCCGCCGACGAGCCCGGCAAGGAGATGATCCAGCGCGTCTACGAAGTGATGTCGATGCGCGAGTTCGAGGGCCACGTGCTCTTCGTCGAGGGCTACGACCTGCGCCTCGCGCGCCGCCTCGTCTCCGGCGTGGACGTGTGGCTGAACAACCCGATCTTCCCCATGGAAGCCTCCGGCACCTCGGGAATGAAGGCGGGCTTCAACGGCGTCATCAACCTCTCGGTGCTCGACGGCTGGTGGGGCGAGGGCTACGACGGCCAGAACGGCTGGGCCATCAAGCCCGCCTCCGAGGTGCTCGACGACGGGCGTCGCGACATCGAGGAAAGCCGCTCGCTCTACGAGCTCCTCCAGGACCGCGTGATTCCGCTCTACTACGACCACGGCGCCATGGGCTTCTCGCCGGAGTGGATCCGCATGGCCAAGCGCTCGATCATGACGCTCCTGCCGCGCTTCAACAGCCACCGCATGGTGGGCGAGTACCTCACGCGCTTCTACGTGCCCGCGTCGCGGCGCGGCAAGCAGCTCATCGACAGGAACTACAAGACGGCGCGCGACCTCGCGGAATGGAAGCGCAAGGTGAGAGCGGCGTGGCCGCGCGTCTCGTTCGGCCCACTCGCCAGGCCGCAGCAGCACATCGCCTTCGGCGACCAGGTGCGCTTCTCGGTGAGCGTGAACATCGATCGGCTGGTGCCCGAGGACATCAAGGTGGAGCTGATGCTCGCCCCGGCGCTACGCGACCTCGCGCCCACGCATCCGGCCGACCACCATGTGTTCCGGCCCGATGGCGCCGACGAGCACGGCAGGCATCGCTACGTCCTGGACCTGGCCCCGGAGCTCTGCGGCAAGCTCGAGTACCGCGTGCGCGCCTATCCCTATCACCCCGAGCTCTCGCATCCCTTCGAGCTCGGCCTCATGAAGTGGATATGAGGCGCGCGTAGAGCGCGGCGTATTGGCGCGCGGCTGAATCCCAGCCGAACTCGCGCGCCATGCCGCGTTGCTGCAGCGCCTGCCATCGCGGCGGATCGCGATGCGCCGCGACCGCGCGCCGCACGGTTTCCACCAGCGCAGCCACCGTCGCTTCTCCCATGAGAAAGCCCGTGCCTTCGATCGCACCGGGGCGACCGTCGACGATGGTGTCGATGAGCCCGCCGGTCGCGTGCGCGATGGGCGGCGTGCCGTAGCGCTGGCTGTACATCTGGTTCATGCCGCACGGCTCGTAGCGCGAGGGCATGAGGAACATGTCGGCGCCCGCCTCGAGAAGATGCGCGAGGCCCTCGTCGAAGCCGATGAAGGTGCCGAGCGTTTCGGGATGGCGAGCGCGCGCCTCGCGCAGCCGCTCGACGAGCGCCGCCTCGCCGGTGCCCACCACGCCCACCTGCACGGGGATACTCGCGAGCTGCGGCAGCGCGTCGACGATGACGTCGATGCCCTTCTGGTGCGTGAGCCGGCTCACGATGGCGAGGAGCGGCATGTCGTCGGGGCCGGGAAGACCGAGGCGCTCCTTCAGCGCGCGCTTGTTCGCGGCCTTCTTCTCGAGGGACGACGCGTCGTAGCGGCTCGCGATCCGTGGATCCGTCGCGGGATTCCAGAGCGCGGTATCGATGCCGTTGAGTATTCCCGAGAGGTCCTTCGCGCGCGTGCGCAGCACGCCGTCCATGCCGAAGCCCAGCTCGGGCGCCTGGATCTCGCGCGCGTACGTGGGGCTCACCGCGTTGATGGCATCGCCGTAGACGAGCCCGCCCTTGAGGAAGGACGCCTTGCCGTAGAACTCGAGCCCGCCGAGGCTTTCGGCGGGGAGCCCGAGGCCCTGCACGTCGGGGAAGGGAAAGACGCCCTGGAAGGCGAGGTTGTGGATGGTGACGAGCGAGGCCGCATGGCGAGGCTCGGCGAAGCGCAGGAACGCCGGCGCGAGCGCCGTGGGCCAGTCGTTGCAATGCACCACCTGCGCGCGCCACGGGATCGGGCTCGAATCGGTGCCGAGGATCGCGGCCACGAGCGAGAGAACGCCGAAGCGCATCGCGTTGTCTTCCCAATCGGCGCCGCTCGCCTGCTGGTAGGGGCCGCCGCTTCGCTCGTAGAGGTGGGGCGCGTCCACCACGATGAGCGGCACGCCGCTGCGAAGCGTCGAGCCCAGGAGGCGCACCTTGTGGCCCAGCAGCGTGAGGGTCGCGAGCGCGGGAGCTTCGGGATCGGCGGCCTTCACCGCGGAATAGCCCGGCAGCAGCACGCGCACGTCGATGCCCATGCGGTGCAGCGCCGCGGGGAGCGCGGCGCTCACGTCCCCCAGTCCGCCGGTTTTCACGAGCGGGGCGCATTCGGGGGTTGCGAAGAGTACTGTCGGCGGTATCGCGCCGTTCTTTTTCGAGGGAGGCAAGTTTGATTCTGGCTGGTGACGTGGGTGCGACCAAGATTCTGCTGGAAGTCGGCGAATCGCGCAGCGGCAAATGGCAGCCGGCCCTGGCGAAGCGCTATTCGACCGCCGACGCGGAGAGCTTCCCCGCCGTGCTCACCGCATTCCTCGGCGAGTGGAACGGCGTGCGCGAGAAGGGCCAGCGCATCACCGCGGCGGGCTTCGGGGTCGCCGGCCCCCTGCAGGGCAACAAGGTGAAGATGACGAACCGGCCCATCGCCGTGGACGCCGATGTGATCGAGAGCCGCTTCCTCATTCCGAAGGTGCGCGTGATGAACGACCTTGCCGCGGCCGCCCTGGGACTCGACTCGTTGGGACCGCGCGACTTCGCCACGGTTCAGGCGGGCAAGGCCGCGCCCGGCGAGGCGCGCGTCGTGATGGGCGTAGGCACGGGTCTTGGCGTTGCGTATCTCGTGCCGGACGACAAGGGCGCCTATCAGGTCGTGCCGGGCGAGGGTGGGCACGTGGGCTTCGCGCCGCAGACCCCGCGCCAACTCGAGCTGTGGCGCTGGATCTTCGCGGCGAGCGGGCGCGTGGACGCGGAGGAGATCGTCTCGGGCGTGGGCCTCACGCGGGTTTATTCCTTCGTGAAGGGCGAGGGCGTTCACGTGCGCGGCGCGCGCGAGGATACGGTGAGCGCCGAGTGGATCTCCGAGCACGCGGCTGCGGGCGATAGCGTTTGCCAGAGCGCGCTCGACCTCTTCTTCGAATGCATGGGAAATGTCGCGGGGGATCACGCACTTGCGGTGATGGCGCGCGGCGGCGTGTATTTCACGGGCGGGGTCGTCGCGCGGCTGCACACGCGGCTCGCCGATTCGCGCTTCGGCGAGGCGTTCTGCGCGAAGGGCCCGTTCTCCGCGACGCTCATGAAAATACCCGTGCGCGCCGTCACCAACGAGCGCATCGTATTGATCGGCGCCGCGAAGATGGCGATGTAGGCGCACTCCGACAGAAATCGTCGGGAAAGCATGGTGTCATTTGCAGATCCTCAGGTTTCTCGCGGAGGCTGCCATGACCGTCATCGAGGAAAAAATCCGCGCACGCGTCGACACGGCCCCGCGCGGCAGCGCGACCCGGTACTCCGGATACGCGGCGAGAAATACTGTGGCGATGGTTCTCGCGGGCGGGCGCGGCACGCGCCTGAAGCAGCTCACCGACTGGCGCGCCAAGCCCTCGGTCGCGTTCGGCGGCAAGTTCCGCATCATCGACTTCACGCTCTCGAACTGCCTCAACTCCGGCATCCGCCGCATCGACATCTGCACGCAATACAAGGCGCACAGCCTCATCCGCCACATCCAGCGCGGCTGGAATTTCCTCGACACGCGCTTCGACGAATTCGTGGAAGTGCTGCCGGCGCAGCAGCGCACCAACGGCGGCTGGTACCAGGGCACGGCGGACGCGGTCTACCAGAACGTCGACATCCTGCGCCGCCAGAATCCGAAGCTCGTCCTCGTGCTGGCGGGCGACCACGTCTACAAGATGGACTACCGCGCGATGATCGAGGAGCACCTCGCCACGCAGGCGAAGGTGACGCTCGCGTGCGCGCAGGCGCCGGTGGAGGATGCCGCCTCCTACGGCATCGTGCGCGTCGACGAGCGCGAGCGCATCACCGCGTTCCAGGAGAAGCCCGCGGTGGCGTTCACCGTTCCGGGGCGGCCCGATCGCGTGTTCGCGAGCATGGGCGTGTACGTCTTCGACGCGGACTTCCTCTACCAGCAGCTGGTGGAGGATGCCGAGCGGCGCGATTCGTCGCACGACTTCGGCAAGGACCTCATCCCGAACCTGGTGAAGTCGGGCGCGGTGATCCGCGCGCACGACTATTCGCGAAGCTGCGTGAACATGATCAACGGGGAGCCGTACTGGCGCGACGTGGGCACCGTCGACGCGTACTGGGCGGCGAACCTCGACCTCACGCACGTGGAGCCGGAGCTGAATCTCTACGACAACAATTGGCCCATCTGGACATTCCAGGAGCAGATCCCGCCGGCGAAGTTCGTCTTCGACGAGGAGACGCGGCGCGGCATGGCGATCGACTCCATCGTCTCGGGCGGATGCATCGTGAGCGGCTCGATGGTGAAGCGCTCGATCCTCTTCACCAACGTGCGCGTCTACGACCACAGCGTCATCGAGGATTCGGTGATCCTGCCCAACGCGCAGATCGGCCCCTCGGCCATCGTGAGGAACGCCGTGATCGACAAGCACTGCCGCATCCCCGAGGGCATGAAGATCGGCGTCGACCTCGAAGAGGACCGCCGCCGCTTCCACGTGACCGACAAGGACCGCGTGCTGGTGGTGCCCGAGATGCTCGGGCAGCAGATCCACCACCTGCGGTAAATAACCGGGGACAGACCTCAATTCTCGTCTGCTGATAATTGAGGTCTGTCCCCGGTTATTTACCTCTTCCAGGTCGCCCGAAGCAAATTCTCGTCCCGGCTATAGCGCAGCTTGAGATCCCCCTTGTACGCTTCGTGCAGGGCTTCAGCGATGCCGCGAGCGAGGACGGAGTCGGTGGTGGTGATCTCCAACCCTTCCCGCACATCCTCGATGGCCATGATCCGTTGCAGCGGATGGTCGGCCTTCTCGTCGCGCTCTTTCGTCGTGACGAGAGCCACGATCTCGTCACGGTGCTCCTTGGAGAATGCGCCCTTCACCAGCACGTAGCCAGCGGGAAACTTGTCGTGGATACGCTGGCACGCGGGGCACGTGTGCTCGTACGCGTCCACGAGCTTCTTCGACCAGCTCCAGCGTCCCGCGTCGTACACGGCCTTGCACGTGGGGCAGTAGGCCGGGCCCGGGGGCTTGGCGGACGCGTGGTAGGGGGCGTCGTTGGCGGCGGGGCGGTTTTGATCCTGCGGGTTCTCGCGCGAGACCAGGCGAGGGGCTCGAACGGGTTTCACGACGCGCCCTCCTCGCCGGCGGCATCGCGGGTGGAGCCATGGTTCTTCACGTCGCCCCGCTGGCGGCGCATCGCGTCCTCCAGCTGGCGCGTGACCACGCCAAAGGCCTCGTTGATGGCCGCATAGGCATCGGCATTCGCATGTTGGGTCGCGACGATCTCGTTGCCGGGCACGTGCAGGTCCACCCGCACCTCGAAGAGATTGCCCTTGGCCTTGTGGCGGTCGATCTCGTCCACCACGACGTGGCAGCGCGTGATCTTCGGATTCAGGTCGTCGAGCTTGGCGGCGAGCTCCCGGATCCTGTCGTCCATCGCCGGGGAGTGAGGCATGCCGCGGTACGTGATCTGTGGGGTCATATTTTTCAGACACTCCGGGAATTGTTTTGGTCTGCGAGATGACTAATCCATAAGGACTAGGGTTTTGCTGCGGCCGTAGCTTCCAGTGACATTTGGCCTCAATAGATTCCCAAATGAGGGCGAACGGCCCCGACCGCAACCGGAGGCGAAGGAAATGGAGCAACTACCGAATTGGCTGACCGACGCGGTCGCCGCCGCAGGAATGACCGCGTACGCGGACGATCTGTACCCGAAGGCCGGCAAGGAAATGGGCATCGACCTGCCCTCCCTCCTCGAGGATCCGCCCCTTCACTGAAGCGTTTTGGGTTACTTCGGCGCGACCACGCCCAGGTAACACTCTTGAGGCGCCCCGGCATCCGGGGGCGCCTATTTTTTTGGGCGTTTTTTGTCCCGCGGTAATACCCGGCTTATCCACAGGTAATCCACAAAATAGACCCCTGTCAAGAGCCAAAGGCGCTACATCTTGTGCTTCAGTCCTTGACCGCGCCCCGCCCTTTGTAGCACAGTAGCCCCCGAGGAGACCAACAAATACCAAGGGGGTGCGCGATGGGTATTCCGGTGCACATGACCATGTTGGAGGACTTGAAGCGGGCCGCCTGGGCCCGGACAAGCCCCGTCTCCCCAAGGCAGCTCAACGCCTGGGAATTCCGCAAGGACAGCCTCGGCAACCTCGTGCGCTACGCCGATTTCGGCAACCGCCACTCGCCGTTCGGATGGGAACTGGATTTCATCCTTTCGCGGGCGCTGGGCGGGGCGTCGGGCGCCGAGAACCTCCAGGCGCTGCACTGGAAGGCGGGAGCCGCCCGCAGCGAGACATTGCCCGCAGGCCTCATGACGGAGGCGAAAGCCGCCGCCTGAAGGGCCGTATTTCCGAAAACGATCCACAAGACCAACAACAACAACAACCATAAAAAGTGGCGCGTCACCAACGCCAGACCAAGGAGCCGATTCAAGATGCTTAGCTTCGAAGACGACACCCCCATGGCCGTGCCCACCGTGGGGCTGCAGACCATCCACTCCACGCCGTCGGGCCGCACCAGCCCCGCCGAGGAGCCCGCCAAGACCGCGCCGCCCAAGACGCCGCCCCCGGGGGCCGTGACGCACACGCGCGTACGCGCCGAGGATAAGCGCGTCATCAACGCGCGCACCGACGTGAACCAGCTCGTGCCGTTCAAATACAAGTGGGCCTGGGAGAAGTACATCGCCGGCTGCGCGAATCATTGGATGCCGCAGGAAGTGAACATGAACCGCGACATCGCCCTCTGGAAAGACCCGAATGGTCTGACCGACGACGAGCGGCTCATCGTGAAGAGGAACCTCGGCTTCTTCGTGACGGCGGATTCGCTCGCCGCGAACAACATCGTGCTGGGCACTTATCGCCACATCACCGCTCCGGAATGCCGCCAGTACCTGCTGCGCCAGGCGTTCGAGGAGGCGATCCACACGCACGCCTACCAGTACATCGCCGAATCGCTGGGCCTGGACGAGAGCGAGATCTTCGCCGCGTACAAAGAGGTGAAGTGCATCCGCGACAAGGACGACTTCCTCATCCCGTTCATCAACGTCTTGACCGACCCGCAGTTCAAGACCGGCACGCCCGAGACCGACGCCACGCTCCTGAAGAGCCTCATCGTCTTCAGCTGCATCATGGAAGGGCTCTTCTTCTACGTGGGCTTCGTGCAGATTCTCTCGCTCGGCCGCCAGAACAAGATGACCGGCGCCGCGGAGCAGTACCAGTACATCCTGCGCGACGAGTCGATGCACTGCAATTTCGGCATCGACCTGGTGAACACGATCAAGTACGAGAACCCTTCGCTGTGGACTTCGGAGTTCAAGCGCGAGATCACCGAGATATTCCAGAAGGCGGTGGAGCTCGAGTACGCGTATGCCGAGGACACGATGCCTCGCGGCGTGCTGGGGTTGAATGCGCCGATGTTTAAAGAGTATTTGCGGTTCGTCGCCAACCGTCGGGCTCAACAGATTGGGTTAGAGCAGTTGTATCCCGGAGCCTCAAACCCGTTCCCTTGGATGAGCGAGCTCATCGATCTGAAGAAGGAGAAGAACTTCTTCGAGACCAGAGTGATTGAGTATCAGACGGGTGGGGCGCTTAGTTGGGATTGAAGCTTTGCATATGTCCTAGAGGTCAACACGCCCCGCCAACGCGGGGCTTTTTCGTTCTGCAATGACTTACGTAGCCGGCAGCAAGTTAGCTCTGATCAATCAGTTCGAGGGAAGCTTCCCTCAGATAGATCAATTGTGGCTCTGATGAATTTCAGGTGGGTTGCGGGGCATGAGGGTTGATTGCGTGGAAGTCGAGCTTGCCGGCGATCAGGAAGATGACGGTCTTGATGGTGGACAGACGGGTAAAGCCACGGGCTCGGCGCTTGGTGGCCTGGAAC